>CAZMJS010000012.1:301-57909 GCA_964566695.1 uncultured Bradymonadales bacterium
CGCCAGAGAAGGACGAGGCGCCAGAGAAGGACGAGGCGCCAGAGAAGGACGAGGCGCCAGAGAAGGACGAGGCATCGACGAAATAAGGGCCAGGCGTTGACACCGGATACCTGGGGCGGTGACCATGGCATCACCGTTTAGCACTCCATTAGCGACGAATCGAGGAACGAAAGTCTATGACGGCGAATAAGAACGCGGATGAGCAAGCCCGGCTTCAGGCGGAGTTGGGGGCACTATTGGAAGATTACGCCGCGTTGAGTGATGAAGCCATCAAGGGGGTGGTGAACGATATTTTGGTCGAGCGACGTCGTGCCTTGGAACAAAGCTCTGCCGGTGAGCGGCGATCGAGCGGGTGGACGAACCGCATCAATAGCAATGTGGTAAGCCCACTCTTTCCCTCGCAATTTAGTTTGCCAGGGGCCGGCGAACTCGGCTCGGTACAGATCGATGTGGAAAATGAGGGGGCGATCAATAGCGTTCTGCATCAAGTCCTGGAGGTGGGCGCGCTGCTGATACAGCTCGATCCGAGGCCTCAGTTAAATGATGTCCTGATGGTAGCGCTTCGCTTTCCCGACCATCATCTGGCCCTGGAGACGGAGGGGCGGGTGGTTAATATTTCCGACCGGGGGATAGCGATCGAGGTGTCCGGGTTGGGGCGAGAAGATCGGCTGGCGTTGCAGGCGATTCGCGAGGAAATGGAGAGGGCGGCTGCCCGCGAGGAGGAGGGCGAGGATGGGCCGCCGCCGGCGTCGTTGACCTATGAAGGCATGGGTGCACTGGTGGTAGAGGGCACGGAGCGTCTGGATCGCTCGTTTAAGAACTCGGTGACGGCCACACGTGGGGCGTCGGTGAAGATGACTCATACGGGACCCCACCGGAAAATGGTGCGCTCCACCACGCAGCGCACCGTGGAGTTACCAGCCCCCGATATTCATATCATGCAGCCCGGCATCGCTCGGGAGGGCATGAGCGATGCCAGCGAGGTCTACGGTCCGGCGCCGCCGCTCATCGAGCCTATCGGGGAGGCCGATCGCATCGAGGCGTTGGCCTCCGATCGGATCCTCGACATTTTGCTGCAATTATCGGCCAATGGCTTTACGGGGATGATGGAGCTCAAACGACCCTCGGGCCAGCGCGAACAGTGGTGTTTTGATGGGGGCCTGATCGTGGAGCGAAGCCGGGAACCCAGGCGCACTGAGGAGGAACTGGGCCCGATGCTATTGGCAGCGGATCGCATCGATCGCCGCGATCTGGCGATGGCGGCGGCCCACGCCGATGAACTCAATATGAATGTGGCCCGAAGCCTGTTGAACCTGGACATTATGAACCCCGAGGCGCTGCGCCAGGCCATTGCTGGTCGCCTGACCTTTTTGGTCCGGGAGTTATGCGGCGTGGAGCAGGGGCAGGTCAGTCTCTATGCCGCGGAAGCCTTGCCGGCCGGATTTTTACCTCAACCGCCGCTGCGAGTGCACGTGGCGGTGGAGCGAATTATTTTTGAGAGGCTATTTCGCCGCTTGGAACAGATGCCGGCCTCCCAACGGGATGAACATCTCTCAGAGGTCTTGGATACCTACCCGGAGGTGTTGGAAGAGGAGCGACCGAGGCTGGAGCGAGCCCTGGTTGAGCAAGGGCATATCCAACTGGTGGAAAGAGGCATGAACGGTCGAAAGCGGATGCGCGAGGCGCTGACAGAGAGTGCCTTGAGCCCCGGTGAGTCGTTTGCGGTTATTTTCTCGCTACACCGCATGGGGTTGATCCGCTTTGACCGATCCCTGCATGACACCGTGGTGCGTGAGCGGTTGCGAGAAAATATCACGGTCAAGCACCTGAGTGTGCATAAGGCCAGTTATTTTGAGGTGCTCAATGTTCACTGGTCCAGTTATTCGGAGGTGATCGCCGAGGCCTACGAGCGGCTCAAGGAGCAATTCGATCCAGCGGGGATCCCGGAGGCATTGGAGGAAGGGGTGCATCAGAAGGTCGCCGAGATCAACGAGCGCCTGGAGGCGGCCTACGCGGCGCTGGCCAAGCGGGAGACGCGCCATGCCTATCGAAAGCGGATCATGCCGGAATATAAGCTCGATCACGCCATCCCCCTATTCTTGAAACAGGCGGAGTTGGCCAGGCGCCGTCAACAATGGCGCAACGCGCGCGACAGCCTGTGCCGCGTCCTGGAGTTGGAACCGGGTCACGGTGAGGCCGAGAGCTATTTGACGGTGGTGGAAGCAGAGATCAGCGGGGAGCCTCTGGGCAACCCCGACGAGACATTCGACTGACCCAAGGCGCAGGAACAACCCGAGGGGTCACCCAAGCATAAGTAATAGGAGCGACGATGGAGCGTCTCAGAGCATTGCAAGAATTGGCGATTGAAAACGAAAGTAAGATCCTCTTTTGGATCTTTGATGGGATTGGCGGCCTGCCCCACGCAGAGACGGGCAAGACGGAGTTAGAGACGGCGCATATCCCGAAGATGGATGCCTTCGCGCAGCGCGCCAGTTGCGGGGGGCTGGTACCTCATGGGGCAGGCGTGACGCCTGGCAGTGGACCGGGGCACCTGTCGTTATTCGGATATCCGCTGGATGAATTTGATCTTCCCCGAGGGGTGCTGGAGGTCCTGGGGGCCGAAGGGGCGTATCATCAGGGAGAATGGGTGGGGCCGGTGCAACCGCAGGCGGGCGACTTGGCCATGCGCGGAAACTTCGCATCCCTGGAGTGGAAGGGGGAGGAGGCGGTGGTCAGTGATCGGCGCGCAGGGAGGCCGCCCACGGAGGATAGCCGCAGACTGTGCGAGCGTTTGAGCGCGACGCTTCAACTCGATGGGGTGGAGATCTATGTCTTTCCGGGAAAGGAACATCGCTGCGCACTGTTGCTCAGGGGGCAGGGGCTGAAGGGGCCGCTGAGAGACTCGGATCCGCAAAAGGAGGGCCTGTCGCCGCTGGACGTGGCCACGGGAGAGGAGGGCACGGAGAAGGCTGCCCGTGTGGTCACCGAGTTGGTGGAGCAGATCTACGAGGAACTGGCCGACGATGAGGTGGCTCAGGGGCTCTTGGTGCGAGGTATCGGAAATCCGCCGGAACTGCCGACGCTGGAAGACCTTTATGGAATTAAGGCGGCGGCGATTGCGACGTATCCAATGTATAAGGGGATCGCTCGCCTGGTGGGGATGGATGTGCTGGAGGTCGATGGGATGGAGCACGCCGATGAGGTGGCGACGCTTAAAAAACACTTTGAGGAATACGATTTCTTTTATCTCCACATAAAAGAGACCGATAGTGTGGCCCACAATGGGGATTTTGACGCCAAGGTGAAGATCTTCGAGGCCTGCGATGAGCTATTCGGGGAGGCGGCGCAGATGGGGTTTGATGTGGTGGCCCTGAGTGGGGATCACTGCACGCCCTGCGTATTGGGGGACCACTCCTGGCACCCCATCCCGACGGCGCTGTGGTCCAAGACGGTGCTCGCCGGAGGCGCGGAGGCCTTCGATGAGTTGGAAATAAGAAAGGGAAGCCTCGGCCAAATCGCGTCCAGGGACCTGATGCCCTTGGCGCTGGCCGAGGCTGGACGGTTCAATAAATTTGGGGCCTGATAGTCGTCTGGGGGTTAGACGGCCTCATTCTGGTCACGGGCAGTGCGGATGCCGAAGACAGACTTGAGCATCCGCTCGATGCCTTCCAAGATCTGCAGGCGCTGCAGGATGGGGTTCATCCAGCCGACGGTGATGCAGTAGTAGGTGTCAAAGGGAGCCGTATGGTGAACGTCATGGTGGTCGCTGGGCAGAATGAGGTGCCACTTCTGGAGGGTCCGGATATAGCCCGGGGGGTCGGGCTCATGGGACCACTTGTGAAATTGGTTGGTCATAAAGATCCCCAGGGTAAAGAAGATGGACCCGCTGAGGAAAAGAAATTGCCAAATCTGGGTGGGGTCGGAAAGAAAGATGGCCACGGGAACCATATAGAGAGCCAGGACAATGCTATTATTGCCATTGACCTCCACGAAGTCGTGGTGGCAGATGCCCTCGGGCTCGACGTGGTGGTCGCGAAACGGCTTGATGAAGTTGTCGCCCAATACAGGGGTCTCTTCAGTGCCGTAGGTGTCGCCCAGCCAATGAACGATACCAGAGACCAGGTCGGCGGCCAGGTACCCCACCAGGGCTGTTAGCGGCACGACCCACAGAGCTGTGGTCCATCCGTAGGCCGAAAAGCCGATGGCCACGCGCACGGCAATAATGCCGACGAGGACGAAGAAGCCCAAGATGGCGAGGATCTCCAGAACGCGGTGAAACGGAGAGTACTCAAAATCACGAGAGAAGAAGGATTTGATAACAGACGCCATAGGTTCCACGAGTTGGAAAGAGAAAGTCAAAAGGGCTAACCACCGAAGCCGGGATCGGGAAAACGGTGGCCAAGACACCAACATTCCGATCTCCCTGAGTTGACGCCCCGGGTGATGGTGGCGACGTTGTTGACGCCGCATACATCGACTCGGAGCGAGCCTCGGGAGTTGGGGTGAAGTATAAGGGCTGCGTGGAGCTTAAGAAAAGGGCGATATGGAATGGCGAAGCAGGGCAAAGGCAATCTGGGGGGCCCTGGAGCCGGTGCGAAGCTTTGTATCGATATCGGTGAAGGAGTGGCTGGACGATAAAGCGCTGCGCCATGCGGCGGCACTGGCCTACTATACGGTATTTTCCATGGCGCCTCTGCTGGTGATCACCATCGCGGTGGCGGGCTTCTTTCTCGGAGAACAGGCCGTGGAGGGGCAGTTGGTGGCGACGCTACAGGACTTTATCGGGCGAGAGGGGGCCCGCTTGGTGGAGAATATGCTTCGGGAAGCCAGGGAGACGGGCACCGGCCTGGGAGCGACGCTAATAAGCCTGGGGACCATGCTTTTTGGGGCATTGGTCATCTTTTCGGCCCTTCAGGACGTGCTCAACCTGATCTGGGGCGTCGAGCCCGACAAGGAGTCGGGCGTGGTATATACGGTGAAGCGACGTCTGATCGCGTTTACGATGGTGCTCTTCTTTGGCCTGGCGATCTTTGGTGTGTTGGTGGGCAGTGCGGCGCTGAGGGTGGCGGAGAATTATTGGTACGATTGGTTCGGCCAGGAACTTCAGATATGGGCGTGGACCGATCAGGCGGTGTGGTTGGTCTTTTTTACGGTGGTATTTGGGCTGGTCTATAAGCTGTTGCCGGACGTGGAAATGGCCTGGCGAGACGTGTGGCTGGGGGCGGTGTTGACGTCGATGCTGTTTTCGGTGGGGATGTACGGGGTGAGTACTTATGTGGCGTATTCGGGGGTGGGGACGATTTTTGGGGCAGCGGGCACCTTGGCCGTGATCCTGGTGTGGGTGTATTATTCGTGGATGATCATGTTGATGGGGGCGGAGATGACCCAGGTATTCGCGAGGCGTTTCGGGCAGGGGATACGGCCCGGAGAGAACGCGGTGTTGAGAGTCGATGCGACGCGAACCGTGAAAGCAGGGCTGAGAAAAGGGCAGCTTGTGGAGGAGGAGGAAGAGTCAGACGAGACTTGACCGATCCATGAACGGTGGCTAACGGTGAAGGGGAAGATAACCGACGGTCAGAGGACCGAATAGCGATGATCCAGAACATGCGCACAAGGAGGCGGTGGGGAGGGCTGACGGGCCTTGCTGTCTTTGCGGCGATGGTACTGCTGCCCTGTCTGTGCTCCACGGCTTGGGCGATGGGAACAGGAGAAGAGGATAGCGATGATTGCTGTCCCTCCACCGTCGTGGAGACCGATCAGGAGACGCCAGAAACACCGACGTCCGACTGTTGCTGCGAGGGGGGCGCTTGCTCCCAGAGCGGTGTCACGGAGGCGGGGACCGCTGAATTCGTCGCCTCGGAGGCGACCCTTAAAGTGTCGCCGTCGGAAGATGAGATGAGCGATTGGCTACCCACGGCGCTGGCCGTGATCTGGTTGGCCGATCGATTGCAACGGGCCGATGAACTGGAGAGCGATGAACCGTCCCTGGACCCATCGAGGTCTCTGGAGAACGGCCGGTTGACCTACCTACAGACTGAAAGACTGCTGATTTGATCCCAGTGCCTCATCGCTATGTGCGGTGAGGGCTGAGCTGCGACGACGCTTGAATAAACTGGGCATCAATGCGGGCGCTGGTGCGTCCGGGGCAGGAAGCAATGAGACAATTAGCGATGGTGGGCCTATGCGTGGTCGTGACGGCGACCGCCGTGGAGGCACGGGCAGGCTCGGAGCCGCTGGCGGAACTGGATCAGCGGATTCTCCAAGAGCACGCGGGGCTAGAAGCGGCACGCGGCGAGGTCATGGAGCTTCGTGGCCAATCGGAGTGGGTGGCCGGGCAGCGACCGGAGCCGATGGTGGAGTATATGCTGGAGGTGGGGGCTCCCTGGGGGGAGCACCGGACGGTAGGCCACGCCGTGGAGTTGATGCAGCCCCTTCGGTGGCCAGGGGCTCGGGCGGCGGAGGCGGCGCCGTTGGAGGCCGCCGCCGAGGCTGCTGAGCACCAGGAGCGGATGGTGGCGATGGACGCCATGAAGCAGCTTCGGTTGGTGCTGGTAGAGTTAGAGACGGTGGATGCGCTGCTGGATCAGGTCGCCGATGAGGTGGGCCTGATCGACGATTCCCTGGGGGTGCTGGAGGCCACCGCTGGGGTCACGGGGGAGGACCACGGCCAATTCTACCAGTTGGAATTGGCGCGAGAGCAGGCGCTGGACCGCCGCGATGAGTTGGAGACCCGTCGCGATGAGGCGCTGGCCCGGCTCGGGGGGCTGCTGGAGGGGGAGGTTCAGTGGGAGGCCATGGGATGGGAGGCCTGGGAGATGGAGCCGCCGGCGTGGGAGGAGCTGGCGGGGTGGGTCGAGGCCTATGCCCCGGAGGTGGAGGTGGATCGGGCCCGCGAGCAGCAGGCCCAGCAGGAGCTAGCCCTGGTCGACCAGCGTCGACGACCACAGCCATCGATCATGGTGGGCTATAGCAATAAAGCGCCGATGTGGGAGATGGATGGCCCCAGGGATCAGATGGTCCACCTGGGGGTGGGGTTCAATTTGCCGGTGTGGGGCTCGAGCTATGATCGGGAGGCGTCGGCTCGTGTGGCGGGGACGGAGTCAGCGGCGTTAGCCACCTCGCAGCGTGTACGCGATCAGATCGCCGAGGCCCGAGAGGTCTACGACGCCTGGAGGCGCCTGGAGCAACGAAAGGTGCGCTATCAGCGCGAAATGGCACCGCTGGCCAGGGATCTGGCGGCGCAAGTGCTGGTGGGGATGGAGCTTGGAGAGCGCAGCGCGTCGGACTTTTTGACGGCCCTCAATCAGGAGGTCGAGGTTGAGCAGGGGCTGATCGAGTTGCGGGGAGAAGCCGTGAAAAAACAGATAGAAATTCAACGATTAAGCGGTGGTCGACTCGGGCAGGACGCCCGATGGGCCTATCCGGAGTCCATGGGAGGTCAGCGATGAGTCAATGGAAGAGATACGGGAAATGGGTTGCCCTGGTCGTGGTCGTTGCTCTGATGAGTTACGGACTGGGTCGGTGCACGGGAGGCGAAGACAACGGCGATGAAGCGGCGGAGGAGGAGGCGGGGGCCAGCGAGTATACCTGTCCGATGCATCCGCAGATCCGGGAGCCAGAAATGGGGACGTGCCCCATCTGTCATATGGATCTGGTGCCGGCCGACGAGGCCGATGACGACGATGATATGCCGGCGGTGCGCTTGTCCGAGGGGGCTCAGCGGCTTGCTCAGGTGCAGATGGAGGCCGTGGAGTCCAGCGCCCTGAGCGGGGAGTTGAGGGCCTTTGGGCGGTTGGAGGTCAATGAGGACGCCGAGGTGGAACTCAGTGCCTGGACGGGGGGGCGCATCGAGGAGCTACGCGTACGGTCGACGGGCGAGCGGGTTCAGCGAGGTCAATTACTGGCCAGGGTCTACAGTCCGGAGGTCTTGTCGGCGCAGAAGAGTCTGGTTCAGGCACTCAACAACCGCGACCACGCCAGGGAGGCCGAGAGCGAGCGTCGTCAGCGGGCGGCCCAGTCATCGGTGGAGGCGGCGCGGACGGAGTTGCGGCTATTGGGGCTGCAGTCGCGCCAGATCGAGGAGTTGGAGGAAAGCCGGGAGCCACGAGAGACAATCGATGTGTTCGCCACGGCCAGCGGGACGGTGCAGCAGCGCTTCGTGACCTCCGGCGATTACGTGGATACCGGCGATCCGATTTTGGGGTTGGCGGCGCTGGACACCCTATGGGCCCAACTGGAGATCGATGAGCGGGATCTGGGGCGAGTGCACGAGGGCATGCCCGTCCAATTGGAGATCGCAGCGATGAAGGAAGAGACCCTGGAGGGGCGCATCGACTTCATCTCTCCGCGCGTGGACAGCCGACAACGCGTGGCCTACGCGCGAGTGGTGTTGGATAGTCAGGAGGGGATGCTTCGACCGGGGATGTATGTCACCGGGCGCATCGAGATGAGGGACGAGGAAGAGGTACTATCCGTGCCTCGAAGTGCCGTGCTTTGGACGGGGGAGCGATCGCTGGTATATCGCTACGACACCTCGATTGATCCGCCGGGATTTGTGGCTCAGCCGGTAAAAATAGGGCCCGTCGTCGAGGATCGGCAGGTGATTCGAGAGGGGCTCTCCGAGGGCGATCGGGTAGCCACGCGAGGGGCCTTTCGCATCGACGCCGAACTGCAGGTGCGAAGTGGACCGACGATGATGAGCACGGCCCATGACAGCGGTGCGTCGCCGATGACGGACGATGAAATCGTGGAGGTTCCCGACGAAGGGGTAAGCTTTGAGCCACCCATCGATCCGGAGCAATTACCCGAAGGGGTCTGGTATTGCGATATGGGCACCACCCACTGGGCGCAGCCGGAAAAGGGGGATGACGAGTGTCCCAACTGTGGAATGCGGTTGACCAAAAAAGAAGGGGAAGAGGGCGACGACCAGGATCACGACCAGGATCATGAGCACCGAGAGGACGAGGGAGGTCACGATGACCACTGAGCGGGATACCACGCGTTGGAGTGGATGGATTCAGGCAGCCCTCAATCAACGGCTGGTCGTGGCGATGGCGGTGCTGATGGCCGTGGGGTGGGGCATGTATGTGGCCCCCTTCGACTGGGGCGAGGTATTGGAGGCGGAGTCCGGCCCCATGGCCTGGCTGGGCGAGGTGGAGCAAGACCGGGTTCCGGTGGACGCCATCCCGGACCTCGGCGAAAACCAGCAGATTGTGTACGCCGAGTGGCCCGGTCGAGCGCCCTACGACGTCGAACAGCAGGTGACCTATCCGTTGAGCACGGAGCTCCAGGGGATTCCCGGCGTGGAGACCATCCGAAGCTCAAGCATGGAGGGGTTTTCGTCGATCTACGTCATCTTTGAGGAGGACGTGGACTACTATTGGAGCCGGGCGAGGCTCAACGAGAAGTTGTCGAGCATCTCGGCGCAGAGCTTGCCGGAAGGGGTGCAGCCCCAGATGGGGCCCGATGCCACGGCGCTGGGGCAGATCTTTTGGTATACCCTGGAGGGCCGCGACGCGGAGGGGCAACGCGTGGGGGGGTGGGATGACGACGAGCTACGAGCATTGCAGGATTTTGAGATAAGCCAGGCGTTGATGAGTGCCGGTGGGGTCTCCGAGGTGGGGTCCATTGGAGGCAAGGTCCGAGAATATCAGGTGGAGGTCGATGAGGACGCCCTTCGGGCCTACGAATTGACGCTGAGCGATGTGGCGGCGGCGGTCGGCGCGGCCAATGAGGAGCAGGGGGCGCGCACGACGGAGATCAACCGCGTGGAGTATATGGTCCGGGGGATCGGGTTCGTGGCCGGTGAGGAGGATCTGGCGTCCGCCGTGATACGAAGCGAGGAGGGCACGGCGATCACGGTGGGCGATGTGGCCCGGGTGACGCAGGGGCCGGAGACGCGGCGCGGCGCCCTGACCCGCGGCGGTGTAGAGGCCGTCGGTGGCGTGGTGACGGCCCGCTACGGGGCCAACCCCCAGGAGGTGATCGACAACGTCAAAGAGGCCATCGATGATCTGGCGCCATCGCTACCGGAGAGGGAGTTAGAGGATGGCACGATGTCGAAGGTGGAGATCGTGCCGTTTTATGACCGCAGCGAGCTCATTGACCGCACGTTGGGGACGTTGAGCACGGCGCTGTCCCAACAGATTTTGATCACGATTTTGGTGATCCTATTATTGATGCTCCACGTGCGGGCGTCGGTGTTGGTCTCGGGGCTTCTTCCCCTGGCGGTGCTGATGACCTTCGTGGCCATGAAATATACCGGGGTGGACGCCAATGTATTGGCCCTGGCGGGGATCGCCATCGCCATCGGGACGATGGTGGATATGGGGATTATCGTGACGGAAAATATCGCCCAACACCTCAATGAGGAGGGCGATGAACGCAGCCGGATGGAGGCGATACGCGATGGGGCCGCCGAGGTGGCGCCGGCGGTGGTGACGGCGATCACGACGACGGTGATCAGCTTTTTGCCCGTCTTCTTACTCACCGGCCAGGAAGGTCGCTTATTTACGCCGTTGGCGTTTACGAAGACATATGCCCTGGTGGCCAGTCTGGTGATCGCGTTGATCGTGATTCCCGTGGCCGCATCGGTGCTGATGGGGCGTCGGTGGGGGGCCAGGCGGTGGATGCGTGCGGGCATCACAGCGGCCTTGATCGCGGCGGGCGTTGGGGTGGGGAGCGTGGTGGACGCATGGCTGGGTGTTGCGATCGTCGTGGCGGCACTTAGCTGGGGAGCAGAGGCGGTGCTGGAGCACATCAGTGAGGGCTTGGAAGAGCGAGTGAGAACGGGGCTGTCCTGGGCCAATAAAGGAGTGGGATTGGCGGCCCTGGCGCTGGCGATGGCCTGGCTATTGGCCCGATCGTGGTTGCCGCTTGGAGCGAGCGAAGGGCACATCTCGAATATGGTGTTCGTAGTGGTGGCCATCGCGGGGTTGTTGACCCTATTCTGGCTCTTTCGCCTGGCCTATCCACATCTGCTGAGGGTTTTTCAGCGGTGGTGGATGCTGTTTTTGATGGTGCCCGTGGCCATCGCGTTGTCGGGCGTGACCATCTGGTTGGGTTTTGGGCAGGTTTTCGGTTGGATGCCCGATCGGGTTCACGAGAGCGATCTGGGTCAGTGGTTGCACCATGAAGTCTCGGGGCTGGACCGGGAGTTTATGCCCGATCTGGACGAGGGGGCGTTCCTGTACATGCCGGTGACCATGCCCCATGCGTCGGTGGGCGAGACCCTTGAGATGACCCAGCAGGCCGATTTACTCATCGAGTCGGTGCCGGAGGTCACGGAATCTATTGGTAAGTTGGGACGTGCCGATACGCCGCTGGACCCGGCGCCGGTGTCGATGCTGGAGACGGTGATCAATTACGAGCCCGAGTATAAGCTAGACGCTCAGGGCCAGCGGCTGCGCTTTGAGATCGATGATGATGGGGAGTTTGTTCGCGATGAGGCGGGGGAACTCGTGGAGGATGATGGGGGGCGGCCGTATCGAAATTGGCGCGACCATATCGAAGAACCCCGAGATATCTGGGATGAGATCGTGACGGCCACCGATCACATCCCGGGGCTTACGTCGGCGTCGTTTCTACAGCCCATCAGCACGCGAATCGTCATGTTGCAGAGCGGGATTCGGGCGCCGATGGCGGTCCGGATTCAGGGTGACGATCTGGAGGCGATGGCCGATGCCGGTCGTCAGGTCGAGGAGCTATTATTGGATCACCCCATGGTGGAGCACGGGGCGGTCAATCTGGATCGGCCGGTGGGCAAGCCCTATATCACGATCGAGCCCGATCGCGGGGAGTTGGCTCGCTACGGCATCTCCATGAGCGACTTTCAGACGACGATGCAGGCGGCGATCGGGGGCAGTCGGGTCACGGAGACCGTGGAGGGGCGCCACCGTTTCGGCGTGCGCGTGATCTACCCGCGTGAGAAGCGGGACCGGCCAGAGGCCATCGAGGCCATAAGGCTGGCAACCTCTGACGGCGCCACGGTGCCGCTCGGTCAGGTCGCGGAGGTCGGTTACGAGCGGGGTCCGGAGATGATCCGGGGGGAGGACGCCTTTCGGGTGGCCTATGTGATGTTTGATAGCGCCGGCGACCATGGTCCCGTGGACACGGTGTTGGCCGTGGAGGAGGCCCTGGAAGAGGCCCTGGCTCAGGGCGATGTGGAGTTCGAAGAGGGGATACGGCACGGGTTTGTGGGGGAATATGAGCAGAATAAGCGGATGGAACAGCGAATGCAGATGCTGATTCCGCTGATGTTGGTGATCATCTTTATGCTGATTTATCTGCAGTTTCGGTCGGTGTGGACGACGCTGTCCATCTTTAGCGCCATTGCCGTGGCCTTTGGGGGAGGCTTCATCATGCTGTGGCTCTATGGGCAGCCCTGGTTTTTGGATATTGCCGTCCAAGATACGACGCTTAGAGAGATCTTTCGCATCGAGGGGATCGACGTGAGCGTCGCGGTGTGGGTGGGGTTTATCGCGCTATTTGGCATTGCCGCCGACGATGGAATCGTCATGGCCACGTATCTGGATCAGCGGTTTCGCAAGGCGCCGGAGAGCCTGGAGGAGATCCGTGAGGCCGTGGTGGATGCCGGACTTCGACGAGTGAGACCCTGTCTCATGACCACGGCGACGACCATTCTGGCGCTGCTCCCGATTCTCACGAGTTATGGAGCCGGGGCCGATGTCATGCAGCCAATGGCCGTCCCCATCGTGGGTGGGATGGCGGTGGCCCTGATCACTTTATTTGTGGTGCCCGTGCTCTACGGGTTGGGCGCAGCGCTCCGGTGGAAGCTCGATCAGCGCCTGGGGGGGGTCTGATGCTGGCGGGCCAGAGGGTCGGCGTCCAGCCAGCGCTGGAGGCGGGGGCCGACGATGCGGCCGCAATGACGCAACTCGGTGAGATCCGAGGATCCGGTCAGCACCATGGCCGTGCGAAGGGCGTCGGTGGCGGCGCGAGCAAAGCGTCGGGCGCCCTCTTGCCCCTCATCGTGAGCCGCTCGTAGCCAGGGCAGGGCCATGCCGGCCATGCGGGCGCCGAGGGCGATGGCGGTGGCAGCGTGGAGGCCGTGGCGCAGGCCGCCGGAGCCGATGATCTTGAGACCTCGCCGGCGCGCGTAGCCGATGGACGCCCCCGTGGGGGTCCCCCAGTCCCAGAAGAGCTCGCCGAGGTCGGCGGCGTCGGCCTGTGCGCGCTTGGACTCCACACCAATCCAGGTGGTGCCCCCGGCACCGGCGGTGTCCACCCAGGAGACGCCGATGCGCACGAGCCGGTCCAGCACCGAAGGACTGAGACCGCAGCCCGTCTCTTTAATGATCACGGGGACCGAGAGGTCCTCGACGCATCGCTGGATGCCCTTGAGGATGCCGCGGAAATCGCGATCGCCCTCGGGTTGAATGAGTTCTTGCCCGGGGTTGAGGTGAATGGCGAGGCCGTCGGCGTCAATGGCCTCGATGATGGGAAGCAACTCTTCGGGGGAGAGCTGGGCGACTTGGACGCCACCGATATTGGCCAGAAGGGGGATGTCTGGGGCCACTTCACGGAGTTGGAAGGTGTCAGCGAGACTGGGATTATCGAGCATGGCCCGTTGGCTTCCGACGCCCATGGCCAGGCCAAATTCCTGGGCTACCGCGGCCAGATCGCGGTTGATCCGCCCGGCTTTGTCGGTGCCCCCGGTCATGCCAGAGATCAGCAGGGGAGCCTCAATGGTTTTACCCAGAAAGGAGGTGCTCATATCGACATCGTCGACGGCGAGGCCGGGCAGCGAGTCGTGAAGCAGTTGGACATCATCCAGGAGGTTGGTCTTGACGCGAGCCTCCACGGACTCTTCGGCGCATAGGCGGAGGTGGTCGCTTTTTCGGGTGGAGATATCAGGGGTGCTCATGGGATCCTCGAAGGGGGAATGGAGCCACTACAGGGGCGTTGCGGGCAAAGGTGTCCACGACTGAGTGATTTGTCCAGTCGCCAGAGAACTACGGGGTCGTTGACGGGGTTGTCTCGCTATTTCTATACTCGCCGCATCTTTGGCGACTTCGACGCGGCCCTCGGCAAGCGATGCGGGTGCTGCTTTGGCTTCTCGGGTCAAGGTTTGAACGTTTTGGACCACCCTCGGTTATTTGGGAAATTCTGTCTGTTGGAGCGAATCAGCGTCGGGGGCATGGCCGAGGTGTTCCGGGCCAAGCCGCTGAACGCTCCGGACCCGGATCGCTATTTCGCCCTCAAGCGGATCCTGCCCCATCTGGCGGAGGATATCGAGTTCATCAAGATGTTCGTCGACGAGGCGCAACTGACGGTGCGTCTCGACCATCCCAATATCGTCCAGACCTATGAGCTGGGGCAGTTCCAGGCCAGCCACTATATCGTCATGGAGTTTATCGCTGGCAAGGATTTGTTGGCGTTTCAGAAATATGTGCGCCGCCAGAAGACCACCGTCAATATCGACACCTGCTGTCATATCATGGCTCAGGTGGCCAAGGGGCTGGATTACGCCCACCGACGATGCGACGAAGATGGGAACCCGCTGGGGATCATCCATCGCGACGTCTCTCCTCAAAATATCCTGGTCAGTTGGGATGGTCGGGTTCGCGTGATCGATTTTGGCGTGGCGAAGGCGGCGTCTCAAAGCACGAAGACGAAAGCGGGGGTACTCAAGGGCAAATTCGGGTATCTGAGTCCCGAGCAGGTTCGGGCAGAGACCATCGATAGGCGAAGCGATATCTTTGCCATGGGCACGCTATTTTGGGAGCTGTTGACCAATCGACGGCTATTCAATGCGTCTAACCAATACGAAACCATGATGATGATCAGCGATCCGGAGGTGAAGCCTCCGTCGTCGATCAACCCGGCAGTGCCCAAAGAGGTCGATGAACTGGCGATGAAGGCATTGGCCGCCGATCGGGAGAATCGCTACCAGTGGGCGTCGGAGTTCGCCGCCGATCTGGAGGCGTTTTTAAGGACACAAAAGCCGCCTTACCACAGCTCGCAACTGACCACCTGGCTGAGAAGTTCATTCAACGAGGAGTTCGAGGAAGAGCGGGAGAAGCGAGAACGGTTTCGGAGCATCAATAGCGCCGATGATGTGCGGCGCGAGGTCAGCCAGGAAGGGCAGGCCGGTGGGGATATGGATCAACAGGCTGGCGATGCAACCCAGATCTGGGATGTGGAAGAGGCGCCAGAGGCGGACGAGGATATCGATCGCTTCGTGGCCAATCACACGGTGGTGGCGGCGGGGGGCCTGGAGTTGGATGATTATGACGACTGGGAGGACGCCCCGGACACGATCCAGGACATCGAGGCTCCAGAGGGCGATGGCCAGGCCTCGCCCCAGCAGGAGTCGGTGCCGGCGCGATCGGGACCGATCAAGATTGAGGCGTCGTCGCGCTACGAAGCCGAGGAAACGGTGGTCACCGGAGATTTTCCGTCGGTCGAGGCCAGACGATCGCTTCCTGAGGAGCAAGAGGAGTCGAGGCCTCAGACGATCGACGCCGCCATGCTGACCCCGGAACCGATGGCCAAGCCAGAGGGCGCGCGGGCCCGTGCCGCCGGCGATGAGAAAAAGACGGATAGACTGGATGCCGTGACCTCCGAGCCCACGCCAGTTCCCCAGGCAAGGCCGTCGGCCAACGAGGGCGGTGGGTCGACCCGTCTGGTGATCGCCGCCGCGGGGGCGTTGCTATTATTCGTGGGCGCCGGATTGGCATCGGCCTGGGTGATCCTGGGGGATGAGCAAGAGGAATCAGAAGCCATGACGTGGGGTGGAATGATCGTGGAAGCCCAACCGGCGTCGGGGTTAAGCGTGGCCATCGATGGCCAAGAAGTTCCTGCGGAGATGCCCCTGACCATGGAAGAGCTCGGGGCAGGCGATTATGAAGTGCGAATTGACCACCCCGACCACCCCCCCTGGGTGGGGACGGTGACCGTGGTGGAGGGGGAGGTCACGCGGGTGGTGGCGGATCTGGCCGATAAGGGGGAGCTGATCCTGTCGTGGGCCGGGGAGCAACCCCAGGAGATGGAGATTCTTGTCGGCGATGAGTCCCACGGCCCAGAGGTAAAGGGCGAGTCCATCGCGCTCCCTCGAGGCGAATATATCGTGGAGATTCGCGGCGAAGGGCTGAGGCCCATCCGCAAGGGGGTGGTGGTGGAGGGACAGCAGCAGTTGGAGCTGGACCTGAAATTGGAGGCCGACGATCAGCTCACGATCTACGGCGATGAGGAGTTGGAGGTCAGCCTCGATGGGCGAGCCCATGGTCAACTACCGCTGACCCTGGCCGATCTGGTGATGGACCGGAGCTACGAGCTTGCGATCGGCGATCACGAGGGCTGGTTGGGCTTTCCGGCCCTCGGCAAAGGAGAGCTGCAGGCCGAGGCGTGGAAACAGAGAGAGCCCCTGGAGGAGGAAGATCTGGGATGGTTGGTGCTGGATCTGGAGGCCGACGGGATGTGGAGCCTGGGCATCGATGGGAGCGAGCCAGTTCTGGTATGGCCCATGCGGTGGGAGCAATTGCCTGTGGAGGCCGGTTCCCGGGAATTGACCTTCCAGAGAGGGGATCGGAAGCTCTCATTGGAGGTCCATATCGAGGGTGGGGAACGCACGATCGTTCGAGGTGCCCTGAACTAGGAGCCTGTTGCACATAAGCTCCGCATCGTCTCGCCGGCCGATTTTACGCCATACATCGCTCGTATTCCTCCGAATAGCGCTGCTATTACGTCGTCATACGAACGAGTCTGGCATCAAAATCTTCTCGGCGAGGACTCGGTCCGCTATACGCAACAGGCTCCTAGGTAGTCCATAGGGGCTTAGGCAAATTCATCGGCGTCGATGCCATGTTTCTTCATCAATTGTCGAAAATATTTTCGGTCGATGTCGGCCTCCCGGGCGGACTGGCTGATATTGCCCCGGTGGCGCGTGAGGAGCTCGGAAATATAGTCGAACTCAAAGGAGGCGATCCAGGTTTCTTTGGCCTCCTTGAAGGGTTGTTCTTGTAACTCATGGCGGGGAGGAACGTGGGACCACTGTTCCTTGTCGGGGTGGATGAATAGCCCACCGTCGGCATCGGGATCGGTGAGGTAGTCCGGGAGATCGCGTCGCTGGATATGCTCCGATTCAGCGAAGGAGCATGCGCGCTGGATGATATTGGCCAATTCGCGGACATTTCCCGGCCAGGAATGGGATTCAAGTAGCTTGAGGGCCTCTGGGCTGACCCCATGGAGGCGGGGTTGGCCGTCGGGGGTGACGTTGCAATCGAGGGTGTCCAGGAAGTGCTCGATGAGAAGAGGGATGTCCTCGCGACGCTCGCGGAGGGCGGGAAGAAAGAGCCGGACGACGCTGAGGCGGTAAAAGAGGTCTTCTCGGAAGCGACCCTCTTTGACTTCCTCTTCCAGGCTTCGGTTGGTGGCGGCGATGACGCGCACGTCGATGGGGATGGGTTGGTTGGAGCCAACGCGGCGAACCTCGCGCTGCTCCAGAACGCGAAGAAGTTTGGGCTGGAGGTCCAGGGAGAGCTCGCCGAGCTCGTCGAGGAAAATAGTGCCCCCCTCGGCCATCTCGAAGAGTCCCTTTCGACTCATGACGGCGCCGGTGAAACTTCCCTTCTCATGGCCGAAGAGCTCGCTTTCGATGAGGCTTTCGGGAACGGCGCCGCAATCAAAGACCACGAAGGGATTGTCGCTGCGTTTGCTCATGTCATGGATGGTCTGGGCGACGACCTCTTTGCCTGTGCCCGTCTCGCCTTCAATGACGACGGTCGCCGAGGTGGGGGCGATTTTCTCCAAGATATCAAAGATCTCGCGCATGGCCCGTGAGCGGCCGACGATCTTTCCCAGACGTTCGTCCTGACTGGGCTCGATGGGAACGGTTTCATCGATGGGCCGAAAGCGGATATCGGCGTTGCCAGCGGTGATCACCGTGTTGGAGGTAAGGTAGGCCTGGCGGATGCGAACGCCGTTTAGAAAGGTCCCGTTGGTGCTATCGAGATCCTCGATGAGATAGTGGTCGCCTTCCTGCACGATGCGGCAATGGTGGCGGCTGACGGTCTCGTCGTCGAGGACGAGGTCGTTGTCCTCCAGGGCGCCGATGGAGATAATATTGTCATCAAAACTGAGGGTGGATTCGTCGGGTGTGCCGGGATTGATGACCAGTTGGGCCCGGCGGATGCGAACCTGCTGAGGGGCGCCATCGAGGTAGGCGATCTTGGTGGGTTGAGCCTCGTCGGGATAGGCCTGAGAAGACATTGAGGGCCCTGGGTCAGAGAGGGGGCTCCCGGCGTGGTGAGCGGGGTGGCCCAAAGTGCGAAGATGCGCCACAATGGGGGCGCAACCGGTACCTGAAGAAGACAAGGCGATGGTAGAAAGCGGTCAAAAATTTGGCAAGTATCGACTTCTGGAACGGCTGGCCTCAGGGGGCATGGCCGAGATCTATAAGGCGGGGGTAGAGGACGCGAAAGGCCGCCAGCAATTGGTGGCCATTAAGCGCCTCCACGACCAGTACTCGCAGGATCGCGAGTTCGCCACCATGTTGGTCGATGAGGCCAAGCTAGCGGTGCAATTGCAACACCCCCATATCGGCGGGGTCTTCGACCTGGAGTGTATCGACGGCCAGTACTTCATCGTCATGGAGTATATCGACGGGCTGGACTGTAAACAGATGGGAGAGCGGCTTCGGCAGGGGCGGCGCCATTTCCCGGTGGGGGCCGCGGTGGCGATCGGCGCTCAGGTGGCCTCGGCGTTGCATTATGCCCACACGAAACGAGGGCTTAAGGGCCAGCCGTTGGAGATCGTGCATCGCGATGTGTCTCCCCAAAATATCATGGTCAGCCTGTCGGGAGAGGTAAAACTGGTGGACTTTGGGATCGCCAAGGCTGAGATGCGGGCTCAGCATACTCGGGCGGGCGTCATCAAAGGGAAATTCTATTATATGAGCCCGGAACAAGCCCACGGAGGGAGGCTCGATGGGCGAAGTGACGTCTACGCCCTGGCGATGGTGCTCTATGAATTATTGGCCGGTGGGCACCCCTACGATCGGGTCAGCGATGGGGAATTGATGAGTGCCGTGAAGCGAGCCGATTTCCCGCCGGTAAAACAGGCGATTCCCCGACTTGAGGGGGGGTTGGCGGAGCTGTTGGAGAAGGGGTTGGCTCGGCAGAAGGAGCACCGTTTCGAAAGTGCTAGGGCCTTTGAACAGGCCCTAAGATCCTACGGGGAGCGGGCTGGGATGGCCGGGGCGAGAGATCTGGCGTCCATGGTGGAAGCCTTGAGGGGAGGAGGGGCCGATAGCAGCGGATTGGCCATGATGGGGTCCGAAGTGTTTACGGTCAGCGAACACAGCGTCATATTTGATGCCGGTGTGCGTCCATTCGAGAGCGATCCGTCGCGATTGATCAAGATGGACGACAAGGAGGTGCAGGACGAGGTGGGAACGGAGCCCGAGGGGTTGGTGGAGGTCAAGGAAGGGGGAGGGAGGACGATGCTGATCGGGGTGGGAGTGGTGGTGATCGTCGCCGCCCTGGGGGGCGGCTTTTGGTGGGTTCAGGGGGGGAGCGCGGAAGATGCGAGCCTCGGGTTTTCGATCGCCACGTCGCCCGAGGGAGCGCGGGTATTCTACGACGATGTGCGTCTGGGCGATACCCCGATGCAGTGGGAGGAGGTCGAGGAGGGAGAGCGATATGAGTTGCGGCTTGAAAAAGAGGGTTATGAGCCTCGTGAAATAGAGCTTCGAGTGGGGGCTGAGGGGACCAGCCATTATCTGGAGTTGGTTCCGAAACTCGGTCGGTTGGAGGTGCAGGTCAAAGACGGCAGGGATGCTCGTATCTATGTGGATGGAGAGTTCCGTGGAGAGGGACGTTGGGAGAGCGATGACATCCATGCCGGGGATCGCCATGAACTGGAGGTGCTATGGCCATCCGATGAGGAAGAGGAAGAAGAGTCAGCTCGGCAGGTCATGGAGGTGAGCTGGGAGCGCAGCGAGGAGCGCCATCAGCGGGTGGTATTTGAAGAAAGGGGGCAAGCCGGAGAGGTGGAGGCTCTGGGGGAGGCGTCGCCGGAGGAGGATGAGTTGGAGGGGGCGGGCGACAGGGGAGGTCGGGGAGGGGCGTTGACGCAGTAGATATAGCGAAGGAGTTTACGAGGCATAGAAGATCGATAAGGATGAAGCCCGTTGGGTTAATTGGCCGGTCACCAAGAGAGGAAGGCGATGACAGAAGACGCGATGACGACAAAAGCAAAGAGCGAGGCGGAGAAGACGGGGCGGGAGCGCCGCAGTTCGGTGCGGGTGCGCAGTCAGTTGCCCTGCGAGGTGGAGGCGATCAAGCCGGAGGCCATCGTGGAGTTGGAGGCCCGGATACTGGACGCCGCGGTCATCGAGTCGGAAGGCGTGGCCCATGACGTGATCGATTGGCGCGATCACGTGGAGGACTTGCGCCCCGAGATGGTCCACGTGCTCAATGAGGTTCGGGCGCTTCGCCAACAGGTCATCGAAATCCAGCGAATCATCGAGCGCCATAACCAGTCGGCGCTGGACCGGCGATGGATGGAGATCAATGACGGCGGATTCTGGATGTCCCGCGATGAGTCGGAGGCCCCCTGGAGCGTCGGCGACTTTGCCAAGGTACGCATTCAGATTCCGAGCATGCATACGCCGGAGGTTCTGGCAGTGGGGCGAGTGATTCGAGTCGATGAAGAAGAGGATCGCCGGGGAGTTGCGTTTACCTTTTGCACCATCTCGGAGCCTCATCGAAAGGCGATCGCCCGCTACGCGCTCAGGCGCGAGCGCCAGCAGGCGCGGATGGATCGCCTGCAATTTGAGTTTTGATAGATGGCGATCGCCCCCGGTGAGGGGCTAAGAAATACCAAAGGCCGCTGCTTTGGAGCAGCGGCCTTTGTGGTTGGTGTATCAGGGGACGATTAGTCGAAGACGAGCTGGCAGAGATTGTCGTCGCTATCGCAGCTCAGGCCGTCGCAGCAATCGCTATCGACTTCGCAGAATTCGGCGGGACGGGCGCAGCTATCGCCGGGCTCACCACAGGTCTGATCGCCAGCGCAGTGGCCGGTGCAGCAATCGTCGTGGCTGTCACAGGAGAGGCCGTCGGGCACGCAGGCGTCGTCGTCGCCGCAGAAGCCGGCGTCGTTGCAATTGTCGTTGCAGCAGTCGTCGTCCTCGTCGCAGAGTTCACCGTCGTCCAGGCATTCGGCGACGCATTGACTGGAGTCGGGGTCGCAGATGCCCTCGCAGCAGTCGTCATCCTCATCGCAGGTGTCACCGAGGTCGACGCAAGGACCGTCGGGGTCGCCGCCGCAGACGCCATCCTCGCAATCGTCATTGCAGCAATCGCTGTCCTCGTCACAGGCGGCCCCATCGTCGAGGCATATCTCGTCGGGAGGGGTGCATTGGCCATCTTGACAGATGGAGTCGTCGCAGCAATCGCCGTCGACGGAGCAACTGTCGCCGTCAGGGACGCAGGGGTTACAGACGAGGACGCCGTCCTGGTTGGGTTCGCAGGAGCCAGTGCAGCACTCGTCGTCGATGGCGCATTCCTCGCCGTCGTCGTAGCACTCAAAGCCGGAGTCGAAGCCAAAGCAGCGGGGGACACCGGCGGCCGTCCAGTCACACTCGCCACAGCAGGCGTGACCTTCGTCGAAGCCGTCGAGTTCGTTGCACACTTCGCCGGCGGGACGTGGACCGCCGGCATCGTCCTCGGTGCAGCGGCCCATGCCGGAGTAGTTCTCGAATTCGCTGCAGCCACCAAGTGACTCGCCGGGTCTGGGACCGGTCTGACAGCCATCGGCCTCCAGGCAGCAGTCGGTGTCCGTCTCGCAGAGTTCTCCGCGCGTTCGGCACCCGCCGAGGTACTGGCAGGACTTATAGCCCTGACCGGGGTCGAAGCAGGCCAGAGAGCAGCAATCACTATGTTCCTCGCAGGTGTCGCCGACGACACTGCATGAGGGGGCCTGGGAGTCGACGAGGGTTTCACCGCTCAAGTCGGCGCAGAAGCCGTCGTCGCAGACGTTGGTGCAGCAATCGGCGTTTTCATTGCAGGGGGCGTTGGACACCTGGCAGATGGAGCCGCCGACGCAGCGGTGCTCGCCGTCGGGATCTTCCTGGCAGCTATTGGTACAGCAGTCGTCGTCCTCGCTGCAGGTCTCGCCACCGGCCAGGCAAGCGCCGGCCTGGCAGGTGCCGCCGTCGCAGTTATTGGAGCAGCACTCGTCGTCATCGTCGCAGGAATCGCCGCTGGAGGTGCAGAGGCCGGGTTCGCAGGAGCCATCGACGCAGTTATTGCTGCAGCACTCAAAGGAGGCGTCGCAGGAATCAAAGTCGGCGGTGCAGAAGCCGTCGCCGGGATCACAGGTGCCCTCGTTGCAATCGCCGGAGCAGCACTCGGCGTCGTTAAAGCAGGATTCACCGACGGCTTCACAAAATTCGGATTCGCCGCACACGTCGTTGGCGTTGCAGAAGAGTCCGTCGCAGCAATCGTCGCTGTCATCGCAGTCCTGGCCGGCCGGTTCACATAGGGGTGACGACGTCTCGTCGGTGCAGAAGCCGTTGACGCAGATATTGTCGCCGCAGCAGGTGGCGTCGCTGGAGCAGCTCTCGTCGATCTCAGCGCAGGTGGCCTCGCAGGTGCCATCGTCACACGCCAGGCCATCGCAGCAGTCGTCGGCGCTATCACAGGAGTCGGTTTCGACGGAGCACGATGGCGAGTCGGTGCAGGAGCCGTCGTCGCAGGCCAGGTCTCCACAGCATTCACTGCTCGACTGGCACGGGTCATCGGCGTCGAAACAGGCATCTTCTGCCTCGGTACAGAGGCCCTCGAAGCAGGTCAGATCGCCACAGCAGTCGGAGGAATCTCCGCAACTATCAGCCAGGTCGGCGCAGGTTTCCTGGTTAGGTGTTTGATTGTTGGGGGTCTGATTGTCGGTCTGGTTGTTGGGTTGTTGGTTTTCCGACGTCTGATTATTGGGCTGCTGGTTTTCCGACGTCTGATTATTGGGCTGCTGGTTGTCGGGGTCGCCATTTGCGCCACCGCTGCTGGTATCGTCACCACAGCCACCAAGGGAAAGCAACAGGCATATACAAAGGGCAATTGCGGAGACGAGGGATCGCGTAAGCATGGTATTCTCCCGGTGGAGACCACAGAGGTGGTCGAAGCAAGCAGCAACAAGTTGTGGCTCGTAATGAGTCTACCTCAACGATAAGGAAAGATGGAGGTGCTTAAAAGGGCAGGATCGAAAAGAAATGTTAGAACCCGGCCAGCGAGACAAGTCGCGGACCGGGTTCAGTCAGCAGGGGGGTAGGTGGTTAATCGTCGGCAGGGTGCCAGTGAACGCCCAGCTGTTCCATGGTGGGGAGGTCGTCAAAGGTGTCGCGGTCCAAGCTGTGGGATTGGACGTCCCAAATGCGGTAGCCCTCATGATCCACATCTCGAAGCTGGCCGTCAGCATCTACTTCATTTCGTCTGAGGGTGATGATTTCAAAGCCAGCCTGATCGCCGCTGCGCGTGGTGTCGCGAAGAAGGAGATAGGTATCCGGGGCATCCAGGCGCATGTGGGCAAATTGGAGGTGATCGGCGGCCGGTAGGGTCAAGTCTCCCTGGTCGACGGCCTGAATCAGTGCTGCCCGGGAGGCAAAGCGCTCGCGCAGGGGAGACCCATCGTGGATGAGGTTGAAGAATAACCCCAGCGCGCTGTCGCTGTTGACCTGCTGGAGCGCCTTGAGGACCTTCCAGGGTTTGGTGGCGCTGCCGATGACCTGGTGCGCCTGGCGACTTTTCTTCTCCGATTTTTCGGCCAATCGGTGAGCCCGCTGGCAACACTTTTTATATTTACGACCGCTCTCACAGGGGCAGGGGTCGTTGCGGCCGATATTTTCGGGGACTTCCGATCGGGGGATGGGGTTCGACATGGTAAAACTCCTTGAAGGTCAGCGGTTAGCGTCGTTGGAAGCGGGCCTGTTGGCGTTGTGCCGGCGGGCGGTCGAGGTGGAATTGATACCAGGTCATATTCCAGTTGCGCATTTTCATCTTTCGGCCGTTTTTGAGGGCCTTGAGGTTTTTCTTGGTCCGTTTTTCCTCGCCCAATTTGTCGACGGCGCGATTGAGGACGTCGATGGCCTTGTCGCGTTGGCCGGACTTCCACATGCAATAGGCGTAAAGGTTCCAGAGAAGGCTTTCTTTTTTGTTGGCTTTGACGGCCTCCTCAAAGACCGTTTCCATCTCCTTATATTTCTTCCGCTTATAATAGAGGGTTCCAAGCATGGCTCGGGCGGTCCAGTTTTTCTTGAAGGCCCGCTTCAGAAAGGGCTCGGCCTCGTCGAAGCGCTGGGCCATATAGAGGACGCTTCCGATCTGAGCGTCGACCTGAGCTTTGACGAAGAACTGCCATTTGCCGAGGTCGTAGGCCTCTTTGAGAATCTCGATGCCCTGGTCGATATTCTGGGACTGAAGCTGGCGCTGGGCGCGGGTGAAGATGCCCTGAACCTGCTTCATGCTCCGGCGAGCAAGGATAAAATAGGCGATACCGAAACCGATCATGCCGGGGATAAGGCCATACCACAGACGGAATGACTCCCCTCCAAGGAGTGTGCCGAAGAGGGCGGTGGTAATGAGGGCCACAGCGGTGGCGATTAGAAGGTTATACATGGTGTGGGAGTCCGAGTGGGATAAAAGAGAACTTACGGAATGGGAAAGGGCTTGCAGAAGCGGCAAACCTCGTCGCTGATGGCGGTCAGGGCGTCGGGCTCATCGGAGGCATCCAGGGCATCGAGGATAAACGTGGCGACGCGATGCATCTCGTCGGTGCCCATGCCTCGCGAGGTCAGGGCCGCCGTGCCGAGACGAATGCCCGAGGGGTCGAAGGGGCCACGGGGGTCGAAAGGGATGCTGTTGGCGTTGCAGATAATGCCCGCCTGTTCCAGGGCCGTGGCGGCCTCACCGCCACTGATGCCGGCATCGCTGACATCGATGAGCAGTAGATGGTTGTCCGTCCCGCCGCTGATCAGTCGTAGGGGACCGTCGCTGAGGGCATCGCCCAGGGCGCGAGCATTGTCGACGACCTGCTGGGCGTAGGCTTTAAAGGCGTCGGTGGAGGCTTCGTGGAAGGCGACGGCTGCGGCGGCAATGGCATTCATATGAGGCCCGCCCTGCAGGGCGGGGAAGACGGCGCGATCGATGGCCTTGGCATGTTCATCTTTGCATAGAATCAAGCCCCCACGGGGACCTCGAAGCGTCTTATGGGTCGTGGTGGTAACGACGTCGGCCACGTCGACCGGTGAGGGGTGGACGCCGGCAGCGACAAGCCCAGAGATATGGGCGATGTCGGCCACCAGCAGGGCGCCGACCTCGTCGGCGATGGAGCGGAAGGCCTGGAAGTCGATGGTTCGAGGATAGGCGGAGGCTCCGCAGATGAGCATCTTGGGTTGAACGTCGACGGCGATGTCTCGGATGGCGTCGTAGTCCAGGCGCTCCGTATCGGCGTCGATCTCATAGTGGTGAGCGTCGTAGAAGCGTCCCGAAAAGTTGACCTTCCACCCGTGGGTCAGGTGGCCACCGAAGGGAAGTCCCATACCGAGGATGGGGTCGCCCAATTCCAGGAGGGCGTAGTAGACGGCGAGGTTGGCTGGTGAGCCCGAGTAGGGCTGGATATTGGCATGGTCGGCGCCGAATAGGTCGCAGGCTCGTTGGCGCGCCAGATCTTCGACGGTATCTGCGACTTGTTGACCCTGGTAATAGCGGCGCCCCGGGTAGCCCTCGCAGTATTTATTGGTCAAGCGCGAGGCCGTGGCCTCTCGGACGGCCTGAGAGGCATAATTTTCGCTGGCGATGAGTCGGAGGGTTTGCTCCTGTCGCTGGTCCTCGTCGGTGATGAGGTTGGCGACGGTGGGATCGATGGAACCAAGATCGCGGGAGGAGGCGTCCGACATAAAAGGCCCTTGGTTGGAGGAAATGCCAGGGAGCCGGCGGGCTCCCTGGCCACATGATCACTCAGCGGCGGGTTCGATGGGGTGATCGAGTTCATCTTCCACCAGCCCATCGGCGACGATCTCGGCAAGATCCAAGAGCTCGACGTCGTCGGCGCCTCGGTTTTTGAGGCCGTCGTCGAACATGGTCAGGCAGAAGGGGCAGTTGACGGCCACGGCGTCGGGGTTGGTGGCCAGGGCCTGGTCGGTACGCTCGATATTGACGCGTTTGCCCTTGGTCTCTTCCATCCACATCCGTCCGCCGCCGGCGCCACAGCAGAAGGACTGCTCCTTGTTGAGCTCCATTTCTTGACGGACGACGCCGGGAACGGCGTCCAGCACATCTCGTGGATCGGCGTAGTTATCATCCCACCGGCCGATATAGCAGGAATCGTGGTAGGTGATATTGCGGTCGGCCCCAGGGGCAAGTTCCAATTTACCCTGCTCCAGCAGGTCCTTGATGAGGGTGGTGTGGTGGAGGACGTTGTAGTCGCCGCCGAGTTGGGGGTATTCCTTGCCGATGGTGTGGAAGCAGTGGGGGCAGGTGGTGATGATATTGGTGACGCCGTAGTTGTTGAGGATCTCTACGTTCTGGCTGGCGAGCATCCAGTAGAGGTACTCGTTACCAATGCGGCGGGCAGGGTCGCCGGTGCAATTTTCTTCTTTGCCGAGGATGGCAAAGGACATATCGGCGGCCTTGAGGATTTTAGCAAAGGCCTTGGTGACCTTCTTCTGGCGGTCGTCGAAGCTTCCGGCACAGCCGACGAAGAAGAGGTAATCCGGGGCCTCGGAGAGTTCGCTCATCAGGGGGATGTCCAGGTCTTCGGCCCAATCGCCTCGGTAGGACGAGGAGATGCCCCAAGGGTTGGAGTTATTCTCCATGTTGCGGAAGGTACGGCTGACCTCGGGGGAGAAGTCGGACTTCATGAGGGCCAGGTAGCGTCGCATGTCGATGATGGTGTCGACGTGTTCGATGAACACCGGGCAGTTCTGGACGCAGGCGCCGCAGGTGGTACAGGCCCAGAGCTCCTCTTTCTTGATGATCCCGCCTGCCAACTCGGGGTACTCCTCGGCGGCCTCCTCGTCGCCGTGGCGCAGGACGGTCTCACCTTTCTCACGGAGGTGTTCCTTGATGTTTTCGATGATCATCATCGGGTTGAGCGCCTTACCGGTGTTGTAGGCCGGGCAGTAGTGCTCGCAGCGGCCACATTCGGTGCAAGCGTAGGTGTCGAGGAGTTGCTTCCAGTGGAGGTCTTCGACGGAGCCGGCGCCGTAGGTCTCGATATTCATGTCCTCCATATCGATGGGGTAGACGGCTCCTTTGGGCTCCAGCTTGCGGAAGAAGATATTGGGGATGGCGCCGATGAGGTGAAGGTGTTTGCCGAAGGGGATATAGTTGGCAAAGAAGACGACGATGCCGATATGAACCCAGTAGGAGCCGTGGAAGAGGCCGAACCAGAAAGCACTTTCCGTGCCTACGTCGGCTCCCATGGCCGTAAAGACGTTGGCGGAGAGGGCGGCAAAGGGCGTCCAAGCGGCGTCCCAGTGGAGGTCGTCGCCGAGGACGGCGATTTCGACGCCGTGCACAAAGAATTTGCTGATCATGAGCGCGCCGATGAGGGCCAAAATGAGGGCGCTGTCGAAGGAAGGTTTGGCGTGCTTGGGTCGCACAACGAAGCGTCGGATGGCGGCAATGATGACGGCCGCCAGCACCAGGAAGCCGAAGACGTCCTGAAGAAATAGGAGCACGTTATAGGCCGTAGCGCCGATATAGGTGCTCCAGCTAAAGCCCCAGAAGGCGCCGCCAATGATATACTCCAAGGTCTCCAGTTGGAGGATCAAAAAGCCCCAGAAAATGAAGAGGTGGGTGATGCCCGCCGGTTCGGCGATGACCCGGGCCTGGCCGAGGACGTTGGTGATCACCCCTTTGACGCGCTCGGCGATCTCATCGAATTGCAACCCGCCGGAGCCGGTGGAGACGTAGCGCAGCAGCCAGTAGACCGTGCGGGCGGCGAAGGCAAAACCGACGGCCACACCGACCGTGAGGATGATGTTTAGGGCGTAATGTCCTGTGCTCAGCTCAAGTAGATTCACGGCAGTGCTCCGTCGTACAGCAGGCGTTCAAACCGGGGACCTCCTGCGAAGAGGTGAACCCAGGGGCAACGAGTTATCAAGCGCCACTCATCACCAAAAGCATGGTAAGTTACCGAGTGAAAAATCAACCGGCAGCGCTTATTCCATACTGTAAGGCAGCCAAGGGGGCAACCCTGCGATGGGGAAAAGGTGGTCGACGCCCGACGGCGAGTAAGGTAGATCGGAGGTGCCAACAAATAGGCTGCTCAGGCAGGAGAAAACTATGTCGGAACTCGTCGTAGGTATCGATCTAGGGACATCGAACTCAGTGGTGTCAGTGGTTCTGGAGGGGGAGGCGATCGTCATCCCTGATGAACAGGGTCGTCGAATCCATCCCTCGGTGGTGTATTTTCGCCAGGACGGTCAGACGGTGGTGGGGAACGAGGCCTGGCGATTTCGAACGGAGCGGCCGAGGAGGACGGTCTATTCGGCCAAGCGTCTCATCGGGCGCCCGTTTGAGAGTCCAGACATCAAGATGCTATTGGGGTCGTTTCCATTTCCCATCGTCGCCGACGAGCACGGCAGTCCGCGAATCCGCATCGACGATCAACTCCATCCGCCGGCGGGGATCGGGGCGCGAGTGCTGGCGTACCTAAAGTCGCTGGCGGAGAATTATCTGGGGCAGTCGATTGACAAGGCCGTGATCACGGTGCCGGCGAATTTTGATGAAGGTCAGCGCCGGGCAACGAAGCGGGCCGGTGAGTTGGCGGGCCTGGAGGTGATGCGCCTGCTCAACGAGCCGACGGCGGCCGCCCTGGCCTATGGATACGGGGGACAGAAGAGGGAGCGGGTGGCGATCTACGATTTTGGGGGAGGGACCTTCGACATCACGCTATTGGAATTGCGAAATAACGTATTCGAGGTGATGTCGACGGCCGGTGATAGTTACCTGGGTGGCGATGATTTCGATCATCGCATCGCGTCGATGATCGCCAACTGGTTTGAGCGCCAGCATCAGGTCGATCTCTCGGCCGATCCGGTGGCTCGGCAGCGACTGGCCGTGGTAGCGGAGGAGATCAAATGTGAGTTGACGTCGTCGCCCCAGGTCAATCGGCGCATCGTGGAGTATGTGCCGGGGACGATGAACGAGGTTCAGATCGATTTTGAGCTGACACGCCAGCAATTTGATGAGGGGTGTGCGGATATCGTCGATAAGAGCCTCCAGACCTGCCAGCAGGCGGTAAAGACGGCGGGCATTCAACGGGCAGAATTGGATCACCTGGTGCTGGTGGGCGGGTCGACGCGGATTCCCCTGGTGCAGAGGCGGACCCGAGAGTACTTCAACCGCGAGCCGGTGCTGGGGATCAACCCCGATGAGGTGGTGGCGATTGGGGCGGCCGTATTCGGGGCCTCCCTGGTCGAGGATTCCCAGGGAGCACCGCCCCCTCCGCC
Source organism: uncultured Bradymonadales bacterium (assembly GCA_964566695.1). Lineage (GTDB taxonomy): Bacteria > Myxococcota_A > Bradymonadia > Bradymonadales > Bradymonadaceae > SLJM01. The sequence goes on from CAZMJS010000012.1 coordinate 29,775, forward strand.
GGGCGACGACGCATGGATGGAGGGACTCGATGACGAGCCGCAACAGGGGGGAGGGCCGCTGCTGATCGATGTCACCCCGCACGCGTTGGGGATCGCCACGGTGGGAGGCGTCATGGACGTGATCATCGAGCAAAACGGCCAATTACCTCTGGAGCGCACGCGCTACTTTTCCCCATCGCGAGACAACCAAACGCGGGTCGTACTGCCCATCTATTCGGGCAATACCCGACGGATCGAGGATAATCGCCAATTGGGCGTGCTGGAGTTGACCGATATTCCTCCGGGGCCGCGCGAAGAGGTCCAGATCGAGGTGACCTTCGAGGTGGACACCAACGGGATGGTCAGCGTACGAGCCACGGACATGCGCACGGGACTAAATCAGTATGCCCGGTTGTCAATTATGGGAGACGGCGAAGGCGCCGAGGAATACGACGCCAGTGATCTGTTGATGACGTAGGCAGAGGTTTGACGGTCGGGCCGGCGGGTGGCAGGAAGACCCGGTCCAGGCAAAGGTTTAAGAGTACTTAAAAAGGAACGAGACGATGAAAGCACCTAGCAGGTTTGGGACGTGGGCAGCGATCTTGGCGATGTCGGCGATGGCAGTGACGGGATGCGATGAGGAGGATTCGGAGCACTCCATACGGGCTGGCGACGCCAGCTATTCGGGCGAGGAAGTAGAGGTCGACGACCCATCGTCGGCCGGACCACTCCAGGATGTGCAGGGCCGGGAGCGGCCCGAGGGTCACCCCACGATGGATGGCCAAGGAGATGTGGAAATGGCGGCGCCCAGCGTGGATCGCCCCGGCGTTGAGGACGTGGGCCAAAGCGGTCCCATCCAATGGGAGGCGCCCGATCATTGGCATGCTCGCACGCCGTCCAATGAGATGCGATACGCCGAATACGCCATTGAAAGCGATGGCGGAGAGGCGGAGTTGACGGTGTTTTTCTTTGGCCCGGGAGGAGGCGGGGGAGTGGAGCAAAACCTCGAGCGATGGAGCGCCCAGTTTAGCGGCGAAGATGAGGCCCGGCGATCGGAGATGGAGGTCGAGGGGATGACGGTTCATACCCTGGATGTAAGTGGGACTTACGAGAGCGATATGGCGATGGGGGCGGCCTCGGGACCTCAGGAAGACCAGCGTCTGCTAGGCGCCATCGCCGAGGCGGAGGCCGGCTTGTTCTTCTTTCGTCTGCTCGGAGATGCGTCGGTGGTGGGCGAGCAAGAAGAGGGCTTTGGCGCCTTCGTGGAGTCCATGCGCGACGAAAGTTGAGGGATTAGCGCAATTGCCAGGTATCGGCCGCGCCATCGCCCACGGTGTCGCGGCCGATGCGAATCAGGACGTTGTCCTCGTAGTATTCCCAGCGGTCGACTTCCCCGTCGCCATTGCGGTCGCGCTCCACGCGGGCCAAATCTCCGTCGACATAGATGCGTCGTTCCACGACGCGTTCGCCGGTCTCGTCGAAATACTCCTTTCGCGTCACTTCTCCACCCACATAATATAGGACGGAGTCCATGACCCCATCGAGGTTGCGGTCGTTTTCCTCGCGCTCGGGGTTGCCAAAGGTGTCGTAGATACGGCGAACGTTGATTTGCCCATCGCCGGTCAGGTCGATCTCGAGTTGGCGGACGCGTCGCCGGGTGCGGCTCTCATCGCGTGGATCCTGATACTCTTCGATATGACGGATGATGTCGCGGTTGCCGTCTCCGTTGGTGTCCAGGCGCTCGATAAGGATACCCTCGTCCTCACTTTGCTCCACGGTCATGGAGGGCTGGGTTCGCCGCTCGGCATCGTCGGTGGTGGAAGCGCTGTCAGAACTGCAAGCAGGGGCCGCGGCGAGTGCGAGCAACGCCAGGGTCGTGGGGAGGATCGATGGTCGCATGGATGAGTCCCAGAATGGTGGTGATGGAACGCCGGTGATCGGGTGGTGCAGCGATGATGATGCGGCGCTGCGTCGGCGGTGTCAATTGAAGACCGGCGTCGTCGATGGCTTGTGGGGCGGGGGTGGCTGGGTTATGACGTCCCCCGGCGAGACGAGGGTCTGCCCGGGAAGAAGACATCGGGCGAGACCGTTATCTCGTCGTGGCACAGCGAACACGTCATCCTCGAGCGCGATACAACAATATATGGCCAATTCATCGACGGATTTATCTCGGATTCGCAATTTTTCGATCATCGCCCATGTGGACCACGGCAAGTCAACGCTGGCCGATCGGATTCTGGATGTGACGAAGGCGGTGTCGGAGCGCGAGCAAAAGGCGCAGTTTTTGGATTCCATGGATCTGGAGCGGGAACGGGGCATTACGATTAAGGCCCAGACAGTGCGCTTGAAATACGACTCGGAGGACGGCCAAGAGTTCGTATTCAACCTGATCGACACGCCGGGGCACGTGGATTTCAATTATGAGGTGTCGCGAAGTTTGGCGTGTTGCGAAGGGGTCATCCTGGTGGTCGACGCCGCCCAGGGCGTGGAAGCGCAGACGGTGGCCAACGTCTACCTGGCGTTGGATAACGACCTGGAGATCATTCCGGTGCTAAATAAAATTGATCTCCCCTCGGCGGATCCGCGGCGAGTTTGTGAGGAGATCGAGGATGTGATCGGGTTGGAGACGGCGGGCATTATTCACGCCAGCGCCAAGGATGGGGTAGGAATCGACGAGATCTTGGAGTCGGTGGTTCACCTGATTCCACCGCCTGAGGGCGACCACAGCGATCCGCTGCGGGCGCTCGTCTTTGATAGCTGGTTCGATCCCTACCAGGGCGTGATCAACCTGGTGCGAGTGATGGACGGTGAGATTCGTCCGGGGATGAAAGTTCGGTGGATGGCCTCCGGCGCGGAGAGTGAGGTGGAGGAGATTGGCGTCTTCTCGCCAGCGCCTCGAGCGGTGGATCGATTGGGCCCGGGCGAAGTGGGGTTTTTGACGACCATGGTCAAGGACGTCAATAAGGCCAAGGTGGGTGATACGATCACCTGGGTGGACAATGCCGCCGAGGAGCCCTTGCCGGGGTTCAAAGACGTCAAGCCCATGGTGTTTTGCGGATTCTACCCAACGGAGTCCGATGACTACGAGGCCTTGCGAGACGCCCTGGAGAAGTTGGAGCTCAACGACGCATCCATTACCCACGAGCCGGAGACCAGCAAGGCCCTGGGCTTTGGGTTTCGCTGTGGGTTTCTGGGCCTATTGCATATGGAGATCATCCAGGAACGGCTGGAGCGGGAGTTTGATCTGGATTTGATCACGACGGCGCCGTCGGTGATCTACGAGGTGGACAAAGAGGACGGGGAGACGCTGCGGGTGGAGAACCCCAGCCACTTCCCAGAACCCCATGAAATCCAAGAGGTCCGTGAGCCCTATATCGACGCCACGATCCACGTGCCCCCAGAGCATGTGGGGCCGGTCATCAAGTTATGTGAGGAGCGCCGCGGCACGCAGAAGGATTTGCGTTATTCGGGCTCCAATCGCATCATTTTGACCTACGAATTGCCGATGAACGAGGTGATGTTTGACTTTTATGATAAACTCAAGTCAGTGTCTCGAGGGTATGCCAGCTTTGAGTACGATGTGCTGGGATACCGACCGGGCGATCTGGTGCGACTGGATATGCTGGTCGACGAGGACCCGGTGGACGCCTTGAGCATCATCACCCACCGAGATTCGGCGTATGAGAAGGGGCGGGCGGTGGCCAAGAAGCTCAAAGAGGTGATCCCTCGTCAGATGTTTGAGATCCCCCTGCAGGCCTCGATTGGAAGTCGGGTGATCGCCCGTGAAACCATTCGGGCCTATCGAAAGAATGTGACCGCCAAGTGTTATGGGGGTGATGTGAGCCGAAAGAGGAAGCTCTTGGAGAAGCAGAAAGAAGGCAAAAAGCGCATGAAGCAAGTCGGTAGCGTGGAGATTCCCCAGGAAGCCTTCCTGGCGGTGCTGCAAGTCGACGACGATTGATAGCAAGGCCTTCGGGAGATCATGGTGAGTCAGAACAAAGACAACGTCGACGGGCAAGAAGCGCTCAAGACCGAGGTCCAGGAGACCCAGCGGCGCTTGGATCAGGCCCGAAAAATCAGCGATGAGGCGCGGCGGCGCATCCAGGAGGAGCTCAACGCCCTGCGTCAGGCTCTGGAAGATGATGATACGGAGGCCATCGAGGACCATCGAATGCAAATGGAGGCGTTGGCCGAGGAGCATCTGGCCGATGTGACACTCAAGCCGGTGTGGCGAGAATACGCCGAGACCATCGGGTTGGCCGTGTTGTGCGCCCTGGTATTGAGAGCCTTTTTCTTCGAGGCCTTCAAGATCCCCAGTGGGAGTATGGAACCGACGCTGATCAGCGGGGACCATCTATTCGTCAACAAGTTGCGCTACGGGGTTCGGGTGCCCTTTACGACGCATTTTGTGGCGCGATTTGCGGATCCAGATTATGGGGAGGTGGTGGTCTTTCGCTTCCCCGCAGAGGAAGCCCGGGAGTACGTGGGTCAGCAGCGAGACGCCGCGTTGCAGCGAGGAGAACAGCGCGCGGAGTGCATCCTCAATTTCGATGAGAAGGATTTTATCAAGCGAATCATCGGGTTGCCCGGTGATATCGTGGAGGGGCGGGGGGCCCAGATTTATGTCAATCACGAGCCACTGGAAAGGACCTCCGTGGGGCGGGCGCCGGCACCTGAGCGGACGGGCAAGACGGCCTATTATTACAAAGAAACCATCGGCGAACGAACCTACCAGATCCGAGAGGATAACCCTCCGGGCTACGATGACGGCCGGGGGTTTGGGCCCATCGAGGTGGAAGAGGGCCACTTCTTTGCGGTGGGCGATAATCGGGATAACTCGGCGGATAGTCGGTGTTGGGGCCAGGTTCCCGAAGAGTATATCAAAGGTCGAGCGATGTTTTTGTGGCTGTCCATCGAGGATGGGCGGACGGGTGATCCGGGATTGCGCTGGGATCGCTTCGGACAACGAGTCAAGTGATTACGCCGAAAGGCAGGGAGAGGATGATGGATCTCATTGGATTAAAACAAATGGATCGCCAGACGATGGTGGATCTGCTCGACGAGTCGGGTCGCTATCTCAGCGAGGACTGGGAGGTGGTGACGCCACCGGAGAAAGAGCAGGCGCTCGAGGGCTGCACGATCGGGTTGATCTTTTTGGAGCCCAGCACCCGAAGTCGAGTCAGTTTTGAGTTGGCCGTCAGGCGCTTAGGTGGCGAGGTCACTCTGGTGACGCGCGACGACGAGAGTATCCAACGGGGAGAGTCGGCGGCCGATATGTGCGAGACCATGGAGGCCATGGGGGTCGATGGGTTCGTGGTGCGCCACGGCGATCGGCAGCTGCCTCACCTATTATCCGATCGGGTGAAGGTACCGGTGATCAATGCGGGGAATGGAAGTGGTGAACACCCCACGCAGGGATTGCTCGACGCCCTGACGTTGCGGCGGCATTTTGGGCTCAACGAGGGGTTGGAGGGCTTGAAGGTGGCGATCATGGGCGATGTGGTCCATAGCCGGGTGGCCCGAAGCGATGCCTTCGCATTCTCCACGCTGGGCGCCGATGTATTATTGGTGGGGCCCAAGCATCTGCTTCCCTCGCCGGGGCGCCGCGAGCAGTGGCCGGCGAGCGTGACCTCGTCGCGCAAGGAGGCGCTGCAATGGGCGGATGTGGTGGTGACGCTTCGCATTCAAGAGGAGAGGGTGCAGGGCAACCTCATCGATCCCCATACCTACGCCATGGAGTGGGGCATCGATTCGTCGGTGGTGCAACGGTATATGAAAGACGAGGCGGTGATACTGCATCCGGGGCCGGTGGTCCGGGGAGTGGAGTTATCGAATCCGGTGGTGGACAGCGAACGCTGTTTGATCGCTCAGCAGGCCGCCAGCAGTGTGGCCGTTCGCCAGGCGATTTTGGACCAGCGCTTCGGTCGTTAGGATGAGGGCGATGGACACCGGCAAAAAAGAGCGGTGATGAATCGCCGAAGATGCGTTACCCTGCCAGGGAACGAGAACGTTATGGCCGATGCTACGGCGAGGTCCATCGAGCCGTCGCCATGAGACGAGTCGTCAAAAGGAGAGACTATGCAATTGCGTTTCTGGGCGGCCACCGACACCGGGCAGGTGCGGGACCACAACGAGGATAATTTTCTGGTTGACCAGAACCTGCAGTTGTTTGTGGTGTGCGACGGCATGGGGGGACATGCGGCTGGGGAAGTGGCCAGCGCCGTGTGCGTACGCACGGTGCGGGAGGTGGTGGCGGCGGAGCAGTCGCTGCTGGAGGAGGCGGCCGACAACCCGGGGGATCGGGTGGTCGAAGAACGCCTCAAGCAGCTGATGAAGCGGGCGGTGACGACGGCCAATGCTCGAATCTTTCAGATGGCCCGAGAGGATTCGACGCGTCACGGCATGGGGACCACCTGTGTGGCCCAATTGGTGGTGGGGAAGCGTTTATTTGTCGGTCATGTGGGCGATTCGAGGATTTATCGCTTGCGCGATGGGGGATGCGAGCAGGTGACGGACGATCACTCGCTGCTCAATGAGATGAAGCGCCAGGGGCAGGTGCCGGAGGATATGACGGAGGCCGAATTTCCCCATAATAATGCGGTGACGCGGGCGGTGGGCGTCAGAGAGAGCGTCAAGGTCGATGCCTTTTTCGTCGACCTGGAGGCCGGTGACCGGCTGGTGATGTGCAGCGATGGGCTCAGCGAATATCTGGAGGGTTCGCCGTCGGCGCTTTCGCTGATGAGCGAAGGCGAGCCCGAGGAGACGACTCAGCGCTGTATCGACTTCGCCAACCAATCGGGGGGAAAGGATAATATCACGGTGGTGGTCGTCGATTGCGATCGGCCGTCTCAGGAACTCAGAGAGGGATCGGGGGTCCAGAGAAGTGACGTGATCGAGGTGCTTCGGAAGACGGCGTATTTTCATTATCTGGAGCCCCCGGAATTGGAGGTCATCCGACGCTCAGCAGAGCGCATCGAGTTGGAGGCCGACGAAGATGTCATCGCCGATGGCGAGGATAACCACCGATTATTCTTGATTCTCAAGGGGTCGGTGTCACTGCAGTTGGACGGGGAGCAGGTCTCGGTCCTGACGACGGGGGAGCATTTTGGGGAGATGGCGCTCATCGATGCCCAGGATGAGCAAGACGAAAATATGGTGGCCAAGACATTGGAGCCATCGGTGTTTTTGGGGATCGGTCGCGACCAGTTTTTGCAGTTGATACGGAATGAACAGGGCCTGGCCATCAAGCTGCTCTGGAACTTTGTCCAGGTATTCGCCGATCGGCTTCAGAGTGTGCCACCGGAGTTTCGGTTCATGCCCGATGAGTGGCGAAGTGAGCCGGAGGCCATTGCCGATGTGACCCCGCCATCGGGGACCTTGGTCTTCGAAGAGGATCTGGATCGCGGAGAGGATTCGGAGGAGAACGAAGAGGAAGAGTCGGTGGAGGTCGCGAAGGCGCCGAAGCTCCCGGCTCTACCGCCGATCGAAAGCGTGAAGGCCGGGTTGGGCACGGCCACAGCACCCAGCGGAGGGGGAGTTGATGAAGACTCGGCGCCAGCATCACGACGCGAGCAGGCGGAGACACTGGCTCTGGACGCCATCGACCGCGAGGCGCTCATGGAGCGAGACGCCGACGGTCCGTCGGTGCAGATCAACTCCCCGGCGAAGGACAAGCCGCGTCTGGAGATCGGCGAGGAGGGCGAGGGGCATGGGTTTGATCGCGACGAGCCGACGGCCCAATTTGATGAACCCGATTTTGATGAAGTGGATCAACGCGAGGAGCCCCAGGCGGCCACGGCGTCTCGCGATGAGTTGGCACGGACTGTGGAGATCGATTGGGAAGACAAGCCGGCGTCGAAAAAAGAAGAAAGGAAGGACACTCCGGGTCCGCCCCCGACGCCCGGGGAGGAGCGAGATGAGACCGGCCAGGACCTTCGAGAAACGGTGAGCATGGAGACCGACGTGGAGAAGATGCGGCGGCTTCGCGGCGAAGACACAGCGGGAAGCAAAAAGCCGACGCCATCGGCGAGCATCCTAAAGAAGGCCTCACGCAAGGTCGCCAAGTCGCCCTCGGAGCAGAACTCGTCCAAGGCCCCTCAAGAAGAAGGGGGGGAGCGCCGGGTGGCCATCTCTGGACGAGCAGAGGTAAGAGAGGAGGAGGAAGAGCCGGAGACAACGGAAGGCCCCAAGATCATGGTGGCCTCCGATTTGATGGCCGATGGTGAAGAAGTGGATTGAGCCCGAGGGAGCGATGGATACACGGTTGATGTTGCAGATAGCGCTGGGGGTGATCATCACGTTGATCGTGGTGATGGGCACCTGGATGATCATCGTCCTGACGCAGGATGCGGAAACGGTCATCGTGGAGAGTCCGGTGGAGGACGAGGCGGAGGAGGAAGAGAGTCCGTGGGCCGACCTGGGGGAAGTGGCGATCGATTTGGTCAAGGGGCAGGCGGTGGAAAGCGAGCCCGGCGTGGGCGAGCAAGGGCGCTCCTGGACGTTGGAGGAGTTGATGGAATCCGACGAGTTCATCGACGAAGGCCTGGGGCTTGGTCAGGCGCAGCGAAAGGGGTGGGAGGCTCAGTGGTGGGATGAGACGCGCTTTGGACCATCTTTTTACCGGGTCCGATATACGATGGTGGATGAAGGGGTGGAGCTGGGGCCGACCTGGGTGGTGGACGTGGATTCCCAGGCGCGGGAAGTGGCGCCAAAAAATGTCTGGGCGCAGGTGGCCATGGATCCCGAAGGGGCCGACGATATGGATTATTTTGATCAGACCGATCAGGTGGTGGCGGCCATTGCTAACCATCGATTTCCCACGGGGCTGAATCTGGGAGGAGCGATTCTGCTCTATTTTGAGGGGGATGAGGCGAGGGCCGACGACGTATTGGGATGGACGGTCAACCATCATTATGGGGAGATATTTGAGGCCTATTTTCAGTGGCGTGAGGGGGAGACGCTGCGCTACGGGCGGTTTGAGTTTGACTACGATGATCGGGCGTTGCGGCCGGCCAATTTGTTGGCCAATGAGATCATGGGCGTTGGAGAGGCCTTCGAGGCCATGGATCGCGTAAGCATCATGCCGGGCATGTACGATCCGGATGTGTTGCGCCCCGATCAGCGCTGGCAGGGAGCGGCGCGCCGTCAATGCCGTCAGGAGGCCCATCGCGACGGATGTGAGGCATTGGCGACCATTTTGGATCAGGGGGAGTTGGTGGAGACGTTGGAGTGGTTGATGACCACAGAGGCCGATCGGGCGCGCGATTTCGAGGCCTGTCAGGAGGCCGTGCAATGTCGGTGGCTTCCCAGCCGTGACGATGGGGATCGCTATCGCGTCTCCTACGCCTATAACCTCAATTGGGAGGATTATGAGGATGATGAAGCGGCCCAGGAGGCGGCAGAGCGGATCAGTTGGATCGTCGATCTGGATAGCGGTGAGGTGAGCGCGGAGGACGATCTCGCCGAGCTGGCGCTGAGGGCCGTGGAGAGTCGGCTGTGATCGGAGGCAACGATCGATGACAGTCTGACAGGAATGGAGGGGATCAACGCCGGGCCGGCGGAGTTAAGGCGGGCCATCAATCGATTGCTCAAGCCTCATCCAGGAGAGCGACCGGGATTGGTCAGCCGGGCCGTGGCGGTGGGGGAGGGGCCAGCGGAGTCAAAGGGAAGGGTGTTCATCTATCGAGATGTTCTGGAGGAGTTGTCCAAGGCCTGCCGCTATCGGGAGGAGGCGGCGATGGCCCTGTTGTGGGGCGATTATGGGTTCGATGCCCGGGGGCTGTACGCGGAAGTGGAGGGCTATACAGGCATGGAATACCTGGGGCAACGATCGCTATTGGAACGCGTGGGGGAGGCCGTCGACGATTGGTGGAAGAGCGAGGACGGGTCGCGGGGGTTGGTGGGATACGTGGCGATGGCTCCGCAAAGCCAGGCGATGTTGGACCGAGAGATGGTAAGGGTCCACCTGAGTTATTTTAACGGGCCCCAACAGGTGGCGGTGGTCATCGACGGCCCGGGGGATCGGATTGGCTTTTATCGCCGCGGCGGTCAGGGAGCATTTGTCAATCAGGGATTTTTTGTGGTTGAAGAAGGCAATCAATTGATGGCGAGATGAATGCAAGTCGCCATAACCCAGTTGGGAAGGAGAAAATCAATGCATAGCGAGATTGTGGATGTGGTGGCACGAGAAATTTTGGATAGCCGGGGGAACCCGACGGTGGAGTGCGATGTCTATCTGGCGACAGGGGCGTTTGGACGCGCTGCGGTGCCCAGCGGGGCGTCGACGGGGGAGCACGAAGCGGTAGAACTTCGCGACGGGGACGATGAACGCTATGGCGGAAAGGGCGTGCGTCGCGCGGTGAAGGCGATCCATCAGGAAATTGGCCCCAGGATGCTGGGGATGGATGCGCTGGAGCAGCGGGAGATCGATCAGGCGTTGGTGGAATTGGACGGGACCCAGAATAAGGGACGCCTGGGGGCCAATGCATTGCTTGCGGTGAGCCTGGCGACGGCCAAGGCGGCGGCATCCAGTCTGGGCCTTCCCTTGTTTCGATACCTCGGCGGTCCGCACCAGACGACGCTTCCAGTGCCCATGATGAATATTATCAACGGTGGATCGCACGCCGACAATGACGTGGACCTCCAGGAGTTTATGGTCATGCCCATCGGGGTAAACTCGATGGCGGAGGCCGTGCGCTGTGGTGCAGAGATCTTCCATGCCCTCAAGACCGTGCTCAACCGCCAGGGACTTAGCACGTCGGTGGGCGATGAGGGTGGTTTTGCGCCGGATCTGGAGAGCAACCAGGCGGCATTGGAAGCCATTATGGAGGCCATCGACAAGGCGGGATATGTGGCGGGCGAAGAGGTGGGGCTGGCTCTGGATCCAGCAGCCAGCGAATTCTACGACGCCGACGAACAGGTCTATGTCTTAGCCAGCGAGGGGCGTCGATTGAGCAGCGAAGACATGGTGGATTATTACGCCCAATTGGTGGCGAAATACCCCATCCTGAGCATCGAGGATGGCCTCGATGAGAATGATTGGGAGGGCTGGCGCGTCATGACGGAGCGGCTGGGGGAGGGAGTTCAGATCGTGGGGGATGATATCTACGTGACCAATACGGATAAGCTAGCCCGGGGCATTGAGGAGAAGTCGGCCAATGCGATCTTGATCAAGGTCAACCAGATAGGGACGCTTACGGAAACGATGGAGGCCATTGAGATGGCCCATCGCCACGGTCAAAGCGCGGTGATCAGCCATCGCTCCGGAGAGACTGAGGATACGACGATCGCCGATTTGGCGGTGGCCGTGGGAAGTGCGCAGATCAAAACGGGAAGTCTTTGCCGTTCCGACCGCGTCGCCAAGTATAATCAGTTGATCCGCATCGAAGAGATGCTGGGCGCCAGCGCGGTCTATCCCAGCGCGGGAGCGTTCCACCAGCCCTGGCCGCCCACGATGTGGCAGTCCTAAGGCTGTTTGGCTCCCCGGTTATAGCGGCGGGGGGCTATGGTTTGACAGTCCGGAGAAGGGCGCGCTAACACCGCAGCAGGCGATGAACGCCATCGAGTCCTGAAACGTAGAAGCGATACCGAGGTCCACCATGAATGCCAAAGCAATCACCGCAACCATCGAAGAGCTGAGAGACCGGTTGGTCGAGCTCGGGAGGTATCTTTGACCTGTCTCAACGGCGGGCAAGGGTAGAAGAGCTGGACGCCATCAGTCAGGCGCCGGGGTTTTGGGACGATAGTGACAAGGCCCAGGAGTTGATGCAGGAGCGCGGCGAGTTGGTGGAGCTTATCGAGACCTACGATGAGCAGATGGAAGCGCTCGAGGAAGCAGAGGTGTTTTTAGAATTGGCCGAAGAGGCCGAGGATGACGCCGTGGTTCAGGAGGCGGCAGAGGTCGTGCAGTCGGTGGAGCCAGTGGTCGAGAAATTGGAGCTGCGCCGGATGTTTAGCGGCGACCACGACGACCACAACGCCATCGTGTCGATCAACGCCGGGGCCGGGGGTACGGAGAGCCAAGATTGGGCAGAGATCCTGCTGCGGATGTACGCCCGTTATTGCGAGTCCAAGGGGTGGGATTCGGAGGTCACCCATATTCAATATGGGGAAGAAGCGGGCGTAAAGAGCGTCGACATGCGGGTCAGTGGGGAGTTTCCCTACGGCCATTTGAAGGCAGAGGACGGGGTTCACCGCCTGGTGCGAATCAGCCCGTTTGATAGCAATTCGCGACGGCACACCAGTTTTGCCGCCGTGTCGGTGGTGCCCGAGATCGACGATACGATCGAGATCGATTTGAAGGAGTCGGACATCAAGATGGATACCTACCGGGCTTCCGGGGCCGGGGGGCAGCACGTCAACCGAACGGAGTCAGCGGTTCGATTGACGCATATGCCCACGGGGGTGGTGGTGGCCTGCCAGGCCGAGCGATCGCAGCATAAAAACCGGTCGACGGCCATGAAGATCATGCGGGCCAAGCTCTACGAGCGAGAGATGGAGAAGCGCAGAGAGGCCGCCCAGCAAGAGCATGCCGGTGAAGCGGACGTGGCCTTTGGAAGCCAGATTCGCTCCTATGTGTTTCACCCCTACAAGCAGATCAAGGATCTGCGCACGGAGTTCACGGAGGGCAATGTGGACAAGGTGATGGAGGGGGACCTAGATCCATTTATCGAGGCCTACCTCCTGATGGATGGTGATGAAGAAGAAGAGGCGACGGCCTGATGGAGAGGGACGTCGATCATCTGCGGGCAGTCGGGAGTAACCACACCCATGGCATATGAGAGTTTTGTAGGCCGTCGATATTTGATGGCCAAACAGCGCAGCGCGGTGGTGTCGATCATCACATTGATCGCCGTGGCCGGGGTGGCGCTCGGGGTGACGGCACTGATCGTGGTGTTGAGCGTGATGGGCGGGTTTACGGAGGATCTAACACAGAAAATTCTGGGGGCGCGAGCTCATATCGTGCTTCAGGCACCGGATTATGAGCCCCTGCGAAATGCCGACACCTATGCCGACAAGGCCCTGGGCTACGACGGAGTCATCGGAGCATCACCGTTTATCGAAGGGGAGGTGATGGTGTCGTCGCGGACGAACCTCAACGGGGTAATTTTGCGGGGCATCGATGGTGATAGGGTCGCTGGTGTCAGTGAGTTATTGAGCGATTTGGAAGAGGGCGATCTCAAATACCTGCGCGATGATCGGGAGTTGATGGAGGGAATCGAGGATCGGGATCGCCGGGACCTGGATGATTTGCTAGACCGCCTGGATCGCCAAGACCCGGTGGAAGATCCGGGCGGAGAAGCGCCCGATTTACCGCCGATGCCAGGCGACGAAGAGGGCGAGTCGGACTTGCCACCGCTGCCGGACGGCGAAGAAGAGGACGGGGAGTCCCAGGAGTTGGCCCCCGTCGAGGACATCGACGTGGGGGCCAGTGGCATGCCTCCGCTATTCGAGGATGGGGAGGCGATGGACCTGCCAGCTCTGCCGAGCCTTGACGCCTCGGAGCAAGAGGAAGGACAAGCACTTCGCGGGGCCTCGGAGCGCGATGAGGATGGACGCATGAGAGTGCCAGGCTTGGTGATCGGCACCGAGTTGGCCAACTCCCTTCAGGTGCGATTGGGCGATGAAATCAATGTGGTGACGCCGCGAGGGGATATGGGGCCGACGGGACCCATCCCGTCGAGTCGACCGTTTCGTATCGTGGGTATTTTCTACAGCGGGATGTACGAGTACGACGCCAATCATGTGTATACGGACCTGGCCGATGCGGGACGACTCTTTGGCTACGAGGGAGTAACCGGGGTGGAGTTAAGGGTGGAGGATGTGGACGATTCGGTGCCCATCGCAAACCGCATCCGCGCTGATCTGGCCCCCGATCTGGAGGTGTTGGATTGGCAGGAGCTCAATAGCAGCCTGTTTTTCGCGCTTCGCCTGGAGCGCATTGCCATGTTTGTGGTGCTGACGTTTATCATCCTGGTGGCCAGCTTTAGCATCGTGGCCATGCTGATCATGATCGTGATTGAGAAGGCGAGAGAGATCGCCATCCTCAAGTCCATGGGGGCCTCCAATGGGGGCGTCATGCGAATCTTTATCTATCAGGGGGTGGTCATTGGGTTGGTGGGCGCGATGGTGGGGCTGGGCGCTGGATTGGGGATCTGTCACTACCTGGCGACAGTGGGACTGCCCCTGGATTCCGACGTGTATTATATCGACCAATTGCCGGTAAATGTGGATACGACAGAGGTGATCGCCGTGGTGACGGCGGCCATCGCCATCAGCTTTCTGGCCACGCTTTATCCCTCGTATCAGGCCGCCAAGTTAAACCCCGTGGAAGGATTGAGCTATGACTGATCGAGAGTCGAGAGCGCTGATTGCATTGGAAAACCTGACCAAGCGCTATATCCACCGTGGCCAAGAATTGACGGTGCTGGAAGAGGTGGATTTTAAGGTGTTTGAGGGGGACCAGGTGGCGGTGATGGGGCCCAGCGGGGCGGGAAAGAGTACCCTGCTGCAGGTGATGGGTACCTTGGACGCGCCGACGGAGGGGACGATGCGCTTTCAGGGGGAGGAAATATTTCAGCGAAGTTCGGCGGAGTTGGCCCGATTTCGCAATGAGCAGGTAGGGTTTGTATTCCAATTTCACCACCTGCTGCCGGAGTTTACGGCCCTGGAGAATGTGATGATGCCGGGGTTGATTGGCCGGATGAGTCGAGAGGAAGCTAAAGGTCGGGCCGAGGAGTTATTGGTGGAGGTGGGTCTGGGGGAGCGGTTGCATCACCAACCGGGGGAGTTGTCGGGAGGCGAGCAGCAGCGCGTGGCCATCGCCCGGGCGTTATTTCGGCGGCCTCGGCTTATCCTGGCCGATGAGCCCACGGGGAACCTTGACCTGCGCACGGGGGCTGGGATACACGCCACGTTGCGCGAATTGAACGAAACGACGGGTGTGACCATCATCGTCGTGACGCACGATCCCCATCTGGCCGAGACGATGCCCATTCGCGTGTTGGTCGATGAGGGACGGCTCATCCCCCATCAGCCGGGCGACCCGAGGGTGGCCGGGCGAATCCCCGAAGAGTTGATGGATGCCACGCCGCGCCAGCCTGGCCAGCGACGCCTCCAGGAGGCCCTGGTCGATGGAGAGCCCGGTTAAGCTGTGCATCAAGGGGTCGCCCCGGTGGGCCCCGCATCATCGATCCGACTGCTGTGATTAGGGTTCGAAGTGATAGATGTCGTCATTAGAAGATTCGAAGGACAACGGCGCCCCTGTGCCGTCTCGATGGTGGTAGCGGTGGCCCTGATCTGTTGGGCGCCAGCGGCCTGGGGCCAGATGCCCCAACCCGGTGGGATGGGGGGCATGGACTTGGAGGGCCCGCCGGCCGAGGCGGAGGTAGAAGCCGAACCAGAGGCCATGGAGTGGGACGGCCAGCGCATCGACGGGATCGAGGTCGATGGCACACAGCGGGTCGAAGATTTGTCGGTGCGCGAGCGAATCGATATCGAGGAGGGGTCAACCTTTGATCGGGAAGAGATAAGTGCCACGATCCGACGGATCTTCGAGTTGGGGTATTTCGCCGATATTCAGGTGGAAGCGCGAGACAGTGAGGAGGGTGGGGTCATCTTGCGCTTTGTGGTGGAGGAGATGCCAGCGATCGATGCCATCCGTTTTGAGGGGGCCGACGAGTTCAGCGACGACGACCTGGAGAGCGAGATCGGGATTCGTCGATTCTCGATTTTGGACATCAATGAGGTCAATGAGAGCGCGGAGGCCATCCGAGCGCTCTACGAGGAGGAGGGGTATTTTCTGGCGGAGGTGGACTTTGAGATGGAGACACGAGAGGACCGCCCGGATCTGGCAGTGGTGGTATTTAAGATTCAAGAATACGCCCAGGTGGAGGTCAAGCGGGTCAACTTTTTGGGCAATGTGGCCATCGAAGACGACGAATTGCAGAGCATCATGGCGACTCGCGAGGGCGGGGTGTTATCCTTCCTGACGGATATGGGGGCATTTCAGGAGCAGAATTTCGAGGAGGATCTCCAACGAATCACGGCCTATTATTATAATGAGGGCTATGTACAGGTTCAGGTGGAGATGCCGACGCTCCGGCTGACGCCAGATAAGCGCCACTTATATATCACGATCCGGGTGGACGAGGGGCCGCAGCATTATACGGGGGAGGTCGATATTTCAGGCGATATGCTCACGGAGCGCGAAGAACTCCTGGCGATGACGCGATTGGGCGATGATCGGGTCTTTAGCTACGGGCGACTGCAAGAAGATATGATGCGCTTGCAGCGTTTTTACCAAGACGCCGGGTACGCCAACGCGCAAGTCATCCCGAGAGATCGCATCGATGCAGAGAACCATATCGTCGATGTGACCTACGATATCAATAAGGGTGAGAAGGTGCGCATCGGGCGTATTGAGGTGGAGGGCAACTCCACGACCCGTGATCGAGTGATCCGACGAGAGTTGGCCATCGAGGAGGGCGAGTGGTACTCGGCGTCGGCGATCGAGACCTCGCAGCGGCGCGTGGAGCGCCTGGGATATTTTGAAGAGGTCAATATTACGCCTCAGCAAAGCGACTCGGCCGGCGCCATGGACTTGACGGTGCAGGTTGCCGAGCGACCGACGGGGACCTTCCAACTGGGCGCCGGGTTGTCCAGCCAGGAGAGCTTCATCTTTCAAGGACAGGTCTCCCAGGAGAACCTCCTTGGGCGAGGCCAGTCGCTGCAATTGAGCGCTCAATTGTCGAGCATTCGAACCCTGTTCAACCTTCGGTTTACGGAGCCCTGGTTCATGGGCACCCGCTGGAGCCTGGCGACGGACCTCTACAATTTCGATTTTCTCTATCAGGACTTTGCCCGCCGGTCGATGGGTGGAACGCTGACGCTGGGGTACCCAATCGGTGAGCTACTCGGTCTGCCGATGGGCGACGATCTTCGCGGGTCGGTGCGCTATAAGCTGGAGGACGTGGACGTCAGGCCCGGGGGCATCTCGGGGACCAGCGCCCAATCGGGGTCGCCCTTCTTTGAGGGAGGTCTGACGAGCAGCCTGAGACTGGGGATGACCTATGACACGAGGGATAACCGGCTATTTCCGACGGACGGGGCCTACCACTCGGCGAGCGTGGAGGTGGCTGATGGCACGTGGACGTTGAGCGGCAATGAATTTGCCAAATTCGACACCGATTTCCGCGGTTATTTTCCCGTGTTCTGGAATTTTGTGCTCCGCCTCAATAGTAATCTGGGTTATGTGGCGCAGACTCGGGCCGATTCACGGGTGCCGATTTTTGAGCGCTACTATGTGGGGGGGCCAGACTCCGTGAGGGGCTTTGAGCGCTTTGCCCTGGGGCCGACGCAGCGCGTGGCCTCCAGTCAGTCGGACCCGGTGGGGGCGCTGGAGGAATTTCAGATGGGTGGAAATAAAAGCCTGGTGCTCAACGCTGAGCTGGAGTTCCCCATCTTTGCGGCCGCCCAGTTGCGGGGGGTATTCTTTGCCGATGTAGGGAATGCATTCGACGACGGTCAGCGTTTAACCCTGCGACCGGATATTATGGCGGATGACGATGAGGATTATGAAGATGCCTTGAGAACGGCTGTCGGCTTTGGCATGAGGTGGTTTAGTCCCATCGGCCCGCTGAGATTTGAATGGGGCTTCCCGCTGCAACGTCTACCCGGTGAGCGCCCGGTGGTGTTTGACTTCAGTATCGAGCAGGCTTTTTAATTGGGTCTGGCTCGATAGGTGGGTCGGCCAAGGGGCCGAGAGGAGTAACTCGAATTGATTTACAGGAAAGAGGATAGAAGCATGGAGCCTGTCAGCGACCGAAGTAGACGAGTGATCACCAAGGGATTGGCCGTATTAATGGCCTTGTGCTTCGTGGGATTGGGGGCCATGTCGACGGCCGCCGCCGACGAGGTCAAGATCGGCTATGTGGACCTGCATCGAGCCCTGGAAGAGAGCGATGAAGGCCAGCGCATTAAGAACGAACTGGAGCAGGAATTTCAGCAGCGCCAGCAGCAGTTGGACCAGTCGCAGCAAGAGATCATGCAGAAGCAGGAGCAGTTTGAGCAGCAGGCGATGATGATGAGCGAAGAGCAGCGCCAGCAGCAGGGCATGGAAATTCAGCAGGAAGTCCAGGAGTTGCAGCAAACCTATATGACGCTGCAAAATGAGCTGGCACAGCAGGAAGCGGAGGCGACGTCGCGGTTGCTCGACGAGATGAGTTCAGTGATCGAGGGCATCGCAGAGGAAAAGGGCTTCACCATGGTCATCGAGAAGACCGATACGTCGGTGCTATACTCGGTGGATGGTCTGGATCTGACCGATGAGTTGATCGACCGGTACAACGCGGAATAAGTGGGCGCGGTTGGCGACCCATGAGAAGCGGCCGCCCTGTGGCGGCCCTTTTTTTTGAGGGAATGGAGCAATGAGGCGACAGCGATGAAGAGCTCAAATCCAGGTTGGATAGTGTTGGTGCTGGCGATCATGGTCAGCGGGTGCGACGTGGAAGGGCAGTTGCAGTCGCTGCTCTATGGAAGCGACGAGTCGGAAGGGACAAGAACCCTGGGCGATGAACGCCAGGAAGAGATCCGCCAGCAGGAGGAGGAGCCAAACGATAGCAGGGATCAGGCGACGCCATTTCCCATTGATGGGGAGCAGGGGCCGATGTGGGGAGCCATCGACCCGGCGGGCGATGTGGATTGGTACGGATTGGAGTTGAAGGGCGATGAGCCGTGGATGGTGGAATTACGGGTGGAGCCACAGGACGATGATCTGGACGTGATGCTCTACCTGGCGTTGGAGGAGGGGCCCGATGGAGAGGAGCGGGCGCCACTGATGTACGATCTCGGCGAGGCTGGCGATGAAGAGTCGATCCCGATGCTGAAATTGGATCCAGAGGAGGTCCAGTATTTCTTTGTGACGGCTGCCGATGATGATCAGAAGGGAGAATATCGAATCGACGTCCAGCGTCGGCTCTCGGCGGCGTCAGTGGCCATGGAGCCCAACGATCATCCAGAGTTGGCGGTGGAACTGGAGGTGCCTGGCGAGGTCCAGGGGTTCTACGATCGGCCCTACGATCGAGATATCTATTTTGTGCCTGCGGAGTCACTGGACGCCGGTATCTACGGGCTGGAGTTGAGCGCCATCGCCGATTTTTCTCAGCGGCTCCGGGTTTACGACTCGCCGGAGCTATCGTCGCCCGTATTGAATCTCAGTGTGGGGACGGAGCGTCCGGCCATTATCCCCAATTTGTCGCTGTCCGCCGGCGATGCCGAGGGACTCTACTTTGTGCTGGAGGCCGATGATGAGGGGTATGACCGGGATCAGGGGTATCGCCTGCGCCTGATCGAACATCCACCGGGCGATGGGTATGTCGTGGAGCGAGAGCCCAACGATAGTGCCTCATCGGCGCAGACGATTGAGTTCGGGAAACCCGTGCGGGGCTATTTGCATAGTTCCTCCGATGTGGATCGGTTCAAGATCCTCGTGGGAGACGCCAAGAGAGAAGAGGACGAAGAGGAAGAGGAAGAAGAAGAGGACGAAGAGAAAGAAGAGCATGAGGATGGCGAGGAGAAAGAGGTAATCGATCCCTGGGAGGGAGTGCCAGAGAAAGAGCAGCCAGAGGTCGTGATGCAGGCCCACCTTCGCCCCCTGGTGGAAGCCCACCGGTTTGGGTTTCGGTACTTGCCACAGGATGATCGGCTGGATACGCCGCGCGAGGAGGTGGCGTCGGAGGTGGACGATGAACTGGTCATCTGCAATCGAACCCTCGATTCCGGGGAGTATCATCTGGAGGTGCGCAGCGTGGAGAGCGAGGAAGGGTTTCGGCCGCGTAGCTTTGATTATGAGATGAAGGTCATCAATATCGCCGGCCTGGAGGGGCTTGAAATCGAACCCAATGATACGCTTGAGCAAGCGGATCGGTTGGAGATGGGGGGAGAGCGCATCGGCTTTATCTCGGAGGCCGGCGATGTGGATGTATTTGCCTTCGTGGTGGGGCCCGACGAGGTCGAGGTGATCGAGGAGGAGGAGGAGGACATAGATAGCGATGACCAAGACGAGGATGGCCCGGAAGAGGAGAGCGACGGCGATGACCCCTGGGCGAGCCCGGAGATGGAGAATGTGCGCATTGATCTGCGGGGCAATCCGCTGAATCTGGGCTTCGAGTTGATGGACGATGAGGGGGGGCGAATTGCCAATATCAGTCAATCGGGTCCAGGGGGAGACGAGCAATTAGAGATTGACTTGCCCCATGGCCTCTATTATCTGGCCGTAAGCGCGTCCTCGGGTTCTTCTTGTGAGCCCTATCAAATCGGAGTCCGCCAGGCGGGTTCGATGAGCGATGAGTAGAGCCTGGAAAGACCTTTGTGAGTAGCTAAGAGGTGTCGACGATGACGGGTCCGATCTTTGTGGGAATTGCGGGCGGTACGGGATCGGGAAAGACGACGGTGGCCCGTCGGATCCTGAACGCGTTTGACGAGGAAGTGATGTGCCTGGATATGGATTCCTATTACCGGGATCTGAGGCATATGACGCCGGAGGAACGACGGCAGGTGAACTTCGATCATCCCGACGCCTTCGATACGGAGCTGTTCACGCAGCACCTGGATACGCTGGGCAAGCGGGAGTCCATCGAAAAGCCGGTCTATAGCTTCGCCGAGTCGGTGCGGACCGATGACACAATCACCGTGACGCCGGCACCCATTATTTTGGTGGAGGGAATTTTGGTGCTGGCCGACCCGGAGGTCAGAAAGCGCTTGGACGCCAAAATATTCGTGGACGCCGACGATGATATTCGGTTTATTCGGCGATTGCAGCGCGATGTGGCCGAACGTGAGCGGTCACTGGAATCGGTGATCGACCAGTATATGAATACGGTGCGCCCGATGCACCACAGCTTCGTGGAGCCGAGTAAGCGCTACGCCGATATTATCATCCCTCGAGGGGGCAAAAACGATATCGCCATCTCGATGGTCGTCGCCGATATTAAGGCGCGAATTCTCAGGATTCAGGCAGCTTACGAAGCTGAAGCGGTGGGTTGAGGCGTCACAGCAGCCACAGATAGAGGCCGAGGGCCAGAAGAGTCGCCAGGCCAAGGGCGATGGCGATCGCCGGCAGGGGCGAGGATTGCGGTGGGCTCAGTATCTGGGAGCCCGAAGCGTCGGCCGCCGGGATGTCGTCTCCCCAGGCCCATCGGTCGTCGGGAGAAGCCAGGGGAGGTCCCTCTGGCGCCTTTTTGTCGCGAAGGACGATGATCTCACTGTCATCGGGCTCTTCGGTGATGGTGAGAATGGATGATTGAGGGGCAGAGTTGGTGGCCGCAGGCGAGGAGGCGATAGCGTCAAAAGGGATGGTGGAGCGTTCGTCATCGACGGGGGCGGTCAAATTGTCCAATGGGGCTTGAAGTCGGCGCAGAAAGTCAGCGGCTCGTTGAAACCGCTGGTCTGGCTCTTTTTGTAGGGCGCGGCGAACGATGGCCTCGAAGTGGGTGCCGCGAAGGGAGTCATCGGAGAAAGGGGGGATGGGATCGCTAATATGGGCGCGCATCGTACGGGTAGGGCGATCCTCACAGAAAGGGGGATGGCCGTTGACCATTTCGAAAAGAATGATGCCCAGGGAGTAGAGATCGGAGGCGGGGGTCACCTGCTCGCCAGCGGCTTGTTCGGGCGACATATAGATGGGGGTACCCACGGTACTGCCCTGGATGGTGAGCTGCCGACCGCTGTCTGTGATCCGTTGATGGGCGTCCGGGGAGGCTAATTTGGCAATCCCAAAATCCAGTAATTTCACGGTATCGGGACGTCCTGCAAGGGAGGTCAAAAAGATATTTTCCGGTTTGAGATCGCGGTGTACGATCCCTAGGTCATGGGCCTCGTCGAGGCTTTGAAGGCATTGGCAGGCAATGGAAATGGCCGTGGCCAGGGGGAGTGTCGAGACTTGGTTGAGGCGATCGGCCAAGTCCTGACCCGATAGGTATTCCATGACGATATAGGAGAAATCGTCCTGGTGGCCGTACTCATGGATGGTGATGGTGTTGGGGTGGCGTAGGCGACTGGCCAGTTGAGCCTCGCGCTGGAAACGAGCGGCGATGCGATCGGTGGCGGAGAAGCGAGGAGGGAGTAATTTGATCGCCACATCGCGCTGCGTGCTCAACTGACGAGCCCGGAAGATGGTGCCGAAGCTACCGACGCCTACGGGTTCGACGAGCTCATAGCGCTCGCCCACAAGAAGGCCGGGGTAAAAAGGGGATGTGTCAGCCATGGTACATAGGGGCTGCGAAATAAAGCGCCGTAAGGCGTCACTAAATAGATTGTGTCAGCAGGACATCGGCTGGAGATTATATTAGTCATTTCCCAGGAGGCTGTCCACGGTGATGGGCCCGCAGGTGCCAGGGGATCACTCCAACTGTTGGGGGTCCAGCTCCCCATAGGAGTCGATGCCCTTCCAGGAGTTTCCCTGGATGATCCGGCGGAGGGAGCCGAGCTGCGCCAGTCGGGGGCGACGGTACGGGGTGGTGTCGGTCAGGGGCAACTGGGCCGAGGGGGGCCGACGGCGTCGGCGAGAATCACTGGGATAAGTCATGGAAAACTCCTTGTGGTCAAGCGGATCAGAAGCGACGGAGCCAATATTCGGCCGAGAGGGTTCGCCACAGGGGCCAGGAGCCGCGGATCTGTGGGGAATGTGGATCAACCGGGGTGTCTCGATAGGCCCGGTAGGCGTGGAGGAAGGCCGCGGGGTCAAATCGCGGCTCCACCGACGCCAGACGACTGCGTCGAAGCCAGGGTTGCACCAGGGGCGGTGCAACGGCGAGAAGGCCACGTTCAACAACCGCATCGAATCCCCCCTGAGAAGAGCGCTGAAGGCAATCATCGGGCAAGCGCCGGACCATGGCGCGACGCATGATCCCCTTGGTGATGGGGCGTGCCCTCATCTGGTGATCGTCCATGGATAAAGATAGGTCCCAGAACTCAGCATCAAGAAATGGAGTCCAGATCGGTCGATGGTGAGTCCGGGACTCGGCAGCCATCGATCGCAGGATGCGCTCCCAGCGCCAGCTCCATAGCTGACGGCCAAGCGCGTCCGACCGGGTCGTGGGAGGAGGGACTTGGGAGATGTGGCAGGGGATCCACCGTTGGGGTTGGAGCCAGATTGAGGTCGGGGGGCGCAGCCATTGGCGAAGGCGACGACGAGTAGCGATGGGCATGAGGCGATGAGCTGCCCGCCGCCACAGCTGTGGAGGTGATCGGACTCCGGGGGGAGACGAGAGGGCCTCGTCAGCCCCGTTACCGTAGACCAGGGGAAGGCGGGGATAGCGGGTCCGGAGGTGGCGATGCCAGGGGGCTTTCCAGGAGGGATCGGGGTGCGCCACAGGTCCCCAGGCCAGTGGCAGAGCCAGATCGGAGAGTCGTTGAAAGGGAGGGTGATGGCTAATGGAGAAAGGATGCCATCGAAGGCCCAGGTAAGAGGCGGTGTGACGAGCGGCCGGTCCCTCGTCGCGGATCGAAAGGGGATCACAAAGGGTGTAGGCAACGCTTTGAGGGTGAAGGGTGGAGGCGTGGGCGCCGAGAGTGGCCGAGTCCAGCCCAGAGCTCAGCGCCAGGATATGGGGAGAAGCGCCGACACCGTGACCCATGCGATGGAGGAGGCCGCGCATGGCGGCGGTGGGATCGGCTACGGATCGGGCAGAGGGCTGCCACCAGCGCCAGCGACGGGCAGGTGCAGACAATCGAAGGTCGAGGACTTCGCCCGGGCGCAGTCGTCGGACGTCATCGAAGAGATCGCGATCGTCGGTGTCCAGAGGGCGGTGAATAAACGAGTGGATCGCCGCGGGGCGGACGGCGCCTCGGCTCAACGAGCCCATGGTCTGAGGGCAAGAGGTAACGGCCCACCCACCGGGCACAGAGATCCACTGAAGGGGGTGGCGGCCAAAGCGATCGCGAAAGACGCGAAAGCGCTGGTGGCGGTGATGAATCCACACGCCGGCGATGGGCCCCAACCAGTCGCGGGGAAGGCCCATGGGCGATCGGTGATCGTCGAGAAGAGATGATAGGACGGTGTGAAGAGGTGTGGAGCGGCGCCGGGAGAGGCGTCCACGGCAATGGCCGATGAGCAATAAGGTGCGCTCCTGGCGCCGCTGCCAGGCCGCGGACCAGCAGGCCGATGAGCGAAGACCCAGCCGGCCAGGTACCAGCCAGGACCACCGTCGCTCGATGGCCACCGGCGGAGGCTGTGGAGTGGCCCATAATAAAAAGTCGGTCATCGATCCCCCCAAGTCAGGTCGCCAACGCATCGGGCCCGTAGGACACCGCCCGTGGGATTAAACGTCGACACCGCCCAAGAAAGACCAAGCCTTGGCCAGGGGGGACCCTTCTCAGTGGGGGGGAGCGATGCTAAAGAGTTGGGTTGAGGTTGGCTTAAAGTAAAGCTTCAAAGGCAGTGGTTTTATGAAGTTGAAGACCGTAGAGATCGTCGGGTTCAAGTCGTTTCGCGACCGGGTGGTGGTGGAGATAAGCGATGGGATGACGTGCATCGTGGGGCCCAACGGATGTGGCAAGAGCAATGTGGTGGATGCCATCAAGTGGGCGATGGGCGATATGTCGCCGAAGAGTCTGCGCGGGTCGTCGATGAGCGATGTGATCTTCGCGGGGACGGAGAAGGCAAAGGCCGCCGGGATGGCGGAGGTGACCCTGACCTTTGAAAACCCGGACGCCGTGGACGCTCGCCAAAGAGAGTTGGACGAGGCGTCGGTGGAGACCGGGGAGGACGCGGAAAGCCAGAGCGAAGCCGCCGAGGAGGAGTCGGACTCAACGCAAGGGTTTAACGCCATGGGGCGAAGCATTCCCCGGGAGTATCGCGACCTTCCGGAAATCTCGCTGACCCGTCGGCTCCATCGCTCGGGAAAGAGCGAGTATCTGATCAACAAGACGGATTGTCGCCTGCGCGATATCCAAAACCTGTTGGCCGGCACGGGCCTGGGCAAGCAGGGCTATTCGATCATCGAGCAGGGACAGATCGGGTTTATCGTCAATGCCCGGCCATCGGAGCGGCGCCTGATCATCGAGGAAGCCAGCGGGATCACGCGCTACAAGGACAAGCGAAAGCGGGCGGCGAGAAAATTGGAGAAGACGGAGCAAAACCTGCAGCGCACCCAGGACATCCTCGACGAGATCGAAAAGAGGATGAGCTCGTTGGAAAAGCAAGCTGAGCGGGCCCGAGAGCACCGCGAGTTGAGTGGGGAGTTAGAGAATCTGGAGGTGGCGTTATTATTGGATCGCCGAAGTGAAGCTTCGGAGAAGGCCAAGGTCTTGAAGGACAAGGTCGAGGGAGCTCAGAAGAGGGTGAGCAAACGAAAGGCCAGCCTGGAGGAAGCGGAGAAAAACCTGGTGGTGATGCGAAAGAAGGGCTCGGAAGCCGAGCGTCGCCACGCCGACCTCACAGAGAATGTTTATAAGGTGGAGACGCGGCTCAATCTGGCGCGCTCCAATCGAAAGCATGCGCTCGAGGGAATCGAGGAGGCGAAGACCCGGCTGGAAGAGTTGGATGAAGAACGGCATCGTCAGAAGGAGCGCCGCGCCCACCTGAAAGAGGAGCTGGCCCGGGCGAAAAAGGCATTGGAAGAGGTGGAGGATAATCCCGAGGAGGTGGATTCGGGCATCGACGAGCTGGAGGCGCGTCTGGACGCAATGCGTCAGAAGCGAAAGAAAAAGGCGACGCTTCGAGAGCGGTGGCGTCGAGAGGTGGAGTCGGCGGAGGCCGAACGTCAGCGCTCAGGCGACCGGGTGGAATGGATCGTCGACCAATTGGAAGAGATCCAGATTCGGCGAGATACACTGGAGGCCGAAGAAGAAGAGGTTCAGGAGGACTTGGAGGATCTGGATCGGAGCATCAACCGGTTAATGGTAGATGAAGAGCGAGGTCAGCAGGCGATTGCGGAGGCGCGACGAGCGGCTGAGCGGTGGGAGTCAAAGGTCGAAGGCCGCCGGGAGGAGCTGGAGGACGCCCGGCGACAGGAGGCAGAGTTGGCGCGGCGGATGCTTCGGCTGGAGGCCAGGCGCGACAGCCTGGAGCAGATGAGAGCTCGTGGGGAAGGGTACGCCGAGGGCGTGCAGCGCGTGTTGGAGTGGGCGGGCGACGAAGAGGTGGAGGGCGTTCTGGGGCCGGCCGGGGATTTTTTGTCGGTGCCCGAGGGGCAGGAAGCGGCGTACGCGGCCTATCTGGGCGATCGGCTCCAGGACATCGTGGTGGCCGATGAGGATGTGGCCTTTGAGGCGGTAAAGCTCCTCAAGGAGGAAGAGGCAGGGAGGGTGGGTTGTCTGGTGATGGGCGAAGAGGGGGATCCTCGGGCGCACCTTGAGGCCTGGTTAGAAGGCCTGGTGGTGGTCGACGATCTGGAGACTGTTCAGGAAGAAGAAGCCCCCGAATATGTGGCCGCCTGGGCGACAGCGGAGGGCGATATTCGCTATCGAGGGGGCCGCCTGGTCGGCGGATCGCAGGGAGAACAGGGAGAGGTGGGGCTGCGGCAGGCTCGAGAACTGGAAGAACTTAAAGAGGAGCTTCAGGGGCTGAAAGAAGCCCACCAAGAGGCAGTGGATACGGTCGACCTGGGCGAGGAAGAGCTCCAGATCGCCGAAGAGACCCTGGAGACACGTCGAGAAGAGCTTCAGGAGGCGGTGCACCGCACCCGAGGGGCTAAACAAGAACTTGAGGGGGAGCGTCGGGAGAAAAAGAGGGCTCGGCAGCGCCGAAAAAAAGTGGAAGCGGCGCTTCAGGAGTTGGATGAGCAGGTGGAGCAATGGCAGGAGGAAGTAGAGCGCTTACGAGAGCAGCGACAGACATTGGCCGGGGAGCTGCCACAAAAACGCCAGCAATGGGAGAAGGCGAAAGAGCTGGTCTCCGGATTGGATGAAGCGATCGCTGCGCTGAGCGAGGAGTTGACGGAACAGCGCGTGGAGGTGGCTCAGATCGATGAGCGGCGCCGTCACCTAAAAGCAAATATCGCGCGCTTCCAGGAGGGCATCGGCGACGCGGAAAAGCAGTTGGAGCGCCTGGCCAATGAAAAAGAGGAACAACAGACCAAGAAAAAAGACGGGGCGATGCGTGCCGAGACGCTCGCCAAGGAGGTCGACCGCCTCGGAAACGATCACGAGCAGCTAAAGAAAGAGGTGGGAGAAGCCAAAGAAGTACTCGACGAGATCGGCGAGAAAATCCAGGGCTTGGAATTGGCCGTGCTGGGGCATCGCCAGGACGTGGAGGAGGCGACGCAGCAGGTTCAGGCGCTGACCATGGAGATGCGAGAAGCCGAGCTATCTGTGGAGCATGTGACCGAGCAATTGGGCGAGCAGTACGAGCTCACCCTGGAGGAGGCCAGGAGGCAATCACTCCTGGTGGAGACGCCGGCGGAAAAGCGCAAGGGCCGGGCACAATACCTGAAGCAGCGGCTCCGGAAGTTGGGGGAGGTTAATCCGTTGGCCATTGAGGAGTTCGAAGAGACCAAAGAGCGCTACGCCTTTCATCAGGAACAACAGACGGATCTCGAGGAATCGGTGGCCGACTTGAGGGACGCCATCGAACGCATGGATTGGGAGAGTCGCAAGCGCTTTCGCGAGACCTTTGATGCGATCAACGACAAATTTCAGGAGGTGTTTCCGCGTCTCTTTCAGGGGGGAAGCGCGCGGATGGTGCTCACGGAGCCAGAGGATATTTTGGAGACCGGGGTCGATATCGAGGTGCAGCCCCCAGGTAAGAAGTTACAGAATGTTAGCCTTCTCTCGGGGGGAGAAAAGGCGTTGACGGCGGTGAGCCTCATTTTTTCGATCTTCTTATTAAAGCCCAGTCCCTTTGCCGTACTCGACGAGGTGGACGCGCCGTTGGATGATGCCAATGTGGGGCGCTTTGCGGAGATGGTGCGTCGTCTGAGCGCCGACAGTCAGATGATCGTGATCACCCATAATCGGACGACCATGGAGGCGCCGGAGCGGCTATACGGAGTGACCATGGAGGAGGCGGGAGTCTCCAAGATGGTCTCCGTCAAATTATCAGAGGTCGACGACCGGTTAGCTGGTTAGGGAAGCCGTGACAGTTGACGCTAAGCGGGATGCAAGGCACAAATTGCGGGAATGGATAAGGAGTCGTGAGCAAGGAGAACCCGTCATCGGT
>CAZMJS010000013.1:0-34070 GCA_964566695.1 uncultured Bradymonadales bacterium
CGCTCCTGAAACTCCTGTGGCGCCAGGTCCAAAAAGCTCACAACCTGGAGAGCCCACTGGAGCCTCGCCTCAACCGCGACGCCCTCTTCTACGCCAGTGACGACGCTATCGTCCTCGCCGAACCCCTCCGCAGCCTTGGGTGGTCCCCTAAAAGGACTGACTTTCGCGAGGGCATCGCCCACACCATCCGCTGGTATCAAGAAGAGGGGTGGGTACCCCGCTTCGATCCCGACGCCCTGGTGGAGAGAAAAGACGCTCATCCCCGAGCCACCTTCACCCTCGACGAACACTGGGTGGGCTCCTTCGACGGCCCCGACGGATTGGCCTCCGCTCGCCTGGATCTGGAGCTGACCTTCAAATCCTGGCCCCTGCTGCGCGGCGCCGAAGCCCACCTCGATGGCACCCTCTCCATCGAGGGCCTGGCACAGGAGGTCCCGGTCAGCGGCACCGTCGACTGGCTTTGGTGGCCCACCCTCCGCTTTCACTATCAAGGCGGCTTCCAGACCGGCCGCGGATCCTTTCGCGTTCAGGGAAGCCGCGCCATCGCCCCCCGCCGTCCCATCAACTCCTTTACCCAGCTGGACCTGGAGCTCTGCGACCACCTCGGCCAACGCCTGGGCCCCATCAAACTGCACGCCACCTCCGGTCCACTGGCTCTCCTCGCCGCCTCCTCCGCCTCATGACCTCCTCTCTGACCTCTTCTTTCGATCGCCGACCGCCGCGCTTTGAGGACGTCTCCCACGAGCAGTGGTCCTCCTGGCACTGGCAACACCAGCACCGGCTGCGCCGCCTCTCCGACGTCGATGGCGTCCTCCACCTGAGCACTCCAGAAAAAGCGGCCTTCCAGGCCAGCTCTCAGCGCTTTCGGGTCGCCATCACGCCCCATTACGCCGCCCTCATGGATCGCCACGATCCCCATGACCCGCTTCGTCTTCAGGCCATCCCCCACGTCGACGAGCTTCAGACCTACCCCTACGAGCGCCGCGATCCCCTGGCCGAGGACGAGCATATGCCCGTCCCTGGCCTCACCCATCGCTATCCCGACCGGGCCCTCCTCTACGTCTCCCATCATTGCCCGGTCTATTGTCGCCACTGCACCCGCAAGCGCAAAGTCTCCAACCCCACGTCCGCCGCCCCCCGCGACCAAATCCAACGGGGCATCGATCACATCGCCGACACCCCTGAGATCCGCGATGTCATCATCAGCGGTGGCGATCCTCTGACCCTCTCCGATGAGCGCCTGGACGCCATCCTGAGCCGCCTCCGACGCATCGATCACCTGGACGTCATCCGGCTCGGCACCCGCAATCCCGTCACCCTCCCCCAGCGCATCACCCCCACCTTCGCCGACATGCTATCTCGGCACCGCCCGATCTATATCAACACCCATTTCAACCACCCCGCCGAATGCTCTCAGGAGAGCGCCCTGGCCCTTCGCCGCCTACTGGACGCCGGCTGTGTCTTGGGAAACCAAATGGTCCTTCTCAAGGACGTCAACGACGATCCCCAGACCGTCATGGCACTTAACCGCCGGCTTCTTCGCCAGGGATGCCGCCCCTACTATATCCTCCAATGCGATATGGCTCAGGGCATCACCCACTTTCGAACGCCCCTAAAGACCGGCCTTGAGATCATGGACCACCTCCGGGGCCGACTAAGCGGCGTCGGCGTGCCCCATTTCGTCGTCGACCTTCCCGGTGGCGGCGGCAAGATCGAATTGCTCCCAGACTACCTCGTCGATGACCAGCCCACCGACGGCGGACGCCTCCTGACCTTCCGAAATTACCAGGATAAGACCTTCCAATTCTTTGATGTCCATGGCGACTGATTTCCACGGCTCACCACTGCAGGATATCCAACTCCACCTCCGTGACTCCGGCGTTGACCATCCCCAACTCCCGGGCCGCCTGATAGGACAGATCGATGACCCGTCCATCCACAAAGGGCCCACGGTCATTGATCCGCACCACCACCGAGCGCCCCGTCCCCACCTCTTGAACCCGCACTCGCGTGCCAAAGGGAAGCGTCTTATGGGCCGCCGTCATGGCGTGCATATCGTAAGTCTCCCCGCTCGCTGTTTGCCGTCCGTGAAACGCCTCACCATACCAACTGGCCTTCCCCTCCACCTCATGCCGATCACCGCCGGGGCTCGTCACCGTCGCCGCCGACGTCCCGCACCCGCTGACCCACACCACCATCAACCCCATCAGCATCAGCCAGCCCCATCGATTCCTCATGGCACACCTACCTGCTTCCATCGCACTGACCAACCATCTCTGGAAGCATCCCACCAGACCCCGCCGATTTTGCAACTTTTTTGACGTCCCTCACCAAAAAACCCCGCGCTCCGAGGAGCACGGGGTTTTTATCACTTCACGCCGCGGTTGGACTTAGCCGACGCGCTCAAAAAGAGCCGCCGCGCCCATACCACCGCCGATGCACATGCTGACGACGCCGAAGCGACCGCCGCTCTCTTCCAGCGCCCGAAGCAGGGTGCCCGCCATGCGGGTGCCGCTGACGCCAAGGGGGTGGCCAATGGCGATGGCGCCACCGTTGACGTTGAGCTTCTCATCGGGGATCCCCAACTCGCGCTGGCAATACACCGACTGGCTGGCGAAGGCCTCGTTGATCTCAAAGAGGTCAATATCGTCGACCTCCATGCCTTCCTTCTTGAGCAGCTTGCGAATCGCCGGCACCGGGCCGATGCCCATGATGTCCGGTGCCACACCGGCGACCTGGAAGGCCCGGTAATAGCCCATGGGTTCGATCCCCAACGACTCCGCCTTGTCGGCGCTCATGAGCACCGTAGCCGCCGCACCATCGGTCAGCGGTGAGGCATTGCCGGGCGTCACGCTTCCCTTGCCGTCGCTGGCGAACACCGTCGGCAACTTGGCCATGACTTCCATGGAGCCACCGGGGCGCACATTTTCATCGCTGTCCACCGTCTTGGTGACGCGCTCACCGCTATTGGGATCCACCCACTCGGCCTCCAGGGGCATGACCTCGTCTTTAAAGAAGCCCCGATCCCAGGCCTCTGCGGCCTTAGTCTGGCTCTTGAGCGCAAACTCATCCTGCGCCTGACGAGACACATCAAAGCGCCGGGCCACATTCTCCGCCGTGGCGCCCATGGAGATATAGATCTCCGGATACTCCGCCATCAATTTCGGGTTGGCCGAGGCCTTATTTCCGCCCATGGGCACCATGGACATGGACTCCGTGCCGCCGGCGACCGCCACGTCGATGGCGCCCAGCATGATGCGCTCCGCCATTTGAGCGATGGTCTGCACACCGGAGGAGCAAAAGCGATTGACCGTCAGCGCCGGCACTTCGTCGGGCAACCCCGCCAATACGGAGGCGATGCGCGCCACGTTCATGCCCTGCTCCCCCTCGGGCATCGCGCAGCCCAGGGCCACGTCCTCGATGTCGGCCGGGTCCAACCCTTCTGCCCGCTTGACCGCCTCTTTGATGACTTCGGCGGCCATGGTGTCGGGCCGCGTATCCTTGAAGCCACCTTTATTGGCCTTACCGAAGGCCGTGCGCACATAAGATGCTACTACAACGTCTTGAATGCTCATTGAACTCTCCTCTGTTGGAGATGGCGCCGGCCCCAATGCCGGCGCCAAAAAATCGGTTGAGATGCCTGTTCTGTCGGTCTGACCTCAGTTGCGCAGCGGCTTATTGTGCATCAGCATATGCTGCATCCGCTCCTGGCTCTTCTCCTCTCCGCACAGCGACATAAAGGCTTCGCGCTCCAGATCGAGCAACGTCTGCTCGTCGATCAGGGCTCCGCGACTCGTCTGACCACCGCAGATGACATTGGCCAACTTGCGACCAATGAGGCGATCGTGGGCCGAGATCTGCCCCTTCTCCTCCATGTCGTAGAGCATCATATCCACCGTGGCCACGCCGTCGGGGCCGGGCAGGCTGAACTTCTTGGGTCGCGGCGGACGGAAGCTGCTCTCCGCCATGCCGATGACCCGCTGCTTGGCGTCATACAACCGGAAATCATCGTTGATCGTCACCTGGTCACTGGGCTGCAGATAGCCCATCTCCCGGGCTTCCTCACAGCTCTTGGCGACTTCACCCATCCCAATGGCCATAAAGATCTTCTGAAGGAAGGGCAGCGGCTCAAAATCCTTATCGTCCGCGTAATTGCCAAAGATATTTCGCATCAACTGAAGGTTTCCACCGCCTCCGGGGATAAGGCCCACGCCGACTTCCACGAGCCCCATATAGAGCTCGCCCGCCGCCTGAATGGCATTGGCTCCCAGCGCCACTTCCGCGCCGCCGCCCAGCGTCAGCCCGCGAGGAGCTGCCACCACCGGCTTATAGCTATAGCGCATGCGCTGGTTGGCATCCTGGAAATTCTTGACCATCGACTCGATATCGTCCCAATTCCCCGCTCGGGCGTTCATCAGCACCAACATCAGGTTGGCCCCCGCCGAGAAATTCTCCGAGTCGTTGCCGATGACCAGTCCGCGCCAGTCGTTCTCCTCCACCTCGTCGATGCTCTGATGCATCATGTCGATGAGGTCTGGATCGACGGCATTCATCTTGGTGTGGAACTCCAGAAGTGCCACGCCATCGCCCATATCGTAGAGCGAGGCCGAGGAATTTCCGAGCACCTTCTTGTCGCCGTCGGCTCGCTTGAGCAGGTCCACGGACATAAAGCGCTCGCTGCGCTCCACGTCGGCGTATTCGCCGGCATTGACGTCATAATATTGCTTGGTCTGACCTTGCCAGCGGTAGAAGGACTCCACGCCATTTTCCACCATCTCGTCGGCCCAGGCCGGAAGCGAAAGTCCTGCTTCCTTCATCTGCTCGTAAGCCCATTCCACGCCCAGGGCATCCCACACTTCGAAGGGGCCGAGATCCCAATTAAAGCCCCAGCGCATGCCCCGATCGATATTGAGCACGTCATCGGCGATCTCTCCGATGCGCCGCGCCGTATAGGCCAGGGAGCGGTAGGTGACTTCCCGGGCGAAATCAGCGGCCTTGTCCTCGCCCTTTTTGATGACCGACGCGATGCGATCGGCCGGCGATCCTTTGGCGTTATCCGTGCTATCAAAGCTCGGCTTGTCCCGATCGCGATAATCCAGGCTCCCCTCTTCCAATTTAAGGGTCTTGATGCCCTCTTTCGTCTTCTTGTAGAAGCCTGCGCCCGCTTTTTGGCCGGTCTGGCCATTCTCCACCAGCGTTTCCATGAAGTCGGGCACCACAAAGACGTCGCGCTCTTCGTCTTCCGTCAACGTCTCATAGCAGTTCTCGGCGACGTGCACGAAGGTATCCAACCCGACCATGTCGGCCGTTCGGAAGACCGCCGATTTCGGACGGCCCATGGGCTTTCCAAACACCACGTCCACGCCTTCCACCGTCATGTCGTACTTATCCATCGTGTGCATGATGGTCATCATGCCATGGACGCCGATGCGGTTGGCGATGAAATTCGTCGTATCCTTACCAAAGACGATGCCCTTGCCCAGGATGTCGCGACCGAATTTGACCATCGTCTCCGTGACCGCCGGATCCGTCGTCGGCGCTTCCACCAATTCCAGAAGCTTCATATAGCGCACGGGGTTGAAGAAGTGGGTCACGATAAAGCGCTCTTTGAAGCTATCGCTTCGCCCTTCCAGCATCCCTTCGATGGACAGCCCCGAGGTATTCGACGAGATGATGGCCTCATCATTGATATGGGCCTCCACCTTGGCGAATGTTGACTGCTTGATGTCCATATTCTCCGGGACGGCCTCCACCACCCAATCCACCTCTCCAAGCCACTCCAGGTGGTCTTCCGTATTGCCCGGCGTGATCAACTCCAGATCCCGCTTCGTATAAATCGGCGAAGGCTTGGCCTTTTTGAGCTTCGCCTTGTTCTCCCGGGCAAATTTATTTCGAAACGCCGGGTCGTTGACGTCGTCGTCCTCGCCTGGGTTGGGCGGCACAATATCCAGCAAATAGACCTCGATGCCGGCGTTGGCCAAATGGGCAGCGATACCGCTTCCCATCACACCAGAACCAATGACTGCAGCCTTTCGAATCGTTGAAGTGGCCATGGATCTCCTTCCTAAAATTGAGGGGTTGTCAATCGGACTGTTCACGGCTTTCAGGGCCCCTACATAATGGGGTTCCCTCGCAGCGGTCAAGCTAAATGAATCGTCATTCACTTCCCGTCGTGGATCTAATCACGACCACCACGAGGTCAACATCGAAAGACGCTCCTTGAAATAATGCTCCCCCCTGATTACATACTTCGGAGTGTACATTTACCCACGTCCTTTTCCCGGAGCCCTTACCATGATGGAGCCCGACGCGATCATCGCCAAAATCAAAGAAGAACTCCCCTCTGCGGAGATAGATCTTCAGGACCTCACTGGAACCAAGGATCACTATAAGGCTCGCATCGTCTGCGACGCCTTCGAAGGCCAAAGCCGCGTCAAGCGCCATCGCGCCGTCTACTCTGCCCTCTCCGAGGAAATGAAAGGACCCATTCACGCCTTGACCCTCGAGGTCTACACCCCTGAGGAATGGAAGAACCAATAATCGGCCCCCACTGCTTTCCCCGCACCAAGGAACCACTCAATGAGCGACGATACCAAAAAGAAAAAGATCTCCCTGCCCATCGCCGGTGACGAATCGCCCGTCTCCGCCACCCCCAAGAGCCGCCAACAGGGCGGCGACATCCACAGCGAAATCGAAAAAGAGGTCACGGAAAACGACATCGTCCTCTATATGAAGGGCGTTCCCCAGCAACCTCGCTGTGGCTTCTCCGCCCGGGCCGCTCAAATCTTGGCCTCCTATGGCCATCCCTTTTTCGCCGTCGACATCCTCCAGGACCCGGAAAAACGCCAGGGCATCAAGGACTACTCCGACTGGCCCACCGTCCCCCAGGTCTATATCGGCGGTGAATTCGTCGGCGGATCGGACATCCTGATGGAAATGCACGAAAACAACGAAATCAAGCCCCTGATCGACGCCGCCACCGACGGCGGTTGACAATTGAGGCCTCACTCCCTAGCGTCTGGCAGCTTTTGCGATCGTGCTCCGCGCTCCCATTGGGGACCGGGGCCCGCTTTGCCGGCGCAGTGCGTGCCGGCCAGTTGCGTAACTTATTGACCATATAAGTGGAGAATATCGTCTCATGACTGTACGACTTCGACTTCAGCGCCGTGGCGCCAAAAAAAATCCGTTTTTCCGTATCGTTGCCGCCGACAAGCGCAAGCCTCGCGACGGCCGTTTCATTGAGAACCTGGGCACCTACAACCCCGTGACCGACCCGCCTGAACTTCGCATCAACGAAGAGCGCGTCGATTACTGGATGCAGCAGGGTGCTCAGCCCAGCGACACCGTTCGCTCCCTCATCCGCAAGCTCAAAAATGGCGAATTCGGCGTCAACCTCGCCGAAGAAGGCGCCGACGCCGCCGCCCGCGCCGCCAAGGCCGAGGCTCGCCGAAAGGCCAAAGAAGAAGCCCGTAAAAAGGCTGCTGAAGAGGCCGAGGCCAACCGCGAGGAAGCCGAAGAAGAAGCCAAGGCCGAAGAAGAGGAAGCCGCTGACGACAGCGACGACGCCTCCGACGACGCCGATGCGGACAGCGAAGAGGCTTCCGACGATAGCGACGATAGCGACGACACCGACGGCGACGACAAGGACGAGTGATCCCTCGCCACCGACGCCTCAACCCCCTAACCCCCGGCTGGATGCGCCATGGCAAACCCTGCTTCCAACGAAGCTGATCCCCTCACCGCTCTTACTGATATGGTCGAATTCATGGCCTCCTCCCTCCTCGATGAGGGCACGGAGATCAAGGTCGACTCCCGGCAGAGTGGCGACCAGTGGCGCATCGAGCTGTGGGTCCCCGACGATGTTCGAGGACGGGTCATTGGCCGCGGCGGCCGCATCGCCCGTGCCATGCGCACCCTTCTCAACAACACGGGCATCCCCACGCACCGCTCAGTGATCCTCGATATCGTCGACTGAGCGCAGGAAGACTCCACATGGAATCACCTCCCGAGCGCGTCGCGATCGGAAAGCTGGGTCGTCCCCACGGCATTCGTGGGGAAATCCGGCTTTTCCTTTTTAATCCCAACTCCGAGGCCTTGCGCCCTGGCCTTCACGCCACGGTGCGCATGCCCGATGGCACGGCCACCGACGTCGTCGTCGACCAGGCTCGCTACGCCAAAAAATTCGTCATCCTCAAGCTCCAGGGCCTCTCGGGCCGCGAAGATGCCGATGCCTTAAAGCACGGCCAGCTCGAGATCGACTACGACGATCTCCCCGAATTGGACGACGACGCCTTCTACTACCTCGATCTCGTCGGCGCCTCCGTCTTCGAAGCCCCCGAGGTCGACACCATCGACCTCGATGACGACGCCCAGCCGCTGGGCACGGTGGACCGCTTCTTCGAGACCGGCGCCAACGACGTCATGGTCGTCGATCGCGGCGAGCAAAAAGACCTCTTTGTTCCCCTGGTAGAACACGCCGTCGCCCTCCTCGATCTCGACGCACATCAGGTGATCCTCCAACCCCTGGAGACCTGGACGGCCCCCGACACCGACGGATCACTGTGAGCTTTTCGATCCACATTCTTACCCTCTTCCCGGAGTTCTTCCACAGCCCCTTAGAGGCCAGCCTCACCGGCAAGGCCATTGAACGGGGGCACTTCCAGGTGGAACTCATCGACATCCGCGACTTCGCCACCGACAAGCACAATAAGTGCGACGACACCCCCTACGGCGGCGGCGCGGGCATGGTCATGAAGCCCGAGCCCTTGGTGGGCGCCCTGGAGTATGCTCGCCAGCAGAGCCCCAAGGCCCCGCGCATCCTATTGACCCCTCAGGGCCAGCCCTTTCGTCAACCCATGGCCCGCCAACTGGCCGCCGAACAGGACTCGCTGATTCTCGTCTGCGGCCGCTACGAGGGCGTCGACGAACGGGTACGCCAGCATTGGATCGACCGCGAGATCTCCATCGGCGACTTCGTTTTGACCGGCGGTGAAATCGGGGCTCTTACCATCTTGGACGCCGTCACCCGTCTGCTCCCGGGCGTCTTGGGAAACGCCACCTCCGCCGTCGAGGAGAGCTTCTCCACAAACCGCCTGGAATACCCCCAGTATACCCGACCCCGCGAATTTCGCGGCCACACCGTGCCCCACGTCCTTCTAAGCGGCCACCATCAAAAAATCGCCCAGTGGCGACGCCAGAAGGCCCTGGAGCGCACCCAGGCGCGCAGGCCTGACCTCCTGGACGACGATTGACCTTCTGACCGGCGTCCTTAAGCTTTCGTCACAATCCAATGGCTATTTTTTACCCCGGGAGATCCCATGGAATTCCTCCACAGCATGGTCCGCATCCGCGACATCGACGAGTCCCTCCACTTTTATTGCGATCTCCTCGGCCTCGAGGAATATCGCCGAAAAGAAGTGGAAGCCGGACGCTACACCCTGATCTTTCTCAAGGCCCCGGGCGACGACCAGGCCACCGTGGAGCTGACCTATAACTGGGACGTCCCCGACACCTACGGAAACGCCCGTAACTTCGGCCACCTGGCCTTCGCCGTCGACGATATCTACGAGACCTGCCAGCGCCTCCAGGACAATGGTGTCACCATTAACCGTCCCCCTCGAGACGGTCGCATGGCCTTCGTCAAATCCCCGGACGACATCTCCATCGAACTTCTCCAAAAAGGCGACGCCCTGGAGCCCCGGGAGCCCTGGGCATCCATGGAATCTCAGGGCTCTTGGTAACGCGTCTCCTCCTCCAGGCGCTCCAAAAATGCCCGCATATAGCCGATCCGTTCCTCGGCCAGGCGACGCCCCTCGTCGGTATAAAATCGCTCCTTGAGATTCAGCAATTTGACGAAGAAGTGATCCGTCGAAAAACGCCCGTCATCGGGCTGTCGCCGCCGACAGAGCGGGTCGGCCACGTCCATCGTGAGACGCCCCAACGATCCACCCACTTCATAGGCCCTGGCGATCCCCACGGCTCCCAGAGCGTCTAGATTGTCCGCATCGCTGACGATCTCGGCCTCCAGGCCCTCGGCCTCTATCCCCGCCGAATAGGAGTGGCTGCGAATCGCCTCGCCCACGGCTTGAACCCGCGAAGCCTCCAGGCGCCCCTCCAGCCACGCCATGGCCTTTCTGGCCCCCATCGTCGACGCCTCCGACCGGCGTACGTCGTCTTTCGGCACGTCGACGACGTCATGTAATATGGCCGCCAATTCAACCACCAGGGCGTCGCCTCCCTCAACGGCCTGCAAATGCCGCGCGTTGGCCACGACCCGCTCCACGTGACCCCGAGCGTGGGCCGCCGTATTCGCCATCTCCTGCTCCAACCACCGCCAGGCGGCATCGATCAATCTCGCCTCATTGCCGCGTTCCAAACGTATCTCCTCTTCTCACTGCACGTCGTCCCATCCCATTGACCTCACCAGCCGGTTATAGCCAATATGGGCGCGCCGATCACACCTCCCCGCCGGAGCAACTAACCCGCCCACCGCCAACCCCAGGAGAAATGCCTCCGTGTCTCGCCTCCATGACAATACCGCCCCTGTGACGGCCTTCTCCAACGCCCTGCTAGAACTCCGCCGTCACCAGCCCTCGCTCTTTGAACGAGGTCGCGACAGATGGCTCCAAGAGATGGCCGCCGCTCTCAACGTCGACGCGCTCAACCAGCCCGACAGTGACCGAGACCTCCTCTTCACCCTCCACACGGCCTACGCTTACGTCGTCCTCGCTACCACCTATGCCCACCTATCAGACGCTCCCCCAGACAACCCGGGCGTCCTCATCTCCCCATCCACATGGACCGGCCTGGGCATTCTCCGATTCGTCGACGATATGAGTGATCTCTTCGGCTGGTTCACCTCCGTCGACGACCCCCATCTCCACTCGGCACACCACCAACTTACTGAGCATATCTGGACCCATTACCGCTCCCAGGGAGCGACATCGCCCATCGATAGCAACGAATTCGACGACCACTTCCGTTCCCTTTACCAATCGCTCATCTCCCCTGACATCCGCCATCGACTCGGTGAATATTATACCCCTGACTGGCTCGCCCGACGCACCCTGGCGCAGAGTGGTTTCGAGGCCGGCGAGGACCACACACTCTTAGATCCGGCCTGCGGGTCCGGCGTCTTTTTGATGGCCGCCCTGGACGCCGGCGCCTCGCCGGACCAACTCCAGGGCATCGATCTCAACCCCCTTGCCGTGCTCGCCGCCCGGGCCAACCTGATCATCGCTCATGCCGCTGGCGCCACCCCCGATGCGGAGCCCTTCGCCCCGGCCGTCTACTGGGCCGACACCATCCCCCGTCGGGGAACCCTCGATCTCTTCGCCGAGCCCACCGCCGCGCCTCCCGTCGATCCGGTGACCCATATTGTCGGTAACCCGCCATGGGTCGGCTGGGAGACCCTGCCCCCAGCGCTCCGCGAAGCCCTCAAGCCAAGTTGGGAGCACTACGGGCTCTTCACCCTCAGCGGGAGCCAGGCCCGCCTCGGCGGCGGCAAAAAAGAGCTCTCCATGCTCTTTACTTATGTCTGCGCCGACCACTACCTCCTCGACGGCGGACGCCTCTGCTTCTTAATGAACCGCGGTGTCTTGACCACCACCGGCGCCGGCGACGGCTTTCGTCGATTCCAATTCACCGGCCCGTCCTCCACGTCGTCGTCGACCACCATCTACCTTCAACCGCAGAGCGTCCACGACTACAGCCGGCTCCAGCCCTTCCAAGGGGCCACCACTCAGACCGTGTCCCTCTGTGTCCAACGCCAACGAACGCCCACCGACTATCCCGTGGACTATGTCATCCATCACTCCCCAGAGGACAGCGAACCCTGCCTGGCCCAACCCCTGGACCTCGACGCCCCCGGATCTCCCTGGGTGATGGGATCCCGCGACGCCCTGGCGGCCCTTCAGCACCTCCACGGCCCCTCCCACTACCGAGCCCGAGAGGGGGCCAATACGGGTGGCCTAAACGGTTGCTTCTGGGTGCAAGAACTGGAGGCCTATAACGACCTCACCCGCATTCAGAACCTGGCCTCCGTGGGAAAATTAGAGGTTCCCTCGGTGGAGGCCTGCATCGAACCGGACCTTCTCTACCCCCTTCTTCGCAGCCGCGATCTTGAGCGGTGGCAAGCTCGCCCCCGGGCCTCCATCATCGTCGCTCAGGACCCACAGACCCGTCGCGGCATCGATCCAAATACCATGGCCAAAGACCACCCCCATACCCTGGCCTACCTGCGTCGATTCGAAGGCGATCCAGAGGACCCCCAGCGGGGAACCCTACGCGGTCGGGCTCTCTTTAAGCGCTACTTCGACGCCTCCGACCCCTTTTACTCCATGTACGGCATCGGCCCCTATACCCTGGCCCCTTGGAAGGTGTGTTGGACCCGCATCGACACCGAGCTCCGCGGCGTGGTCGTTGGCCCCGACGCCAAGGATCGTCCCGTGATCCCTCAGGAAACCATCACCTTTGTCCCTTTTAACAACCCCCAGACCGCCCACTACTTCTGCGCCCTCTTCAATAGCGCCTGGCCCAACGCCCTCGTCCAGCGCTACTCCTCGGGCAAGGGCTTCGCCTCCGCCCATATCCTGGAGGCCATCGCCATCGACGCCTACCAGCCCACAAACCCCTCCCACCAACGGCTCAGTGAACTTTCCCGGCAGGCCCACCGGGCCCGACAATCGGCGAACCTTCAGCGACTGACCACCCTCCAGAAACGCATCGACGATCGGGCGGCCGCTCACTTCGGACTCGACGCCCGCCACTGCCAGGCCCTATCCTCTGGCCGTCCCTGAACCCTCAATGCCGGAGCGACCATGGCCATCGACCCCATCCTCGACGAACTCGCCGACCCCCCCCTCGACATCGATCGCATCGAAGCCCTCTTTGACGAGGCCACCCACGAGCGCCGCCTGGCCACCATCCATCGCCTCAAACCGGCGATGCAGCGCCGCCTCTTCTCCGCCTGCAGTGGCCGAACCGTCACCACCGAGGACATCGTCAGTCCCCAGCGTGAGCCCCTGGAAGAGGTCATCCACCACGGTCAGAATACGCTGCCTGCATTTCGCCAGTTCCAGAAGCGCTTCTGCCTCCCCACCGCCGAGCACCGACCCGACAACCGCCGCATCCTCTGGGGCTATAACCATCAGACCTTTTCGGGAATGACTGGCCCCGGCTATTTCGTTGCCTACGATGACGATGATCAGGGCGAGGTCGTCATTGACTACCGCGAACTCCCCCCGGAAAGCCCCGAGGACTGGCCGGCCATCATCGACAACACCGCCCGCCTCGGCCGCTTCGTCTACGCCGGCATGGTCGATCGCCTGCGCCGCGTGTCCAAGCACGTCACCATCGGCCGGGCCTATAAGCAAAAGCCCATGAACGCCTATTTTACGCTCCTCCGCGAGGACTCCTGACCCCTCTTCATGAACGAACTCGACACCTTCGACATCGACAAGCGCCTGGAGACCATCCCCGACAAACCGGGGTGTTATCTCATGAAAAACCGGCGGGGGCGCATCATCTATATCGGCAAGGCCAAGAGCCTTCGCACCCGGGTCCGCAATTACTTCCAGACCAGCGGCGACCCCCGCCCCTTTGTGCGCTGGCTGCCCCGGGTATTGGGCGAGATCGAGACCATCATCACCGCCAATGAAAAAGAGGCGTTGATCCTCGAAAACACGCTCATCAAAAAGCATAAACCCCGCTTCAACGTTCAGCTCAAAGACGACAAAAACTTCTTATCCCTGCGCATCGATCCCGATGAGCAGTGGCCCCGGGTCGTCCTCCAGCGAAATAAAACCGAGGGCTCTGGCCGCCACTTCGGTCCCTACCACTCGGCCACCGCCGTGCGCCGCACCCGAGAGGTTCTGGACAAGCACTTCATGCTCCGCACCTGCCCCGACCATGTCCTCCACAACCGAAGCCGCCCCTGCCTCCAATACCAGATCAAGCGCTGCCCGGCGCCCTGCGTCTTCGATATCGACCGCGAGGACTACCAGCAGGACGTCCAGGAGGCCATCATGTTCCTGGAAGGCCGCGGCGATGAATTGGTGGAGCAGTTGCGGGCCAAAATGCAATCGGCCAGCGAGGATCTGGAATTCGAACGGGCGGCTCGCTATCGCGATCAGATCGACGCCATCGAAAAGGTCCTCCAGCGCCAGCAGGCCGTCGGTAACCAACAGGTCGATCAGGACGCCTTTGGTTACCATCGCGAGGGTGAACGCCTGACCA
Source organism: uncultured Bradymonadales bacterium (assembly GCA_964566695.1). Classification (GTDB taxonomy): domain Bacteria; phylum Myxococcota_A; class Bradymonadia; order Bradymonadales; family Bradymonadaceae; genus SLJM01. The sequence continues at coordinate 14,236 of CAZMJS010000013.1, forward strand.
TCCAACTGCTCATGATCCGCAAAGGACGCATGAACGGCGCTCGCACCTTCTCCTATACGGACCAAGAATTTCCCGACGAAGAGATCCTTTCCAGCTTTCTCAACCTCTTCTACAACGCCAGCAACGACATCCCTCGCGAGGTCCTGCTGCCCATGGAACTGGACGACGGCGAAACCCAGGGCCTGGAAGAGCTGTTGAGCGACCTCGCCGATCGCCGTGTCTACGTCAAAACGCCCAAACGAGGCGCCAAAAAGGCCCTGATCGACACCGCCATGACCAACGCCGAACACTCCTTCCGCGAGGAGCACGCCCGCGAGGAGCGCGTGCGCGACCTCTTGGAGAAGCTCCAGCGCCGCCTCCGCCTCCAGAACCTGCCCCGGCGCATCGAGTGCTACGACATCTCCAACTTCCAGGGCCGCCAGATCGTCGGCTCCCGTGTCGTCTTCATGGACGCCGAACCGGATAAGTCCAAATACCGCCGCTACAAAATGCGACACCAACAGGGCCAGGACGACTTCGGGAGCATGCGCGAGGTCCTCCAGCGCCGCTTTCGAAAGGTCGCCGAAGGCACCAGCGACGCCCCGGACCTCGTCGTCATCGATGGCGGCAAGGGCCAGCTCGGCCAGGCCACCACGGTCCTCCAAGACCTGGGCATCCACGACGTGGACGTCATCTCCCTTGCCAAATCTCGGGCCGACAAGACGGGCTTTGCCGACCGCGAGATCACCCACAGCGCCGAGCGCGTCTTCTTGCCGGGCCGCAAAAACCCCGTCATCCTCAAGCAAAATAGTGCTGAAATCTATCTCCTCCAACGCCTCCGCGACGCCGCCCATGACTTCGCCATCGGCTACCACAAAAAACTTCGCCGCAAGCAAAACCTCCGCTCCAGCCTCAACGAAATCCCCGGCGTCGGCCCCTCCACCAAGCGCGACCTCCTTCGCCACTTTGGCAGCCTAAAAAAAATCAAGAAGGCCTCGGTGGATCAGCTTCTGGAGGTCGACGGCGTCGGACCTTCCACCGCCGGCGCCGTCCACGATTACTTTCATCCCCCTCAATCATGACTACCTTCCTCTTGGTCCCGGTTTGCACGGATCGTGAATTCGTCGCTTCCCTGTGCTAAGGCAAAGCCCGTTACGGGAACACACTGACCTTGGACTGCGATTCTTTTCCCAACTCATTGGAGTCATCGCTTATGCGCATAACCCTTAGCTCCCTACTCATTGGCCTCCTCGTGACCGCCGGCGCACCGCTGGTCGGCTGTTCCTCGAGCAGTCCCGTCGCCGACGGGTCGGCCCCCGCCGAATATCAATCCCTATCCGACGACGAGGCCGCCGACGACGCCGACGACGCCGAACCCTCGGAGCAAGACCTCAGCGAGGCCCCGGGCCCTCAGGGCGAACCGACCCCGGGCATGGAGGCCACCCCGGAGATGGAGGGCCAGCCCGGCGCTCAACCCCAGCAGCAGCCCCAACAACAAGAGGCCGCTGAGCCCCCCCGTGCCACCGGGCCCGTGGCCACCGTCGGCGACCGCGAAATCCCCGCCGAGGAGTTCAACGAGCAAATGGAGCAACAGCTCGCCCAGATGGCCCAGCAATTCGGCGGCCAGGTCCCCCCTCAATTTGCTGACCAAATCCAAGAGGAACTCCTGGACCAGCTCATCCAGATGGAGCTCATCAACCAGGCCGTCGAGGAAGCCGATCTCGATATCCCCCAGGAGCGCGTCGAGGAGCGTCTTCAGGAATTCCGCGATGAATTTCACGCCACGGCCGCCGAACAATTCGGCGCCGAGATGGACTTCGACGACTATATCGCTCAAATGGGTCTCAGTGAGGAGGAGCTTCACGAGATCATCGAGGAGACCGTCGCCATCGAGATCCTCCTGGAGGACAGCGGGGTCGAATTGCCCACCGAGGAAGACGTCCGCGCCTTCTACGATGACAACCCCGAGATGTTCACCACCCCCGAGCTCGTAGAGGCCCGACACCTCATCATCGGCGCCATGGGACAGACCGACGATCCCCAGGCCCTGGCCCAAGAGATCCATGAAGCGCTCCAGGACGACGACGTCGATTTCGACACCATCGCCGAGCGATACGAAGGCCAGGTCATGGTCGACGAGGGGCCCATCGCCCGTGAGACTCCCCCGGAAGCTCAAATGCAGCAGCCCCCGGAGATCGCGGACGCCGCCTTCGCCCTGGAAGATGGTGAGATCTCAGACCCCATCCAAATCCAACAGGGGTGGGTCATCCTTCAGCGCATCGAGCACCGCGACGACGAGCTCATCCCCTTCGAGGAAGTGGAGAGCCAGCTCGAAAGTCAGCTTCGAAACCAGACCCTCGAGGAGTCCCTTCAGGACTTTCTCGCTCAGCTCGAAGCCGACAAAAACGTGGAGCGACACCCCGAAAACATCCAATAACCAATCCCCTTCAAGGGGGCTCAAGGCTTGACATATCGACGCCCGGTGCTTACGCACTGGGCGTCGATTTTTGTAGCCCTGAGCCCCCTTTTTGCCTTCTTGCAGGAGCATCTTTTATGGCCTCTCCCATCCGTCTCGCTGTCACCGGTGCCGCTGGCTCCATCGATTACTCCCTTCTCTTTCGAGCCGCCGCCGGCGAAATCTTCGGCCCCGACACCCCTATCATCCTCCAGCTCATCGAGATCCCCCAGGCCATCGATGCCCTGGAAGGCGTGGCCATGGAGATCGACGACTGTGCCTTTCCCCTCCTCCAGGACATGATCCTGACCGACGACCCCAAAAAGGGGTTCGACGGCGCCAACGTCGCCATCCTCGTCGGCGGCATGCCCCGCGGCGCCGGCATGGAACGCGCCGACCTCATCAAGGCCAACGGACCCATCTTTGAGGCCCAGGGCAACGCCATCAACGACGTCGCCGCCGACGACATCCGTGTCTGCGTCGTCGCCAACCCCTGCAACACCAATGCCCTCATTACCATGGCCAACGCGCCCGACGTCCCCAACGAGCGCTTTACCGCCATGACCCGCCTCGACGAAAACCGCGCCAAGAGCCAACTGGCCACCAAGGCCGGCGTCCCCGTCAAGTCCGTCTCCAATATGGGCATCTGGGGCAATCACTCCAACACCATGTACCCCGACTTCTTCAACGCCCAGATCGACGGCACCCCCGTCCCCGAGGTCATCGAGGACCACGACTGGCTCAAAGAAGAATTCATCCCCACCGTCCAGGGCCGTGGCTCGGCGATCATCGAGGCCCGCGGTCAATCGTCGGCCGCCAGCGCCGCCAACGCCGCCATCGAGCACGTCCGCGACTGGTTCACCGAGACCCCCGAGGATGACTGGCACGCCATGGCCGTGCCCTCCCCCGGCGCCTACGGCATCAGCGAAGACATCATCTTTAGCTTCCCCGTGCGCTGCGACGGTCAGGGCAATTACGAGATCGTCGAGGGCATCGAGATCAACGATTTCGCCCAGGACAAAATCGACACCACGGAGGCTCAGCTCCTTGAGGAGCGCTCCGTCGTCGAAGACCTTCTGAGCTGATGGAAGCCCCGTCACTCCACGCCGCCGACCTCGTCGGCGGCGTTGTTCTTTCTTGAGCCCCTTGCACAACCTCACGGGCCTCGTTACAACGCTGGCCAACCGACCCCCTCTTTGGGTCCCAATATTTGGACGCTGTGTGGAGTCACCCCCCATGTCTTTTCGAGTCTTTATTTCCCGCGCCGACACGCCCGCCCAGTCCAGCGATAATCCCATTACGCTCGACGAGTGGAAGCACGTCGTCAACGACATCCCCGAGATTCACCTCTACGACGGCGAGGACTCCCTTCCCCCCCACGTCGCCGCCCCAGAACCCAGCGAAGGCCTCGCCCGATGGGCCGGCCATCCTCGCCTGGAATCCATCTGGTTCAACCACGAAGACGGCTATATCTACGTCCATGGCTACGACGCCTACGTCAATATGCGGATGCGCGTCATCGCCAACCGCCTCAACGCCCGCGTCATGGATGAGAAGGGCCGCCGCGTTTAGACCGGAATCCCCATGCGCTGCTCTTTAGTCTCCTCAGGCCCCCTGCTGATAGCCCTTTGCCTCTTCTTTGTCGCCCTGGCCGGCCTATCAGCTCCCGCCCTGGCTCTGGACGACGACCTCACCGAGCACGTCAAGGCGCAGGTCCAAGAGGGTTACGCCCCGGCCGCCCAGGTCGTCTTTATCGAAGACGGCCACACCCAGATCAATCAGACTTTCGGCGATGCATCGGGGAGCTTTAACCTCGGCTCTGCGGCCGGCTCCCTCAGCGCCGTGGCCACCCTCCATTTACTGAAGGCCGAGGGCATCTCCCTGGATGACCCCATCGTCGACGTGCCAGGTGTCGACGCCGTCGATGCCTTCCTCCACCATCTCAATGACGGGCCCAATGACGCCTGGTCAACGCTGACCTGGCGCCATCTCCTCGACCACCGCTCGGGCCTCGGAGAGTCCACCACGGCCATCCGCACGCCCTCCCCTGAAGAACCTCGCTCCCTGGAACAGAGCCTTCTGGACCACTTCCCTCCCTTTGTGGCCTCTCCCGGCGAGCGCTATCAACGCAGCCATCACGCCACGGCCCTTGCGGCCCACCTGGCCGCCACGGCTTCTGGCCGCGACTACCCCGCCTTTTTATCGGCCTTTCTATTCGCCCCTCTGGGCATGGACGACGCCTGGAGCGTGGCTGAGGGACCCGACGGTCGCCAGATGGCCAAGGGCCACATCCGCATCTCCGGACGCCTCCAACCTCAGCCCCATCGCGGCGTGGGCCTGGCCCCCGTCGACGGCCTCTACGTCTCCACCGACGACATGGAGGCCCTCCTTCGATTCCTGAGCCCCCCCGACACCTCCGGCGAATCCCCCCTGATTGACGCCCTGCATGCGCTCCAACAAACCAGCTTTCAACCCCATGGCGACGTCGACGGCGTGACCCCCGGATTCAGCATCCGCACCCTCGACGGCGATCCCTGGTTCAGCGCTACTGGCGAATCGGCCGACGGCTTCAGCTCCCTTCTTCTCTTTTCACCGGAGCGCCAAACGGGCCTCTACCTGGGCTATAATAGTGACCTCGGCGCGTCGCTTCGCGAGGACATCATCGATCTCTTCCGGAGCGACGAGGCCCCATCGGATCACGCGTTGGCCACCGGGGACGACGCCTCTGAGCGCATCGACGAGATCCGCGGCACCTATCGCCACCACCGAACGGTCCTCCAGGGGTTTATGAAGCCCCTGGGCGCTCTGATGGCCCTGCGAGCGACCATCGACCATCACCGCGACGATGACCTCGATGAACCCCATATGTCGATGGATCTGAGCATGGATCACCAGGCCCGGCTTTGGCGTCCCGTGGCCGATGACCCCGACCTCTGGCAGAGCCACGACGGCCACTTTCACCTGGTGACCTACCGCGACGACGACGGTGGCATCGCCGGATTTTATCACGACGCCCCCGATCTTCGCGGCTTTGAGCGGCTGCCCGCTCACCAACACGGCTCCCTGGTCGCCGCCGCCATCGCCGCCTTCGTCATGATCTTCTTGGCCGCCCTGATCGTCTGGCCCCTGCTGGCTCTGGCCCGCCGATTCGGCGACGGCGACGACCAGGACGATCAGCAAAGCGACGCCGACGGCGCCACCGACGATCAACGCACCACCGCCGCCACGCGTTGGGCCGTCGCCTACAGCGGCGTCGCCCTCCTCTTCTGGACGGGTTATGCCTTCGTCGCCGGTCGCCAGGTCTTTGGCGTTCCCGACTGGAGCCCCCTGGTGTTCTCCCTTCCCTTCCTTCTGATCCTGCTCTGTCCCTGGCTCCTCTGGCATTGCATCCAGCACTTCCAACATCAACGCGGTAGCTCTCACTACCGGCTGGCCTACCTGGCCGTCACCGCCGCCGCCTGGTTGATGATCCCTGCCCTCTTCGCCTGGGACTTATTGGGCTATCAATGGTAAACTCGGCACCGACTCCAGCCACCGAGGCCACCCATGACCCATCCCCTGACACGACCCGTCGCCATCATCGGAGCCGGTAGCTCCGGACTCGTCGCCGCCCGCGTGTTCCTCCAGCATGGCTTCGACGTCCAGATCTTTGAGCGCGAAGACGATATCGGCGGCAATTGGAATTTCGGAAAACCCAACGCCCGCGTCTACCAGAGCACCCACACCATCTCGTCGAAGCCCTTTACGCAATTTCCCGACTTTCCGATGCCCGACGAGTTTCCCTCCTACCCCCATCACTCCCAGATTCTGGAGTACCTCCGACGCTACGCCGAACACTACGACCTTCACCGCCACATCCGCCTGGAGCATGAGGTCCTGGAGACGACTCCCCTGTCCGGCGGGCGCGGCTGGCGCGTCACCTACCGCGAGGTGGGAAGCGACGACATTCAATCCGACATCTACCGCGCCCTCATCGTCGCCAACGGCCATAACTGGTCGCCGAAGATCCCCGACGTCCCCGGCGACTTCGACGGCCAGATCATCCACTCCGCCCAGTACCGCGAACCCTCCATCTTTGAGGACAAAACCGTCCTCGTCGTGGGCGCTGGAAACACCGGCTGCGATGTCGTCGTCCAGGCCGCACGCCACGCCAAGCGCGCCCTCCACAGCACCCGACGCGGCTATTGGTACGCCCCCAAATTCGTCTTCGGAAAGCCCGGCGACCAGATCTACGATCTGATGCTCAGCCTGCCCATCCCACCCCGCATCCTCCAGACCCTTCTGGAGACCAGCGTGCGCTTCAGCGCCGGCCACCCCACCAAGGCCGGCCTCAAAGAGCCAGATCACCGCTTCCTGGAGACCCACCCCGTCACCAACGACCTCCTCGTCTACTACGCGTTGCACGGACGCATCGAGGCCCGCGACGACCTCCTCCGCTTCGAGGGACCCCAGGTCGTCTTTAAAGACGGCCAGCGCGACGACGTCGACCTCGTGTGTTATTGCACGGGCTATCTGATCTCGCTGCCCTTTCTTCCCGACGCCTTCTTTCAGATCGATGACGGGCGCCCCCAGCTCTACCTCAATATCTTTAGCCCCCGGGCCGATGACCTCTTCTTCGTGGGCCTGATTCAACCCGATAGCGGCCAATTCAAATTGGTCCACTACCAGGCCGTGGCCGCCGCCCGCTACCTCCGGGCCCAAACCCTGCGCCCCGACGTGGCCAAGCGCTTTCGCTGTCGCATCGCCGACAAATTGGGCGAAGCCGCCGACGGCGGCATCGATTACGCCGGCTCCACGCGCCATACCCTGGAGGTCCAGCACATGGACTATATCGAAAAGCTCGACAATACCATCGCCGACTTGAGGAGCCACTGAGATGTCTCCATTGACCGACTCAGTGCCCGATATCACCGCCCTTCGCCGCCTGGAATGGGCGCTTCCCCCCACGGAGGTCTCCTGCCACATGGCGACCCAGCTCGCCGAGGACCGTCGCCTGGCGGCGTCGCGCCCCCCCTTATTGATGATCCACGGCGCCTTTATGGGGGCCTGGGTCTGGGAGCGCCACTGGATGGGCGAGGCCGCCCGGCTGGGCTGGGACTGCCATGCCTTAAGCCTTCGGGGCCACGGAAAGAGCGACGGCCACGACCGCCGTCACCGCTGGCTGATGCGCGACTATGTCCAAGACGTCCTCCAGGCCATCGGCCGCCTGGACCGCCCGCCCGTTCTTATTGGCCACTCCATGGGCGCAGCCATCGTCGAGCGCGTCGCCGCTCGCTACCCCGCGCCGGCGACCGTCCTACTCGGTCCCACAGGCGGCCTCATCGGCCCCCATCTGGCCCTTCAGATCGCCGCCATCAGCCCCACGGACCTCCTCCAGGGCCTTCTGGCTCGCCCCCTGGATGCACGTCACGAATTCCTCTTCGCCTCCTCCACCCCACGCCGACAGACCCTGGCCGCCCTGGCCCAGACCCATCCGTTGAGCGTCCTCAACCAGGTCGAATTGGCCCTCCCCAAGCCGCTGGAGGCCTCTCAATCGCCGATCATCGTCATCGCCATGGCCCAGGACAACCTGATCCCCGTCCATGCCGCCGAGCGCTACGCCCAACGCCGCGGGGTGCCCCTGACCCTCGTCCCTCACGCCGGGCACACCCCCCATCTGGAACCGGACCACTGGGAGGACGCCCTCCACATCACCCTCCAACGCGTCGAGCACACCCTGGCGCTTCAGCCCCCCATCAACCAACGTTGATCCCGATCTTTCCAAGGTGTGCTCCCTGAGCCATGCGCTCAAAGGCCGCCGGCACCTCGTCGAATCCAAATACCTTGTCCATCTCGGGGGTGATCTCGTGGAGTTCGAAGGCCCGGACCATGCGCTCAAACATCTCTCGATGGCCCACGATCACCCCCTGAATGCGGATATTTTGCATCAAGATAGGCGTGATGTTGAACCCCTCCATCTGCCCTGACAACACGCCAATAAGACTGATCTGACCACCGATGCGCACCGCCTTCGTCGATTGCTCCAGGGTGCCCGCGCCGCCGACCTCCACCACCAGGTCCACGCCTCGTCCGCCGCTGAGCTCCTTGGCCGTCTTTCCCCACTCCGGATCATCGACGTAATTGATGCCGTGATCGGCGCCCATCGCCAGTGCCTTCTCCAACTTCTCATCGCTGCTGGAGGTGACGATCACCTCCGCCCCTTGCGCCTTGGCGATCTTGATGGCGAACGTCGATACCCCGCCCGTGCCCAGCGTCAACACCCGATCGCCAGCCTGGATCCCCCCCTGCTCCACCAGCGCATTCCACGCCGTCACCGCCGCGCAGGGAAGCGAGGCCGCCTCTTCGTCACTTAGATAGGCCGGCACCTCTACGACCCCTTCGGCGCTCACCACCATCTCCTCGCTCAGCGTTCCCGGGCGGGGACCACCCAACGTCGACTTGAGCTTGGGCTTTGTCGGCTCTCCCGAGGACCAGGCCTGCGCAAAAATCGGCATCACCCGCTTGCCCATCCACTCCTCATCGACCCCCTCGCCCACCTCCACGACCTCCCCCACCCCATCGGAACATGGCACCAGCGGCAGCGGTTGCCGCGGGTTATAGAGCCCCTGAACCATGAGCAAATCGCGAAAGTTCAGCGACGCACTCTTCATCGCCAGCTTTAACTGCCCTGGCCCCGGCGACGGGCTCTCCACCGACGTCGATACGAGATGATCCAACCCAAACGAACCTTCAATCTGCCAAGCCTTCATGCGCTCTCCTTCCCAGTTTCGTTTTGCGTTTTCACGCCAATTCTTGCACTCTATTCACACTTAATGCGTCACCCCCCTGGAAGGCAACGCGCCCCCTGGAATGACCCCCCTGAGGTCTCGACCATGACGGACGCTCCAACAGCCCATGCCTCGCCCTGGACCGCGGCCCTTAAAAAAGTCGCGCTCAGCGCCACGGCCCTCGCCCTATTTGCCCTGGTCCTGGCGACCTTCGGCGCCTCCGAGACCCGGGCCGACATCACCTGGCTCGACCCCGTCGCCCCCTCCGGCACCGACCGCTTCGAGACGGCCCTCCATGACCTGGGCCATAGCGATATCGGGACCTATGAGCTCAACGGCAACCGCGTCTACTTTTCCACCACCGTCGCCGACGCCTCCCCCACCGAGGTAGCTCATCGCTACCAACGCGCCCTGGTGCAACAGGGCCTCAACGACGAGGTTTTCGATGGCATCGACCCAGATACCCTGGAACAGCGCCTGCGCACCGGCATCACCGGCGGACTAACCCCCCTGGCCTGGACCCCAGAGCATATCGCCCTGGCCGGTGCCATCCCCTCCAATTACGCCGAAAGCGACGCCGAACTCCTGGCCAACTTCGCCGACGCCTCATCGCGATCGGACCTCTTTCGGGGCCACCGCTACATCGAGATCAGCCGCCAACCCGACGCCGCCCATACCCGCATCGTCGCCTCCTGGAGCGACGAGGACTTCGACCTCGACCGCATGATCCCCGATGACGACCTGCGCTCCCTGAGCGCTGACCTGGATCTGCCCATCTGCCCCGGCTGCACCCGCCTGATGCAATTCGCCGACCACGATAACCCCGCTCAGCTCGAATTGAGCTTCCTCAGCCCCCTGACCCAGGACGATACCCGCGAGTATTATCTTCATCACCTCCGCAAGCAGGGCTGGCAACGACATCCCCTAGGCGAGGGCCTCGACCGCCTCACCTCCGTCGCCAATATCTCCCTTCCCTCGGGCCACTCCGATCGCTTCCACCGCTCCGGTCACACCCTGACCGCCACCTACCAACGCGATCCCCACAATCAGCAGACCCTGGTTCATCTGTCTCAAAGCGATCGCTAGCCTTGCCGATCCCCCTTTGGTGCCCACCTTTGTCTTCATGCCGACGGCCGCCCACACCCGGGCGACCACGATATTCAATGCCGTCGCTCGCAGCCCATTTCAACTCCACAGGACGGGAGATTACCACGATGAGTACGACCACCATCGCCCTCGACGACGCCCTTGCCGACTACCTCCAGAGCCAATCGCTGCGAGAGCCCCCCGAGTTTCGCCGCTGCCGCCGCGAGACCGCCCAACTGCCCATGAGCAACATGCAAATCGCCCCCGAGCAGGGCCAATTCATCCACCTCATGCTTCGCCTCATGGGCGCCAAAAAAGCCATCGAAGTCGGCACCTTCACCGGCTATAGCGCCCTCTGGATCGCCAGCGCCCTCCCCCCTGAGGGCTGCCTGATCGCCTGCGACATTAACGAGGAATGGACCTCTCGTGCTCGCCAGTACTGGGACGACGCCGGCGTCAAAGACCGCATCGAACTCCGCCTTGGACGGGGCCGCGACACCATGGACCAGCTCCTGAAGCACGACCGACGCGGCACCTTCGATTTCGCCTTCATCGACGCCGACAAAGAACAATACGACGCCTATTATGAGCGGGCTCTCCAACTGCTTCGGCCCGGTGGCCTCATCGCCGTCGACAACGTCCTCTGGAGCGGCAAGGTCGCCGACCCCTCCATCTCCGATCCCGATACCCAGGCCATTCGCGCATTTAATGAAAAGGTCCACAACGATCAACGCATCGATCTCAGCGTGGTCCCCATCGGCGATGGCCTCACTCTGTGTCGAAAACGGGCCCTTTAAGACACCGCAAGCCGGCGTCTTCGTGACCACGAACACGCCGGCTTGCTAACCCTTCATCACTGACTCGACCTGCGATTTAGGGCTTGACGAAGCGAAGTGTCATGCGATCGCTTTCCCCGATGGCCCTCATCTCCTCTTCCGTCTCTTCACCGCCTCGAAGCGTCGGCGGAAGCGACCATACGCCCTCTGCGTGATCCGCCGTATCCTCCGGGTTGGCGTTGATCTCCGAACTCTCCACAAGTTCAAATCCCGCCGCCTCCGCCACCTCGATCACAAAGGACTCCGGCAAATACCCATCGGGCGCCGTCTCGTCGGGATCGCTCCCCTCGGGCGCCCTGTGCTGGACCACGCCCAACGTGCCTCCGGGCGCCAGCACATCGTAAAAGGACGCAAATAAGTCATCGAGGTGACCCTGGCGATGCTGGTTATGGAGGCTTCGGAAGGTCAGCACCATATCCTGGGACTCCGGCGGTCCCAACTCCGCCGCGTCCGGCAGACCAAACTCCACGACCTCCACCTGACCAAAGCGCTCCGACTCTTCCTCCAACAGTTCCAGATAAGCCGTGCCCATTTGGGTCAAATAATTCTCCTCGTCCTCGGGATCGAAGGCAAAATTGGCGGCTGTAAATTGGCCCTCAGATCGGGCTATCGCCGGCGCCAAAATCTGCGTATACCAGCCACCACCGGGCCAGATCTCCATCACCCGTTCATTGGGATCAAACCCGAAGAATAATAGCGTCTCCACGGGGTTTCGATACACGTCCCTCGCCCTCTCCTCCTCATCGCGGGCCTCCGACATCACTACTTCTTCCAACATCTGACGACGCTCATCTGCTTCGTCGGCCCCTTCTGTTGGCCCCTCCTCCACCACATCAGCGCTCGCTTCGCTCTCCGTGACCTGCCCCTCCACGGGCGACTCATCGTCCACAGGCTCACTGCTGGAGCATCCACTTCCCACCAACAATCCCAGCGCGACAATTGCCATATACTTTTTTGTGTACATTACTTCTCCTATCGTGAACTATGAACCGCTCGACGACTACCTCCCTACGCTGGAGACACCCAAAATGCAACGTATTGACGACATCCTCGACTTCTGGTTTGGCTCCGCCGACGGCCCCATCACCGGGCAGTTGCCGGAGGACCAACCATCCATGTGGTTTAGTGGGGGCCCGCAAGTCGACGAGACGATTGAAGAGCGCTTCGGTGAAGACATCGAAAAAGCCCTCGACGGCGCCTATGACGATTGGGCTGACAACCCGAGCGGCCGCCTGGCACTCATCCTTCTTCTCGACCAATTTACCCGCAATGTCTACCGAGGCACCGCCCAGGCTTTTTCAGGAGACCCCAAAGCCCTCTCCCTGACTCTGGACGGCCTTGACCAACGCCAGGATGTCGAACTCGACCCCATCGGACGCGTCTTTTTCTATATGCCCCTGGAACATGCCGAGGAATTGGGTCATCAACAGCGATGCGTCGACCTGATGAAATCGCTGACCAATGAAGTCGATGACCCGCGTCGCGCCTTATTTAAAGGGTTCTACGATTACGCCATCGATCACCAAGATATCATCGAGCGGTTCGGCCGCTTCCCCCACCGAAACCCTCTATTGGACCGGCCGTCGACCGACGAGGAGGAACAATTCCTGGCCGACAACGACACTAATTTTGGGCAACCGGCGTCCTAACCTTACTCGACCTCCCGAGACCCGTCGGGCCTCGCTTCAACCGCCCTGCGACGCCACCAATTTGTCGACCCCGTCGATCGCCGCCTCTGGCGGGTCCTGCTCTTGAAGAATTTCCCGGGTCATCTCAAATAAGGTTGCCAGATCGGGTGATCGCAAGTCATTGCTCGTGATAAAATCCTCGATCGTCTCCGCTTTGGCGATCAACGGCTCCCACTGTCCCAACGTCGCCAACCCCGGCAACTCCACGGCCAAGGCATAGATATGAGTCCTCATCATCGGATGCTGTTGGCGATAGCTCTTGCCCTCTTCAAGAGTTGACAGGCCCTCTACCTCATCTCCCCGCTGTACCTGGGTCATGGCCAGATTCACCCTCGCCAACTCCACCAACGGGCGCCGGGTCGGGCTCCAGCGCGCCATGGCCTGTCGATAATACTCCTCTGCCGCTTCATAATGACCACTTCGGCGCTCCAATTCGCCGAGCAAATTATAGACATCGCCGATCCCCGTCGGTCCCAGCAAGCCCTCTCTTTGGGCCAATGCCTCCAGAGTCACTCGCGCCTCGTCGTAGCGCTCCATCGACACCTGCACCGACGCCGTGCTTTGCATAGCGATCACCTGCCCCTTTTGATCGCCGCAGGCCTCGAAATACTCCGCGGCTTCGCCAAGCGCCTCATAGGCCAACTGCCACTGGCCACGGTCGCGCAAAAAGCTCGACCGACGCAGTCTGGAACGCCCCAGGCCAGCCGCGCTATCACAGGCCTCAAAATGGGCGTCTGCTCGATCCAGATACTCAAAGGCCTGCTCAAAATCGCCCTCCGTATACGCCACTCCTGCCTTGATCCAATTGACCGACCCCTTCAACTCCTCGTCCTCCTCCATTTCAGCTTCCACCTCAGCGACGAGCCCCTTGACCGCCTCGTTGTCCAGGAGCATCGAATGCGCCCAGGCCCGCCTGATCTTGGCCTCCATTCGCCGTCGATCGCCCTTCGATAGCCCCAGCCGATCGCAGGCCGCATCAAATTTCACCATCAATGTCAGGGCTCGCCGCGGATCATCCTGGTTGCCCATTCGCTTGGCCCCCTCGATTAGAAAGTCCAGCGCCTCTTCGTCGCGTCCGGCCTCCAGATAGTGCGTCCCCAGCCGTCCCGGATACAACCAGCCTCCACCGTCCTCTTGCTCTTCCAGCATCTGCACGCAGGCGTCGTGCAGCTTGCGATAGCGTCCGGCCTTCACACTCCATCGCTGGAGCACGTCCCTCACCAGGCTGTGCTCAAATCGAAACCCCTCTCCATCCTCCATCTCTTGAGCGATCTGATTGGCGAAGAGGCCGCGCACCAAAAACCCCGGCACCTCCACCCCCAATTTTTGGCAAAGTCGCTCCCAATCATCATAACTCACCTCCAGCCCTAACGTGCCCGCCGCCTCCAGGGCCAGGCGAACCTTCTCTTCCTCTTCAAATCGCTCCGTAAAGTAGCGCAACTCTTCATCCCACAGAGCCACCAAATCCATCGGCAACTCATGGCCCTCCTTCAGGTTGACCACCACGCGCCCCGGACGTACCGGCGACGGCTCCAACAACCGCGACTCCACCCAGTGGCGCACCATCCTCACCACATATTGTGGACTCCCTCCCGATCGCTGCGCCACCCGATAAAGCCACTCCGACTCCAGGGGCACCAGCTCACGGGTCAGCGATACCAGGACCTCCTGATCCAATCGCTGTAATTCCACTTCCTCCGAGGCCTCACTGCGCCTCAACTCGTCGATGATCACCTTCTCAATGGGGCGATCCACCACCATCTCCGGGCGCACCACCACCACTATCAGCACCGGCAGCCCCTGGCGCTGGTCCATCACCGACAGCACTTCATCGAGGGTATCTCCCGCCCAGTGTCCATTTTCCACCAACACCACGGCCATTTCGCCCTCGTCCAATGAGCCAAACTCCCTCAGCCACCGGCTCACTCCGCCCGACACCTCCCTCTTCTCCGGTCGAACGCCCCACCGCAAAGCAACCCGTCCCTTTTTTTGAGGATTCGGCGTGTGCTGAATCGCGTGTGCCGTCCCCCACCCCTCCTCCAGGCACCAATGGGCCAACCATCGCCCCAGGCGAAGCCCTCCTTGCCCCGTCGCTCCTGAGACCAGCGCCACCTGGCACTCCCGTTGACCACGCACCTGGGCCGCGATCCTCTTGAGATCCTCTTTCTCCTCATACCGGCCCTGAATCGACCAATGCCGATACCCGAATAGGCTGGGGTATTTCCACCACCGTTCCTGCCCTCCCGGCCCCCTCAACGCCTCTTCTCGTTCTCCCAGGGCCAGACGGGCCTTTGCCAACCCCTTGCCCTTGCCGTCCTCCAGATGCACTGCCGCCAGCGCCTCCTCAATCGACTCCACCGGGTCGGTCGGCGACGCCTCATCTCTCCAGCGTGATAACATGGCCTCCAACCAGGCCACATCGGCTTGCGCAGCCTCGGCAATCCCCCTTTTCCCATTCGCTGCCCATATCCGTCCTCGCGTCCCAAAGCCCTCGACACCGACCCTCCACCCATCCTCATGCCGCTCAAGCCGAAGGCGATCCTCCTTCAACCCTCCATCGGCCACCCCTCGGGCATGGGCGTGGGCCACCAGTCCCACCAAACCACTCATCAACGCGTTTCGATCGCCACCGTCCAGGGTCGGCCATACCTCTCCCAGTTCTTGCCACCCTTCGAGGCTGGACTCCACCATCAGGGCATGCCCGCCGTCGTCGATCAGTTCCAGCGGACCACTCAGCCATGCGTGATTGAGCTCCGCACTCAGGCACACCTGTCGACGCCAGGCCTCCACATCCCCATCTCCCACCCATTTCGATATCTGCACATCGCTGCCGCATAGGTGATCGCGACCGCGCCATAGCTCCAACTTTCCTCCCAATGCCTCTCCCCGCCTGTCGAGCAATTCATACCGCACGCTCATTCCTTCGTGCCTGATTTCGGTGGACGCCCACCGCTGGTTCCCGCGATGTCTTTATAGCAGTTGGTTTGGTATCGGGATTATTCTCCACAGACCAAATTTTTTCAACGCTATATTTGGCAACCCCTCTCCCGTGAATATTCATTCCATCCCTTCGACTTCTTGACGAATGGCGCCGGCCGCTTATCATCCTCCCACCGCATTACCCGATCTGACTCGAGTCCTTATCAACGGAGTGATTATGAGCGACAAACAGAAGCTTATTGACGCCCTCAACGACGCCATGGCCTGGGAATTGGCCGGCGTCATCCAATATATGCAAGCCGCCGTCATGGTCACCGGTGATGCTCGCGAGATTTACCGAGACTTCTTCCACGAATCCAGTGAAGAAGCCCACGAACACGCCGAAGTCGTCGGGGAGAAGATCTCCGTTCTCGGCGGCGTCCCCACCGTGGAGCCCGCCACCATTCGCCAAGCCGCCGACATCGACGGCATGCTGGAAGCGGCCCTCCAACTGGAGCGCGACGCCCTCGAGGCCTGGTCGGCAGCCCTTGAATATGCCGATGCCGCTAACCAGGGAACTCGCTTCTGGATCGAGGACCACATCTCCGAGGAGCAAGAGCACGTCGACCACCTCGAAAAACTGACCGGTAAAGTGTCCTTTGCCTCCGATGCCATCGACACCGCCGACGATGCCTCCGGTTGAGCGCGACCCAGCGATCGAGGAGTGAGCTAAGCCTCGCTCCCGGGCCCCTTCGGGGGCCTTTTTTTCGCCCCCTCCACCAACCTTTTTGAAATTGGATTTCATTTCCCCTTGACTCGATATTGAAATTTATTATCAATACCATTGTTAGATCGACAGGGACATGCCTTACGTTCACCCCAGTTTCGGATCCTGTTATGAGCTTTGAAAAGACCCTGGGCGCCCTCCTCGGCGCCGACGACAACACCGAAGTAGAACTCGTTCAGGTCGCTGACCCTGGTGAGACACCGACGCTCGAGATTCGCCTCCGCCGCCACTGTGGAGACCTGGGCTGGCAAACGCAGAGACGCATTCGCCTGGCTCCCGGGCAGATCGCGAACCTCCGCGACGCCCTCAACCTCATGGATCAGGACGCCCGCGACACCCGCATCGCCGGACGCCCCTCCCAATCCCATCCCGACGTCGTCCAATTGGCCACCCTTCGCCAGGCCAACGCCTGAGCGCGCCGACCCCGCTGGTGGCCAAGCGACCCTTGCTCACTGCGCCCCGTCGACCTGACAACTCTCCCCCTCCGCGCTATCTCCGGCGTAGATCGGAAACTCCAAATAGGCCTTGGAATCCTCATACGGCACCAGCTCATCTTCGACCCAGCGCAAGTCACGGACCTCCAGGCGAAACTCATAGTCTCCGGCGACTCCTAATTGTAGATCGATGCACTGCGTCTGCGCCTGACCTCCCGCCTCACAAATCCCTGTGCACTGCGATGCATTCTCATCGACGCTGATCCCCGACGTGAGTTGTGGGCCCTCCAGTTTTTCCCATTCAAATTCGAAGGGATCCCCATCGGGATCGCTGGCCGTCGCACAGACCTGGACGTGGTCACACTCTCGATTGAATTTATGAAACCCGAACTCCTCTAGCTGCGGCGGATGGTTGATCGCTGCCACGGCATCCAGAGCCCCCCGGGGGTTTCCCTCGCATTGACTGATCAGCAGCACCTCCGTGGTCTCCTCTCCCACCACTTCCACGCCCATCTCTTCGGCCATCTCGCAATCCTCGGAGACCGCTCCATCGATGGTCACCGGCGTCGCCCGCACATCATAACAGCCGGGTTCTAGGGCCGTGAAATAGTCGGAAAATACGTGGCGAGACTCCATATCAAAGGGGGACCCCGTAAATTCCGGGATCATCCCCGGAAGCACCATCCCTTCCAGATCCCGTGTCCCCTCCTGCAATATCTCCGACTCGCCGCAGGCCCTGATCTCATAGTGAAATCCTGCCACATCGCTGCCTCCGATAAAATCCACCTGCAGGGCCATGGATACCCCTTGCGCCTTGTCGCCCTGATGGTCTCCCGCTTCTTCCGTGCTCTCGACGCATCCGATAAGCCCTATCAATCCAACGACCCCCACCACCATCCCGATTCGATTCATCTCGTCCCCCTCTCGATTGATTATCCTAGCTCCGTTACTCGTGCCCCAACCGCCTCAGGGCGTACCCTGGCGCGGCCGATCCGTGTCGTATTGCCCCTCGTGATCGCTGCACAATGGGTACACACTCTCCGGCTTAAACTCCCCGTCCGGACAGGTCCGTTCCAGATCGTCCCACCAGAAATCGGAGCAATAATACTCATGGGGCCAGATCGGTATGCATCCCGGCGCTCGCTCGATCTCGCGCACCCCCAAAAACGGGTAGTACACCTCATCCTCATCGTCGTAGCACTCCAACTCCGTATCCCAATTACTATATAGAGGTATGTTGATGACCGCCCGTGACTCCGCCGCGATGGCATCGTCCACTCGCACTAGGGAGTCATCCTCCCATACCTGGTCATAGACCCGAACTTTGAAGGCGTAATCGTCGTACCACAGAGGCACGGCCTCGAAGCATTGGCGCACCACCCCATCCTCTTCTTGGGCCTCCAGCAGATTCACGGGAAAGCGAAGCTGCTGACCCGCCGTCTGCTCCACCTCAAACTCCAGCGGGTCCCCGTCGGGGCTCATGGCGTCCACGCAGATCGTCGCCAATTCGCACTCATGGACAAATTTCGATGGATCGTAGTCGATGGCCACGATTTCCGGTGGGTGATTGAGCGCCGCCGCGATGTCCGCCGCCCCCGTCTCCGCCCCCTCGCACTGGCTCAATAGCAACACCTCGGTGGTCTTATGACCCACCACGAACACCTCCGTGGCCACCGCCTGCGCACACTCCGACGACGCCTCGCCATGCGCATCCATGGGCTGCACCGAAATATCGTAACATCCCGATTCCAGGGGGGTAAAAAAGTCGGCAAATCGGTGACCTTGCACCACCTCCGGCGGCGTCTCCAGATCCTCTACCAGCCCCCCCGGCATCACCAGCTCTTCCCAGTCGTGATAGGCCTCCACCACCGACTCCCCATCGCAGGTATCGATCTGGAACTCAAAGCCCTGGATCTCTCTCTCTTCATCGACCCCGATGGACAAGGCCAGCCCCTGGTCTTCCGGACCGTCCTCCATCATATCTTCCTGTGCCCCCTCGCTGCACCCAACCCCAATTAATAGAGCCATCCCCAGCGCTACCCCCCATCTCCGTCTCATCGCTATCCCCCCGGTGTGGTCTTGTTCAATACTCATCCTCAACGCCTAAAAATCTAATCGCCCTCCACAGCGCATCAAGAATCCCCCTCGATCGATCAAGGGGCGTCCCCCTCTCTCGAGGAGGACGCCCCTTTTGTGGATTGATCTCAATCCATCACGATCGACTCACCGCACCATCACTCGCATGCACCGGGTCCGATCTCCCCACGGTTATAGGAGCTGAGCAAGCGCTCCAGGTCTCGGGCGCGGATCCGATCCTTGGCCGTCATTTCGTGCGCCTCCAACCAATCCGACGCCTCATCCAAGGCCGACTCCACGGCCGACGGGGCATCTGCTCCCATCGCAATATTGAGTTGGGCCACCACATATTGTTGGGCCAACTTTCGCCAACTGCTCTTCTTGTCGTACTCCTCCATCATCAGCTCATTCCACGTGGTATCCCCGATCATCTGCTCTCCATCCAGGGGCCAATCGGCGCTCATCTGCCAGTACGCAAAGCCCCAGGTGCAATTCTCCACCTCACCCAACACCTCTTCGTCATCGTATTTCTTCTCCTTTTCATCCTCCACTTCGCCCAGCACTTCCTCTTCTTCCTCATCCTTCTTCTTTTTGTCGTCCTCTACCTCACCCAGCACTTCCTCTTCTTCCTCGTATTTCTTCTCCTTCTCATCCTCCACTTCGCCCAGCACTTCCTCTTCTTCCTCATCCTTCTTCTTTTTGTCGTCCTCTACCTCACCCAGCACTTCCTCTTCTTCCTCGTATTTCTTCTTCTTCTCATCCTCTACCTCACCCAGCACTTCCTCCTCTTCTTCTTCGTATTTCTTCT
>CAZMJS010000013.1:34170-56715 GCA_964566695.1 uncultured Bradymonadales bacterium
TCACCCAGCACTTCCTCCTCTTCTTCTTCGTATTTCTTCTCCTTCTCATCCTCCACTTCACCCAGCACTTCCTCTTCTTCCTCATCCTTCTTCTTTTTGTCGTCCTCTACCTCACCCAAAACATCTTCCGGC
This sequence comes from uncultured Bradymonadales bacterium, assembly GCA_964566695.1. Taxonomy (GTDB): domain Bacteria; phylum Myxococcota_A; class Bradymonadia; order Bradymonadales; family Bradymonadaceae; genus SLJM01. Next base: position 34,303 of record CAZMJS010000013.1, read on the forward strand.
TCTTCGCAGGTGGCGTAGGCCGGAAACGCCAATGAGGCATGAGAGGCAAAGACCTCATCTTCCACCTGAAGCACTTCCTCCACGCGCACCGTCTCGCCATCTTCATCCACCATGGTGTCGAAGGCCGTGACCTCGAAGGCATAAGCCCCCGTAAACCCGGGCGTCATCTCGATACACTCCGTATACACCCCATTATCTTCGGTCGACGAAATCACCTCCGGCGCCACCAGGGGCTCCGGACCACTTAGCTGGGCCCACTCAAACTCGATGCCATCCCCATCGCTATCGATGGCCGTGGCACAGACCTCGATGGCCTCGCACTCCACGATCTTGGAGGGGTCATAGGTCAATTGGGTAATGCTGGGCGCGAAATTCAAGACGCCCAGAACGTCCAGACCGCCCGTCGGGGGGCCTCCGCAATGGCTGACCATCACGATTTCCGTGGTCTGGCCCGTCTCCACCTCGATGCCGCTGGCGAAGGCCGCCGAGCAGCCCTCCACCATCGATCCCTCCTCGTCGAGGGCGATCATCTCAATATCGTAACAGCCGGCCTCCAGCGTGGCGAAGTAGTCGGCAAAGGCCGCCGTCCCAATCACGTCGATATCCATTTCTTCCGTAAATTCCAGCTCCGAGATCGGCACCTCGTCAAAGGCTGCCTCCTCGCCCTCACAGGTCGTAATATCGAATTGCAACGCCGCCACATCTTCCAGCGACGCCACATCCAACGTCAGCGAAATACCCGTGGCCGCCGTCTCCTGCTGATCACCGGGGTTGGGCGTCGTCTCCTCGGCACAACCACTCCACACCAGGGCCACCAGGCCCAACGCCACTCCAAGCTTTACGTTGATTCTCATGCTTACCTCCCGAGACTTCTCCAGAGCACGTGCGACACCCTTAATCGGCCAGGTGCCCTCCCTGGATTGCTAATGGATTGCTGAGCTTTCCCGATGAGCACGGCGGTGGCGGCCCCCACCGAGCCGGCCGTCCTCGCTCATCGCTGCAGGGACCGACCTCCCTTATCGGGTCTAGCCGGCGCCATCCTCCGGAGGATTGGCCCTGCTACAGACGTCCGCGACGACCCCTTTTGGAGGTCATCGCCTTCCTCTGTCGTCTCTAGAAGCTATGCATCCTCGGGGGGGTCACCAAATCATTGGGTCCCACACCCCATCACTCGAAAGGGGATCTCCAGGCTCGCTCGCGACTGCTCCGACTGCCCCATTTCGTCCTGCAGATAGGCCTCCATGCTCATCCACTGCCCATCGACAAAGAGAAGATCCCGCACCACCACCTGGGCCACATACGCCCCGGTTTCATCGCTCTCCACGGCCACGCACTCCGGCCGCTGAGTCACCTCATCGGCCCTTACCTGCTCATCCTCTATGCGCCATTGATAGCTCAGGGGATCGCCATCTGGATCTGTGGCCTCCACGCAAATCTCCAGCCTCTCTCCGCAGGACACCGTCCGTGAGGGATCGTAGTCCACCGCCTCAATTGTTGGCGCTTCGTTGGTTCGCACCCGGGCGTGAAGACCTCCCTCGCCATCGCCGGTCCCGTCACCCTCGCAGCGTCCCTTGAGGCGCAAATGGCGATGTGCCCCGTCGGCCACCGACACCCGGCTGGCCTCCAGCGGGCGACAGTGCTCCACGGCCTCTCCCTCATCATCGATGGCCACCGCCTCTACCCGATAGCACCCGGAGCGCAACCGAATCGTCGTCTCCCCCACCACCGCCGAGCCGCCGGCGTCGCGAGCGTGCACCTGGGATTCCAACACCTGTCCCTGGCGACGACTCATCAACCCTGAACCCCTTATATCCGGGCTCAGCGATGCCGCCGTCACCGACCACGGCTCGCCTCGCGGCCCTTCGCAGCGATCCACGACCAGTGATGCGCCGCTGATCGCCTCTAGCCCCTCCCCTCCGATCTCAATCTCCACCTCCAACACGCCCTCGCCCTGGCGCTCATCCTCCTCCGCACACCCAAGGGTCGCCGCTATCATCGCCACGCCAAGGCCCAGACACCACCGTCTCATCTCTCTATTTGCGATCCTCATGCTCCCATCCCCCCTCGTATATTCCCTTCATTCCATCCGCCACGAAGGGGACCCCACAAGAGGCCCCCTCCGCTGACGATCAGTCGTTGGCCTCATCATTTGAGTCGGCCGCACAGATCAGGTTGAATGCCTCCAGGCGATCCTTGACCGCCTCCGCCTGATCTTTGGTCTCCTGCGACCAATCGCTTCCCTTGGTCGCGCAATTGGTGCCCCCTTCCAGAAGCCCTTGGGCTTCGTCGATATCGTCCAAAACATCGCCCATCTCCGTCGCCCCGGCGGCGATATTGAGCTTGGCCGCCACGTATTGGACGGCCAGGATATAATACATATTGCCCATCGGTGGCGATTGCAGGATGTCGGCCAGCCACAGATCGGGATCTTCCTCCGCACACAGGCTTTGCGTCAGCGGATCGAAGCCCGTGGGCTCCCACTTCTCCTTGATCCGATCCAGATTATTGGGGGGCGTTTTCCAGTAGCCCTGCGAGCGAGGGCACACAAAGTCCTCGTCACACCCACCGACGTAGATCGGAAACTCCAGGGACGCCCGAGACTCCAAAAACTCCCCTTCGGGACCCGTATATCCCATCATGGCCAACCAGTCCTCGGCGCGAATGGGGCTTCGCTCTCCATTGATGAACTCGATGAAGAGATCGAAGACCGTAACTCGCCCCTCATAGGCGGCGTCCTTTCGCTCCAACTCCACCTCGTAGCACTGACCGGCCTCGCCGGCCTCATCGTAGGAGCTCACCAACTCGGCGTCGATAATATGATCGCCTCCCTCCAGGGCTTCCCACTTAAACTCCATGGGATCCCCATCGGGATCGACGGCCTCGGCGCACACCGTCACCTTGGGATTGCCCTCGGGCGGACAGGTCACGAACTTCTGCGGATCCAGGTCAAAGACCTCCAGATGCGGCGGGTGATTGAGCGCCACGATGGCATCGAGAGCGCCCTTTTCCTTGCCGCTGCACTGGCTGACCAGCAGCACCTCCTCCGTCTTTCCATCCTCCACCTTCACGCCCTGCTTTTCCACGGGCACACAGCTCTTGGAGATCGCCGATGGCGAGCGCTTGGGCTGAACATGGATATCGTAGCATCCGGCGTCCAACAGCAGGAATTTGTCGGCGAATTGGTGCGCCGAAAACTCATCGAAGGGCTGATCGATAAAGCTCGGGATCCCCCCTGGCAGGCTCAGATCTTTGAGCGCCACCTTATCGTCAAAGACCACTCCGTAGTCTCCCTCATATCCCACCTTGGAGTCGCACTCCACGCGGGTCACCGTATAGTGCATATATTCGACGTCATTATGGTCCGATGACCCAATCTGGGTCACCGCCTGCACCCCCGTCTCCAACGTCTCGTCCTCGGAGCCCGCGTCCCCGCAGCCCACACCTCCCATAATCACCATTGCCAAGATTAAAAACCCAGCCATACCGCATTGGCGTCCGTTCATCGTTCCCCCCTAATCTGGGATGTTCGTTACAGTGGTTTCAACGCTTCCTGCCGGCCGTGACTCTCCCCAACTGACGATCCACCTTGCCTTTTGACCATGGCGGTCTCGGTCGCGCCCCCCTGCCCGATGGTCTCATGACATCGGCCTTCCAGACGGTTCGCCTGATGACTGCTCGACTTGGGACGTCCCCTGGACCCCTCGGAGTCCCCCGGCCGCCGACCACACCATGGCCAACCGCCGCGTCTCCTTAGGCCCCCTGAGATTTATCAATCACACGTCCTCTCTAGGCGTGCATTTAATCGTAGTCACTGCCTCGCCGATGGAAAGTCACGGCTCCTTTTAGCGGCGACGGTTTACGGCCTGTCCGCCTTGGACTACGATGACCAGCCCATGGTGGCGACCGCCCTGGTCGACCGGAATGTTTTGACCTTGCTTCACCTTAATTACAGGGCGCTTTGTCCTATCACCCCTGACCTTCCAGCCCGCCTGACCTGGAGAGCACTGGCCCATGAACGATCGTCAACACAGCGTGCTATCCCTCTTTTACGACGAGGGCCATAGCGAGATCACCCCGTCCTTTCTGGCCTATCGGATGCGCATGAGCACCGCCGAGGCCTCGAAGCTCCTGGACGAGTTGGTCACCCAGGACGTCCTGGACCTCCACGTCGACGACGAGGGCCACCTCATCTACTCCTTGCCGGCCAGCGAAGCCAGCCGCATCGGGAAGGGCGCTCGACCCTCGCAGCCCCAACCTGCGCCGCATCATCAGCCGCAGACCCAGGCGCAACGCCAGGGCCAGCCCTCCCCCCAGCGCTCCGCCGCACAGCAACAGACCCAGCGGCCGGCCACTGGCGGATGGCAGGCCGCCTCCACGCCTCCCGGCGACGGCACCGATGGTTCCGTGGCCAGCCCTTATCCCCCGACCCAGACGCCCTCCACCGACCACCACCAGCCCACGGGGCACCAACCGCCGCCTCAACAGGCCCCCTACGATCCTCGAGCCAACCCCCATCGCCCCCAGCAACCCTCTCGAGGCCACCAACCGCAGGCTCAGGTCCGCCCGCAACAGTCGCAACCCCATCAACCTCCGGCCCGGGCGCCCCAACATCGCCGCCCTATGCCGGACTCCCAGGCTCTGACGCCCTACCAATCCCAGCACCGTCCCCCGTCGCGACCCGGGCGCTACGAACCCACCGACGGCCGCGTCCCCGTCCTCGCCGGCGCCCTCAGCCTCCTGGTCCCCGGACTGGGCCAATTCTATAACGGCGAGATCGGCAAGGGCGTCATGCTCCTCTTTAGCGCCCTCCTGCTCTCCATCTTCCTCCTCTTCTGGGTCGTCTGGATCTGGTCCATCATCGACGCCTATATGGTCGCCGAGCGCTCCAACCAAGACCGCGCCCTCCCCGATCAGTCGCCGTCTCAGCGGCCCATGCTGCCCCCCCACAGCCACTCCAATTCCAACGCCGCTTGACCCTCACCATCCCGGGAGTGACGTATGTCGCGATTCTATCGCTCTGTGCGCACCATCCTTCGCCGGGCGGTGGGCGTCTATTTCTACGAAATCAAATCCACAGGCCGCGAGCGCATCCCCCATCAGGGCCCCCTGATCTTTGCCTCCAACCACCCCAACTCCCTGATGGACACCGTCCTGCTGGCCACCCAGACGGATCGCCAGATCCAATATATGGCCCGCAGCGGCCTCTTCGGAAAGAGCAAACTCTTTTCGGCCTTCCTCCATCGCATCGGTGTCATCCCCATCTATCGCCGCCAGGACGGCGAGAGCATGGAGCAAAACGTCGACAGCTTCGTGCGGGCCTACGAAGCCCTGGAGGACGGCGGCTGCATCGGCATCTTCCCCGAGGGCCAAAACTCACCGGACCGCAAGGTCCAGAGCATCAAGACCGGCACCGCCCGCATCGCCCTGGCCACCGAGGAGCGAAGCGACTTTCAGTTGGGCCTCCAGATCCAACCGGTCGGCCTCAATTTTGAGGATCGCACCCGCTTTCTCTCCCGCGTCCTCATCCGCTTTGGAAATCCCATCGACGTCCGCGATTACGCCGACGTTTACGCCACCTCCGAGCGTGAAGCGGTCCTCCAGTTGACCGACGACGTCGGCCGGGCCATGCGCCGATTGGCCACCCATATCGAGGACGACCGCAATCGCCGACTGGTCATCGACATCTACGATATCTACGGGCACAAATTGGCCCGCCGGCTCCTCACCGATCTCGACGACCAGCGCCTCTCCCCCCAGACGGATCGCCTCCTGGAGTCCGAGGAAAAGCAGAAACTGCCCGACGACCAGCTCGTCGATCGCTTTGAAATCGAACAGCGCATCGCCGACGCCGTCGACTATTACCAAAAGACCGACCCCGGCATGGTCGCCCGCATCCGCATGGACATCCGTCGTTACCAGGACCACCTCCAACAGGTTCGCCTACGCCACGAACTCGTGGAAGACGGCATCGATAGCATCCTCGAAAAGAGCCGCACCCGCGACGCCATCGGCATGACACTCTACGCCGTCGGACTCGGGCCCATCGCCATCTATGGCCTGATCAACAACTTTATCCCCGCCTATATCGTCCGCGAAGTCGCCCGCCGCCAGCCCGATGAAACGCGCATCGCCTTTGCCGGTTTCGCCACCGGCCTCTTTCTCTTTCCGATGTTCTACACAGCCCAGGGCTGGGCCCTGTGGCAGCTAAACGAACAAGCCCTGTGGGTCGCCATTGTCTACGTGGCCACCCTCATCCCCGCCGGCCTCTTCTTTCTGCGTTGGTGGCGCCAACTTTTGGCCTATCGAGAACGTATCCTCTCCAGAACCCTCTTTCGCACCCGCCAGAACCTCTTGGACACCCTGGAGCAAGAGCGCCAATCTCTCATCGAGACCTTTGAATCCATTCGCCGCGACTACCTCCGGGCAACCGCCGACGAAGACACCACCGATCGGGTCGCTCCAACTAAGGACACCCAACCCCAGCCCTCCCCCTCTCAACCGTAGCGGCGATCGCCCATCGGCCGGCCCACCTCCTTTCTCCATTGCAAGCCACCGCCCTTATCCCTACCTTCTGGGCGCCATTTTACCTACCAGGAGTCACCCATGAGTCACGACCATCCAGACCACGCCCTTCGCACCCTTGGAGACGAGGACAACTTTCGCATCCTCGTCATCCGCAACACCCACACCGCCGCCGACATCCTCGACGCCCAGGGCCCCCTGGACGCCGACACCGCCGGCCTCCTGACCGACATGGTCACCGCCTCCCTCCTGCTTCGCCTGACCATGTCCCCCGACTATCGCCTCCAGACCATCCTTCAGAACCGAAGCATCGGTAATATCGTCACCGACAGCCACCCCGACGGGATTACCCGCGGCCTCGTCCGCATCGCCGATGGTCAGCGCCTGCGCACCGGCGATGGTACCCTCCTTAGCATTCACCGCTCCATGTACGGCGGTGACATCCACCAGGGCGTCGTCGAGACCAGCGACGGCCAGGGCATCGGAGACGCCGTCGCCGGCTACCTCCACCACTCCGAGCAAATCACCTCCGTCGTCCACATCGACCACCGCGTCGACGACGACGGCCAACTCCAATTCGCCGGCGGCTACGTCGTCCAACTGGTCCCCGGAAAAAGCGATATCGACGACGCCACCTTGGCCATCATGACGGCGCGCCTCGACAACCTCCCCTCCATCGCCGACCTCTTCGACGCCGCCGACCAGGACAGCCAGGCCGTCGCCGACGAACTCTACGGCCCCATCCCTTTCAAAGCACTCGGCCAAAACGACTTCCACAGCGGTTGCGTCTGCAGCGCCGACCGCGTCATTAAAGCCCTCTCCACCCTCTCTGACGACGATATCGCAGACCTTCGAAGCGACGGCGACGACGTCACCGTTGACTGCGACTATTGCGGCGCTGCCCACACCATCGACCTCGATGACGTCCAGCGCCTACGCCAATAAACCATTCACGCCGGCCGCTCGATCCCATCGCGGCGCACCACACTCTGGGCGTCCTCCCCACCGCGGACCAACTCCACGCAGGTGATCTCTGACGGCGCTCCCAGGCGCATCGGCGGCCCCCAGTAGCCAGTGCCCCGGCTGACGTAGATCCAGGTGTCGTCCTGGCGTCCAAGTCCCACTGAGAAGGGGTGAACCACCCCCACCACGTAGATCCAGGGCCAAAATTGTCCGCCATGGGTATGGCCCGACAATTGAAGGTCATAGCCCGCCTCCGCCGCCTCATGAATACTCGGCGGTTGGTGGGCCAATAAAATACTTATGTCGTGCTCCGGCGCCCCCTCCAGCGCTCCCTTCGGATCCGTGGCGTGCTCTTCAATATATCGACCGGCCGTATAATCGGTGCACCCGGCCATCAACAGCCGTGCCCCGTCGCGCTCGATGAGTGCGTGCTCATTGTGCAGCACCGTCACCCCACCCTCTTCCAGCCATTCAAACCAATTATGAGGGTCCCAATAATACTCGTGATTCCCGGAGCAATAATAGGTGCCGTAGCGCGACTTTAGATCCAGCAGCGGCTCTGCATCCTCCCTTCGATACTTCAGATAACCGTCGATCAGATCGCCGGTGATCACCACCATATCGGCATCTAATTTATTTACCCTCTCTACGATGCGCTCCACCGTGGGCTTTCGAATCGTCGGCCCCACGTGGATGTCCGACAACTGGACGATGCGAAACCGCTCCAATCCCTGGGGCAGATCCTCAAAGGGCACCTCTACGTCCACCACATCGGGCACCCGCCGGGCCTCTCGAAATCCCCACCCCGACGCCGCCGCCGTCGCCCCCAGAGCTCCGGCATTGAGCCCCACGCTCATAAATCGCCGCCGTTCGGGGTCGATCAACGCCTCCGCCTCGCTCTCGGCCCCTCTCAGTCGCTCCACCCCCAGATAGCTCAACCACCCCAGATCTTTGAGCACGATCAGGACAAAGAAGAACGTAAATGCCCCCATCCCCAGGTAAGTCGCCCACTGCCAGGCGTGCAAGACCCATCCCTGCTGCGTAAACTCGCGCACCGTCCACGCCACCAGCACCAGGGAGAAATGGCCCGTCAACAGCGCGTATAGCGCTCGCTTTCTCGAGGGCGGCTGGTGCCGCCCCAGTCGATGACCGATATAGAGGTGAGCGCCTCCCCAGACGACGATGATGATGGCCACAAAAGCGAGTATCCGTAGCATGACTGCCTACCTAAACCAGGTGATATGGGCGTAATTGACCTGAACCGATCCATGCCCCCGTCGATCCGTTCAGACCCCGCTGTATTATTTACGCCCCGCATCAGATTTCCAGTCTTTTTTTCATCCCTCCAGCCCCCCGGGCCCCAGGCCAATCTCCAGATCGCTGCGCCCCAGCGAGGTCCCCACCGCTGCCGCGGCCCGCACCATCGGCGAGTCGGCGGGCACATAGCGCGTCTTATTGGCCACTTTCGACAGCGGGATACTCCCCAACTTTCCATCCGTCATGGTCACCATCTCACCGAAACGGCCAGCGGCGACCATCGACGCCGCGTGAATGCCGAATTTCGTCGACAATATGCGGTCAAAGGCCGTGGGTGTCCCGCCGCGCTGGATATGACCCAGCACGGTCGTGCGGACCTCGCTATCCAGATGTGGCTTGATCTGATCCGCCAACCAATAACCGATCCCCCCCAACCTGACCGGATCGGGGCTATCCTCCACCCGCTCGCGCACCACCTGATCCTGACCCTCCGCCTTGGCCCCCTCGCCGACGACGATGATCGTAAACTTCTGCTTGGGCTCCCGCTCTTGGCACACCCTGACCACCTCGTCCACATCAAAGGGAATCTCGGGAATCAAAATGATGTCAGCGCCGCCCGCCACCCCGGCGTGCAATGCGATCCACCCCGCATAGCGCCCCATGGTCTCCAGAATCATCACCCGGCCATGGCTCTGCCCCGTCGTGGACAGCCGATTGACGGCGTCCGTCGCGATCGCCACCGCCGTATCAAAGCCAAAGGTCCGCTCCGTATGCATCAGATCGTTGTCGATGGTCTTGGGCACGCCCACAAAGTCGATCCCTTTTTGCTCCAGGCGATGGGCCAGGGTCATCGTCCCATCGCCGCCGATGGCCACCACCCCGTCGAGCCCCAGCTCTTCCACGTTTTCCACCACCCTGTCGGAGACATCGGCCCCATCGGCCCCGAAATACTCAAAGGGATTGGCCTTATTGTGAGTCCCCAAAATGGTGCCCCCCGCCATCAGGATACCGCTTACGTCCCGCGCGTTCAGCTCGCGATAGCGCTTTTCGATCATCCCCAAAAAACCGTCCTGAAATCCGATTACCTGGGCGTCATTTTGAAGGATCAAACTCTTCGCCACCGCCCGGATCACCGCGTTGAGCCCCGGGCAATCGCCACCGCCAGTCAAAATTCCAATCTTCATCTCATCAACTCCCTGATTTATTGACTCATATCTTAAGCGCTATCCATCTCATCGGACCCGCCATCATGGCCCCTGGGTTCATCGTGGGCAATGCCCAGCCGGCTCGCCAGCGCTTTGAGCCATGCCTTGACAGCGTGTGGATCGTCGAGGCGCCATTCGGCGTGGGACGGACGGGGATGACTGGCCACGAGGATCGCTGCGCCCTCTCCGTGGTCGGCGATCACCTCGAAGGCGTCCTCGTCGGTGCGATCGTCGCCGATATAGATCGGTCGCCGGTTCCGCCCGGGATCGATGGCTTCCCAGATAGCCACCAGGGCCGTGCCCTTGTCGCGACCGATCTGGGGCTGCAGTTCCAGAACCATCTTGCCCTCGTGGATCCCCAATCGGTGCTCCTCATCCCCCAGGGTCTTGGCCAATTTCTGAAGCACCCTGGAGACCTCGCTGCTGCGATCCGGCGCTCGACGATAATGCACGGCGATGGAGGCCGCCTTGCGCTCCAACTCCACGCCCTCGACCTCCACAAAGCGCCGCCTCAGCGCCCGTTCGGCCTCGTCGATTCGCTCCACCAATGCCTCGTCGACCAGGCACTCCACCGCTCCTGATGGGTCCATCAACTCCAGGCCGTGACTCCCGGAATAATAGATCCCATTCGCCCCCAGCCGCTGCCGCACATCCTCCACGCCTCGACCGCTGATCACGGCCACCTCGATGACCGTCGACAGCCCCTCCACCAACCCTACGACCCCATCCAATGGCCTGGCCTCCCCTGGCCGATCCACGATCGGCGCCAGGGTCCCATCGAAGTCCAAAAAGCAGATCACGTCCGCCACGCTTGCCTGCTGCTCCAACCACTCTCGCCCCTGTCGCATCTCGCCTCCCTCGATCGATGAGTGTTCCCGTTATCAACTGGCGTCCAACTGCGTTTGCCGCCCCTCGACCAACAGCTCCTCCTGAATGGCCGACTTATCCTCCAACTCCGTTCCGCGCTCCGCCCGCTCGATGATGATCCGCGAGCCCCTGCGCATCCCGATATAGGCGTAAAACCACTCCATGATCACGAATACCCGATTGCGAAAGCCGATCAAAAATAGCACGTGGATAAAGAGCCACATCAGCCACGCCACAAGGCCGGAAAACGCTCGCTTTCCCACCTCAGCGACCGCCCGAGCCCGCCCGATGGTCGCCATCTGCCCCCGATCGATATACTCATAGGGTTTGCGCTCCTTCCCCCGTCGCTGCCGCTTGATATCGTCGGCCACATATTTCCCCATCTGAATGGCCACCGGGGCCAGGCCGGGCACGACCTCCCCCTCGTGCTCGTAATGAGCCATATCGCCCACCACTTTGACCCGTGGATCGCCGGGCATCTCCAGATAGTCATTGACCACCACCCGCCCCATGTCGTCCAACTCTCCACCCAACTCCTGAGCCAGCGGCGAGGGCTTGACACCGGCTGCCCAGATCACCGTCCCGGCGGCCACAAACTCCCCGTCGATCACCACGCCCTCGTCGCTGATCTCCTCCACCAGGCCGCCCAGAACCACCTCCACACCCATATCTTCCAACTGCTCTTGGGCCGACCGAGAACTGGACTCGTCATAGGCCGTCAACACCCGGTCTTCGGCATCCACCAATAACACCCGAGTCTTGGACGCATCGATATACTCGAATTCATCGACCATCACCTGGTGGGCGATATCGCGGATAGCCCCCGCCATCTCCACCCCCGTGGGGCCAGCGCCCACCACCACAAAGGTCAGCAGCGCCTCCATCTCCTCTTCGTCCTCCGTCCATTCCGCACGCTCAAAAGCCTTGAGGATCTGGCGCCGACACTCCAGGGCGTCATCCAGGGTTTTGAGCCCCGGCGCACGAGGCGACCACTCCTCTTCATGTCCGAAATAATTATTCTCCATGCCGGCGGCCACCACCAGAAAGTCGTAATCCATGGAGCCCCCGTCGAAGTAGATCCGACGGGCCTCTCTATCGATGACCTTGACCTCTGCCATGACCACCCGCGTATTTTTACTCCGGCGAAGCACCGAGCGAAGGGGCTCCGCGATATCGGGGGCGCTCAGTCCCGCCGTCGCCACTTGATAGAGCAGCGGCTGGAAGAGATGGTGGTTTTGGCGATCGATGAGCACCACCTCCACATCGGCCTTGCGAAGCCCCTTGGCGGCGTTGAGCCCGGCAAAACCACCACCAATAATGACCACCCTCGGGCATCTTTTTACCGTCTTCATAACCCAGTCCTCGTCGCCTCTATCCCCTGGTCGCCGGGGCTTATCTCGTGAGGTCTCAACCTAAACGCCCGGCACCCAACGTAAACCCCCGGCCTACTTTACCACCTGCCTTGCCAAAGGATATCCCCGCCATGAAGCGCTACTCCAAAGCCTGCGAGCGAAATCAGCAACCCATCGGTGATCGGCTGCAGGACTGGCTGGCCGACGCCCGGCTGGTCCTGGAGGTCGGCAGCGGCACCGGCCAGCACGCCGTCGCCTTCGCCCGCCGCTTTCCCCACCTCACCTGGCAACCCACCAACCCCCCCGGTCAACTTCAAAGCGTCGAGGCCTGGCGACGAGACGCCGACCTCCCCAATCTCCAACCGGCGCTTGCCTTCGACCTCTTCAATGACGCCCCACCCGTCGACGGCGCCGACGCCATCATCGCCATCAACGTCATCCACATCGCCCCCGCCCGCGCGCTACCCCACCTCTTCGGACACGCCGCCGATCTCCTGGACAGCGGCGCTCCCCTCATCCTCTATGGCCCCTATCGCTACGACGATCGCCCCCTGGAGCCCTCCAACGAGCGCTTCCACCAACACCTCAAGCAGCGCCACCCCGACATGGGCATCCGCCTCTTTGAAGAGGTCGACCGCATCGCCTCGGAGCACGGCTTTGAGCACCGCGACACCCACCGCCTCCCGGCCAACAACGATCTCCACCGGTGGATCCGGCGCTGATCACCTCCCGAGGAGCATTTATAACCTGTCGCAGGCCCAGTCATCGCCCATCCCACAGCCCTGCTCCAATAGCCGGCGTCCCTCCTCTGCCCGCTCCTCATCATCTTCCATCAGCCATCCCCGCCGGCCGCATCCATGGGCCTCGTCCAGGGTGCACGCCCGGCCGTAGTGCCGTCGCGCCTCCTCCTCATCTTCCTCCACCCCTCGCCCCTGCTCGTAGAGATATCCCAACCACAGACAGGAGCGCCCGTCGTTTGCCTGGCAGCCAGACTCCAATAACTGCCGTGCCCGAAGGGGGCTCTCCGGGATCCGCGGATCATCGACCAACGCCTCCCCGGCGCGGCCACACGATCGGGGCCGCTCGCCCCCGTCGCACGCCCTCTCCAGCAACTCCACGGCCGCCCGCACCTCGGCGCCCGTCGTCGCCGCCTCCAGGGCCCGCACCCCGCCGTTATTACAGCCGCGCCCATAGCCCGCGTCACAGGCCCGCCCATAATACTCGATGGCCTTCTCCCGATCGGCCTCCACCTCTTCACCCAGGTCATAGGCCCGGCCCAGATTAAAGCATCCCTTGCCATAGCCCCGGTCGCAGGAGGCCTCAAAGCTCTCCAACTGTTGCGCCACGTCCACCTCCGTGCCCATGCCCTCCTCGTACATAAACGCCAGGCTATTGCACGACGGCCCATAGCCCTGCTCGCAACCGATGCGATGGTAGCGATAAGCCAGCTCCCCATCGGCCTCGATGGACTCTCCCCCTTCGTACATCAGGCCCAGATTAAAGCATCCGCGCCCATGCCCTCGCTCGCAGGAGGCCTTAAAATAGTCCACCGCCTTCTCCGCCGACGCCTCGCCCCCCTGTCCGCGAAGATACATCACGGCCAGCGAGTTGCAGGCCACCCGCTCGTCGGCCGCACAGGCCTGAGAAAAGCGCTCCCTGGCCTCCCACCCTCGGCGGCTCACGCTTCCGCCCCCCCGCTGGCGAAGCATGCCCTCCAGCGTGCACCCAAAGACCTCGCCTTGCTCGCAACTCTCCTCGTATAGCCGCATCGCCCGCGACTTCTGCGTGCTCCGCCCCTGCCCCTCCTCGTAGAGCGCCCCCAGCACCACGCACGCCGCCTCCGCCCCCTCCTCGCAGGCCACCTCCACCCGCCGCGCGATCCCGCGATGATCGCGCCCCGGATCCAGGGCGAAATAACTCTCCAACTCCTCGCACGCCGCCCCGTCGGCCGCCAGACAACCCCGGTAGAAATAGGTCGCCGCCAACTCCGGCCTCGCATCCACTCCCCGTCCGTAATAATAGAGCCCGCCGAGTTGCCGACAGGCGCCGCCATTGCCCAATTCGCAGCCCCGCCGCCAGATGAGATTGGCCTCCTGCCAGTCCGCCTCCCCGCCCTGCCCGTGATATAGCATCCACCCCTGAGCCTGACATGAGGCGGCGATGCCCAACTCGCATCCCCTCGCGTACAACGCTCGTGCCCGCTCCAGATCGCGGCCTCCACGGCGCTCCAACACATATTCCGTACCCGCCAGATAGCAGCCGTGGCCCCGCCCCTCCTCACAGGCCCCCTCCAAAAAGGGCAGCACCTCCTCCGCCTCTTCTGGTAGCGCCTCGCCACTCCACAAAAACCCCACCTCCTCCGGACAACTCTGCTCCTCGCATAGCTCCGCCTCCCCGGCCCCCTCCTCCTCGGGAGCCCCCTGGCCCTCCTCCCAATCCCAGGGATCGCCGTCTTCTTCTTGCGTCTCCGGCCCACTCAAACAGCCGGCGCTCACCACCAGTGCCACCCATAGTGCTGCAACCCGCCCTGCTATATGGAGTTCAATCTTCACGAGGCCTATGGTAATTTTTTCCCCGCACCGACGGCAAGTTCCAACTGACTCCGCGCGCCTGGGAAACCACGATGGCCTCCCCTTCTCCCGTCAAACCGGGTGATACCCTCGCCGACAAATATATCATCGACGCCTCCATCGGCGCCGGCGGATTCAGCCACGTCTTCGCCGCTCGTCACGAGGCCATGGAGCGCACCGTAGCCATCAAGGTCTTCGACCCCCAACACCACGGATCCGACGACCCCTCGCGAACCGCTGGCCGGGCGCTGCGCTTCGAGCAAGAGGCCCGCCTGGTCAGCCAACTGGGCCACCCCAACACGGTCACCCTCTACGACTTCGGCATCGATAACCACCGGGCCTACCTGGTCATGGAATTCGTCGACGGCCAGACCCTGGAGCAGCGCGTCAAGGCCCACGGTGCCCTCGATCCCGACGAGGCCATCTCCATCATCCTCCAGGTCTTGGCCAGCCTGGAGGAAGCCCACCACAACCAGATCCTCCACCGCGATCTCAAGCCGGCCAATATCATGCTCACCCGCAACTTTAAGGGCGAGCAAGTGGTCAAAGTCCTCGATTTCGGCATCGCCCAGATCCTCACCGGTGACACCGACGACGACGGCGAACCCCTCTTTTTGGGCACCCCTCGCTACGCCGCCCCGGAGCAGATCTTTAGCCAGAAGTTGACCTACGCCACCGACATCTACGGCGCCGGCTCCCTCCTGTGGTACGCCCTGGCCGGAAAGCCCATGGTGCCCACCTCCGACATCAAGCGCTGCGCCGCCATCGCCAAGCTCGATCCCCCCTGGCGCTTTCCCGACGACATCGACATCGGCCAAGGCCTCCGCCGCGTACTGGAAAAGGCCGTCGCCAAGCCGCCGGGCGAGCGCTATCAAAACGCTCCCACCTTCGCTCAGGCCCTCCAGGAGGCCACCACCATCGACTTAGACGATCTCCCGGAGTTCAAACCCTCATCGCGCCGACGGGAACAGGCCACCATCGTCGATCCCAACGTTATTGACGCCGACGATAGCGAAAATATCTTCCTCAACCCCGACGCCGCCCCACCTCCACCGGCGCCATACGCCGCCCTGCGCCAATCCGATCCCTCTCGTCTGCCCCCTTCCCATCGCCAACCCACCTCCTCCAAGCCCTCTCGACCATCCCGCGACCCCACCCCCATCCCCCTGGACGCCCCCAACCCGCCCGCTTCCTCGCCTCCACCGACGGAACCCTCGCCTCCAGCGGCGTCGCGCCCCCAGCCCCTGCCCGACGACAGCGATGGCGGTCCAGACAAAAGACTCCTCGCTGGCGTCGCAGTGGCAGTGATCGCCGGCGCCCTGGGATTTTTCCTTCTGTGGCCCGGCGACGACGAGCCACAGGCCACCGACGCCTCGGTCACCGAATCCGCCGAGGCCTCCGACGAGGAGATCTCCCAACCCGACGAGCCGCAGCGCGCCTCCCTGGCCGACTCCTCACGATTTAGCGTCGACGGCCTCCTCACCGCCATGCGTTCCGCCGGATGGCGCGTCTCCAATCCCGGCGACCCCCGCCCCATGCGCGATTATACCATGCGCTCCACCGTCATCGACGTCGGCGGCGAACGCATCGACCTCACCATCTACGAGGTCGACGAGGACGACACCCACGAGCGACTTCGGCGCAACGTCGACCCCCCGGACCGCTATCTCGTCCTGGACCATATTTTCCTGCGCATCACCCCTCGAAACCGCGAGGCCTTTGACCAGACCCGAGAACTTCGCTCTTTTCTGCAGGATTTTCGCGACGAAGTTATCGACGCATCAAACTAATGGATCCAACCACACCACCGCACCGGGACTTTTCCTTTCCCTCTCCTCGTTCAGTGTTTAGACTCATCAATCTATACTGAACTTGAACGAGCGATATGTACCATGAGCGATCTGCCTCGAATCCTTCTGATCCAGGCCCGAGACCACGACGACCCCATGGCCCATCACGAGCTACGGGCCTTCGCCGAGCGCTGTGAGCTGCCCACCGACGCCTTTCGGATCTTCAATATCGCCACCGACGATCCCGACGCCCTCTCCTTTGAGGGCCTGGACGCCACCATGATCGGCGGCAGCGGCGACTTTTCGCTCGTCGAGGGCGGCTTTGAATGGCACCAGGACTTCCTGGACCTCATGGCCCGCCTCATGAATACCGCCATGCCCACCTTCGCCTCCTGCTTTGGCTTCCAGGCCATCGTCCAGACCGTGGGCGGCCGCCTCGCCAAAGACGAGGATATGGCCCAACTGGGCACCTTCCAGATCCGCCTGACCGACGCCGCCGATGACGATCCCCTCTTTGGCGATCTCCCCCGCGCCTTCGACGCCCAACTGGGCCACAACGACAGCGCCATCGAGCTGAGCGACGAGCTCATCCACCTCGCCGAGAGCGACGACTGTCCCTACCAGGCCGTGCGCGTCAAAGATCGGCCCATCGTGGCCACCCAATTTCACCCCGAATTGTCGCGCTCCGACAATATCGATCGCTTCGAAAATTACATCAAAAATTACCAGAAACCCGGTCAGAACTACGAAGAAGCCATGGCCTATGCCGAGGAGATCCACCGTCCCAGCCCCCACGCCTGTGGCCTGCTCCACTCCTTCGTCGACGACCTCAAGGCCCGAAAGCAAAGCCACCTCCCCACCTCTCTGGCCGCCGAGTAGCCCCGCCAAAAATCCTCAATGGAGGCTGGGCCAGATCGATAGATAGATGTCCCGATCGACCTCCGATTGAGATTCATGGGGCTCGGGCTGCATGGCCTCATGGGTGATCATCTTGCCCTCCGCCGTGGTCATGGCCGTGGCCACCAGCCCGTCGCGCACCACCATATCGCTAAACTCACTGCCGCTTCGCCCGCCCTCGGCATTCCAGGGCGTCCAGGACAGTCGCGTCCTCATATCGGGCGTCACCACCAGCGTCGCCAGGTCTCCCTGGTAGGTGCCCACGCGCTGGCCGGCGATATGATTGGCCGACCGGTTCTGGATATGAGCCGCCGATACCCCGCCCACATAGATATTGCCCTCGGCGTCGGCGCTGATCGCTCGCGGCCGAAAGGTATTGCCGTCGCCATTTCTTAGCCGCGGCACGATCCACTGCCCGCCCTCAATGGACCCGTCTGCCGGATGGAGGCGCGCAAAATAACCGATATGATTGGCCGCCGTCTGATAGGCCTGGGTAAAGGGATCGTAGCCCACCAACCGCCCATCCGTGCCGCCCACCCGGTCGTCGATCACCTCGGTCTGCGGATCGTAGCGAAATATCGCATTGCCCCCAGCGCTCTCCCCGGCGAAATAGAGCATCCCATCGTCGCCCACAGACACCCGATATCCCCGCGTATCGGCCTCATTTCCCTCCAGTTGATGACCGTGATAATCCCAATTGGTCCAGGCCATCTCCATCTCCCGATCGTAGGCCCGCACATAGGCCACCTGCACCGGGTTTCCACTGGGCAATCCCTGATTCTTAAAGCCCGTGATATAGACCAACCCCTCCTCGCCGCTCACGGCCACATCCTCTACATAGCGGTCGCCAAAGGTACGCACCGCCAGCTCCGCGCCCTCCTCGTCCAGGATATGTAGGGTCTGCCCGCGTAGATAACCCACCGTCCCATCAGACCCGATGGCCACCCGCCCGCCCGTGGGATTGACCAGCGGCTCAAAGCCCCATTTGACCTGCGAGGCGTCGCTATTGAGCAGGCGCACCCCTCGATCCGTGGCCACGGCGATGGCCCCACTCTCCGGATGCACCGCCAGGTCGTAAACCACATCGCCGATGCGCGTCACGCTTCGCACATCTCCGGCTCGCCCCTTTCGCACGACCACCCCGTAGCGCCCGCCATCGAGCCATAGCGGCACCTGACCCAGGTTATGATCTTCATCCTCGATGCGCCCTCCCATGACCACCGTGCGATCCGGCGCGATGTCCACGCCACCGACGAGGTCATTTCCCTGACTTCCCAGATAGCTGGCGCTATAGACCTCCAGATCCGTGCTCGTCCCGCGCTTGCTGCGATCAAAGCGCATTAGATAGGCATTGGTCTCCGCCGTCGGCGTCTCCCGATCTCGGCTGGTCTCTCCCGTGCCCCCGAAGACCACCAGTCCATCGTCGTCTCGCCACACCTCCGCCGTATAGGCCCTGGGCGAATCCACCCGTTTATGATCGTAGCGACAGATCTGGGGTAGCCCCTCCCGGCCCTGCTGGATGAGCTCCCGGTCGCGCACCTCATACACCCCGCCCGTGCCATTGGCCCACACCCGTCCCTCGCGCGCCATCAACGACTCGATGCGCGACGAGCTATGCAGCCGCTCGTGGTGATCCATCGACGGATCGTAGAGGCGAATCCCCCCCGAAAAGAAGATGATCCGCCCCTCGCCGTCGGCCACCAGCGCTCGCCCTCGAGGCCGATCGTCATCTTCGTGGCGCTCCGGCTCCACCAGATAGTCCAGGCTCTCCCACTCCCCGCTGTCGCTGGACCGATAGAGGTGGCCGTTGCTCATGATCACATAGAACTTCCCATCGCTCCCCACATCCAATCCGTTGATCTGACCCGTCGTATTGGGATGGCCCTTAAACACCACGTCGCCCACCCGCTCCCACTCGCCGTCGACCCGTCGCACCACCTGGGCCCCCGGCTCCTCGTCTCGATTCGAGGAGTCGATGGTGGCGTAGAGCTCGCCGTCGTGAACCATCAGATTCTTAATGCGAAGCCACTCATAGGCTAGCTCCAACTCCTCGCGCTCCCACTCCTCGCCATCCTCGCTGATCGCCATCAACCCCCGATCCAACGCCGCCGCATAGAGGCCCGTCTCCTCGTCATGCACCATCGACCGAATGACCCGCCCATACTCGTGCACCACCTCCCAGGCCCCCTCCCGATCGTCCAGGGGCCGCCGATAGATCCCGTCGGCGCCGTCAGTCCCCACATAGAGATATTCGCCATCGTGCATCGACGAATGCACCTCGTGAAACCCATCGTCGCCCTCCCCCGTCGCCGGAAGGCCCATCCAATAACCGGGCGCCTCGCTCTCGCTCATGCCCCCTTCCACATCGCACTCCCAGGGCTCCTCCTCTTCCTCGTCGGCGGCCTCGTCGCCACCGCACCCCATCGCCACCAGCCCGGTCACGACCAGGACCGCCCACATCCATCGCCATCGCTTTCGCCCTTCATTCATCATGGTCATTCTCCTCCCAACGCTTGAATCTCCACCGGCGCCACCGCCTCCACCTCTGGCCACCCCTCCAGATGGGCCTGAACCTCCGTCTCCCCCGGCGCCTGAGCCTCCAGGTAGCCCTCGCTATCGACGGTGGCCACCGCCGGATCGGCGATCTCCCAGTGAACCGCCGGCGCCCCCGAAAAATAGGCACTATCGTAGATCCGACGCCACTCGATCTGGGCCTCCAACTGAGCGGACTCCCCCTCAAAGATGGACACCTGAGCGGGATCGATATGCAGCTCCACTGGCTCCGCCTCTTCGTCGACCACCTCGATGACCAGCTCGTCATAGACCTCCAGGTCACCCCTAGCCCGGGCGCGGATCACCACCTCCCCCGGCGCCTTGGCCTTGACCCGACCGCGGCGATCCACCGTCGCCACACGGGTGTCCGAGCTCACCCACATCGCCGCCTCGTCGCGGCGCCCATCGCTCCACTGAACCTCGACGCCCAGCGGAAGCTCCGTGCCCACCTGCAGCACGGCGTAGGGCGGCGGATCGATCGCCACCTCCGAGGCCTCCGGCGCCTCTTCCTCATCGCCGAAGAAATGCGCGGGCGACATCACGACATCAAAATATAGCTCCTCGTTGCTATCCAGGGGATTTCGCCCCGACATCGCCACATACATCCGCCCCTCGGGCCCCGACAGGCGCCGGCTGGGGCTGCCATCTGGCCCCCGCACCGGCGGGCCATATTCCTCCCACTCATCGCCCTCCAGGCGATAGACCTGGCTGATGCGCTTAAAATACCAATACTCCCCATCCCAGTGCAGAAAGCGCTCCCCCTCCGGAAGCTCCGCCAACCCGGCGTCCTCCCACTGACCTCCCTCAAAGCGATACAGCCGCCGGTCCATCTCCGTGTAGATCTCGCCCTCCGGCCCCTTGGTTACCGAGCCGGCCTCCCCCATCCCCTCAAGCTGCCCCTGTGCATCAAAGCGCATGAGCTCCGAGCCGTGATTGTTCACGTAGATATGATCCCCTACCCGCCGCATGGAACGCGTGCGATGTCCAATCGACGCAAAGGGCTCCCACTCCCCACCTCCCTCGTAGCGATAGACGTAGTCGTCATCGCCTCGCTTGGCCCCAAAGACCGTGGTCCCCAGCGTCGCCAGACCATAGGGATGATTGCCGATGCCCAGATTCTCAAAGCTCTCGCTGCCCACGGGCCGCCGGTAGATATCGCGCACCTCCGCCAGCAGCGCGCCCTCGCTATCGACCTCCAGGCTGGACACCCGTGGCTGTGGAAGCCCGCCTCGGGTGTCGCGAATGCGCTCCCAGGCCCGGGTCACCTCCGAGAAGCGAAAGATCCCCTCGCTCGTCGGAATATAAAGCCGTCGCTCCTGGGGATGCTCCACCATCTGCTGAATCCTAGCCTCCGGATCGCGCTCTCCATTGGGGATAGGCACCCAAAACTGCACCGACACCTCTACCTCCTCTTCCACTCCGTCGAGTTCGGCGCGCACCACATCGATAAAGGGCTCGTCCCGATCCCACACATCGACATCCGGCGCCACATAGAGGCCATCGTCCACAAACTCCCCCTCCTCAGCGCTCCAATCGACCTCGCCGCCGCCGGTGCCCCGAAGCTCAAAGATCTGCTCCGCCCCCGGGTGCAACGCCACCTCTCGGGGCCGGATACACAGCCCCTCCTCGCAGCGATCCTCCACAAATATCTCCAGGATCGCCTGCGCCGCGTCGTCCTCTTCGTGCCCGGCGATCAGGCGCGTATACCCCTCCCGAAGGGCCTCCACCGTATGCTCCCCGTCGAAGCTCGCCACCGCCCGACGCTCATTTTCCCATCGAAGGCCCTCTTCGTCGGCCCCCTCCACCGACACCTCCAGCTCCAGAACCTCCCCCACATCCAGGTGCACCGGCCCCTGGGGCTCAATGGCGATCTCCGCCTCCACGGCGGCCTCCTCATCGCCGCCCCCACAGGCCACGACCACCACCGACCATCCACAGAATAGCACGCACCACAGGCCCTTCTTCATCACCACTCCAGAGCACTCAATTGTCCACGAATATCGCTATTCGTATCCTATCATTGAGCATTCCCTCCTGTAAAATCGCTTTGTACGCCCCTCCAATGACAGGCTCCTAGGCCTCGATATACCGCTGGCGTAGGTCCTCCAGCGTCCCGTCCTTGGCGGCCCGTCGCCCCACCCACAACAAGATCGGCTGAGTGAGCCTGAGCAATAGCTTGGGCGACCCCATCTCGCTGAGATGAGCGATCACCCCCAGGTGTTTGGGGTTCGTCGGCATCCCCTGATCGTTGACCATTCCGTCATGGGCCAGCCCGTACATGATCCGCAGGGAATGCTCAAAACCGGTATGACCGGGCTTTAACTCCACCTTAAACAGGATTTCCTCGTCCCCGGGGTTGAAGAAGGCGTGGACCTGACCGCGCTTCACCGTGATCGACTCCCCGGGCGCCAGGACCTGCTCCTCTCCATTCTTGCCC
>CAZMJS010000014.1:0-54280 GCA_964566695.1 uncultured Bradymonadales bacterium
TCCTGGTTGGAGTCATCCTGGTTGGAGTCATCCTGGTTGGAGTCATCCTGGTTGGAGTCATCCTGGTTGGGGGCGTCCTGATTGGGGGCGTCCTGATTGGGGTCGTCCTGATTGGATGATTGTTGGTTCGGCGGCGGGTCCTCCTCTGCGGAGTCACCGCAATGGATGAGGGCCGGAAGGCAGAGGAGAAAGGAGGCAAAAATTAGGGTGCGCATAGGGTTCCCGGATGCTGAGAGACATCGACGGCGCCTTTCTAATGCAAATGAGTTGCAAGTGCAATCGTATTGTCTGCGCGATTACGCAGGTCAGCGAAAGGGTCCGCGCACGTGGGATGTGATCCACCCACCATAAAAATGGCGGGGTTCAGGACGGGCCCGTTCTCCGTCGACCAGGCAGACGTCGAGATGACCGGGATAGAAGGCAAGGTGGTTTTTAATCGTCTCGAAGCCCGGGCTGGGGGTGAGGTAGGTCCAGGCCACCTCATCGATGGTGTCACCGCTCATGACGAGGTGAAAATAGTGAGCGATCCCCTTGAATTCACAGAAGGTGGTGCGGTCAGCGGGCTCCAGCAATTCCATGCGGATGTCCGCCGGGTGAAGGTAGTAGCTGGGAGGGTGACCCTTTTCCAGCACCGCCAGCGCTCGCACCGAGTCAGCGATGAGTTCCCCACCGTGACGGATCTGGATATGGTAGGGGCAGGCCTCAACGGCCGGGGGACGGGGAAAGTCCCAGATGGAGCGACGGATAGGGCGTGAATGGGTACGCATGGTTCCTCCCGAGGGCCTGATGTCTAGAAACCAGAAGTTAGGCACCTCGGGGGGGATGAAAAGCCCAGGCTTAGCCCTCGTAGGGGCCGAGTCGGAGGGCGGTGATGCCCATATCGCAGCCGTCGGTCATCTGAAGGGCCAGTTCGGCCACTCCCAGACCGACGAGATGCTCCACGATGAGAAGTTGTTCGTCGCCGTCGTAGGTGATGTTGAAGTCGAAGGTGCCAGCGGGATCGATGGGGACGACCGTCAGGGCCTGGGCGTCAGTGGTGACGGGGATCTCCACGGTGTCGCCGGCTGCGAGAGGGGAGGCGATGTCCTCGGTGTCCAGATCGACCTCCAGGGGCTGGCCGCTATGGCAGTCGAGGTTGCACACGGTGTGGGAGTCCGTGACCTCTGAGGGATCGAGCTCGCCATCTCCATCTTCGTCGAGGCCCACATCGATCCGCACCCCGCCCTCGGCGCATTCATCACCCGGGGCGATGTCCTCGGTGGCGATGACGGAGCTTGCGCCATCCTCGCCGGGTTGACCCGGTTCGCCATGGCAGATGACGGTCTCCTCAAAGATGCTGTCCAGAAAGCCGTCATCGTTGGTGTCATACCCGGAGGTGATGACCGTGCCGCCGTGGGGGCACTGCTCCTCGGAGGCCTCCGATTGATCGTATACCGCCGTGTCGGCGTCTTCTCCGTTGCAGGCCAAGAGCGCAACGGAGCACAGGGCAAGGGCGGCAAGGGGAAGTCGAGGCATCATCATAGGGGCTCCGCACAACAGGGACGTCCGTGGGTTACGGTGGGTCCGATCATAGTGATTTATGACGGTGGTACAATAGTTAACCTGTGGTTGAAAGGGGATGTGCCGGGGGCGTATTGAAAAAGCGAGAGGGTTGGACAATTCTGAGTCGCCGAGGGGGAGGGGTAACAAATCATTTGCGTGAAGATACAAGGGTTGGTCAATGAGTCGACGGTTTGGAGGTCCTGGAAGTGGTAAGGTGGTGCCCGTAGAGGTGGCGCAGCAACTCCTGGAGCAGCGCGATCGGCTGGCCGCCGAGGTACAGAAGTTGCGAAAGCGCTGCGATGGGCTGGCGACCCGTGCCGACTCTCTGGAGGCCCAGGGCGCCAGGCTTCGACGTGAATTGGAGGAACTACGCCAGGAGCGCAGAGAGTTGCTGGAAGAGCGTCAAGCGCTGCTGGAAGAGTCTGAAGAAAAGATAGACGAGGAGGAGATAGAGACGCTGGGGGTCAATCAGCGCGAGCGCTATGAGAAGCGAATCGCCCGGTTGAACGACGATCTCGATCGGTTGCGCGAGCGCCAGGGCTCGGAGGTGGCGACGGCGCGCAAAGAGGAGCGAGTTCGGCTGATGGGAGGGCTCACGGAGGTACTCGATGGGGTGGATCGGGCGTTGGACATGATCGATGAGGACAACCCCTGGCGGCAGGGGTTGGAGGCGATACAGCGCCAATTTTTGAGCTATTTACGCGGGGAAGGCGCGCAGTCAGTAGGAGAGACGGGCGAGAAGCTAGACCCCAGGGTTCACGAGGCGGTGATGAGCGTGCCCAGTGAAGATGTGGAACCCGGTCATATCGTGGAGGTCAAGCGGCCGGGGCTGGTGCTGGAGGACGGCACGGTGGTCCGAAGCGCCCAGGTGACGGTGGCCCGTCGCCCCTGAGCCTTATTGAGTGGTTACTTTACATCCAAGGGGGGGCTCCCTACCGTTTAGGGTCAATGTGAACGAGGATCTTGGTGCGGAGTGGCGATGAGATATGGCGCAGTGGTCATAGGGCTGACGGTGATGATCGGTGCAGCGATGGCCTGCAGCGGGGGCGAGGACTGGGTGGACGACGACTCCGTCATCTATTACCAGGCCGACGACGGGGCTTATTATCCGTCAGCCGTGGAGTCACGACTGGGTGTGGACGCCAGTCGCGACGGCAGGATTGACTTTGACGATCCCGACGATATGGACCATCGCCTCGAGCCGGATGACGGTTTCGGGGCTTTGTTTTTGGCCAATATCAATGACGACGCCGGAGCCTGTGAGGCGACGAGCAGCGACGATGCGCTGATGAATTGTTTTGATGGGACGAATCATCGCATCGCCAACGCGTCGGACCTGGAGAAGATGGCCCGCATAGAGACAGAAGCCGCCGATGTGGGGCCCGGGGTCACGGCGAGGCTGGAGATCAACGAGGAAGCCAAAGACCACGTCCATCTCTATTGGCGGAGTTTGGCCGACGACGAGGATCCGGAGGCGTTTGAGCCCTATCGACCGGGGGAAGATGTATTGGAGAGAGACGTCATTCGACAGGGGGTGGAGTTTGCCATCGAGGGGCGCTCGTTGGTGGATCCAGTGGCCGGATGGGATGGAGAGGTAGAATTGAGCTGGGTCATCGATATCCCGGCATTGGAGCGGGAGGCCGTTGACCGAGCGACCATGGAACAGGCGCCGGTGCTATTTCGCAACCACCTCCAGGAGGCGCGGCGCGTCTATGCCGCCGAGCTAAGTCAGGGGGCCAATAGCGAATTTCTAGAAGATCTGGCGCGGGCCACGAACGAGGCCGGGGTGGAAGATGGGTTGCACCTCTTGGATACAGAAGACCCTTGGGTTCAGGACTATTTGCTCGTGGGCTATACGTCGATGCCGGGGCCGGAAGGGGCCATTGAGTTGCCGGTGTATTTTCGCAGCGCCAATATCGCCTATCCAGAGTCGCTTCGGCCGGTGGTGCAGGCGGTCTATGACGCTCAAAATGCGCCCTTTCCAGAGCAACCTCTGAGGGCGGCGGGGCGTCTGGCCTATACCGAATTTCACGGATCGATGGCGGCCGGTCAGACCCAATTCGATCCGGAGAAGGGATTTTCGCCCGTCGACACCGACGACGTGGATGTGGATGACGTCATCAGCTACCTATTCGGGCAAAATAGCGATGAGGAGTACCCGGAAATCGCGGCCTTATACGATGCCGTGTCATCGTCGGACACCCTGGACTCCTTCGGCAATACGGAGGTCATACCGCCCCACGTGGCGCCCGATGGCGAGGCCTATCCTCATGGGCGAGTGCTCCGGGGGAGGTCGCTTAGCGAGGACCATATTCGACCGGATCCGACGCTGAGCGATATGATCGACGCCCAGGGTGAGCAACCGGTGGTGTGGATCGATACCTTCTGGTTGAGCGTGGCCCACGTCGACGAGACGATCAGTTTCGTGGACAGCGATAGCGATCGAGGGTGGGCGATGCTCTACGCCGATCCGCTGCGCGCCGAGGCCCTTCTGGAGGACCTGGAGTCCCAGGGCCACGGTCAGGCCGTGCTATTTGCCGGGAAGTCCTGGCCCCGAGGAGGGTCGGCGGCGGTGACGGTGTCGGAGACCTTGGATGATCCCGATATTCGCGATGCCAACGCCCGGGCGGCCCTGGAGGTCCAGGACCAGGTGGAGATCATCAAAGACGAGGTGGGCCTGGAGGATGAGGAGACCTACCCGGTGGGGTTTTTGATGGAGGATAGTGGCTGGGGGCTGGTGGCCTACCAGCCGGGGATCATCAATGGCATTAGCCTGAAGCCCGACGAATTTGGGGCGCCCGATCCCCACGGCCCGCGCATCGATGGCGTCGATCCCTTCCGGGCCGACGCCGAGGAGGTGCTCGGGGAGTTGGGGGTCAATTTGCATTGGATTGAGACGTGGGACGTCTACCACGTGGGTTCCGGTCAGGTTCACTGCGGATCCAATACTTCTCGGGTGGCGCCGATGAGTCGCTGGTGGCAGCAATGAGTGATTTTGAACGAGGACGAGCGATGGGAAAGTGGTCGATGACGGTGGCGGTGGTGGTGATGACGACCCTGATGGGGATGGCCGTATCGACGGCCCAGGAGGGGCCCCATGAGGAGGGACTCTCGGAGCAGGAGGCGCTTTTCCATATCGCCGATGATCTTCAGGAGTTATGGGTCGAAGAGCCGGAGCGCTTCCAGGCGCTGGAGGAGGCTCGACGGGGCGTCATGGAGCTAGATGCCATGTCCCGCAGCCGAAGCGTCAACGCGGCGCGTCTGTTGAGCAGCCTGGACCATGATATGTTGCTCCCCATGTTGTGGGCCCTGGTCAATGACGATCCCCTGAGTTCCGGGATGGGGCTTGAGACCTGGCGCCAGTGGCAGGTGGGATTGGTGGAGGCGGTGGGGCGGCTGCGAGATGAGCGAAGCGCGCCGGTGCTTATGAGTCTGTTGGAAGATGGGCCTCATTTTCCAAGGCTGGTGCGCGTTACCACGGCGTCCATCGGTCGAAGCGGCGATGTGGCGTCTCTGGAGCGGGTCATGGAGCTGGCCCGTGCCGATGAGTCGCTGAGGTCGCCTATCGTTGAGGGGTTGGGGAGCTCACGACAAGAGGAAGCCCTGGACTATTTGCTGGCGATCAACGGCGATGACGGGCAGTCCAAATTCCACCGGCAGGCGGCTAGGTCACTGGGTGATTGGCTCAACCAGGGCGGTTGGGAGACGTCCGTATACGAGGATCGCCGTGGGATGTGGCGCGAGAGACGTCAGGGAGCGATGGAGGCCATGGTGGCGCGCTATGTGGAGGCCCCGTCGGAGGTTCAGAGGGAGCTATCGAAGTCGCTTCAACTCGGCGGGGTGGAGGTCGCCAAAGAGGTGGTGGAGGGCCGGCTGGCCGAGGGAGATGAAGCGCAGCGACAGGCTCTGGAGGCGTTGCTCGCGGAGCTTGAGGCCTCGCCGCTTCGGTGAGGTTATTGGGGCGGCCGCGCCACCCGTGGGTGTATTCATCTCAATTGAGGGACTGGGCGATGTGGGAGCCGGCGAGGTAGCCCGTGGTCCAGGCGTTCTGGAAGTTGAAGCCGCCGGTGATGCCGTCGATATTGAGGACCTCGCCGGCGGCGTAGAGGTGGGGATGGAGGCGGCTCTGCATGGTGGTCATGTCGAATTCGTCGGTGTCGATGCCGCCGCAGGTGACGAATTCTTCTTTGTGGGTGCTCTTTCCGGTGACGCGGAAGGTGGCGTTGTGGAGCTGGTCGATGAGGCGCCGGCGTTGGTCGGCCGGAAGGGAGGCCCAGCGGCAATTGTCGGCGACACCGGCGGCGTCGACCAGGCGGGCCCACAGGCGTTTGGGGATCTCGGGAAAGGGAGAGCGGGTGCGGATCTGGCGGGCGCCCGCCTCGTGGCGCATCTCGGCGAGGCGCTCATCGGCCGATCGGTGGGGGAGCCAGTCGACGTGGAGTTCGAATTGGTAATCGTCGTCGTGGAGCAGGCGGGCGCCTCGGGAGGAGAGCTCGAGGATACCAGGGCCGCTGAGGCCGCGGTGGGTGATGAGGAGCGGGCCCGAGGCCTCCAGGGGATGGTCGCTGAGGCTGGCCGTGGCATAGCCCACGGAGACGCCCTGGAGATCGCTCAGGCGCTGGTCGTCGATGTCGAAGGTAAAGAGGGAGGCCACGGCGGGGACCATGGTGTGATCGAGCTTCCGTGGCAGGGCTTCGCTCTTGGACAGGCGGGTGCCGCCAGTAGCCAATAGGAGGCGTCGAGCTCGGAGCTCAGAGCCGTCGCGAAGTTGTAGGCCAAAGCCCTCGTCCAGAGGTTCTATATCGGTGACGGTGGTGCCCGTTCGGACCTCCACACCCACGTCGCTGGCGGCGCTCGTCAGGGTGTCGATGATGGTCTGAGAGTCGTCGGTCGTCGGAAAGATTCGGCCGTCGTCCTCGGTCTTTAGCTCCACGCCCTCGTCATAGAACCAGGCGATGGTCTGGATGACGCCGAAGCGAAAGAAAGGGCCGATCAACTCTTGTTGGCCGCGCCCCTCAGGGTAGTGCTTGGCGGCCATCTGCTTGGGGTCGTAGCACTCATGGGTGACGTTGCAGCGGCCACCCCCGGAGATCTTGACCTTGTTGAGGACCCGTCGAGAGCTCTCGAGGATCACGATGGAGGCGTCATCGGTGGTCTGGCGCCCGGCCTGGATAGCACCGAAGAAGCCGGCGGCCCCGCCGCCGATGACGATGAGATCGTGGGTGGGGAGCTGGCTCATACGACGTCGAAATCATGGAAGGGTTCGCCCTTGATATCGCTGAGGATGTCGAGGGCTGCGCAGGCGCCGTCGCCGGCGGAGATGATGGCCTGAATCTTGTCCTTTCGGCTGGCCCAGCCGACGGCGTAGCAACCGTCGAGGCTGGTGCGGCTATTATTGTCGACCACGGCCTTGCCGTCGTTCATCTCCAGGTTCAATGCCTCCTGGTGGCCGCGGTTGGTGGTCGCCAAGATGAGGTAGTCCGCGGAGTCCTCGTCGCCGCCGTCGAGGGTAATGGAAAAGCCGTCATCGCTTTGCTCGATGGCAGTGACCTTGGTCTCGTGGAGGGCGGCGCCGAAATCCTCGACCTGGTCGCGAGCGACCGATTGGAATTGGCTGCCCGTCATCTTGGGGATCCCCAGATAATTGAGAAGCATGGCTTTGTGCATGGGGGTGTCATCGGTTCCGTAGACGCGGACGTCGACGTCATTTTTGGCGAGTAGAAGGGCGGCGCTAAGGCCGGCGGGGCCGTCTCCGACGATGATCACATCACTCATGGTCTTGCTCCTGGATGGGGTTCGCGATTAGTGGGCCGAAAGGATAGGTGCAGGGTGGCGTCGATGCAATTGGCTTAGCCAAATCGCTCCCACAATTCGATGCACTCGCGATGGACCTGAGGGAGGGCGACCAGGCAATAGACGAGGGTGCTCAACGTGATCAGTGCGAGGGTATGAATCAGAGAGGTCGGGGGAAATCGGTCGGTTAAGGCCCACAGGGCGAGGCCCATGGCGACCACCGATGAGAGAGCGGGCAAGATGGCCTTTAAGACCTGGGCCTCTGTGGTGCCAATATGGATGCGCATTTGCCAGTGGTAGGCCAGTCGTGAGGTGAGCTTGGCTGCGATGACGGCCAGTCCCGCGCCGACCAGTCCGTGGGAAGGGACGAGGAGGAGGAGGGCTGGGATCATGACGGCGAAGGTCTCGAAGAGGCGGACTTTGAAAGATAGATCGGGGCGATCCACGGCCTTGAGGGCGGCGGAGTTGGTGCCGCCGATGGTGTGGATGAGGGCGGCGATGGCCAATAGCTGCAGGGCCGCCGATCCGGGCAGCCACTCCTCACCGAAGGCGTAAAGGAGGATGGGATCGCTGCAGATAAAGAGGGCGCAGAGGATGGGGGCGACCACCAGGGTCTGGATGCGGATGGAGGCCAGGTAGGTGCGGTTGAGGGCCGGTAGGTCGCCCTGGAGACGGCTATAAGCGGGGAAGAGGACGCGTCCCAGGACGGCCATGAGCTTGGAGCGGAGGGCGTCGGTCAGCAAGAAGGCGATGGTATAGGCGCCGAGGGTGGCGGCGCCGACGAGTTTGCCGACGATGAGGTAATCCGATTGCTTGGAGAGAAAACTACAGATGCGGTGGCCCGTGACGTAGGCCCCAAAATGGAGGATGCGCCACCAGGCGGGCCAGCGAAAGCGACCCTCAGGAAGGGCGGCCTCTATGTGGTATAATAGGAGTGTGGTGGCCGCGGCGAAGACCACCCACTGGGCGACGAGGGCCCAGACACCGGCACCCAGGAGGGCCAGGGAGATGGCCGAGATGGCGCCCAGGACGGTGGCCACCATCTCCACCTTGGCCAAGCGCTTAAAGCGCAGGCGTCGCTTGAGCCGAATCTTGTGGATGATGGCCCAGGGCTCGATGAGGACCGGGAGGGCGAGGACGATGATGATGGCCGTCAACGCCGGCTCTTCGTAGAACCGGGCCACCAGGGGGGCGCCGGGAAGAATCACCAGAAGATAGAGCAAGCCGGCGGTGATGATGGCGCCCAGGTGGGCGGTGATGAGATCGTCGTCGTCGATCTGGTCGTCTGGGCGCTGGACCAGGGCTTGCTCGATGCCCAATTTTTCGATGGTCTGGATGAGTCCCGTGAAGACGACGGCCATGCCCACGAGTCCGAAGTATTCGGGGACCAGGAGGCGGGCCAGGAGGAGCTTGGTGGCAAAGCTTGCGATATTTGCGACCAGGAGGCCGGCGCCCTGCCACAGGGTACCGCTAAAGAGTCGGCGAAATAGACGCTCGCGATCCATCGGTGGGGGTCCCCCGGTCAATTGACGTTGGTCGTGGTGCGCCGGTAAATCCTAAACACGATTTGGTTCAAAGATATGCGGACAAGTGAGGCGATAGTGCAACAGCGATGGCGACGGTGGGTGATGGTGACGGCTGTGCTGGTGGTGGCGACGGCGGGGTGCTCCGACGATGAAGAGACGGAAGCCCCCGAGGAGGTCTGCCAGGGACTCTTTGGAACCCCGGGCGAGTCGACGGGCCTCGATGAGGAGGACTGCTCGCCGCGCTGCGATTGCGAAGTCCGCGGGGAGTGGGAGGCGCCGGAGTACGACGAGGCGTTCGTCGACGAGCTTCGCTCCTGGGAGTTGGTGGAGCCGGCGGTGGAGGTGCCGGAGGAGGATCCCTACTTGGACGAGGGGTTTGAAGTCCCGTCTCGCGACGGCGTATGCGCCGTGGTCATCGTCGATGAAGAGGAGAGGCAATACCGATTGGAGACCTTTGGGGACCGCGAGGAAGCGGAGGCTCAGGGAGCGCGGGTGACCCATGATGAGGCCTGCGGTCTGTGCTCCGGTCTCCAGGATCTGTCGGTCTATATCGAGGAGATAGAGCTGACGGGACCGGTGCGTTCCTGCGGATTGTCGGGGATCAGCGGCGGCGAGGAGGCCCAGCGCGAATGCATTGAGGACCTCGGGTTTTCGACGGAATGCTCCAAGATCTGGTCCTGGAATGCGACCAATACCCGCGAGGAATGCCTCGAGATCTGCTTCGACTATCTGGCGTCACCGCATAACGAGAGTGATGGTAGCCTGAACCCCTGCCTGCAGTGCGATGAAGATCTAAGTGGTGAGGTGTTTCAGGCGGTGGCCGGTCGAACGCGGCGAAATAGCGGGCTGCCGTCGGCGATCTGTCGACCCTGCGAGAATCTGGTGTTTATGGATCATCGAGGGGTGGTGGAGAGTCAAGATCAGTGAGGGCCGGGTATTTGAGGTCCTCCGCCTCTAGGATCTTCGGTGGGTTCGGGTGGGCCGCCCAGTGAACGAGGGCGGTGGCCAGCTCGCGTCCATCGGTGGCGCGATAGCGGCGCGACAGGGTGGAGGCACCGACGACGTTGAGGGCGGCGCCGACGCCGTTGGCGAGCCACCCGCCGAGTCGCTCCATGGGGCGCGATTCCGGGCGGTCGGGGCCGGTGATCATGCCCGGTCGAGCGATGATATAGGGGAGGTCGCTTCCGCGGACCAGTTCCTCGGCGCGCCAGCGAGCCCGGTAATAAGCCGTGCGCGCGGACTCCTTGACGCCCATGGCCGACAGATAGATCAAGCGCGGCCTCAGGCCGACGCGAAAGGAAGCCTGAACGATGATCTCCAGGAGGCCATAATCGATGGCTTGATAGCTGAGGTCTTCGTCGCTCTGGCGATCCCTTTCGCGGGTGGTGCCCACCAGATAGTAGAGGTGGTCGGGACGCACGTCGGAGAGCAGGGCCTCGAAATCCTCGATGGTCCAGGGGCAGACCTTGACGTCGGCCCCCTGGGACTCAAATTGAGGCCGGCATGTCTCAAGCGAGGACGAACCGGGCCGAATATGGGCGATGGTGGGCCGCTGGAGACTGCATAATTGTTCAATGACATGGCGACCCGTATAACCGGTGGCGCCGGTGACCAGGGAGGTCATGGAGGAGGGAGGATTCATGGGGACCCAGCCAGTGTAAAAGTCGTGATTATCAGGTGTCAGAGGGTGCACGAGGACGAATGGAAAAGCAAGAATTAGAGCGATCTTATCGCCCCCTGGGAGCGACGGCGCTAGCGCCCTTCGCCGACGACGATGGGGAGGCGCTGAGGAGGATCTTTGGGCACCAGGCCTATCGCCAGGGGCAGGGGGAGGCGGTGCAGGCGCTTTTGGAGGGAGAGGACGCGTTGGTGGTGATGCCCACGGGGGGCGGAAAGAGCCTCATCTATCAGGTGGTGGGGGCGCTTCGTGAGGGGCTATGCCTGGTGGTGTCGCCGCTGATCGCGCTGATGAAGGACCAGGTGGAGGGGATTCGGGCCACGGGGTTGCCGGCGACGACGATTCACTCGGGGCTGTCGAAGACGGAGAAGCGCCAGCGCCTCGATGATATCTATGTCGGGGATTATAAATATGTGCTGGTGTCGCCGGAGCGCTTTCGAAGCCGGCGCTTTCGAGAGCTTCTGGAGGATATTGAGGTGGGGTTGTTGGTCGTCGACGAGGCTCATTGCATCAGTGAGTGGGGCCACGACTTTCGGCCCGATTTCAGGCGATTGCGAGAGGTTCGGCGGCGTCTGGGCGATCCCTTGACGCTGGCGCTGACAGCGACGGCCACGGAGGAGGTGCGCCGCGACATCGCGGACCAGCTGGAGTTAAAGGGGCCCATATTGGTGTCGGGCTTTGAGCGGCCCAACCTCTATTTTGAAGTGGTCCATACGGCGGATCACAGCGACAAGATTCAGCGGCTGGAGGGGCTGATCGGCTATTATGAGGGGGAGTCCATCCTGGTATATGGAGTGACCCGGTCAGATGTGCGATCCCTCGCGGAGAAGTTGCGGAAAAAGGGCTACGCCGCCCGGGCGTATCACGGCGGGATGGGGCGGCGACAGCGGCGAGAGGTGCAGGAGGCATTCATGGCCGGTGAGGTGCCCATTTTGGTCGCCACCAGCGCCTTTGGGATGGGCATCGACAAGCCCGATATCCGGGCGGTGGTGCACTATCGGATGCCGGCGAGCGTGGAGGCCTATTATCAGCAGGCCGGTCGCGCCGGTCGCGATGGCAAGCCCGCTCACTGCCTGCTGCTTCACAGCGGGGGCGATCGACGCCTGCACGTGTGGATGAATGATAAAGCCCATCCCATGCGGATGGAGGTGATCCGGTTGTGGATGTACCTGGTGGAGGAGGGGCCGGGCCGGGTGGAGGTGTCGGCGTCCAAGCTGTCCTCCATGAGCCCCGGGCCGGGCGGTGATATCCATCAAATGGCGGTTCAGTCGGCGCTGCAGCTATTGGCAGAGGCCGGTCATATCCGGTGGCGCCAGGGCCAGCGATATATCGAGGTCGTCGACACCTGCGGACCCCTGGAGTTGGAGATCGACTTCGGGGTGCTCGGCGAGCGTCGGGTGGTGGCTCAGGACCAGTTGAGCCAGATGGAGGAGTATGCCGACGCCGAGACCTGTCGGCAGGTGGCCTTGGTCCGCTATTTTGGCGATGAACCGAGCTTCGGTACCCGTTGCGGTCGATGCGATCGCTGCGATCCCGATCCCTCCTACCTGCTGGAGGGAGAGCAGAGTCTGGGGCTTGGCCTGGGTCCGGGAACGGACGTCGAGGAGATCTTGATGCGCCTCTTCGACGGGGTGGCTCAGGCCAACGGAGCGCGCGGCCCGTCGACGGTGGCGTCCATGTTGGTGGGATCGAATGCGAGGGCTGTGAGGCAGGCGGAATTGCACAAACTAGAGGCCCACGGGGCCCTGGATGCTCTAAAGAAGCGCGAGGTCCATCGGGCCCTGGAGTGGTTGATTCGGCGACGTTGGCTGAGGCGAGACCGCCGCGGCTGCGTGCGCCTGACCTCCGAGGGGTTAGAGGTCTACCGGGGAAGCGGCGGGGTGCCCCCAGAGCTAGGCGAGCGATTTGGTCGCTGGCTGGGGGTCACCGAGGGGTGATCAGCGCTCCCAGGTGGGGGCGAAGTCGGGGTCCAAGACCCGCTGGTCCTTTGGCAGGGCGTCGATGGCGGCACGCTCGTCATCGCTGAGTTGGAAGTCAAAGATCTGGAGGTTGCTTCGACGATGCTCGGGGCTCTGGGCCTTGGGGATGGCGGCCACCTGGGGTTGGTCGATGAGCCAGCGGAGGGCCACTTGAGCCGGGGATTTTCCGTGGTTATTGGCGATGTCCGTGAGGGTTTGATCGTCGAGGACGCGGCCACGGGCCAGTGGGCTGTAGGCAGTGAGCATCATCTCCTCGGATTGGGCCAACGATAGAAGAGATTCTTGGCCGAGGAAGGGGTGATATTCGACCTGATTGCAGGCGATATCAGTGATGGAGGTGGCCTTCTTCACCCAAGATGGCGGGTAGTTACTGACGCCAAGGTGACGGACCTTTCCCTGCTCCTTGGCTTCCATCATGGGCGCCAGGGTCTCCTCGACGGGGACGTCATCCATGGGCCAGTGAACCAAGAGGAGGTCCACATAGTCCGTCTGGAGCTTGGTGAGGCTCTCATGAAGGCTCGGTAGGACGCGGTCGCCCGGGGTGTTGTCGCGCCAGATCTTGGTGGTCAGAAAAATATCCTGGCGAGGCGTGGCGCTATCGGCGATGGCCTGACCGACCTGAGCCTCGTTCTCATAGATCTGGGCGGTGTCAATATGGCGATAGCCGAGGGCCAGCGCGTCTGCGACGGCGTCGATGCAATCCGGTCCCTGGATCATCCAGGTGCCAAATCCGAGGGCGGGAATATGCGTATCTTCAATGATGACGGTGTCCATACTGCCTCTTGTTGGTCTTGGGGACTGAATTCGATGACGGCGGTGAAAGTATGCCGGCGAGGAGGCCCGTCAAGGAAGTGACGAAGAGAGCTTCGATGCTCAGCGGGTGAGATCGGCGGCGATGGTCTGGCGCACGGAGACCAGTCGTTCGATGGCGTCGCCAGCGTCGGCCGCCTGGGCGGTGGCTGTGGCGGTCGTGCGGCCCATCACCGCGTCCTTTAGGAGGCTTCCCCGGTCTTCATCGACGTCAAATAGCCCCTCGAGGTGAGCCGCTACGCTGTGGCCGGGGTTGTCGGACAGCGGTAGCGCGGAGAGCTCGGGGTAGTCGTCGACGAGTTCTGCCACCTGGCGCAGCCCCCGCATGAGCTCTTCGTGGCCCTCCATCTGCTGATGCTCGTTGATTCCACCGCCGTGCCTGGAGAAGCCAAAGGTGCTGCGACGGCGCGGGGTAAAGAGACGAGCCCCGACGTCAGCGATGGTATCGATCCAATCGCCATTGGTGCTCCTCCCGGAGCTGAGGTCGCGGGCTGATATCAGGGTGTCCAGGGCTCGGTCTAAATCGCGAAGGCATTCTCGATGGGCTTTGGTGGAGGGGTCATCGGTGTCGATCTCGTGGCCGCAACTGGGGCAACCATAGGTCGACATCTGGGAGGGCTGTCCGCAGAGGAGACAGCGCGACGGCGAGGTTGGCCCACCGGAGGCAAGAGAGCGCTGAAATCGGCGCCGTCGGGCCCACCACACCATGAGGGCCAATCCGCCGAAAATAGCGAGCATGATCAGTCCGAGGAGATCGTCCATGGCAATATAGGGGCTGGGGGTCACCGAAGTCACTGCGGTGATGATGACGTTAGGGGATCATCGCCTCTGTGGCCACGATCCGGGTAGGCGCTCCATCTCGGGCGCCAACCGATGGTACCCCTCCCCCTGGGGCGATTCCGTTCGTGAACGTGTTCGTAGCGATCCGGCGGTGTCGCTAACCCTAACGTGGACTATCTCCGGGCGTTAACGAGCGACAGTAACAGCACTCGGTGCGACCCCTGAACGGAGTACCCCTCCCTCTTCGAGCCCTCGATCGTGAACGAGAATTGTGGCTCCTGCATGGCTCGGCCCCTGTTCGCGAAGGCCATGGTGTCGCTTGGTAAGCGACGGAGAAGGCTCGCGATAGGGTATCGGAGCCCCCCTCCGTCATGGAGAGCCGTCGTGGAACGGAATGGGGCGTTCGCTAAGCGAAGGGAGACGTCCGTGGGCATCTCAGACCGCTAGCTCTCTGAGCGGAGGTGCGCTGAGGGAAGCGCTGCGAATCACCAGGTTGGGTTGTCGCTCTAACCGGGATGCGGGGAGGACGACGAGGAGAGGAGTTCCAGGCAGTGAGAGTGGGCGCGGCGCAGGGCGGTCCACTGGGAGCCCCGGGTCCGTTGGCCCACGGGAAGGTTGGAGATGTGCTGGTGCAGGGCGTCTAGACCATCACGCAGGGCCTGGGAGCAGCGGTCGTCAGCTCCGGCGTGGGCGATGAGCTGGTTGACCGTCTTCAGGAGAAGGTGCTTGGCCGGTCGGTCGAGCTGGCGGCGCTGTTCCAGATCATGGAGGACAGCGCTGAGGGCGTTGAGCTTGGAGTCGATGGCGGAGCGGTTGCGGTTGGAGCGGGAGAAGATTCCGTTGGACATGGGGGGCTCCATGAGTCGATGCAAAGTTTGCGCGGGCGGTTGTCGTGTCGCATAATATGCGTCTCGGTCGGCCGCCGGGGCCTTTGGTGAGGCCCGGGGATGAGCTTTGGGGAAGTGTTATGCAGAAAGTGGGCCAACCAGAAGAGATCAGGCATCTCGACGGCGATTGGCCCGATCGGTCAGGGCCACGATGAGGGCCAATAGGAGCAGGAAAAAGGCGACGGTAAACCCCAGAATGCTCAGGAAGTCATAGAGGTTCCACCCATAGATGTCGGGGGCGTCAAAGAAGGTAAATTCCATGTCGGGCCTCCTCGGCGTCGAGAGGGGATCTTCCTATGGGATCGAAGATAAGCCCGAGATGGGTCGGTCAAATAAGAGGGGGGTAGGGAGGGAGGTCGGGGTTTTTGATATCTGGCCACCTGGGAGGGGGTTACCCCCCCATTGGGCTGGCCTGGGGTCGGAAATGGGGCTTGGAGGTCGAGATCGGTGCTCTCTGGCCGAAATGGCGCGCCAAAATCGGAAAAAAAGTGGTGCGAGGGGTGATTTTTTGGCGTTCAATATAGGGGGGTGGTCGGTCGAGGGTGCTAAATCGTGGCGAAAAATTGGAAAAAAAGAGATGGGAGGCCCGATGGGCGAGCATTGGAAGGCCACTTTTTTGGGCCAGGGGTCGAAAATCTGGGGCCTCGATGGCCTCTGTTGGGCCAAGCGGTCGAGATTTTGGAGCTTCGTCGAGGCGCCAAAGTGGCCTTTGGGGTGAAATTTTTGGATTTTGCGGCGATTTTTTGGACCGTCGGTGTGGTTCGTGTCCGATTTTTCGCCAAGAAAAGTGGGGTCTGGTCCGGCGGGTTTTCGTTGAGCGCGGCCCAGGGTGACCTTTGGGGTCGCGGGTTGAGCTTCACGGTGGCACCTGGATCGCACCGGGCTGTGGCGCGAAATTAAACCCGGGGGAGGTTATTCCCAAGAGCGAGCGGTTCAGGAGGGGGGGAGAAGGCCGAGCGCAAAGCCGGCGCCGATGCCCACGGCGACGACGGCCAGGGCGACGAGGACGCTGAGGAGGACGGGGCCGATGGCGCTGTCCTCGTCGTCGGAGGTCTTGGGAGGAGAAGGGGAGGGGTTGGATTGAGGACTTGGTTGTGGGGCGCGTTTGGGCGGTGCTTGCCGGCGCTGATCGGGTCCTGGCGTCTGGGCGTTGGCCGGCGGAGAGGGAGCTGGTGTCGTGGGTTTTGCCGGTTTGGCTGGTTTCGCCGGTTGAGCTGCCGACGCCGGCGCGGCGGCCGCGGCGGTGGCGGCGTCGCCGACGGTTTCGGGGTCGATGGCGTCGTAGGCGGAGGTGGATCGGGCGATATCGTCGAGGCCGGCCTCCTCCCAGGACTCCCGGTCGCGGTCGATGGTGTCGATCTCGCCGGAGTCGCCGGGGGCCGGGGGTTGACCTTCGCCGCCGAAGCCGAGGTCGGCCCACATCCTGGGGTCCTCGAAGCCGTGTTGGCCGGAGTTGGAGACCTCGCCCTGATCGGGCAGGGAGTCGTAGTGCTGGGCGAGGTACATGTCGAGGTCTTCGATCTCCTCGAGCGATTTGAGTTGGTCGAGCTGTTGCTGGACGGCGGCGCCGATGGCCTCGTCGTGGGCGGTCTGGCGGCGGCGGGGGCGCTTGTCGCGAAATTGGTCGACCAGGTCGGCGAGGTCGTAGCTGGTGACGCGGCGACCGTAGGAGAAGAGGAAGTCCGCCAGATCTTCGCCGAGGGCCTGAGCGGTGGCGTAGCGTTGGTCGACGTCGCGGGTCAGGGCTCTGAGGAGAATGCGGTTGAGGGCGTCGGGCACATCCGGTCGATGGCGGCGAATGTCGGGGATCTTTGCGGCGCGGACCAATTGCAGGGTGTCGTAGTCCGATTCGCCGAGGAAGAGCCGCTCGCCGGCGAGCATCTCCCACAGGAGGATGCCGACGGCGAAGATGTCGGTTCGGGCGTCGACCTCCTCGCCGTGGGCGGCCTCGGGCGATAGGTAGCCGAATTTGCCCTTGACCACGCCGGGGTCGGTGGCTTCGGCCTGGCTCTTGGCCTTGGCGAGGCCGAAGTCGGTGATCTTGATCTCGCCGGCCTTGGAGAGAAGCACGTTGGGCGGGCTGATGTCGCGGTGGACGATGTCCAGCGAATTGCCCTGTTGGTCGTGCATCTCGTGGGCGTGGGTAAGCCCCTTGCAGACCTCGATGGCCACGAAGACGGCTTGCTCCACGGGCATGGAGTGGTCGTGGCGGTGGAGGAATTCGATGAGCTTCTTGAGGTTGGTGCCGTCGACGAACTCCATGACGATAAAGTAGGAGCCGTCGGCGATGCCCAGGTCGAAGACGTGGACACAATTGGTGTGGTTGAGGTGGAGGCTGACCTTGGCCTCGTCGAGGAACATGCGCACGAAGCGCTCGTTCTGGGTGAGGTTGGGCAGGATGCGTTTGATGGCCACCAGCTTCTGGAAGCCCTGCATGCTGGTGGAGTTGGCCTTAAAGACTTCGGCCATGCCGCCGGCGTCGATGCGCTCGATTACCTTGTAGCGTTGTTGGGCCATAGAGGAGGGCTTGTGGGGTCGGGATGGGCGGATGTGGGGAGATTATAGCCCAGGTGAGGGCAGAGGCCAATATAAAGAGGCCGGTCAGTAAGTGTCCTCGGTGGGGCTGGGGGTCGGGTTTCGCAGGGTTGGGTGGAGGGGGCGTTGGTTGAACCCTCGGACGCGAAAGAGCTCGACGGACTGGCGTTTGCCCTTGAGGGAGGTGGCGGGGAGGGGGATGGCGTTGACCAGGTCGGCGACGGATTCCAGGGTGTTGCGGCCGATGATGATATCGCCGGGGCCGGCCTCGGAGCAGATGCGGCTGGCGGTGTTCACGTTGTCGCCCATGACGGTATAATTCATGCTTTTGGTGGAGCCCATATAGCCGGCGACGACCTCGCCGGTGTTGAGGCCGATGCCCATCTCGAGGACGGGTTTGCCCTCGCTCTGGCGGGTGGCGTTGAAGGTGCGCAGGGTTTGCTGCATCTCGATGGCGGCCTTGAGGGCGCGCTCGGTGTCGTCGTCGCGGGAGATGGGGGCGCCCCAGATGGCCATGATCTCGTCGCCGATGAATTTGTCGAGGGTGCCCTCGTGCTTGAAGATGATGTCGACCATCAGTTCGAAGTATTCGTTGAGGACGGCGACCACCGTCTGGGGCGGGGTGTCCTCGCTAAAGGAGGTGAAGTCGCGGATGTCGGCGAACATGACGGTGGCGTCGCGGAGTTCGCCCCCTTTTTTGAGCTCCAGGCGGCCGCTGACGACCTCGTCGACCAGCTGAGGCGACAGGAGGCGGTGAAGTTTTTCACGGACGACGATCTCCTCCTCCATCTTTTTGATGAGTCGGTGGTGGTCGATGAGAACGGAGGCCTGGCGGCCAAAGCCCGAGAGGATCTGGAGATCTTTTTCGGTGAAGGCGTTGCTCTCGACGGTGGAGTCGAGATGGATGACGCCCAGGATGTTTTGATCGACCATGAGAGGGACGCTCATGGTGGATCGGATATTGCCGAGGATGATGGAGTGGGCCCCGGAGAAGCGATCGTCTTTCATGGCGTC
This sequence comes from uncultured Bradymonadales bacterium, assembly GCA_964566695.1. GTDB lineage: Bacteria > Myxococcota_A > Bradymonadia > Bradymonadales > Bradymonadaceae > SLJM01. Next base: position 18,545 of record CAZMJS010000014.1, read on the forward strand.
CGAGGACAGCACGGCCTGGCGCTCCTCGACGACCTCGTTGAGGATGGTGCGGGAGATGCGCACGTCGCCGACGTCAATATCGGCGTCGCGGCCGCGCACCACGCGGGGGACGAGCTCGTCATCGGTGGATGGGCGCATGAGGATGACGCCGTGGTCGGCGCGAAAGATCTCGAAGGCCTTTTCCAGGATTTTTTCCAGCAGGACGTCCAGATCGGTCTCCACGCCGATGGACTGGCTGAGCTCGTGGGCGATGCGCAATTTCTCGTAGTCTCTGCGCAGGTCGCCGGTGTTGCCGATCTCCTGTTCCGGCAAGAAGCGATCGTCCGTGCGTTGCTCAATGCGGTTCTGGACGTGGGCTTCCAACTCATCGGCGTGGATGGTCACCCGGCTCTGCGATTGCTCATCGGTGGGCTCGTGGCGAAAGACCAACTCCGTGGAGCCGACGCTAAGGGTGTCGCCGTTATCGATGGGGCGGCGACCGTCGATCTTCTGGCCATTGACGAAGGTGCCGTTTCGGCTGCCGAGATCGCGGACGTAGAATTGGCCCTCCATGTCGAGCTCGATGAGCGCGTGTTGCTTGGAGACGACGCGGTCGAGGAGCTGGATGTCCTGCTTTGGATGACGCCCGATGGACGTGACCTCGTCAAGGATGTGACTCCGGCGTACGCCGCGGGTGTCGCGGTATATGACCTTGGCCATGGGGGTCACCATCTAAGGAGAAATATCAGAACGACGAAGAGGGTCCCGATCAGTGGTATCGAATGTGGCGCAAAGGCGCAATTAGTCGCTGCCCAGAGTGTAGGGGAAGGGGGCGGTCGACGCCAAGGCGGTGGAATGATAGCTGGCAGGCGTCCGGTTAGAGAGGACGACTGTCGGTATCGAGGGAACGAGCGATGAATAATGAGGACGCACATATCTTGCTGGTGGACGACGAGGTGGCCCACCTGGAGACCCTGGAGCGCCTATTCACCAAAGAGGGCTACCAGGTGTCGACGGCGACGGGCGGCCAGGAAGCGCTGGACCGATTGCGGGAAGATGGCTTCAATCTGGTGATCACCGATCTGAAGATGCCCGATATCGACGGGATGGATCTGCTCAAGCTGGCGCCGACGCTGCAGCCAGAGTGCGAGGTGATCTTGATGACGGCCTTTGGCACGGTGGAGCGAGCGGTCAAGGGGATGAAGGAAGGGGCCTATGATTTTGTGCCCAAGCCGATCAAGCGGGCGACCATCCTAAAGGCGGCCCGGCAGGCCCTGGAGCATCAGGCGCTGGTGGTGGAAAACCGCCAGCTAAGAGCCCGGTTGGCCAACCTGGAAGAGGAGAAGAGCATCGTCGGGCAGTCGGCGGTGATGAAAGAGGCCATGGACCGGGTGCGGCAGGTGGCACCGAGCGACGCCACGGTGATGATTCGGGGCGAGAGTGGGACGGGAAAAGAGCTGGTCGCCGAGATGATCCATCGCCTCAGTCACCGCTCGGACAAGCCCTTTGTGGCCGTCAATTGCGCGGCGCTGCCGGAGTCCATTTTGGAGAGCGAACTCTTTGGCTACGAAAAGGGGGCGTTTACCGGGGCCAATCAGCGAAAGATCGGGCGATTCGAGGCCGCCGATGGGGGCACCCTGTTATTGGATGAGATCGGAGAGCTGTCGCCGCAGGTTCAGGTCAAGTTGTTGAGGGTGCTCCAGGAGGGGGCATTCGAGCGCCTGGGGGCCAACGCGCCCACGGAGGTGGACGTGCGGATCCTGGCGGCGACTCATGCCGACCTGGAGGCGGCGATGGAGGAGGGCGAGTTTCGCGAGGACCTCTACTATCGGCTCAACGTCATCGATATAAAGCTCCCCCCACTTCGGCACCGGCGCGAGGATATTCCCCTGTTGGCCGAGACCTTTGTCAGGCGCTACCGGGCCAAGAATGGGCGTGAGATTCGGGGGCTGACGCCGTCGGCCGTGGAGTGCCTCAAGGATTACGATTGGCCGGGCAACGTTCGGGAGTTGGAGAACGCCATGGAGCGGGCGGTGATTCTTGATACGGACGGCGAGATCGATGTGGACGATTTGCCCGATGGGGTTCGCGAGGGCAAGGGCGAAGAGCGCCTGCTCACCATTCCGCTGGGGACGTCCCTGGAAGAGATCGAGCAGCGGGTGCTGCACGAGACCCTGAAGATGACTCAGGGCGATAAAAAGTTGGCCGCCAAGTTATTGGGCATCGCCACGCGCACCATCTATCGCAAGTTATGATGGGCCGCCATGGGGCGATGACAAAATGTCAGCGAATTTGGGAGATGATGGGCCGGATTGACAAAATGTCAAAACGATCGAAATGGTGGGGCTCTGAGCGCCATTCGGTGGCCTGGGGCAGATGGCTTGTTGGCGCCGGATCTTTAGTGATGGCGGGGGTAAATGGGCTTTCGGTGGTGGCGGTGGATGGTTTTACGGACATTGGTTGCGTGATGGTGTAGAAATTGCAAAGAACGCATGTGTGCGAGCGGACCCTCAACGCCAAGCCCGCTACGGGTACTCGAGGAACCGCGACGTCAGTGGCAACAAGGCAACGGATAGAGTGCTATGGAACAATTTTTTCAACGGTTTGGCTGGGCCCTCCAGTTCGGGATCATCGCGGTGGCGATGCTACTTCTGGCCCTGATGGTCAACGGCGTCATTGCCTTGAATTTGGCGCCGCTGACGGTGCCTGAGTTGCCGAGTTTTGAACCCCGCGAAGGGGCAGAGGAGATGGATCACGCCTTTGAGGAGGAGCGCGAGCACTGGGTGGACGCGCTGACGGCTCGCTGCCTCTTTGGGTGCCCGGAGGAGGAGGCCGAAGAGGTCGACGCCTGCGGTGGGTGCCCGGACGATAGTTTCTGCGATGAGGAGACGGGAGAATGCATCTCCGAAGATGTGGAAGAAGACGAGGCGATGGCCGATATTCCGCGGCTTACCGAATTGGGCTTTAAGCTGACGGGGGTCATGGCAGCTCAGAATCCGCGGTGGTCCATGGCGATGATCCTCCATGAGGAAGAGCGCGAGACCCACGTGGTGGGGGTTGGAGACTCGCTTCCGGCCGACGACACGGTGGAGATCCTGGAAATTCGCCGGGACCGCGTCTTCATCGATCACGGTGGCCAGTTGGAGTTTATCCGCCTGGAGGATTCGCCCTATGGGGATCCGACGGCCGAGGATCCGCGTCAGCAACGCCGCTCATCGGACGAGCGCGATGCCAACGGGGATAGTCGGGAGCGAACGATTCAGGAGCGTCGCCAACTGGCCAGAGAGCGGCGCGAAGAGCAACGGGCGCAGCGCGAAGAGGAAAATAGCAATAGCAATGGCGAGGAAGAAGAGCGCTCCGGGGTGGTCCAGCGGGGAGATAATCAGTTTACGGTGGAGCGAGGGCGCCTGGATCGAGAGATGGAAAATGTGGAAAACCTCAGCGAGCAGGCGCGGATCATGCCCAATTATCGCGACGGCGAGGCGGAGGGGCTGAGGCTCGTCGGCGTGCGATCGGGAAGCCTCTACTCCGATCTGGGGATTCGCAGCGGCGACGTTCTGCACTCCATCGACGGCCAGCCCCTGACCAGTCAGGAGCAGGCACTGGAAATTTTGGAGTCCATGCGAAATGAAGGGTCGGCGACGCTGGAGGTGGAGCGTCGCGGAGAGCGCCAAGAAATGGAATACCGGGTCCGCTAGAGCGACGATGAGACCCAAGAACAACCGTCAAATGAAGCGACATTCGATGCAATCAAAAAGAGATACGATGTGCCAAGCAGCGAGGTGTGATTCCGTGGTAAGTCAACAGACAACGACGAAGAAAACGATTCATCGGTGGTGGTTATTGGCGCTGGTGGCGCTGGTATGGCTCCCCGTGGAGGTCAGTGCCCAGGATGAGGCGATGGAGGCTGTGGAGCGGGTGCAGGGCGAGGAGTTGGATGAGGAAGCCCTGCGCCAGGCCGAAGAGGAGGGGCAGGTGATCCGTCCGGATAACCTCGATCCCCATGAGCGCTACGATCTGCCCTCGAATTTCGATCCCGGGTTTCGGCCCCGATCGGCGCCGGGGGATACCCGGGTGACCATCGATTTTAGAGATGCCGATCTCCAAGAGGTCGTCAAGTTTTTTGCGGGGGTGATGAATATGAATTTCATCGTCGCCGACAGCCTGGCGGCCGACAAGAATATCACGATCATCTCGCCAGAAGAGGTCACGATCGACGAGGCCTATCTGGCGTTTTTGTCGGCCATGGAGATGAACGGGCTGACCGTGGTGCCTCATGGGCCATTTTTGAAGATTCTGGATTCGGAAGACGCCATCTCGGAGCCCATGGCCCCCTTTGAGGTGGGTGACGATATCCCGGTGGAAGCGAGGATGGTCACGGCGATCATCCCGGTGGAGCATTCGGACGTGGAGGAGATCGAAGAGGTCATCAGCAATTTCACCTCTCAGCATGCCACGATCGTGCGCTATCACTCCAATCTGATCATCACGGAAAATGCGGCCAATTTAAATCGGCTGCGGGCGTTGATTCGGCGCCTCGATGAGGGCGAGGCGGCGTCGAACCTATACGTGTATCGGGTGCAGAACGCCGACGCCACGGAGATCCAGCAGCAATTGGAGGAGATCTTTGGGGAGGGCGATGACTCGCAGCCCACCCAAGATCTGTCGCCTCGGGAGCGGCGCCGCCTGGCCCGAGAGCGCCAGCAAGAGGGGGCCGATAGCGATGACGACCGCATGGGCGATGTGGAGATCACCAAGATGATCGCCGACGAGCGCACCAACCAGTTGATCATCATGGCCAGCGATCGCTCCTTTGAGCGCATCCGGGAGATGATCGAGATCCTGGATGTGCCGACGGCGGTGGGCGGCGAGGTGCACGTCAAATTTTTGGAGTATGCCAACGCCGAGGAGCTGTCGTCGACGCTCTCCGACCTGGCGTCGGGGGCTCAGCAGCAGGAAGATGACGCAAGGGGGGCGGCGTCGCTATTGCAGGGGGATATACAGATCACGTCCCACGATCCGACCAATTCGCTGGTGGTGATCGCCTCGCCCCGCGATTTTGTGGCGCTGGAGGATGTGATCAACGAGCTGGATAGGCCTCAGCGGCAGGTCTATGTGGAGGCGGTGATCATGGAGATCAGCCTGGATATCAACCGCAACTTCAATATCGGGGCGGCGACGGGATTGAGCCAAGACTTGGACTTCTTGATCCCCGATCGAGCGCTGGACTCCGATCTGATCGACAGCACGCGAGGCGTGGGACTGGGCACGGCCAATTTCCAGGGGATCGAGGACCTCGGCGGAGCCGGGCTGGGGATGGGGCTTTTGGGCCCGTCGGTGCAATTGCCGGGCTACGATATCAGCCTGCCGGCGGTGGCGCTGATTCTGCAGGCGGCGCAGACCGACAACTCGGTCAATGTGCTGTCGACGCCGTCGATCTTGACGCTGGATAATGAAGAGGCGGAGATCGTGGTCGGTGAGCGGATCCCGATTCCGCGGGCCGTGGACTCCGGGGGATTTGGAAGTCTGCTGGGCCTGGGCGCTCTGGGTGGAGGAACGGGCACCAACCCGACGCAGCAGGGACAGCAGCAAAACCTGGCGGGCGGGGCGCTGAGCGGATTGGGATTGGGCGGGATCGGCGGATTGCTGGGCGGGGCGGGAGCCTTCACGCCCATTGATTACGAGGATATCGGCATCGAGCTTCGGATCCTACCCCAGATCAATGAGAGCGACTATGTGCGCCTGGAGGTCGATCAGGAGGTCAGCGACCTCAAGGGAGCCGGCGGTGGGTCCCTCGATGAACTGGGGCCGACGCGAACCCAGCGAAACGCCCAGACGACGGTGCTGGTGCGGGATCAGTCGACGATTGTGATCGGCGGTCTGATTCGAGACGTGGAAAATGAGACGACCCAGAAAGTGCCCTTCCTGGGCGATATTCCGGTGGTGGGGAACCTGTTTCGCAGCACGTCGACGTTGACGACCAAGCAAAACCTGGTGCTCATGCTCACGCCCTATATCATCGAGAGCGAGCAGGATATGGAGAAGATCTATGAGCGAAAGATGGAGGAGCGCCGGGAGCTGGCGCGTCTCTTCGCTCAGGAAGAGCTGGAGTATACGGCGACGGTCAACTTCAATAAGAAGTCGGGGCTCATGGAGCGAATCCGCCGAGAGGTGCATGAGGCGCAAACGGAGCGCCAGGCCCGCGAAGAGGCGCTGGAGGAGTTCGAGGAGCACGGCCCGCGCTACGAAATCCTGGGCATTAGCGATCGCCAACGAGAGGAGTCGCCGCAAGAGGCCCCGGAGCTTCCAGAGGAGGTCCAGGAAGAGGACCTGGAGCCGACCAACGGAGAGGTCATTGAGGCCGACGACCAGACCCTGGACGACATGGCCGAGGAGTTGGATGAGGAGGAGTCGGCGGTCGAAGAAGAGGATGAAGCCAACGACGGAGAAGACGGCGACGAAGGGGGGCAGTGAGCATGTATAACCGTCAACCGTTGGGCGAAATATTGGTGGATATGGGCAAGGTGGAGCCGCCACAGCTCGATCACGCCCTGACGATGCAGAAAGAAAAGGGGCTGCGCATCGGTGAGATGCTGGTGGAGCTGGAGTACGCGGCGGAGGAGGACGTGGCCCGGGCGCTGGCGCGGCAGCTGGATTACCCCTGTGAAATGAGCATCGACGTGGAAGAGGTGGATCTCAGCCTCCTGGAGGTGTTGAGCCTGGGGTGGGCCCGGGAACACGGGGTGCTTCCCTACGAGCGACGTGGCGAGTACGTGCTGGTGGCCACCGACGACCCCCTGCAGATCGAAGTGTTGGACGAGGTTCGAATGCTCCTGGACGAGGAGCTGATGCCGGTGTTGATGCCGAGGACGGCCCTCCAGGAGTTGATCAACGAGGCCTTCGATCGAAAGAGCCGACAGCTGGGCGGGGGCCTAGACGATCTGGAGGAAGAGGAGAATCCGCACGCCGAAGATGCGGCGCTGAGCATCAATGACCTGCTGGATGCCGGGGCCGACGAAGAAGCGCCGGTGATCAAATTCGTCAATAGTCTATTTGTGCAGGCCGTTCGCGACCGAGCCAGCGATATTCATATCGAGCCGGGCGACAAGGATATCAAGGTTCGGTTTCGCATCGATGGTGTGCTCAAGGAGGTGGCCCAACCGCCGAAGCGCTTTCAGTCCAGTATCATTACGCGCGTCAAAATTATGGCGGGGCTCAATATCGCCGAGAAGCGGCTTCCCCAGGACGGGCGTATTCGCATTAAGATGGCGGGCAAAGATATCGATATTCGTGTGGCGACGGCGCCGGCGGTTCACGGCGAGCGCATCACGATGCGATTGCTCGATAAGTCAGCGGTGTTGCTGAACCTTCGCGATATCGGGATGGCCAATGACCACCTGGAGATCATGTTGGATCTGATCTTCAATCCCCACGGGATCATTTTGGTCACCGGGCCCACGGGAAGTGGAAAGACGACGACGCTGTATTCGTCGCTCAGCGAGATCAACAGCCCGGACAAGAATATTCTGACGATTGAGGACCCCGTGGAGTACCAGCTCGAGGGGATCAGCCAGATGCAGGTCAATCCCAAGATCGATCTGGATTTTGCCAGGGGCCTGAGGAGTTATCTGCGCCACGATCCGGACGTCATCATGGTCGGTGAGATTCGCGACGTGGAGACGGCGGAGATGGCCATTCAGGCCTCGTTGACGGGTCACCTGGTGTTTTCGACGCTTCACACCAACGATGCGGCCGGTGCGTTTACGCGGTTGACCGATATGGGGGTGGAGCCCTTCCTGGTGAGTTCCACGGTGATCTGCACGATGGCGCAGCGGCTGGTTCGGCGGCTGTGCCCGGATTGCCGAGAGGCCTATGATCCGACGCCGGAAGAGCTGGGCGAGGTGGGGCTGACCTATGAAGATATTGATGAGCACGCCGGCGGCACGATCTATCGGCCGGGAGATGATCCCGATTGCGAGACCTGCTTGGGCCTGGGCTATAAGGGGCGAATGGGCATCTATGAAATCCTCGGCGTGGGCGATTCAATCCGGAAATTGGTCATGAATCGGGCCGATACCTCAGATATTAAAAAGGCTGCAGCCCGCCAGGGGATGCGGAATCTACGCGAGGACGGAGCGCTTAAAGTATTGGACGGGCACACGAGCATCGAAGAGGTGCTGCGGGTGACCCAAGAGGATATGGCCTAAGAAGTGAGCCGCCAACGCAAGGGCAACCATGCCAGTCTATGAATACAAAGGCCGCGACAAGAACGGCAAGCGCACCAAGGGGATCGCCACGGCGGAGAACCGCAATGCGCTGCGGCGTCAGTTGCAGGCCAAGGGCATCTTCGTCACCGACATCTTCGAGGGCGACGAAGGGGAGTCGCGAAGCTCGGGAGATGTGGATGTCGGACAGCTCTTTGAGTACGTGAGCCTGTCGGATATCGCGCTGTTGACGCGGCAGTTGGCGACGCTGCTTCGGGCGGGGATTCCCCTTGTGGATTCGCTCAAGGCGTTGACCGACCAGGCCGAAAAGGACGAACTAAAGCGGACGCTGTCCGATATTCGGAGAAAGGTCAATGAGGGCTCGAGCCTGGCGAAGGCCCTGCGGGATCACGATAAGTATTTCGACGATCTATACGTCAATATGGTCAAGGCCGGGGAGAACTCGGGCAACTTGGACGTGGTGTTGGAGCGGCTGACGGAGTTCTTGGACGCCAAAATCGATACCCGTGGAAAGATCGTCGCCGCCATGTTTTATCCGGTGTTGATGATCGGCATCGGGTTGTTGGTGATGCTATTTATCTTTGTATTTGTGATTCCCCAGGTCACGGCGATTTTTGAAGATCAGGGAGAGGCCCTGCCCTGGATCACCCAGTTGTTGATCGGGTTTAGTGAGTTTTTGGCGGGAGGTTGGTTCATCCTATTTCCCAGCATTATCGGGGCGACGGTGGGGTTTTTCTACTGGAAGCAGACGCCAGAGGGAAAAGACACATGGGATCGGTTTATCCTGAAGGTGCCCCTATTTGGGTCCCTGGTAAGGATGATCGCCATTTCTCGGTTTGCGGGGACGTTGAGCACGTTGCTGGCCAGTGGCGTGCCGCTGCTCAAGGCCTTGGATATCGTCAAGAATGTGCTGGGCAATAACCGACTGGAAGAGGTGGTAGAGAGCGCGCGGGTCGATATTCGGGAGGGCGAAGATATTGCGCGCCCCCTGAGGGCCTCCGGCGAGTTCCCGCCGCTGGTCACCCATATGATCGCCACGGGAGAGCGCTCCGGTCAGTTGGAGGAGATGCTGGAGAATATCTCGGCGACCTATCACCAGCAGACGGACCTGAGGGTGCAGACGATGACCCAGCTACTGGGGCCGATCATGATCGTCGTGCTGGGGGTGGCGGTGGGGATCATCGTGCTGGCCGTGATGTGGCCGATTTTACAGATGAATCAGACCATTATGTGAGGCGTCAAAGCGATGGAGGCAGCAGAAGAAGAGCAAAGAGATGGAAGGTAAAGGCAGCAATTTCGGTTAACCAAGAGGCAACGAGTCCAGGGTGACTCGAAGACACCAAACGACACGGAGAAGAGATCATGCAGGTATTTGCGACACGAATCAATGAAACGGGACGTTGGATGAAGAAGCCGGTGGGTATGACCCTGGTGGAGATCATGATCGTGATCACCATCATGGCCATGGTGTCGGGGGCGGTGGGATATTTCGTCTTTGGCACGCTGGATACGGCCAATGAGCGGACGGCGCAGATGGAGATCAACCAGCTCACCCAGATGGTGGAGACCTACTATATGTCGTCGACGCCCAATGAATTGCCCAATTCGCTGGAGGATTTGACGGAGGGTCGATCGCCGCTGACGGAGAGCATCCCGCAGGATCCCTGGGGCAATGACTATGTGTACGAGCGCCACAGCAACCGGGAGTTCGAGATCTATAGTCCCGGGGCCGACGGGGTCGAGGGCACGGACGATGACGTGCGGGTCGATTGATCACTGATATCACCGAGGAGCGGCGCTTGAAACAACGGATGCACAGACCAGGGGGGGCGGCCTTGTGGCGGCCCCGGGGGCTGACCCTGGTGGAGCTGATGGTGGTGTTGTCCATCGTGGCCATGATGGCCGGTGGGGGCATCTACATGGTGGGGTTGTTGACCCACGGCCAGCTCAAGGATGAGTCGATGCGCCTGGCCTCGGTGGTGAAATATACCTACAACCAGGCGGCGCTGAATAACCGCCAATATCGACTGGTCATCGATCTGGATAGCCAGGAATATTATACGGAGGTGACCGACGCCGCGGTGGTGGTGGATGCGCGAAGTTCGGAGGCGCAAGACGCGTTTGATGAAGGGATGCTCCCCGACGAGCTTCGACGTCAGGAGGAGGAGAGGGAGCAGGAGCGAAGCGGCATGTTTCGCGAAGAGGAAGACGATCCCTTTGGGATGAGTCGACGAACGGGTTTTCAGCGAGCGGAAGACGCGGTGGTGGAGGCCCGGGAACTGCGCCACAATATTGAGTTTGAGCAGGTGCATGTGGAGGGGCGGTCGCGGCCGGCGACGAGCGGGCGGGTGGCCATTCATTTCTTTGCCAACGGGTTGCAGCAGCAGGCCCAGATCGTGCTTCGCGATCGGTCGTCGGACGCGGTGTATACGCTGGAGACGGAGCCGCTGACAGGGCGGGTGCGCATCTTTAGTGGGGAGAGGGAGGTGCCGGAGGACTTCGGCCAGGAGGAATACGATGGTTGAGGTGAGATGGCGAAGGGGCTTTTCGCTCATCGAGGTGATGTTGGCGCTGGCCATTCTGGCGACGGCGTTCACCGTATTGATGGGGACGGTCTCCCATAGCGGTCAGCAGTCGGTGTATTCGACGCGGTTGACCCAGGCCAGTCTATTGGCCCGCAGCAAGATGGTGGATCTGGAGTATTTGCTCATGGAGGAGGGGTTTTCTGACGCCAACCGGACCTATTCGGGGACCTTTCGCGACGAGGGGTATCCGGATATGCGCTGGGATGCCCGGGTGGAGCCGGTGGAGATCCCGCCGGATGCCAAGGAGCAATTCATGGCCCAGGTCAACCAGCAGCTCTTCGGTGGGATGGAGTCCGACGGCGGGGCCCTGGGAGGCAATCCGGCGTTTAGCGCCATGTTGCCGATGCTGATGGGCCAGCTTCCGGAGTTCGTCAACCAGGTCGGCGAGCGGGTGCGGCGCATCATCTTGACGGTGTATTATGACTTCAACGGACGGGAAATGCCGCTGGAGCTCACCCATTATGTGGTCGACGAGACGGCGACGGAGTTCGAGATGTTTGGCGTGCCCGACGACTTCGATATGGAGGGGTTGGAGGACGAGCTGGACGGCATGGATGAAGGTCGCGTGGGCTCGCAGCCGGAGGTGGTGCGATGAACCGGTGGCGGCGATGGAGCTTAAAGAGACGGCGGGGCTTTACGCTGGTGGAGGTGTTGCTGGCGGTGACCATTTTGGCGACCATCACGGTGATCGCCTGGACGGCGATCAATCAGATGTTCCAGACAGAGACCCTGGTCAGCGAGCGCCAGGACCGCTACCGGATGGTGCGCCTGGCGATGAACCGCATGGCCAATGAGATGAGCATGGCCTATGTGGCGGGGCCGGACCACGGCGGCGAGGTGATCCCCGGTGAGGAAATGCTATTCGACGAAGATGAGGGGATCGGCCGGCGCTTTGAGGAGCCCTATCAATACGGGATGATCGGCCGCGATGACTACGTCCACTTTACGGCCTTTGGTCATGTGCGGACGATGGAAAATGAGATGGCCAGTCATCACGCTCAGATCGGCTATTTTCTGGACAATCATCGAGATGAGCAGGGGGAAGTGGTCACGCGACTGCGGCGGCGGGTCAACACCAATTTTGACGGGGATTTGAGGCGCGGGGGAACGGTGGCGACGATGATCCCCGAGGTGGAGTCCATAGAGTTTTCCTATTGGGATACGGGAGAGCCGGAGCTGGGGACGGAGGAAGAGATCGCCGACGGGCGCTGGGTCTCGGATTGGGATACGACGCGCAGCCAATTTGCGGGTCGGCTGCCGACGCGAATTCGGATCGAGTTGACCTTGCCGCCCCAGGGGCCGCGGGGAAGCAGCGAGACCTTCGTGACCCAGACGACGCTGGGGATCACCGAGCTGTTGGAGTACTGACCATGTTAAGAGCGCTGGGAAAATGGACGCTGGGGGCGCTGACGGTCCTGGATCGAGATGTGGAGACGCCGCTCGACGACCGGCCTCGCGGAGTGGCGCTTATCTTGGCGTTGGTGACGATCGTCATCCTATCGACGGCGGTGGTGGAGTTTGCCTACTCCTCGCGGGTCAATACGGCGATGGCCACCAATGAAAGCGATAACCTCAAGAGCTATTATCTGGCAAAAAGTGGGGTCAACCTGGGGCGGTTGATGCTCAGCTTTCAATACGCCCTTCAGGAGGAGTCGCGGGATACGGACGATGAGATGGGGCAGATGATCGGCCGATCGATGCGACGCAGTAATTTCCAGCTCTATCAATACGTGGATCTACTGATGGGGCCGTTTAACTCGGGGGCGGTGGAGATCCCATTGGCGAGCGTCGATCTGGAGGGGATGGGCGTGGGTGGCTTTGGCGAGTTTACGGGTCAATTCGAGGTGGACGTGGAGCCCGAAGAAGGGCGGATCAACGTCAACGAATTCGCCCGTGACGAGGTGGATAGCACGCATCTGGTGGAATTATGCTCCATGCTCCTCGATGAGCGCTACGACGGGCTATTTGAGCGCCAAGACCAGTTTGGGGAGATGATGGATCGGGCGGCGGTGATGGCCAATATCATCGATTTTATCGATTATAATCAGGAGCGAACACTGCTGGGCAATGAGTGTGAGATTCGCGGCGGTGGCGGCGATGAGGGGCGGCCCTATGCCAGAGACGATAGCCACGATGTGGAACCCAGGAACTCTCGGCTGACGCATCTGGAGGAGATGTACCGGATCCACGGGGTGGGCGAGGACTTTATGCGGGCCTTCGGCGATGCGCTGACGGTGTACGACGTGGGGCGTCCAAACCTGAACGTGGCCACGGCACCGGTCTTTTATTCGGTGCTATGCCGAAATATTGAGATCGATGGCCAGGTGGTAGAGGAGGGAGAAAATCCCTGCTCCGACAGCCGGGAGATCTCGGAGCAAGTGATGCTATTGGCGATGGCCCTGGAGGGCATTCGCCATTTCTTTGACGATCCCCTGTCGGTGATGTTGGCGTATGTGGGCACGGCGGAGAGCACCCTGTTGCCGTCGGCCAAGATGGGCCAGCCCACGGCGTTTTTGAGCGTCAGCCAGTTGCCGGCGTTCATCGAAGACCTGACGGAACACCAGGATGCGCCGATGTTGATGGCCCGGTTTTTGCCGCATTCGCCGTCCTATCAGGAGCTGTTGCAAGATGATTCCAACCGGTGGGCCGATCCGACGACGATGCAGATGCCGTCGTGGTCGGTGGCATTTAACCGCTCGGGCCTGATGCGCTCGGTGACCACGCGGACCCCCAGGGTATTCCGGATCACCTCTACGGGAGCCTACGGCAATTCCAATACGACCATCGAAGCGGTGGTGGATTATAATAAGTCGATGCGGCGCCTGCCCCATGAGGAGCAGTTGATCGAGGAGGCCTCTCAGCAGATGGAGGGCGATGATATGGATCTGGGAGAGGATGAAGAGCCGGTGGATGCCCGAGAGGAGATTCGAGACCTCCTGCGCCAGGAACGAGAAGATATGCCAGATGGTCGCGTGTTGTACTGGCGGGTTGAATAGCGGCCCCGTGGTGGGTAGACCACGCCAGCATGAGGATTTAAGGAGAGATCAGAGATATGGCCAAACGAATCGTAGGACTGGACATCGGTAGTTATGCCATCAAGGCGGTGGTGCTGGAGGCTCAGCGTCGCCTGGAGGTGGTGGAGTACTACCAGGTGGAGGTCAATGGTCAGCGCCATGGAGAGGATGGAACGGTCGACGAAGGGGAGGAGGAGGCCGGAGGCGATTGGGAAGGCAGCGGAGGGGAAGAGGGGGAAGAAGAGGTCGGGGCGGGGTTAGACGATGATCGCGGCTTTGATCCGGCGGGATGGATCGAGGCGTTGAGTGAACTCAAAGCTCGGGGCGTCTTCGAGGAGGCCCACGAAGTCATCACCTGCTTTCCCGATGGTCAGGCGGTGATGGTTCATCTGGATGTGCCCTTTGGCAAACCCAAAGAAGTCGCCGAGATCTTGCCACCGATGCTCAGCGATGAGCTTCCGGTATCGCTCAGTGAAGTGATCCACGACTTCATCGTGGTGCCGGGGCGCGACGAGGAGGGGTTCGAGGCCATCGTAGGGGTGGTCAAGCGGGGATTGATGAGCCAGTTTTTGGGCAATTGTCAGCGGGTTCAGATCGATCCGGCGGTGGTGGGGGTGCCGGAGCTGATGCTTCGCTACGTCGGAGAGGAGGCGGCGGGCGAGGAGGTGGGGGCATACGGCGTCATCGATATGGGGCATCGCTTTACGCGTCTGCTCATCGTGGAACAGGGAAAACCGGTGGTGGCGCACCACAGCCGGCGCGGTGGGGCGCAGATCACGGAGGTGCTCAGTGAGAATTTCCAGATTGGGCTCGATGAGGCAGAGGTCCTCAAGCATCGAGAGGCCGTGGTGGGGGCGATGGCCGCTGGAGGGGATCGCCAGGTCAGGAAATTGGCGGGGACCATCGAGGAGTCGCTGCGCCCCTTGATTCGCGATCTTCGACGGACCTTCCAATCGGCCTATGCCCGACAAGGGGTGGCGGTTGACGAGATCTATCTATGCGGCGGAAGCGCGCGAATCGGTGGGATTGAGGATCACCTTCAGGAGGAGTTTCAGGTACCGGTCAAGCGCCTGGACGCCCGGATGGATCGCCTGGACTGGCGAGCCATGGAGAGCCCTGGAGAGGTGGCCCCAGAGGCCGGGCTGGCACTGGGGTGTGCTCTGCAGCGTCCGGTCGATGACGGCGAGGAGTACCTCATCGACCTCCGCCGCGAGGAGTTTGTATATCGGGGCAAGACGAGCTTCTTGAGGCAACAGATCAAGCGCTACGGGGCGGTGGCCTTGGTGTTGGTGATCATGCTGACGGCGGTATTGGCGCTGCAATATATGGAGCAGCGAGCTCAGTTGCAGGCCATGCAACAGGCGCTGGCGGAGCAAACCCAACAGGTGTTCGGCGAGGCCGTCGACGATCCGACGGAGGTGCAGGCGCGATTGGAGGGCGAGGCGGTCGACGACAGGCAGTTTATCCCGTCGATGAGCGCCTACGAGCTCATGGTGAGGGTCCTGGAGCAGGTGGAAGATGATATGGCCCTGGAGTTCGACCGCATCGAGGTGGATACGGATCGAAGCCTTATCCAGATGGTGGCGGAGACGGATAGCCCACAGTCGGTGGATCGCATCGCCGACCAGATAGAGAGGTTGGAGTGTTTAGGAGATGTGAGCAAAGACCAGGTCAACGTCCAGAGCGACGATCGGGTTCAGTTTGAGCTGCAGATCTCGAGTAACTGCTAAGCAAAGCGAAGGCGACGATGACACAGCAATCAAATCGCATGGCCCAGTTGTCGGCCAAGTATCAGGAATTGACGCCTCGGGAGCAGTTGCTCCTCAAGGTCATGGGGGCCATCGCCGTGGTGTTGAGCGTGGCTGTGGTGGTCAGCATGGTCAATCAGTCGGTCATGGAGTTGGAGGAGCAGACCACGCTCTACGGCTCCGCATTGGACACGCTGGCGGCGGAGGGGCCCGGGTTTTTGGCCGCCGGAGATGATGATAGCGAGGGATTTAGTCGCGCCGATTTATTCACCGATGAGATCCTGGAGGACAACCCGGTTCAACTGACGAGTTATGTGGCCTCTCATGCCTCGGCGGTGGATGTGTCGGTGTCCAGTTATGATACGGACTCTCAGCCCCTGGGGTCATCGGGCGATGATGAGGGGGGACGGATCATCACGGAGCGCCAGTTGAGGGCCGATATTCGCAACGCCGAGATGGGGCGCTTTATCGAGCTATTGCATCGGCTGGAGGAGAGCTCGGAGCCGGTGGTGATCAAGCGAGTGGATATACGCTCGGTACGAGACGAGGGTCACGTGCGAGCGCTGCTCATCGTGTCGACCTTTGAGTACACCGAAGACAGGGATAGCTAAATGCTAGATCTCATCGAAGAATGGTGGGAGAAGAAATTCTTCCGCGTGGCCGTGTTCCTGATATTTGGGTTGGTGTGTTTTCAGGTGTTTTTGATCGCCACCTTTCCGGAACATCGGCTGGCTCAGATCGTGGAGAATCAGATCGAGGCCAGTGTGGATCACGAGTATACGGTGAGCATTGGCGAGCTGGGGCTGTGGCGGCTAACGGGAGTACGAGCCGACCAGGTGCAATTGAGGGAGCGCTCGAGCGCCGAAGACGAGGGCATCCCGCGAACCGTGAGGGTAGAGCGCATGGCGGCGCGCTTTTCGCTGCTGCGAACGATTCTGAACCGAGGGCCAACGGTGCGCTATCAGGTGGACGTGGGCGGGGGAACCATCGATGGGTCGCTGAGTCCTGGAGAGGACGGGACCCAGCGGGTGAGAGCCGATTTCAATGGGTTGGACTTGCGAGATTCAACCCTGTTGGCGTCGCTGGTGGGATGGCCGATATTCGGGGTCATTGACGGGGATATTGATCTATTGGTGGACCTAAACACAGGGATGGTCCAGGGAGGCACGATCGAGCTCGACGGCGAGCAGTTGACGCTGGGCTCGACGGTGGTGTCGGTGGACGAGTTTCCCGTGGATCTAGAGCTTCCAACGACGAGCTTTGGAACGATTCGAGCAAGCATCAGCGCGGAAGGCGAAGGGTCACAGACGGTGTTTCGCGTCGATGAATGGCAGACGCGGGGAAGGGATATTCAGACGGAGATGTGGGGCGATCTGCGGATGAGTCAGCAGGGCGTGCAACCGGATTTGAAGTTTCGCTTCCAGGTCAATCAGGAGTACGTCACGGAGCACGATCTGGGGGCCGTCTTCAATTGGACGGAGTTTCGAGAAGGGGAGTATCAAGATTGGTACGGATTCGCGATCACGACGCGACGGGGGAGCACCGAGGTGGAGGGATCGAGGAGTGCCGCCGAGGGGCCTGGCGCCGGGGAAGAGGGAGCAGAGGGCGATGATGACTGATCTTGGAACGAACGAAGTGAGTGTGGCATGGATCCATCGGCGAGAGAGAAGTTAGGCGAGCCCACGAAATTGCCCCTGGCGGCCAAGAGGGCGCCGGAGATACGCGTCCTGGGGGCCCGCCAGCACAACCTGCGCGGTGTGGATCTTCGGCTTCCCAAGCAGAAACTACTGGTATTTAGCGGCGTCAGTGGGTCGGGAAAGTCGTCGATGGCGTTCGATACGCTATATGCCGAGGGGCGTCGGCGCTATCTGGAGAGCCTGTCGACCTATGCCCGTCAATTTTTGGGCCAGGTGGAAAAGCCGGATTTCGATCAGATCACGGGCTTGAGCCCCACGATCTCCATTGAGCAGAAGACGACGGGGAGCAATCCGCGCAGCACGGTAGGGACGATCACGGAGATTCACGACCACTTAAGGGTGCTGTGGGCCCGTCTGGGCACCCAGCATTGCCACGAGTGTGGCGAGGCCGTGGAATCAACGAGCGCGGAGGCCATCGTCGAGGAATTGGCATCGCTGCCGGAGGGGAGCAAATTTATGCTCCTGGCGCCGCTGGTCAGAAATCGAAAGGGAGAGTATCGGGAGCTCTTTGAGGAGTTGAGAAAGAACGGATTCGTGCGGGCCCGGATCGACGGTGAGATCCGTGTGCTCGATGAGGTGGAGATGCTGGACCTCCATCAGCGCCATGACATCGAGGTGGTGGTGGATCGGTTGGTGTCTCGACCGGGGGCGATCAGTCGCATCCGCACCAGCGTGGAGCAGGCGTTGGATGAGGGCGATGGGGAGTGCCTGGCGGTGGCCCCCCCCGGCCAGGCGTTGGGGTGGGAGGAAAAATTATTCAATATCGAGCGCTCCTGTCAGAGCTGTGGCATCTCATTTCCACCGCTGACCCATCAGAGCTTTTCATTTAATAGCCCTCTGGGCATGTGCCCTTGCTGCGAGGGAATCGGGACGACGCGTCAGGTCGAGCCCAGCCTGATGGTGGTCGACGCCTCGCTGAGCGTGCGCGAGGGCGCGGTGGTGGCGATTGATGTGGAGCCCGGGAGTCGACGGGGGACCTTTCAATGGAGCGAGGAGGTGGCTCCGATGTGGGAGACCCTTCTGGCCTTGGAGGAAGAGGGGAAGGTGGATCTGGATGTGGCCTTCGAGGAGTTGAGCCGACGCCAGCGACGAGGGGTGATGGAGGGGCGAGGTATCGGTGGATTTGATGGATTGGTGGCCTTCGTGGAGGAGGCCTATCGAAAGGCCTCGACGAAGGGGGCCAAGGATTTCTTCGAGGAGTTTATGGGTCGACGCCAATGCCCGGAGTGTCAGGGGCGGCGACTGAGACCGGAGAGTCGGGCGGTGCGATTTCGCGATTGTTCGATGGGCGCCATCAACGCCATGGATATCGTGGATGCCCGCCAATTTGTCGACGAGGTGGAGCTGGAGGGACGAGAGGTCCTGATCGGTGAAGAGATCATGGCCGAGCTTCGGCGGAGGCTTCGATTTTTGGACGAGGTGGGGCTGAGTTATCTGACATTGAATCGGGCGGCGGCCAGCCTGTCAGGAGGCGAGAGTCAGCGTATCCGCCTGGCCAGTCAGTTGGGCAGTGAGCTGTCGGGAGTGCTATATATCCTAGACGAGCCGAGTATTGGGCTTCACCAGCGCGATCACAACCGCTTGTTGTCGACGCTGGAGGAGCTTCGCGACGAGGGCAATACGGTGGTGGTCGTGGAGCACGATCGAGAGACCATGGAGCGGGCCGATGTGTTGGTGGACTTTGGGCCCGGCGCCGGAAAAGAGGGAGGCGAAATCGTGGCCCAGGGGCCGCCAGAGGTGGTGGCGCGGGCCGAGGGCAGCGTGACGGCGAAGTATCTGTCGGGCGAGCGCCGGTTGGCGTGGCCAGAGGAGCGACGAGAGCCCCGTGAAGGGGTGTGGGTGCGAGGGGCGAGGGCCAACAACCTCAAGGATATCGACGTCCATATCCCGTCGGAGGCCTTCGTATGCGTCAGCGGCGTGTCGGGGGCCGGAAAGAGCACCTTGGTCAATGAGATTCTATACCCTGCGATCGCGCGGCGGGTGTATTTTAAGCACCGTACCGTGGGAGCTCATGACGTTCTGGAGGGCATCGAGCGCTTCGACAAGATCATCGATATCGACCAAAGTCCCATTGGTCGCACGCCGCGCAGTAACCCCGGGACCTATACCAAGGTCTTTGACCATATCCGCAAGTTCTATGCGGCGCTGCCACAGGCCAAGATGTACGGGTTTACGAAGAGCCGTTTCTCGTTCAACGTCAAAGGAGGACGCTGCGAGGCCTGCAAGGGGGCGGGGGCCAAGAAGGTGGAGATGAACTTTTTGGCCGATGTCTATGTGCCGTGCAATAGCTGCCTGGGCAAGCGCTTCAATCCGGCGACGTTGCGCGTGCGCTACAAGGGGCAGTCCATCGCCGACGTGCTGCAGATGACCATCGCCGAGGCCGCAGAGCTCTTCGAAGCGCACCCCAAGATCCGTCGCTATTTGCAGACGCTATTGGATGTGGGCTTGGAGTATATGCGGCTTGGTCAGCCGTCACCGACGCTCTCTGGTGGCGAAGCTCAGCGGGTCAAATTGTCGCGGGAGCTGGCGAAGATCGCCACCGGGGACACCCTCTATATTCTGGATGAACCGAGCACGGGGCTTCACTTTGAGGATGTGCGCAAGTTGTTGAAGGTGGTCAATCAGTTGGTGGATGCGGGAAATACGGTGGTGATGATCGAGCATAATATCGACATCATCGCCTGTGCCGATCACGTCATCGATATGGGGCCAGAGGGCGGCGACGAGGGGGGGCATGTGGTCGCCCAGGGGACGCCGGAAGAAGTCGCGAAAGTGGAGGGGAGCTATACGGGAACGTTTTTAGGCCAGCATTTTGAGACCTATGGGTAAGCGCAAGATGAGCGATCGATTAGAAGAGGTGGTGGTCTACGAGACGGACGATGGGTCGATGACGCTCCACGATCGGGAGCGAAATATCCATTATCGCTCTTATCACGGGGCGATCAGCGAGTCTCGTCACGTGTTTTTGGGGGCGACGGGGATCACCGAGGTCCGGGGGACCTGGCGGGTGGCGGAGCTGGGGTTTGGGGCAGCCGTCAATTTTAGGCAGACCGTGGAGGCCTTTCGCCAGAGCGAGGGAGCAGAGTCCCTGCGCTATCATAGCGTGGACTGGAGGCCTGTGACCGCCAGTCACCTGGAGTTTCATGAGGGAGAGGCCGGGGAGATGGCGAGGGAGGCGGTGCGGCGTGTTCACGACCACGAGGGGTCAGACAGGGTGTGCATCACCAGCGATGACGGGGCGATCGAGTTGTGGCTCTATGCCCAACCCTTCGAAGAGGTCGACCTGTCGGCGGTGGAGGCGCAGGCCTTTTATCAGGATCCATTTGCTAAACGGGTCAACCCCGAGGGGTGGTCGGTGGAGAGCTTTGGCAAGGCGCGCCAGGCGATGGACAAAAGGGGGAGGCTGGCGACCTATTCGGCGGCGACGTCGGTGAAGCGAGCGCTATTTAAGGCCGGGTTTTCGGTGGCCACAGCACCGGGTCCCGGGCGAAAGAGAGAGATGACCGTGGCCTCGCCGAGCCGCGAGGTGTTGGAGGAGGCGGGCCTGGAGATATTGAGTCGCGATAAATACGTGTCGGAGTAGAGGAGTCAGCGTTGGGCGAGGGGCAGTGGCGGTATGGAATTGTCGGTGGAGGGCTGGCCGGGTGGGCCCTGGCGTGGTCGCTTGTGGAAGCACAGGGCGTGGCCGCCGACGAGGTGGTGGTGATCGATGAGGGCCGCCGGGAGCGGGGCTCGTCGGCGCCGGCGACGATGGTGCATGCCTTTCCGGGACGTAAGATGAGCTGTCGGGGTGGGCAATGCGAACATTTCGTCGAGAGCTGGGCTCAATTGGAGGCCTGGGAGCAAGCGCTGGGCGAGGGGTGGTGGTGCCAGCGGCCGATGGTGCGCTTGTTGGACGATAGCGATCGAAAACAAGCGCTGCTTCAAAGTTTCCAGGAGGGAAAGCCGGATTATCCGGAGTTGTTGAGGGTCGAGAAGTTAGACGCCGGTGTCGTGGAGGAGCGCTTTGAGGGCGTCCGCTGGGAGGGGGAGGCCCTGGTGTACGGTCCGGCGGCGGTGGTGATCATTCCAGAGCTCGTAGAACGGGTGGCAGCGTCGCTGGTAGAGCGCGGGGTTCAGCAGATAGAGGGACGCGCCGTAGGGGTTGGTCGGGGCGAGGGGTTAACTATTCAGATAAAAGGAGAGCAGGCGCTGGATTGCCGGGAGGTGATCTTAGCGGTGGGGATGGGAATGGTCGATTGGTTTCCAGGCCTTGATTTACGCCAGAGGGCCGGGGAGGTGATGGTGGCGGAGGTGCCTGGGGCGTCGCTGGAGCCGCTGGTCAGCGCGGGAAAACGGGTCTTCGTTCGGCCCGATGGGCGGTGGGGGGTGGGATCGACCTATTTCGATATGGCCCAGTGGGATGAGCGCGATGATGAGGCCGTGGTGGATGCGTTGATAGGGGGCGTCCAAGAGACGGTACCGGCCATTAGAGATGCCCGAGATATCGAGGTGTGGCGCGGGGTGCGAAGTGTTTTTGGCTCCGATCACAAGCCCCTGGTGGGGCCGGTGGCCAATGCCCCAGGGGTTTATGTATTCGGGGCTTTTGGATCCAAGGGGTTGCTATGGATACCGGCGGCGGCTCGGCGGATGGCTTGGGCGTTGGCTACGGGAGAGCAGTCGGCGATCGGCGCGGCCATGAGGAGCGGGCGAATGAGTGAGGACAAGTGGCGATGCCCGCTCATCGATTAGTGTGGTTCAGCCAAAGAGGCCAGGGGGGTCAGCTCGGCGTCGGTGAGGGACTGTGGGTGGGGCTCGACTGGCAAGTTCACTCGAAAGAGGGCACCTCCCAGGGGGGAGTCGGAGACATCGATGGAGCCCTGGTGTATCTTGAGGCATGCCTTGACGGAGAAGAGACCCAGGCCGGTGCCCTTTTCCTTGGTGGTGTAGAAGGCGTCGAATAGTTGCTGGCGGGCGTCATCGTCGACGCCGGGACCGTCATCGTGAACTTCGATGACGCGCTGAGAGTCGTCGCCGGAGAGACGGAGTTCGACGACGCCCCCGGGGCCGGTGGCGTCGGCGGCGTTAAAGAGGAGGTTAACCAGGATCTGCCCCAGGGCGCCCGGATCCAAGTGGGCGGGTAGTGCGTCGGCGTCGGGGCGAAAACGAAGCGCGACACCCTCAAAGCGGGAGTGCTCACTGAGCGCGTTGGCGATGCGTTGACCATATTGGACGAAGTCGATTTCTTCAGCCGTATCGTTGCGATAGGTGCGGGAGATATCGACCAACCGGTCGGTGAGGCAGTGAAGACGCTTCAGCGCTTGTTGCTGGTCGTCGACAATCTGCCGCTCCTCGGGATCGGTGGCCATGTCTTGGAGGGCATCGCAGTTGGCCTTGAGGATGGCGATTTCATTGCCTGCGTCATGAGCAATCGAGGCGGCGAGGAGTCCCGTGGTGGCGCGGTGGTCGCGTTGGATGAGGGAGGCGCTGAGCTGGGTTTGTTTTTTGCGCTGGGCCTCAATCATGGTCAATGACTTCCAGATGAGGCCAAAGATCAGCAAGGTGCTGATGGTGACGAAGGCCGATCCCTTGACCATCTCAATGATCATGGCCTCTTCGGGGCTGACGGCGACGTCGGCCGCGAAATAGGTGGAGGCCAAGATATAGACGAGTGAGAGGACCAGATAGATTCCGGCAGTGAAGGCGGCTGTTCTAAAAGGTCGCATCTCTTCCCGGGAGACAAAAACAAGGGATCGTGGTGTTTAAACCACACTCACGTTAGAGGTTTGCCCCATATCGCGCAATGGCAGCGGGATTGCGAGGCTTGCAGCGCTGGGTTAAGGTCATCGGGAAGTCAGCATTCAATCCACCGAGACTGCACACGAGTGAGGAGCGTCATGGCTATCGATTCGTCGCCAACCGTCAGGGATCTGACGAATGAGTTGGTCTCTATTATGGAGACCGCCGATGAACTTCGCCAAAGCGATGGGAGTGCCTCCTATGAGGTCATTCAGCAGACCCTGTCGCAGAAGCTGTCACTGCACTTGTTGAGTTATATCCGGTTTTTGGAAGAGCAGGGGTTGGTGCGATACGATCGGATCAGTGATGAGATTGAGGTAGAACCCAGGGGCCGCGAGGTCATGGGCGACGCATCGCAGATCGAAGATGCAGTGGGGGTGGCGTTTGCCGACGAGGTGGGTGAGCCGGTGGGAGGAGAGGGAGTGAGCGCGGGGTACGGAGACGTCTTCGGCGATGTGGCCGACGATATGGATGAAGCCTGGTCGTCGATGGATGCGGGGGTGGAGCTTGGAGAAGAGAGCGATGAACCTGACGAGTTTGGGGATGTGGAGAATACGGTGGTCGTGGGAATGGGGGGCGATGAGCCCTCGACCAATGAGTTTCGAATTTCGAAAGATATGGGGAAGGAAGCGGACGATGAGGTAGAGATTGCACCTCAGAGATACGAGGAAGACCGCGATCCGCCGGTCGAGATCAGCGAGACTGAAGCACAAGGACCATCCTTGATGAACCAAGAGCGATACGAACGGATTGAAGAGATCGGAAGTGGGGGCATTGGCACGGTATATCGAGGCCGCCAGACCCGCCTGAAGCGAGACGTGGCGATCAAGGAGATCCGAGAGATCTTCAATGTATTCGCCGGCGTACAGCGAGACGATATCATTGCGCGCTTCGAGTCCATAATTCAGACGCAAGCGGGGCTGAATCACCCCAATATCATCCAGGTCATCGATGCGGAGTCCAGCGGGGAGTACCCCTATTCAGTCATGGAGCTGGCGCCCAACGGGAACCTGAGGCGCCTTATCGATCACGGCGATAGGCCTCCGTTAAAGGTATCCCTGAAGTATTTTTTGCAGATGCTTCACGCCCTGAATACGGCGCATGATGCGGGGGTGATCCACGGAAGCCTGAAGCCGGAGAATGTGGTGCTGGACCAGGCCGGTAATGCCAAGCTCAGTGACTTTGGGATCACCAAGATCGTGGAGCGCGAGGGCGGCGGCAATAGCCAGGTCTACGTGGGGGTGGGCTCGGTGGCCTATATGAGCCCGGAGCAATTCCAGAACCCGAATTTGGCGACGGTTCAGAGCGATATTTATTCGTTGGGGATCATGTTTTACGAGATGCTCACCGGGAAGGTGCCGGGGCGACGCTCGCCGATGCCGTCGAGCTTCTATCCCGATATTCCCCGGGCGTTGGACGATATTTTTGATCGGATGTCCATGGACCGCGAGGAAGACCGCTACGACTCAGTGGAAGAGGTGATCGCTGATTTTTATCAGGCCAAAGAGGTTACGAAGCTGCTCGACGGGCGCTCGGGCGTCCTATTTTTGAGGGATCCCATGACGCATGGAGAGCTGGGGGTCAGTGAGGCGCTGGCGGAGGAGCTGGAGGGCACGGAAGTGCCGATGGTGGCCGGAGCACCTGCGGGGAGTGGGAGCGCTCCGGAGGCCCGCCAAGAGGTCGCGGCCTCCGCGGAGGAGGCGGAGGCTGATAAGGAGGAGGCCGTCGATGCGTCGTCGGCGCCGCAGGATTCGAGCGAAACCGCCGAGGCGGTGGCAGAGGACGCCGCTGGTGAGGCGGAAGGGGAAGTCTTGGACAAGCTGGATAAATATGGGGAGCTATTTGACGGCTGATGGGTCAGGCGTCGCGGGGTGAGGCCGCCCGGTTTATCGGGTGGCCTCGATGAGGCCCAGACGTCGATCGATGAGCAGAAGTTGGTAGCCGTCGATGGAGTCGGCATTGGTAGAACCGCGGCATTGGGGGTGCTGTGCCAGGGGGTAGTCTTCGAATTGATGGGTGTCGGGGTTCCATAGCCGGGCGACGGACATGGTCTCATGGGAGCGGTCGCGGGTCTGACAATCCTCCATGAGGGATCGGCAGGATTGGTCGATGAGCTCATCGACCTGGCAGATATCCAGGCCCTCTTGGTCGTTGAGATCGGTGAGGTAGATTCGGCCGCGCTCCAGGGAGCGGTGTTGGTTGGTGGCGTCGGTATGATCGAGGGTCAGGCGTGTCAGGATGGGGTTGGATGCGCCGGGATCGACGAGCACGGCCTGGGTGTCCTCAAAGAAATGGTTGGATGTTTGGCGGTGGCGGTGGAACCCGATGGCCCAGACGTCGGGGCCGATGAGATCCAGGGGTAGCATGGAGAAGTCCTGGGCCAGCGGTCCGTCGTCGGCGGTCTCCAGCGGGCATTGATCGAAGGGGGACTGGAGGACGGAGAAGGCCTCGGAGATGATCCATTGGTCCGAGGAATAGGGCTCAATGGTACTCCAGAGGAGGTCCGAGGTGGCGTGGTCGGGGCAGGGAGCGTTGTCGGCCGAGGTGCCACAGAGCCAGAGAGCGGTTCGGAGGTCGCCGTCGCGGTGTTCATAGGCGTCAACGAGGCGGATATCGTCCTCGGCTGGATCGCAACTGGCGGGGAAGGCTTCGGCGTCCACCAGAGAGTTGACGATCTCCGGGTTTTGGCCGAGGTGGGTCCACCGCGGCGATAAGAACTCCAGGGAGCGAAAGGACCACTTGGTGCCTTGGCGTTGCCAGACGGCGATGGCGTCGTCGCGGGGTGGGCTTTTCTGGGGAGGGTGAGCCGGGTGAAGGTTGGCGTCGCGGTAGAGGGCGTAGCGCGGCGTGCCGTCAGATCGGGTGGCGGCACTCATGCGCACGTGGTCGGTGACGACGTCCAGTCGAAACCCCAGGGCATCCAGGGGAAAGGCTCGGAGGTAGGGAAAGGCATCGACGCTGACGGCGGCTTCGATACGGTAGCCATCGACGGTGCTGACCCCGGCGGTGTGGATGGCGTCGGTGGCCAGCGATGAACCGTCAAGTGGGGAGAGGGAGCCATCGGGGGCGACGGAAAAGGTCAATTCGTAGTCCAGGCTAAAGCGCTCCTGAAGGAGAGTGGGAAGGTCGTTGATCATGTCGTCCAGGCCGGGGTCGCGCAGGCGAAGCTCGACGGCATCGGCGTTGGGATCGACGTCGTCGGTGTGCACGTCGACGATGAGGTAGAGGTGGTTATCGTCGGTGTCCACGGCGGCGTGAAAGCTGAGATGGTCCGGTCCCTGCCAGCGGTGGCGTCCCTCGACGACGTGGTCCTCATCGTCGAAGGAGCGAAGGTCGAGGGTGTCCCAGCCGTCGCCGGTGCCATCGACGGCGCGACCCGGGGTGGAGGATGGGGCGTCATCGGGGGAGGCCGTGGTGGCGCGGTCGCCAGGGGGCGGCGATTGCCGTTGGGGGGCGTCCCCGTCCTGGTCATCGGCGGCGTCGGAGGCCGAGGGGGCATCCGTATCAAAGGGGTCGAAGTCCGACGATGGGGCGGAGGAGCAGCCGACGAGCGCGCCAAAGAGGATGCCGAGTGCGAGCAGTGGGGAGCGATGGAGGTTCATGGGTGACAGGGCGGGTCAGAGGGAAGAGGCCAATTGGTGAACCAGGTTGAGGGCTTCGATGGGGCTGAGGGTGTCGGGGTCGGTCTCCTCAAGGGTCTTGAGGGCCTGGGCCTGGGCCGGCGTAAGCGAGGGGCCGCCGGCCTGAAAGAGACTCATCTGATTGGGGTTGTGATGGGCGGCGGCCCGCGGCGGTCCATCGGGGGTGGCCGCCGGGGTGGGCAGGCCCATGTCGTCGAATTGGCCGGCTTCCAGGTTCTGGAGGACCTGTTTGGCGCGCTCCACCACGTCATCTGGCAGACCGGCGAGACGACCGACCTGGATACCGTAGGAGTGGTTGGCGCGGCCGTCGACGAGCTTGTAGAGAAAGCGAATCTGGTCGTTATATTCCTTGACGGCGATGCTCATATTTCGGAGCCCGTCGAGGGTGCGGTCGAGTTCGGTGAGCTCGTGATAGTGGGTGGCGAACATGGTGCGGGCGCCGAGGTGGTCATGGATATACTCGGCGACGGCCCAGGCGATGGAGAGGCCATCGAAGGTGGCGGTGCCGCGGCCGATCTCGTCGAGGATGATGAGGCTCTTAGAGGTGGCGTTATTGAGGATGTGGGCGGCTTCGGTCATCTCGACCATGAAGGTCGATTGGCCGCGGGCCAGGTTGTCGCTGGCGCCGACGCGGGAGAAGATCTTGTCGACCACCCCGATATGGGCGTCCTTGGCGGGGACGAAGGAGCCCATCTGTGCCAGCAGGGTGATGAGGGCGACCTGCCGGATGACCGTGGATTTGCCGGCCATATTGGGGCCGGTGATGATGGCCAAAAAGTCGTCGTCGCAGTCCAGGGTGGTGTCATTGGGAACGAAGCGGGTGTCCTCCAGGGTGGTCTCGACGACGGGATGGCGGCCCTGGGTGATATGGAGGCGGTTGGAGTCGTCGACGGTGGGCCGATGGTACTCCCGCGTCTGAGCGAGGTCGGCCAGGCCGATGATCACGTCGAGGTCAGCGACGGCGCTGGCGGTCTGGAGGAGGCGTCCCATGGCGTGGGCGACTTGGCGGCGAAGCTCTTCGAAGAGCTGGTATTCCAGCTCTTTTCGACGCTCCTGCGCGCTGAGGATTTCCTCCTCTTTTTCCTTGAGCTGGGGGATGAAGTAGCGCTCGGAGTTGGTGAGGGTCTGCTTGCGGATATAGTCGTCGGGAACGCGGTCCAGATTGGCCTTGGTGACCTCGATATAGTAGCCAAACACCTTATTCTTATTGACCTTAAGGCTATCGATGCCGGTGCGTTGTTTTTGCTGCCCCTCGAGTTGGGTCATCCAGTCTTTGACGTGGTCGATGATGTGGATGAGTTCGTCGAGTTCATCGTCATAGCCCTCTTTGAAGAGGTCGCCCTCGGTGAGTTCGGTGGGGGGATCGTCGACCAGGGCCTGGTCGATGTGGGTGCATAGTTCGGCGCAGGGGTCGAGGGAGTCGGCGAGGCGATCCAGGAGGGAAGCCGTGGTGTCGGCCAAGAGGTCGAGGATGAAGGGGATGACCGCCAGGGTCGATTGGAGCTGGCGGAGATCTCTGGCGTTGGCGCGTCCGGAGGCAATGCGGCCGCAGAGGCGTTCGATATCGTAGACGTCGTCCAGGGCTTGTTGGAGGTCCTGGCGAAGGGCCGGCTGGCGGACGATGGTTTCGATGGCGTCCAGGCGCTCTGCGATGGGATCGGGATCGATGAGGGGATAATTAAGCCAGTGGCGCAGGCGGCGGCTACCAAGGGCGGTTTTGGTCTGGTCGATGATGCTAAGGAGACTGCCCTGGCGGCGGCCGCCCATGAGCGTTTGGGTGAGCTCCAAGTTGGCCTTGGTGGCCTCGTCGACGACCAGGTAGGAGCGGGATTGATAGGGGCGTACGGATTGGACGACGGCGGCGATGCCGCGCTGGGTTTCGATGAGGTAGCGAAGCACGGCGGACATGGCCGACTCCACCAGGTCGGTGGCCAAAAAGCCAAAGTCGCGGGTGTCGACGAAGAATTGGTCGACCTCGTCGACGCTCAGGAAATAGCCATCGCTGTCCAGGTCGTCGGCCAGGCGAACCCCTTCGCCGAGGCGGCGTCGGAGTTGGTCGAGGTCAAAATGGTCGTCGGGCCGGGGGCGAAAAAAGAGGTCGCTAAAGCGCTGGGGCTCCACGTCGAAGTCGGACTGGGCGGACTCTGGGATGAGGAGTTCGCGGGCCTCCACCCGCTCCAATTCGGCGACCATTTCGTCGAGGTCGCCGAGCTCGGTGACTCGGAAATCGCCGGTGGTAATGTCGATATAGGCCAGACCAATCTGGGCCCCGGAGACGCCGGCGCCAGGGACGACGGCCGCCAGATAGTTGGGGGCCCGATCGTCGAGGTTTTCCTCATCCAATTGCACGCCAGGGCTGATGACACGGACGACATCGCGGCGGACGATGCCCGTGGCGTCGGCGGCGTCTTCCACCTGTTCGCAGATGGCGACGGAGAAGCCCTTGTTGACCAATTGGCGGATATAGGACTTGGAGGAATGATAGGGCATACCGGCCATGGGCACGGCGTTATCGCCCTTGCTGCGGGCCGTCAGCGTCAGGCCGCACTCGCGGGCGACGACCTCGGCGTCCTCAAAGAACATCTCGTAGAAATCGCCGAGGCGAAAAAAGAGGATGGAGTCTGGATATCGCTCTTTGACATCCAGGTATTGCTGCATCATCGGGGTTGGTTTCATGGGCCACAATAGGGTCTGAGAGGAAAATCAAAAGTCAGACTCAGAGCGCCCAGACCTTAGCAGTGATGGCGGGGGAAGGGGAAGAGGAAGGCCCTGGTGTCAGCGGAGCCGAAGGGTGCGTTGATCGAGGGAATGGCCGCGCCATTGGTCGCCAGAGAGGTGGCCGAAGGTAAAGTGATTATAATTAAAGTCCGGGATGCGAGCGCCCTCGGCGGTGGTGAAGAGATTGCCCGAGATATAGGGGTCGGGGCGATCGTCGGGGCTCAGGTCATCAAAGGACGGCAGTTGGGGCATGGGCAGGTAGGTGGCCTCACCAGGGGCGACGAGGGTCCAGGCGGGAAGGCCGAAATCGTTGTGGATCTGGAAGACTTGAAGGTCGGGGGCGTTGGCGCCCTGGTGGATCCACTGGAGGTGGCCATCGACGAGCTCTCCGTCGGCGGGGTTGGTGAGGTAGGGGATGGCGATCAAGGGATGGGTGCTGCGCAGTTGGTCGGTGGTGTCGATGCCCCGGAGGGTGGTCTCGCTATAGGGGATGGCATTGCCGTCGGTAAACGAGCCAGCCTGGACGATGAATTGGAGGTCCTCCAGTTGGCCCTCGAGGCGAGGGACGGGACCGCCGTCGACGATGGTGTCGTAGCTCTGGATGTCTTCCGGCATTTCGATAACGCCCTCAAAGCCAAAATCCAGGTGGGTTTGGACGCGCTGCTGATGAGGCCCCTCTGGATCGTAGATAGGGTCGTTAAATTTGATGGGCAGGGAGGCGTCGATGCGGTGTTCGCAGTGCAGGTCGACTTCGGTGACGTCTTCGTTGGCGGCGGCGATATAGCGCTCCACCCCCAGGAATTTGGGGGTGAAATGATCGTCGTCGTCCAGGTAGCCGCAGAAGGCGACGAGGGCCAGGTCACCGACGCGGGAGATGAGTTGATAGCTGCCCTCGCCGTCGACGTTGGCGTCGGAGCCGGGCTGGAAGCCGCCGGCGCCCACGGCGGTGCGGGTGACCCGGACGCGGGAGTGATTGATCTCCAGAGCCCCGCGCTCAGGATCAGAGCCCTTACCGGTGACCGTGACGTCGCCGTAGAACTGAGCGTATGGCGGGGGATCGATTTCTCCACCCGGATCGCCGTCGGCCGGTTCGATGGGACCGAGTTGAATGGTGAGGTTTTCAGCGTCCAACTCGCGAATGGTGAAGGCGGAGAGACCGGCGGCGGTGGCGGTGACCATCTGAGGGCCCTGAAGACCGGGGCCCGAGAGGGTGAGCTGGCCATTGGCGTCGGTGAATCCCTGAAACTCGGTGTCCGGGTTCGTAGATAGCATGACGAAGGCCTGGGGGACGGGGCTTCCCGTGGGGTCGACGACGGAGATATTGAGGCTTCCCTCAACGGGTGGCCCGGAGGCGCCGCCGAAGGAGGACAGAGGATTGAAGTAGACAAAGGGATAGGGGCCCTGAGCCTGATCGTCGGAGGTGTGAACCGTGAGCTCCCGCTCACCGCTGGAGGAAACGGCGGGGGTTCGGAAGGTCAGCGAGAAGGGATCGGCACTGCGAAGGTCGGTGCCCTCTTCGCCGTCCAGCGACAGGGATTGGGCGTCGGCCAATCCCTTGCCGTGGAGGGTGACAAAGGTATTGCCGGCGACGCTTCCACGGGTGGGAGTAAAGCCCCAGATCTGGGGCTCGGCGGTATAAACGAAGGCGTCTTCCAAGTGATGGTCTTGACCGGTGTCGTCGACGGCCCGGAGATCGACAGGGCCCGGTTGAGCGGCCGGGGTGGTCACCTCCAGGGTGCTGTCGTCGATGATCTCAAAGGAGGCGCTTCGAGCGCCGAGGTAGAGTTCTTGGATCTGATCGAGCCCCTGGCCGGAAAGTGTGAGGGTGTCTCCGCCGGCGGTGTCACCGGAACTTGGAGAGAGCGCATCGATGGCGATGGGGTCCAGGTAATAAAGGCCATCGTCGAGGGCGTCGACGGGCTGACTGTCGTCGAGGACTTCCACAGTGGCCGGACCTGGGGGGTTGGACGGGGCTTCAAACTCGATGAAATGGGCGGAGGCGTTGAGGATAGTGGCTGGCGATCCAGCGACGTGCACGGAGATGCCCGGGGCGTCGAGACCGGTTCCCGAGAGGACATGCGTAGAGGAGCCGTCGGTGGCGGCGCGCGATGGGGACACGGCGTGGAGGCCCGTGTCCACCTCGGTGGTATAGAGATACCCATCGGCGATGCGGGCGATGGCGTAATCATTGAGGAGGCGAATGTCGGCGGTGCCCGGGTCCCCGGCGGGCGTGGTGATAGAGATGGTCCCCGCGTCGGGGTCGATGGCGTCAATGGACGCCGACTGGTCGCCAATACGGACTTGCGTATCGGCGGTGAGTCCGGTGGCCTCGATATCGATGGTGTCGCCGCCGTCGGGGTGGCCGGTCGTGGGAGCGACGTGGGTGATGGCGATGGGATCGAAGATGGTCAGGGCGTCGGAGACCTCCACACGCTCATCGGCGGTGGTAAGGACGATGTCAGTGGACCCGGGCGGCAGGGGCGGAAGCTTGGCACGGATCTGTTCGTCATTGACGCGGTCGATGGTGGCCGCGCTCTGGTCACCGAAGCTAAGGCCTAGAGGCTCCGAAAAACCACTGCCAATGAGGGTGATTTCGACGCCTCCCGTAGAGGGAGCCACCGAGGGAAACCAGTCATCAATGGACGTGGGATCGGCGTAGGTATAGCCATTGGGGAGTTCGGAGATGGCACCGCCGGGGGAGATGGCGCGAACGGCCACCGGGCCCAGGCTGTCGCCGGGGGGCGTGGTGGCCACCAACTGGCCTTGCGAGAGCTCCGTGTCGACGCGTTGAGTGCCGAAGCGCAGTTCGGTGCCCTCGACGAGGTCGTGGCCCGTGACCCGAACCTCGGTGCCTCCCTTCAGGGGGCCTCTAGGGGGGACGACGGCGTCGATCTGGAAGTCCTCGTCATCCCAGTTGAAGTCGTCGCCATTATTGGGATCGGGGCGATCGTCTTGTTGGTTATCCGGGGTTTGATTATTGCCGCCGCCGGGGTCCTGATTGGAGCCGGGCGAGGCATTCTCCGGGGTGGCGTTATTGGCGGCACCGTTGGTATCGCCGTTGGACGAGGCGTGCTCGCTATCGTCGACGGTACAACCGAGCGAAGGGAGTACCAAAAGCAGCGAGGCAATCACGGTGAAAGCGCGCAAGCAAGTCACGTCATGAGCTCCCGGTAAAAGGGAGGGATAATTAGCGTCTGCGTCCGAGTGGACAACATATGGGTCATGGCGTTTGTTTCCGGGATTCGTGGGTTGCCCATTGTCGTGGTGTTATTGGTGGCGCGAGTCCCGTCTTCAAAAGGATACCACGTGCTGGGAGATACTGACGCTGTCGGGGCTCATGGTGTCGAGGTTGTCGTAGCTGTAATCTTGAAGGGACAGGCCGTCGTCGACGAGGCCGATGACAAGCATGATATAGGTGCCACCCGGATAGGGAAGAGGCGGAACCATATCGCCATCGGCGTTTTCGGTGGCGTATTCCGATAGATCGGGGAAGTCGGGGAAGATAAAGCCGTTGGCATCGCCGGGCAAAAAGACGTCCCACATGACCTCGCCCATCATCGATTGCAGTTGCACGTAGAATAGGTCGGCGGTGTTGGGGCCGATGCGGTTCCAGTAGACGGGAGAGGCGCTGGCGTTGGTGCCGGCTTCCGGACTGGTCACCTCAACGACGGGTGCCATGGGCGGAGTACTATGGGTGGTATCGGTCTCATCGATGCCGGTGACGAAGGCCCGGCTGCGGGGGTTATTTCCGTCGGAGTCGACCTCGCCGAGAACATGGTAGGCGGCGTCGTGGAGATCACCCTCCAGGGAAGCGATCTTGTCGATGAGGAGGATGGAATTGGTGGAGTCGTCGCTATAGGTGCGATCCAGGGGACCGAAGAGGCCGTCGATGCCGAGGTCCAGATACACCTCGGCATGTTTGGTGTTGGGGCCGTCGGGGTCGAAGGGGGCGCCGGAAAACTTAAAGGCAAAGGAGTCATCCAGGGGGATGTCGAGATCGATATCGACCTCATAAGAACCACCGCTGGAGGCCACGAGATAGCGCTCGACACCCATCCAGGTGGGTCGAAATTCCCCGGTCTCTGTATTGTAGAGGCCGCCGAAGGCAACCAGGGCCAGATCGCCGATGCGAGTGGTGATGGAATAGTCGCCGTCTTCGTAGACCGTGCCCATGGGTCCGGGGTCGGGCATCGGGGTATCCAGCCCAGTGGAGGTGGTAGCGATCTTGGCCATCAATATCTCGTCGGGACCCGGGTTGTCGATTTTGTCGAGGCCGGTGATCTGGCCGTGATAATTGGCGGTGGAGGTAGGAACGGGCTCTGGAGGGTCGCCGTCGCCGTCCAGGGGATGAAGAAAGACCGTGATATTTTCAGCGTCCACTTGCTGAACGGTGGCCGAGGAGTGGCCGGAGGCGGTGACGGTGATGGTCTGCGGGCCCATGACGTCGGGACCGGAGAGGGTAGCAAGGCCCATGGCGTCAGTGCGATCGACGTAGGTGGTGGAGGGGTTGGTCGAGAGCATGACGAAGGCGTCTTCCACGGGCATGCCGGCGGTGGAAAAGACCGTGATATTGATGGCGCCACTGACGGGGTTGCCCCAGGCGCCGCCGCTCTCGGCGCCGGGGTTGAAGTAGGTAAAGAGCTCGGGGGCGCTTTGTGATTGGTCATCGTATTCGGCGGTGACCTCCACGGTGCCGCTGCCCTGGGCCGGCGTGCGAAGGGCGACCGTATTGGGATCTAAGATCGTCAATTCTTGGGCCTCCAGGTCACCGAAGGTCACGGACATGTCGGGGTGAAATCCGGTGCCGCTGAGTTCAACATAGGTGCCGCCGGCGATGGAGCCTTGGAGGGGAGTCATATGCCATAGGTCGAGAGCGCCTTCGTAGAAAAAGGCCTCTTCTAAGAGGTCGGTTTGTCCGTCGGCGCCCTGTGCAAAGAGGTCGGCCGGCCCAGCGCTGGAGGAGGGGGTGGAAAACGTAAGGGTCTGATCATCGATGACGTCGAAGGTAAGCGATTGTCCGCCGAGTCTCAGTGATTGAAGGTCGTCAAATCCCTGCCCCTGGAGGGTGACCGAGGTCCCACCGTCTGTGCTACCGCTGGTGGGGGACACATCATCTAGCTCAAGCGGGGTGACGTAGGTAAAACCGTCCTCTAGATCGGCGTAGTCCGGATCGTCGATGGAGACATCCACTGAGCCCGCAGTGGTCGCTGCAGGGGTTTCCAGGGTGATCACGAAGTCCTCGACGGAGAGAATGGTGGCTTGCTGGTCACCGAAAGTAATGGTCGTCGAGGAGTCGAGATCTTGGAATTGACCGACGAGGTAAACCGTGTCTCCGCCACTGGTGCTGCCCCGTCGGGGCGATATATTCTCGAGAGACGGCGTCGACGGGGGGTCGTCGACGTAGAGGAAAGCGTCTTCCAATGTGGCGGTGTCGGTGTCGGTTTCGAGATGAAGGTCCACGACTCCGGACTGGCCGGAAGGCGTCATGACGTCGGCCTCCGTGCCATCGTCGGTCACGTCGAGAACCGATGCTTCTTGGTCGCCGAAGTAGACGGAGAGATCGTCGCTGAAGGCCGCGCCTTCGATGGTAACGATATCTTCGCCCGCGACGTCACCGTATGAAGGGTCAACGGCGTGGGCCTCGAGGGCCGCCAGGTAGTGAAGCGCGTTGTCGACGACGATGGATTGGTCTTCATTGGTCAGGCGAAGATCGGCGTCACCAGGGGGGTGAGGGGGGGCGATGAATTGAAGTTGGTTCGATGTGATAAGGGTGGTCTGTGGAGCGCTTCGATTGCCGACGACGACTTCCGTATCCTCGGTGAATCCAGCGCCATAGACGGTCACGAGGGCGCCTCCCTGCCGAGGGAGTTGGGTGGGCTGCGCGTCGTCGAAGTGCAGTCCCTCGATATAGGTAAAACCCTCCGAGAGGGTAACTTCGCCGGTGAGGTCGTCGATGACTCGCACGGTCACGGGACCGAGGTTGTTGCCGGGAGGCGTCTGACCGCTCAAGAGCCCGTCGAGGACATCGGGCTCAACCTGCTGGTTTCCGAATAAGATGATCGTGTCGTCCGTGAAGCCCTCGCCCTCGATGACGAAAGGAGTGTCCCCCTCAAGGGGACCGCGGTCGGGGCGGAGTTCGTCGACACTCAGGTTGTCGGGCTCGTCCTGGTTGGGGTCGTCCTGGTTGGGGTCGTCCTGGTTGGGGTCGTCCTGGTTGGGGTCGTCCTGGTTAGGCTCGTCCTGGTTGGGGTCGTCCTGGTTGGGGTCGTCCTGGTTAGGCGCGTCCTGGTTAGGCGCGTCCTGGTTAGGCGCGTCCTGGTTAGGCTCGTCCTGGTTGGGGCTGGTTTGGTT
>CAZMJS010000014.1:54380-55930 GCA_964566695.1 uncultured Bradymonadales bacterium
CGTCCTGGTTAGGCGCGTCCTGGTTAGGCTCGTCCTGGTTGGGGCTGGTTTGGTTGTCTGGATCCCCTGTTGGATGCGTCTGCGTGTCTGAGCCACAGGCGGTCAAGCTGAGGAGCAGGACGAGTCCCAATATTCTCAGAAGGGTCTTCATGATTCCGCCGTGGGCATAAATCAAAGTCGTCTCAAGCATTGAGTGAGTATAGGTACCCTTGCTCAGGACTTCAAATGACGGGGCAAGTTCAAGCCCGTCCGGGGACGGTGGGGTTCGACATTTTTCGAGACCTCTGGCAACTTGAAGCCTCATAGTTCGGCGACACCTGCCCTGGAGAAAATGACGATGGCTGCTGAACGTCGAAGCACGACCCTATTATATAGCACGGGAGAGCGTGAGGACGACTTCTGGGAGCAGCTACGCTGGGTATTGCCCATCGCGTTTTTGGGCAGTGCCATGGTTCTTATCGCTGCCGTGGTGCGGTGGTGGGATCCCCTTTGGCCGACGCTGGTATACCTTGCAGGGTTGTGGGTTCCCCTGATGGGCGTGGTTGCCTGGCGGTGCGGACTCTCCAATCCGAGGGGGTTGGCCCTGGCCGGGGTGTGTCTGGGGTTATTCGCGGTGCCACTGATGGCGTGGAATAGCGGATTCTATCGGGGGGCGGTGCTGTGGAGTTATGAGCGACTGATGCCCGCTGAGTTGCCCACCGGTGCCAGCAGCGATCGCTCTGATTGGGTGGCGACCTTGGCCTGTGAGTCGACGATGGGCGATCGCATCGATGGGGTGGTCTCGCAAATGCGCGGTGAGCTAAGTGATCGACCGGAGGTGGCCGCGTCGTGCCTTCGCAGCGTGGCGGCCGAGGAGGAAGGAACGGCGATTCAAGTAGCCCGATTCCTCCAGGAGACGTGGTATCGGGGATGGCTCGGTGGCGATGGTGGGGACGAAAGACCGGGGCAATGTAGAGAAGTGGCACATTTTCGAGAAGTCAGCGAAGTCACGGGGCATGGTGGCACGCCGGAACTACTTCACTGCAGTGTGAGCGCCGTGGAGGAGGACGTGGCCCGCTGTTGTGCAGAAGTACTCAATGAACACGTGCCGGATGAAGAAATTCGTCAGGTGGAGCCGGAGCAGTGGTTGCGAGATATGGAGCAGGACCTCTTTCGCGCCCTGGCCAACGATTTGAGTGGTGGCGCACGGCAGATGGCGGACACGCTTCGGTGGAGTGATGAGACCCTCTATTACTGGGCCAATGAATTGGGATGCTATTTGATGCGCGATGAGGACATGAGTCGAGAAGCGCTATCTCGGCAGTTGGCGCGCATGACCGACGCCCAGTGCGGCCGCGAGATAGGCGAGAGCACCTACAGCTTTGCGACGATGCAAATGATGGGTCAGACCTGTGTGTCCTGGGGCGATCTCAGTACCGAGGAAAAGACGACGTCCCATTGGTGCGAAGCGGCCAGTGATGCCGGCCGACAGGCGGCGGTGGACACGGCGTCCTTCCTTGTTTACGAAGCGACGCAGCGCCAGGGGTATCGGGAGCTCCGAGGTGGCATGG
>CAZMJS010000015.1:0-49674 GCA_964566695.1 uncultured Bradymonadales bacterium
ACGCATTGGCCAAATTTCCTGTGGGGCCACAGGTGACGGCTTATGGAGGCATGGGATTGGCGTTGATTCACCATCGGTTTTCCGGGTCACATGGATGGATGACTGAGGGGGGGACGAGTGATAGTCGGACCCGGTTGGGATTGAATTTGTTGATCGGGGGAGTGGAATTCGATATCGATGATGGGCTGGGTGGGTTTGCTCAGATGCAGTTGACCCGATATTCATCGGGCTTGGGCTTTGGGTGGACGATGTTCTCGCTGGGTGGTGGGGTTCATTTTGATATCTGAGAAGGGGTGAATCAAAAGAGAGAAGGTCGGTCGGCCAGAGAGGAGTAGCTTAGCCCGGATTATTCAGGACTGGTCTACCGGGGATCATCAGAGCCGGGAGGCCTGCATCTCACTCCACGGATAGTTTCCTCGCTGTAGGCTAGGAGTCATCGGTCGCTCTGCTTCCAGGGCGTGGCAGGACGTATTATGAATGATGTGGGATAAAGGACGGGTCGATGGGATGGGGTAGGTTCAAGCTGGTGATAGGTCTTGTGGTGATGGGGATCGCCGTGGCCCTGGGTCGGGGTGGTAGAACGCGGTGGGGGACTCGATAGTGAGGGTTAGGTTCGGAGGTCGATGGAGGCGATTGGTGAGCGATCGATGGGCCATGGCGATAGTGATGGGATGGACTGTGATGGTGGGAACGGGTGCAGAGGGGTGGGCGGAGGAGGAGAGCGGGGGCTGGTTAGAGACCCAGGTGGGCATGGAGAGGGGAGAGTCAGGAAGAGTTGGAGTTGGAGTGGGGAGGTGGGGAAGCCTCGATGAGTGGGAATGGCAAGTGAGCACCCAGGGGCTGTGGCGGTATCGAGACAGTCCAGAGCACTATGGGCAGAGGGAGTGGGGGATAAGGCTCAAAGCCGGAGGGGCGAAGCGATGGAAGGGGCGGTGGCGAGGCGATGTCAATGTGGGAGCCGAAGTGAGAGTGGATCGCTGGTCGCCAGAGGCGGGGAGGGCATCGACGGAGGTGTCGATGGATGGACCCCTGTTGGAGGTGGGGTTGGGTTATCGATGGTCAGAGTCCTGGTGGGTCAGAGGGAGTCTGGAGGGTTGGCGGCGATCGCAGGCCGATGGGGCCTGGAGCTATTCGAGATGGCGACTGAGTGGGGGATTGGGAGTGATGTGGTCATGGTAAAGAGGGGGAGAGGAGGGTTGGCAATTATGGGAGGCTTGATCAAGAGCTGTCAGTGGATAGCAATTAGGTGTTGAATAAATACCCAACCGCTGCGTCGAAGATGGGTGACTGCAATTTACGGCGAGAGGTTGTTGGGTGAGTGCTTGCTTATATGCTGGTATTCGAAGCAGATAGAATTGGAAAAGCCGTAAAGAAGCAGTGAGGTTAGCTGGCTCAAGAGAGACTCAGCGGCCTCTTCTTGCAAGTGCTTCGAAAGTATGTAGGTTAGTGCCCGCACTCAGTAGTTCTTTTGGCTTTTGGAGGAAGTAATGAAGAAATTGAATCAGACTGTACTCGCTGCCTGTGTGTGGCAGCTCTCGCATTTGGTGCCGTGGCCGGTGAAGCTCAAGCCGATGAAGGCATGGATATCTCGGCCGGTGTTCTCAGTGGTCTGACCATTGATCTGGACGCCGATGACGAACTGGATGAAAGCTCGACGGCGGTTCCGCTGGGCTTGGATGGTCGGATCGGCTTTGGGTTGTCAGACGACCTTGACCTGGTGGTCAACCCGGCGATTCACGCCTATCTATTCGAAGACAATGCCAACCAATTCCGTTTTAACCTCAATGCACTGGTTCAAATGGATATGGACGTGGTGTCGCCTTACCTGGGAGCTGGTGCGGGGTTGACCGTCATTAGCCCTGACGCGGACGAGTTAGACTCGGATAACTACCTGAACTTCCAGGGGATTCTGGGTACATCGATCAATCTCGATGCCCCCGTGTCGCCTTTTGTCCAGGCCGAGTTTACCCATATGATGTATGATGACGAATATGAGGAGTTTACCGGTGAATCGTCGACCCAGGACCTGTCATTCCTGGTCGGTGTGCACTACGGCTTCTGATAGACGGTAAGATAGTTTGAAGAGATGGCCGCTTTTTCTTCGGAAGAAGCGGCCATACCTTTTTGGGTGGGAATGTTGGCAGAGGCGCGATAGTTCGCTATAGGCAAGCGAAGCGAGTGAAGCTGTGATTGAAACGATGAGGAGCGCGGTATGCGACGGCAGATTCAGAAGGTGATCAATGACGAGATCAATCCCTTTGTGGCCAATCACGGGGGCGAAATTCAACTGGTGGATTATCTGGATAAAAATGTCTATATCCAGATGATGGGTGGTTGCCAGGGCTGCGCGGCGTCGACGGCGACGCTCAAGCAGGGGGTGGAGCGGATTCTGCGGGAGAGTTTTGGAAATGATATCAATGATATCATCGACGTGACGGACCACGCGGCAGGAGATGACCCCTATTATAATGAGAGTCCCTTTGGCTGAGCAGTCATAGAAGGGAAGAAGAGAGGCGCCGGTCTGAAGAGATCAGCGCCTTTTTTTATGGGTAAATGACGTGCACTGGAATCGATCGAGGCGATGGATGGCGAAGCGACGAGAGCGAATTGAGGGGTTGAGGCGTAAGTTGAGCGAAGGGATTGTGGTGCTCGACGGAGCGATGGGGACGATGATCCAGAGACAGGGGTTGGAGGCCGCCGATTTTAAGGGGGAGGTATTTGAGGGGCACGACGGGTCGTTGGAGGGATGCAACGACGCGCTATCGATGTCTAAGCCAGAGGTGATTGCCGGGATCCACCGCCGATATCTGGAGGCGGGGGCCCATATGGTGGAGACCAATACGTTTAACGCCCAGTCGGTGTCGATGGCGGATTATGGTCTGGAGGATCGGTGCCTGGAGATGAATCGGGCGGCTGCCGAGGTGGCGCGGCGAGAGGTGAAGCGCTTTGAAGAGCGTCATCCGGGAGAGATGCGCTGGGTGGCGGGAGCGATGGGACCGACGAATCAAACGCTGTCGATGTCGCCCGATGTGGAGCGGCCGATGTATCGGGGTATTGGTTTCGACGAACTTCGGGAGGCCTATGCGGAGCAGGCCAGGGGGTTGATCGAGGGCGGGGTGGACGTGCTGTTGGTGGAGACGATCTTTGATACGCTCAACGCCAAGGCTTGCCTGATCGCCATCGACGAAGTGTGCCAGGAGTTGGGGGTGGAGGTCCCGGTGATGATCTCGGCGACGATCACCGATCAGAGTGGTCGAACGCTGTCGGGGCAGACCTTGGAGGCGTTTTGGGTCTCTGTCGCCCACGCCGAGCCGTTGAGCGTGGGGCTGAACTGCGCGCTGGGGCCGGCGGAGATGAAGCCCTATATGGAGGAGCTAGCGAGGCGGGTGCCGGTGCCGGTGAGCTGTTATCCCAATGCGGGCCTGCCCAATGAGTTTGGGGAGTACGACCTGGGCGCCGACGAGATGGCGGCCATCATAGAGGACTTCGCCGAGGCGGGGTGGCTCAATATGGTCGGTGGATGCTGCGGTACGACGCCGGAGCATATTGAGGCCATCGCGACAGTGGCACGGCGCCACGAGGCCAGAGAGGTGGCGGCGGGGAGTCCGTATCCGCAGTTTGCGGGGTTGGAGGCATTGACACTTCGCGACGATAGCAACCTGACGATGGTGGGAGAGCGAACCAATGTGGCCGGCTCGCGTCGATTTAAGCGCCTGATCATGGATGGGGATTTCGAGAAAGCCCTGGCGGTGGCCAGGGGCCAGGTGGAAGGCGGGGCCAATATCATCGACATCAATATGGATGATGGGATGTTGGAGTCAGCGGAGGCCATGGAGAAGTTTTTGAAGTTGGTGGCCACGGAGCCCGAGATCTCGAAGGTGCCGATCATGATTGATAGCTCGCGCTTCGAGGTGGTGGAGCG
This sequence comes from uncultured Bradymonadales bacterium, assembly GCA_964566695.1. Lineage (GTDB taxonomy): Bacteria > Myxococcota_A > Bradymonadia > Bradymonadales > Bradymonadaceae > SLJM01. The sequence goes on from CAZMJS010000015.1 coordinate 3,923, forward strand.
GGGGCTGAAGTGGGTGCAGGGAAAGGGGATCGTCAACTCGATCAGTCTTAAGGAGGGAGAGGAAGCCTTTATAAGGCAGGCCGAGGTCATCAAGCGCTATGGGGCGGCGGTGGTGGTGATGCTGTTTGATGAGGAGGGTCAGGCGACGACGCTGGAGCACCGAAAGAGGATCGTCGATCGGGCCCGGCGCCTATTGGTGGAGGAGGTGGGGTTTGAGGAGCGGGATATCATCGTCGACCCCAATGTATTGACGGTGGCGACGGGGATGGAGGAGCACGACGATTACGGGCGGGGATTTATTGAGGCCGTGGAGGCCATCAAGGAGCGCTATCCATCGATGCTGACGATGGGGGGGATCAGCAATATTTCGTTTTCCTTTCGAGGCCAGCGAACGGTGCGCGAGGCGGTGAACTCGGCCTTTTTATACTTCGCGGTGCGGGCGGGGCTGGATCTGGCGATCGTCAACGCCGGTCATCTGGAGGTCTTCGATGAGATCGAAGAGGAGTTAAAGGAGTTGGTGGTGGACGTGGTGCTCAACCGCCGAGAGGACGCCACGGAGCGGTTGTTGAACTACGCTCAGGCCTATGAAGAGGAGGAAGTAGAGGCCGGGCAGCGCGCGGCGTGGCGCGACAAGCCGGTGGGAGAGCGGCTGGAGTACGCCTTGGTCAAGGGGATCGACGAGTTTGTGGAGGAGGATGTAGAGGAGGCGCGCCAGGCGTATGATAAGGCGCTGGAGGTCATCGAGGGGCCGTTGATGGAGGGCATGGGGGTGGTGGGCGATCTATTTGGGGAGGGCAAGATGTTCTTGCCGCAGGTCGTCAAGAGTGCGCGGGCGATGAAGAAAGCAGTGAGCTATCTATTGCCCTATATGGAAGAGGAGAGCGCGGAGGAGGGCAAAGAGAAGAAGGGTCGGGGCAAGGTGCTGTTGGCGACGGTGCGGGGCGACGTCCATGATATCGGCAAGAATATCGTCTCCGTGGTGCTGAGCTGCAATGATTTTGAGGTGATCGATCTGGGGGTGATGGTGCCGGCCGACGAGATCTTGAGGCGGGCCCGTGAGGAAGAGGTGGATGTCATCGGGCTCAGCGGTCTGATCACGCCGTCATTGGATGAGATGGAGTATGTGGCGGAGCTCTTGGAGCGCGAGGGCTTTGATGTGCCGCTGCTCATCGGAGGGGCGACGACGAGTCGTCGGCATACGTCGATCAAGATCGCGCCAAAGTACGAGGAGCCGACAGTGCACGTGATTGACGCCTCGCGGGTCTCCGGGGTGGTCAGCAAGCTGTTGAACCCGGTGGAGAGGGTGGAGTTCGTGGAGAGCAATCGCGAGCGTCAGGCGCGGGACCGCGAGATTTATGAAGGGGGAAAGAGCCGTCCCATGCTCAGTCTGGAGGAGGCGCGGGCCAACCGGTGGCGTCTGCGATTTGAGGAGGAAGATCGGCGGCGACCGTCGTTTTTGGGCAGCCAGGTGGTGGATGATGTCTCTCTGGAAGAGTTGGCGGACTATATCGATTGGACGCCCTTCTTTGTGGCCTGGGAGTTGAGAGGGCGCTATCCGCAGGTGCTGGACGACGAGCGATACGGCGAGGCGGCGCGCGAGGTATTTGCCGAGGGTCAGGCGATGCTGTCGCGAATCATTGAGGAGCAGTGGCTGGAGCCGAGAGGGGTCTACGGGTTTTATCGCGCGGCCTCGGAGGGCGATGATATTCTATTATTCGAAGATGAGGCGCGTCAGGAGGTCAAGATGCGCCTATGCACTCTTCGTCAGCAACGCCAACGCCACGGAGAGGAGCAGGCCAATATGGCGCTCGCCGATCTGGTGGCGCCCCGAGAGATGGGAGTGCCCGATTATATGGGGGCCTTCGCCGTGACGGCGGGCCACGGAGCGCGAGCGCGAATCGAGGCGTTTGAGGCGCAGCAAGATGATTATGGGGCGATCATGTTCAAGGTGCTGGCCGATCGGTTGGCAGAGGCCTTTGCGGAGTGGCTGCATGCCCGGGCGCGCGTGGCCTGGGGCCACGAGGAAGAAGGGGAGTTTGGCAACGAGGCGTTAATCGACGAAGCCTATCGAGGGATTCGACCGGCGCCGGGATATCCGGCGTGCCCCGATCACACGGAGAAGGCCAAGCTATGGCGTCTGTTGGACGTGGAGGCGACGGCTGGGATGAGCCTGACGGAGAGCTATGCCATGCGGCCGGCGTCGTCGGTGTCGGGGTGGTATTTTGGTCACCGGGAGGCCCGGTATTTTCGGGTGGGCGATATCGGGCGCGATCAGGTGGAGGACTACGCACGGCGAAAGGATATGGAGATCGCCCAGGTGGAGCGCTGGTTAGCGCCCAACCTGGGCTATGAGCCGTGAGGCCTTAGTCCAGATCGAAGTCAAAGTCGCCGTCAAAGTCCTCATTGGCCTCCAGGTTGAGGCCGAGGCTGATGCGCTGACGTTCCTGAATATCGAGGACCAGATCGGAGATGGTGGCGATGCCGAGATCGATGTCGGCGTCGAAGGCCAGTTGGTCTCCCAGGAGATTGGGGATGAGGCCCAGAAGGGTTTGTAGGACGCCGACGGAGTCGTCCTCGCTGATGTCGAAGAGAGGCGCGTCGATGACGTTGCCCTCGAGCTCGAGGTCGATGTCCAGATCGAGGCCGTCGTCGGTGATATTGAAGTCGACGAGTGCCTCGGCCTGAAGGGCGACGGTGAGGAAGTGGGTGGTGTTGCCGGGCTCCGGGCGCAGCTTGAAGTCGATGAGGAGGTCACCGATCTGAATGATGGCGCTGGGGTCATTGGTGAGCGTGGTGACCGGTGGAAGCAGGGGTTGGAGGTGGAGTTCGGCGGGGGTGTCGGAGTCATGGATGGAGCGGATGCGGCTATCCATGAGGGCAGCGAGGCCACCGGCGGTCAGGTCGATGGGCAGGTCCACGCCGTCGAGTTCGTCGCCGCCGAGGTTCTGGTGGATGAGGCCACTATTGAAGAGGGCGTGGAGGATGCGGTCGACGGCGGTGCGGTGGGTGTGGAGGAGAAAGGGACGCTCGATATTGGCGACGAGTCCGGAGGGGCGGGGTCGGTGAAGGGCGCCGGGAAGGTCGGCGACGCCGTCAGCGACGTCGCCTGGGAATTCGAGCCCGACGTAGGCGACGATGCCAGAGGTGGAGATAAGGATGTCCTCAATGATGAGGGTCAAGGTCAGGGTGCGTCCCAGCAATTCGATCTCCTGGGTGAGCCAGTCGGAGTCGAAGAGGTTGTCGCCCAGGAGCTGGTTGAGGAGTTCATCAAAGGCAAAGCTGATGGCGGCGGCCAGGAGAGGCTCGGCCCAGCTCTGGTTCTGGCCATCGACGTCAACGGAGATGTCATTGAGGTCGATATCGTCGTCCAGAATATCGATCTGGAGGTCGTCGCCGGCGTCGGAGGGGGTGATGGCCAGATCCAGATCGACGGTGAGCTCGCCGATGGCAATAGAGCCGTTGGTGGTGCCATCGCCGAGGTTGAAGGCGCCATCCAATAGCAGGTTGTGGATGGTCAGTGACAATTCCAGGTAGCCGTCCTGGGGAGTGACCTGGACGTCCACGGAGTCCCAGGAGAGCTCGTCGATGTCGACGGAGATCCCGTCCTGGATGTCCAGTCCCTGCTCCAAGAAGTCGTCGAGCAGTTCTGGTTGGACGACGGCATCGATGAGTTCGGAGATGGCGTCGAGTCCGGTGGGGTTGTCGATGTCCAGTCGAAGGGCTTCGTCGACCGGTGAGTGGGGGTCCTGGAGGGGGCCGTAGATGAGGGCGCGGTGGTTCTCGGTTTGATTCTGGGCGTTATCCATGACGTCGACGGTGATGGTGTTGAGGCCTTCTCGGATCTCGACGGGGATCTCGAAGGCGCCGTCATCGTCGAGGTCATCGCTCTGGCTGAGGAGGGTGCCGCCGACGTTGATGTAGAGGAGTTCCGAGGGGCCGATCTCACCGAGTTGGCCGCGGACCATGACCTCGCCGGAGTCATCGGCATCGGCGTCGATCATGGTGCCCCGAGCTGGAGATTCGATGATGACCTCCGGGTAGTGGGTGTCGATGATGACGTCCAGCGACTCCTCAACGTCTTCGGCGGAGGCGGTGATGGTGTGGTGACCATCATCATCGAAGGTCAGCATCTGGTCGAATTGACCGTCGATGACGTTGACGGTCTCTCCATTGAGGTCGATCTGGTCGACGTTGTCGGCCGTGCCCTCGACGATCACCTGGCGTCGAGCATGGTAGGATTCATGCTCTGGGGAGTCGATTTGGATGGCGATGTCTGTCGATTCCGGGGAGTCCCCGTCCGAGGGGTCGTCGGAGCCGCAGGCCAGGGCAAAGAGGGCCAGGCCGCTGAGGAGGAGGGTCGACAGAAAGGCGCGGGGGATAGACGCAGAAAAGGGATTCATGGCGATCGCGGGGCGGGAGGTAAAAGAAGTCAAAGGTGTTCTATGGAGATACCGATTTTGGGGGCGTGAATCAACTGGGATGTACTGCTATGGTCGTGGCATATGGATGGAATCACGTTGTAGGTAGAGGAGATGAGGCCGATGGTGTGCGTGGGTAAAAAGATGGGATGGCTAGTCATGGTGGGTTGGTTGGCCGTCACCGTGGGGTGCGCCGGGGAGGCCGTAGATCACGAGGAAGAGCGGCTCAAGTCGACGATGAAGGGAGGGTTGGACCACCAGGGAGAGGCCGAGGCGTCGGTGGTGGTGATCGATTCGACGGAACAAATGCGCCAGGTCTTTAAGGGGGGAGAGGCCAGGTGGGAGCGACCGAAGGTCAAACAGGTGGGCCTTCAGTGGATGGAGAAAGAGCAAGCGGCGCCGTTGGAGTATCGGTGGATCGATGATGGGGAGGCCGGTGATTGGCAGGCCGTAGAGGCCTATTGGTCAGAGGGGGGATGGTCTAATGGCCATATGGTGGTGGAAGAAGGGGCCCAGGGCGTGGAGTTGAGGGGGGGAGAGAGCCTGGGGTTTTTGAGGGTCCAGTTCTATGAGCAAGTGCAGGCGCGAGACGAGATCCAGCGTCCAGGCTCTGGTGATAAAGGGGTGAGACAGCAGGCGGTGGCGCCGTCGTCGATGGTGACGAGTCGAAGTGAGTGGGGATCCATCGATCCCCATCGGGTGTGCAATAATGTGGTGGCGCCGTGGCGGATGAGCATCCACCACACGGCGTCGCCGGCCAGCGATGGGGGCGATCCCCACGCTCGAATGCGGGGGATGCAGAGTTATCATATCAATAGCAATGGGTGGTGCGATATTGGCTATCACTTTGTGGTGGCTCAGTCGGGGGAGATCATGCAGGGGCGGGCGCACTCCGATCGGCCCGGGGCCCATGTGGGGGGGGAGAATTCGGGCAATGTGGGGATCTCGATGATCGGTAATTATACGAGCAGCACGCCGCCAACGGTGCAGGTGGAGAATATGGCGACCATCGTCCAGTGGGTGCATGAGGAGCATGATATCCCCTTGAATCGCGATGCTGTGCGCGGCCATCGAGAGTGGCCGGGCCAGACGACGTCCTGTCCAGGCGACGTGGGGTTAGAGAAGATCGATGAGATCTTGGATCTGGCGGGTGATACGGCGGAGTACGACGTGGCGATGGCCGTGGAGGTCGACGGGGTTAGCCTGGATGAGGAGCAAGGCAAACCGACGGGGCTGCCGGGTGACGAGGTGGAGATCGCCATTGTGGTGACCAATGCCTCGACGGACCCCATTCGAGACGTGCGCCTGGCGGTGGAACTCGATGAGGTGGGGCTGGCCCCGCAGAGTTATCGCATTGAGAGCGACCACCCGGCCCACGATCAGAGCAGTTGGGAGCTCAATAGCGCTCACGATGAAGAGGATAATCCCGATCACGAATCGCTGAGCCATCGAGAGACCCTGGAGATGCACGCGTTTTCGCCTCAGGAGAGCAAACGGGTGGTCATCGAGGCAACGCTGGAGGAGTATAATGTGGGACGGGTCGAGGAGTTCAGCGGGGCCAGGGCCTGGGTGGAATCGATGCGCGATATCTATGGGGATCAGGAAGGCTATGGCGAGAGCCCGTCGACCAATGAGGTGGGAGCGCTGGTGCAAGCGGCGCAGAGCGTGGCGGTCTTAAGCCGTGAGGAATGGCAATTTAAAGCCGGGCAAGAAGAAGCCACGGAGGGGTGGAGAGGTGGAGGGGAGTATGAGGATTTTCGGCTCAATACGTCGCATGATCTGCTGGCCCAGCAGATGGTGGAGGGCGAGAAGGGGTGGGCAGAAGCCCCGGAGTGGATGTCCGTGGACGCCGATCGCTACGGGGAGATGGTGATCCGAAGCCGGTCTCACGATGGGGAACACCGGGTGCGGGTGGGGTTTGGCGACGAGGCGATCGAAGAGGAGGTGGAGTTTGTACAGCCCGGCGACGGGGAGTACCACCTGGCGGTGGTGCCCCTGGAGACCGTGGAGAGCTGGCGCGGAGAGATGGGGGCGCTCCAGGTGTGGATGCGAGATGGGGAGGCGGCCGGGGGCCACGATAGCGGGTGGTACGATATCGATTATATTTATTTTCAGTCCCAGGAGTTGGGAGAGACGTCGTCGGTGGATCTGGGGGTGGTAGAGCAGGAGGCAGTGAGCCTGCTGGGACAGGAAGGTGGGCCCGTGGAGGACGGGCGAGTGGTGAGTTCGGATTTTCCGGGGGCGTCAGGGCCCGGAGTGGTGGAGGTGCGAAGTAGCGGATGCCAGGCCACAGGAGGTCAGGAGGGGCCCCGGGGATGGGCGGGATGGCTGTTGGCGCTGGGGTTGGTGGGGCTTATCCGGTGGCGTAGGCGTCGTCGTTGGCCAGATTTTCAAAGCGGGTGAAGGGGCCAAAGAAGCGGAGGTTGACGGTGCCGGTAGAGCCGTTTCGGTGCTTTCCGATGATGATCTCGGCGAGGCCTTTTTGCTCGGTGTCGGGGTTGTAGACCTCGTCACGGTAGATGAAGGAGATGAGGTCGGCATCCTGCTCGATGGCGCCTGATTCGCGGAGATCGCTCATCATGGGACGCTTGTCGGCGCGCTGCTCGACGCCGCGGTTGAGCTGAGCGAGGGCGACGACGGGGATGTCGAGTTCTTTGGCGACGCCTTTGAGGTTACGCGAGATCTCACTGATCTCCTGCTCGCGCGAGCCGGAAGAGCTGCGGGCGGAGCCGGTCATGAGCTGAAGGTAGTCGATGAAGATGATGCCGATATCGTGTTCGGCCTTGAGGCGTCGGCACTTGGAGCGAAACTCCATGATGGGAAGACCGGGGGTATCGTCGAGGTAGATGGGGGCCTCGGAGAGGGTGCCGGCGGCCTTGATGAGGCGGGCCCATTCTTGTTCGGTCATCTGACCGCTTCGGAGGTTGGATTGGTTGATGCGGGCCTCGCTGCAGAGCATGCGGATGGCGAGCTGCTCGTTGGACATCTCGAGACTGAAGAAGGCGGCGGGGATTTTGCGCTTGATGGCGGCGTGGGCGGTCATGTTGAGGGTGAAGCTGGTTTTACCCATGGCCGGTCGGGCGGCGACGATGATGAGGTCCGAGGATTGCCAGCCGGCGGTGATCTCGTCGAGGTCGATGAACCCGCTGGGCACGCCGGTGATCTTTTCGTTTTTCTGGTAGAGGGCTTCGATCTGGGTGAAGGCGGCTTTAACGACGTCGCGCATGACGGCGTAGTCGCGCTTCTGGCCGAGCTGGGTGATGGCGAAGAGTCGCTGCTCGGCGTCGTCCATGAAGGCTTCGAAGTCATTGACATCGCCATAGCACTGGTTGACCAGGTCGTCGGCGGTGGCGATGAATTGGCGAAGCGAGGCCTTGCGGGCGACGATGGCGGCGTAGTGGCCGATGTTGGCGGCCGAGGGGACGGCGCCGGAGAGGCGGGTGAGGTAGGTGGGGCCGCCGGCGGCGTCCAGGCGGTCGTCGGCCTCCAGAAAGTCGGCGACGGTGAGGACGTCGACGGGCTCGCCCCGTTGATGGAGCTCGATCATGGCCCGAAAGATATGGCGGTGTCCCTCGCGGTAGAAGTGGTCGGGCTTGAGTTGGCCCGACATCTCGTCGAGGACGGCGTTGTCCAGGAGGATGGCGCCGAGGACGCTTCGCTCGGCGTCTTCGTTGTGGGGAGGGACCCGAAGTTGGGGTTCACTCATGGTCGGAGGTCACCACGTAGTCGTTGCGGATGAGGTAGACGAGGTTCTCCATGGTTTTGACGTCGTCGGCCGTATTCTTATTGAGGACGTCGGAGACGGAGTCGTGATTGAGGACCATCTGAAAGGTCTGGAGCTTTTCGTCTTCCAGCTCCGTCAGGGGAGCGGTCAGGGGCTGTGGCAGCTCGACGCGAGCGGTCATGTCGGGGACCTCGGGACCGAGGTTTTTCATCTCGTCGAGGATGCGCATGCCCTCCATCATGAGGGATTCGACGGATTCATCGATCTCGTTTTCAAAGGATTCGTCGGAGGGGGCCTCCAGCGAGAAGGTGCCCTGGTTCCAGGCGATGAGCCGGTAGAAGGCCTTGTAGGGGTCGAGTTCGTGGTCGTCGTTGATGGTGGCGAAGTAGACGCGGCCCTCGCGCAGATAGACCTTGCCGACGTCGCCATTCATGATGACGAGGACGCCCGATTTTCGGCTGGTGGAGAAGAGTTGGAGGAGATCCGGGAGGGGGACTTCCTCGATGAGGCCGGAGATGGAGCCACCCATGCTGGGCTTGGCGGGCGCCTGCTGCTGAGGCGCCGAGGGGGGCTCGGCCTGGGCCTGTGGGGCGGCGGGAGGGGCTTGTTGTTGAGGGCTGGCGGGCTGTTGAGGCGGATTCTTAACGGCGGAGTTGATGGCCGGGGCAGCCATGGTGCGATTGGCGGCCTGACGCCCTGGGGTCTGCTGGGGCCCGGTGGGCCCGTCGGGGCCAGGGCCGGAGCCCGAGGGCAAGCTGTTGGAACCGAGGCCAGCGCCGGACTGCGAGGGGGGCGGGGCGGTCTCCCCCTGCTGATGACCGGGGCTGGGAGGGACGGCGTCGGAGCCCAGATCGGGGGCAGCGTCGTCCATGGTGTTGTCGCGGTGGACGAGCTTGATGATATTGGTGCCGATGAGGATGCGATCGCCTTCCTTGATGGGCTCTTTGCCCTCGATCTTCTCGCCGTTGACGAAGGTGCCGTTGGTGCTGCCAAAGTCCTCGATAAAAAGATCATGACCCTGGCTGGTGATCTTGGCGTGTCGTCGAGAGACCATGTCTTCGACGAGGACCATGTCGAGTTCACCGCCACGGCCGATCTCGATCTCGGAGTCCAGGTCGAGAGGAAATTCCCCTCCCTGGTACTTGCCGGAGACAAATTTTAGGACGTAGCCGCCTGTCTGAGAACGATTCAATGTGGTCTCTCCTCAACCGCGTTGGCATTGGCGAAGGGGCAAGGGCATCTCTTCCATCCGAAGAGGCCGAAAAATAGGAGGCCTGTGGATGAATCCAAAGTATGGATGGAGGGGCCCGGTCGTCAAGAAAGCATGACCAAAAAGCCAAAGGGAACGGTCTGTGTCAACGTCGAGTGAAAACGGAGCGCCCACCCCGGGGGCGCAGCGGGGCAACCGTAACATAGGGCGGGAGGGGATCGGAAGGCAGGGATCGGCCCATTTGGGGAAAGGATCCGGAGAAAAGTTGAGGAATTGCTGGACAAATGGGAGCAGAGTACCACAATGCGACGTAACAAGGTGTGTTGTGCGCGCGCCCGCCGTGCCTTAAAGAAAACGGTGGCAGCCGGGGTTGAATAAGGCGCATCGTGATGCCGTCCTAAGAACTGGCTCTGGGTTGGGAAGCCGAAGTGAGGAAATGTGGCAATCTTGACGCCGGCGGTCGGGGTATGTCATACGAGCGCGATTCTAGGTAGAGCTGGTTTGCCGGGCTCTCGATGCATGGATCTGGTGAATGAAGGTCGAATATACCGGCTAGATTTGAGGGAAGTATGTCCAACGCAAAGTTTGATTTTCAGAGGGCTGAGACGCCATCGGATTCGGGGAAGGACGACGAACGCAACCTGCGGCCAGTGGGGGAGGTCAGCCCCATTGAGGTGGCGCCGACGGTGCGGGCGTTGACGCCCTATGCGGCGATCAGCAGCCAGGCGGCCATCGAGGCCCAGCCCGATCATCGAACGTGTTTTAAGTTGGACTGGAACGAATGCACGATCGATCCGAGCCCCAAGGTCAATGAAGCGATCCAGGCCTATCTGGAGGGCGGTCGGGGGTTGAATTGGTATCCCCGGTTGGGGAGCACGGAATTGGTCAGCGAGCTGGTAGACTATGCCGGCGTGGGCGAGGATCACCTGTTGGTGACCAACGGGAGCGACGATGCGCTGAGGTTGATCTGTTCGACCTATTTGGACGCCGGAGACGAGGTGGTGATCCCGGTGCCGACGTATAACCACTTTATGGTCTTTGCTCAGAGTCGAGGCGCCAACGTGGTGACCACTCAGGGAGATACGGCCTTCGATCCGAACCTCGAGGGGATCGACGCCGCGATGAGCAAGGATACTCGGCTGCTCTATCTGGTGAGCCCCAATAACCCCACGGGGGTGATCTACGGGCCAGAGGTAGTGGCGGAGCTGTGCGAGCGCTATCCACAGACGTTGATCGTGTTGGACGAGGCCTATTACGAGTTTAGCCAGATCTCGGGCATCGAGCTGGTGGAGCGCTACGACAACCTGTTGGTGACGCGCACGTTTTCCAAGGCCTTCGGATTGGCGGGACTACGGGTGGGATATATGGCGGCACCGCCGAGGCTGCTGGAGGGGTTGCGGCGCATCTACAACCCCAAGAGCGTCAACGCCCTGGGCCAAGTGGGGGCCATCGCCGCGCTAAACGATCTGCCCTATTTGCACGACTTTTTGGAGGAGGTCAATCGCTCCAAGGAGGTGCTGGGGTCATTCTTTGAAGAGAAGGGCGTGCAGGCGCGGGTGACGCCGGCCAATTTTGTGGTGGTGCGGATGCCGGACGTCCAGAAGACGCTGAGCCAGCTCGAGGAGCGCGGGGTCTACGTGCGCGATCGCTCAAGCTACCCGGGGTTGGAGGGTAGCCTGAGGATGAGCGTGGGCACGGTGGAGCAAACGGAGCATCTTCTGGACCGGGTGGGCGACCTATTCTGAGGATAGGCGATGAAGGCCCAGGGCGTCGGCGTCAATCTCGGTGTCCGACGGCTTGATGACAGAGGCGAGAAAACGCTGGGGTGGTAGCCAACGGTCGATATATTGGTGGACGTCATCGACGGTGACGTCAGAGATGCGATCGCCAAAGGCCAGGCAGCGATCGAAGTCGTTTCCGTAGGCCTCGTCGAGGGCAAAGGACATGGCCCGGGAGGCGGTTCGTTGGAGGCCGATGTCGTGGTTGCCGATGAGGTGTCGGCGAGCGCGGGTGAGTTCCGCTTCAGTGATGCCCTCGTCGTGGAGGAGCTGAACCTGTTGGCGGATGCCGTTGATGGCGCGCTCGATCTTGTCGGGGCTGGTGGCGATGCAGAGGGCGAAGGTCGATGCCTCGACGCCGAGAACGCGCTGGGCGTAGACGCTATAGGCCAGGCTCTGGCGGTCGCGCAGCTCGTAGAAGAGGCGTCCGCCCTGGCCGGCGAGCACGGAGTAGAGGGCGCTGAGGGCGTAGGTATCGTCGGTGCCAGCAGGCGGGGCGGGAAAGCCGACCATGATGTGGGCCTGCTCGCGATCCATATCGCCGGTGACCAGTTGGGGTCCCTCCGGGGGATCGATGGGGAAGGGCTGGTCGACGTAGGGGTCGACGTCGGTGGGCTGGGCCATGAATTCTTCGACGCGGAGGATGACCTGATCGATGGGGAGGTCGCCGACGGCGGCCAGGGCCCAATCTTGGCCGCGTTGCCGACGTCCAAGGGCCTGTCGGGCCAGGTCGGCAGAGAGGCCGTCGAGTGAATCCTCGGTGCCCAGGGAGGGCAGCGAGAAGGGGTGATCGCCGAAAAAATGCGCGCAAAATTGATCAAAATTGACGGCCGATAGGCGGTCCTTGCGAGCGATCTGCTGTTGGCGCTGGAGGCGGCGCTCGCGCTGGAATTCGTCGTCGGGGATGGTGGCGCCCAACAGGCAGTCGCTAAAGATCTCAAAGCAGGGGTCGAAGAAGCGGGTCAGACCGGTCATGGCGAGGCCAAAGGTGTTTCGGCCGGAGTGGCCGTCTAGTTTGGCGGCCATGGACTCGACCTCGCCGGCGATCTGGAGGGCGTCGCGCTCGTCGGTGCCGGCGGTGATGGTCTGCGCCAGGAGTTTGTGGAGGCCGGCGGTGTCAGGGGTTTCATGACGGAGGCCACCGAGTTGCATGGCGCGAAGGGAGAAGATCTCGACGCTGGGGTCGTGTTGAACGATGAGGGTGGGGCCACCATCGATCTGAATGCGCTGGGGCTCAGAGGCGGCGTTAGAGGTGTGGACGGCCGGGGCCTCGGGGGTCAGCGACTCCTCGACGGCGCCAATGGTGGTGAGGAGATCGTCGACCGTCACAGCGGCTTCGTCGTCGGGTTGAAGGAGGATGGCCGTGGTGTTGTCGGCCCGCAGGTATCGGCGAGCGACGCGCTGGATATCGTCGGCGGTGACGGCGCGGAGGGCGCGATAATATTGTTGTTCGTAGGCGTCATCGCCGGTGAGCATATGGTAGTGGCCAATCTTCATGGCCATGCCCTCGATGGTCTGCTTGGAGTAGATCTCTTGACTCTCCAGGAGGGTTTTTGCGCGAGCGATGTCGTCGGGATCAAAGGTCTCGTGGCGCCAGCGGAAGGACTCCTCGAGGAGGCGTTTAAGCAATGTGGTCGGGCGATGATCGTCGGCGCGCTGGAAGTCCCCGCCGAGGACCAGAAGGCCCGGCTCTTTGGGGGTATAGGCGGAGGCGAAGACACGGCGAAAGAGTTCTTCGTCGCGACGAAGGGTCTTGTCGAGGTGTGCGGCGTCTCCGTAGCCCAGGAGAATGCTCAGCAGATCGAGGGCCGGGATATCCTCGTGGAGGATATGGGGGATGTGAAAGGCCAGGCGGAGGTGGTTTTGCTGGATATCTCGGCTATCCGTGGTGGCCCGTGGGCTGTCCTGGGGGGGTTCGGACGGGCGCGTTACCGGGGTGTAGTCGACGTCCTCGGCGCGGCCGAAATAGTGGTCAATGCGCTCTTTGGCCTCGTCGACGTCGAAGTCGCCGGCGAGGATAAGGGTCATATTTTGGGGGACGTAGTGAGTCTGGAAGAAGTGGAGGACGTCGTCGCGATCGAAGCTATCGACGGATTCCGAGGTGCCGATAACGGGCAGGCGATAGGGGTGGGTGGTGAAGGCGGTTTCGAAGAGCATTCGCGAGGCGACGCGGTTGGGGTTGTCCTCGCCGCGCTTGATCTCCTCTTGGATGACCTCCAACTCACGGTGGAGTTCGTCGGCGTCGAAGGAAGAGTGGAAGATGGCGTCGGAGAGGATGTCCAGGCCGCGCTCGAAGAAGCGGCTGCTCATGACGACGTAGTAGCAGGTCTGGTCAAAGGAGGTGAAGGCGTTGATATGGCCACCGGAGGCCTCGACGTCGCGGGCGATCTCGCCGACCTGCCGGGTGTCGGTGCCCTTAAAGAGCATGTGCTCGTGGACGTGGGCCAGGCCGGCTTGCTCGGGGGTCTCGTCGGCGCTTCCGACGCCGACCCAGACGTTGCAGGCGACGACGGGGGCAGAGGGCATGGGCTCGAGGAGGACGGTCATGCCGTTATCAAGGGTATATCGTTGACGTGTCACCGTGGTGGACTCCCGAAGAGAGGATTGAGAAAAAGCGGTTGGCCCCTAGGTTGAGACGCCCTAGTTGTAGACACGAGGCCGGAGAGGGGCAAGGCCGTTCGTGACCTGGTGAAATGCGGGAAGGAGAAAGAGAGCATGGTCAGTATTGGGCGAAGCGAGCGAGAGGATGGGCCGGAGATAGTGGCCCTGGAGTTCGATGATCGAGGGCACCCGCTGGGGGAATTGGCGCAGCGCGTGGAGGCGGTGTTGGAGGCCTGCGCCGGATTGGGGGTGGAGACGGTGGGGTTGAGCGGGTTGGTGGAGGGGCGGATAAGCCCGGCGTCGGGCGATGAGGGGCCGGCCCTGGTGGTGGGGTTCCGGGCAGGTAGTGTGGAGGCGGCGATGCGCCTGGTGGATGTGGCCAGTTGGCGCGGTTATTGCGCCGTGGTGGGGGCGAGGGAGGAGGCGGTGGAGGTGCGGCTGAGCAGCGAGGAGAGGCGAGTTCTGTGGGGGATGGGGGCCGTGGTGGCCCGCGGGGCCTATTGGGATGCCCAGGAGGTGGGGCCAGCGGTGCTGAGGCAGAGATTGGCGGATATCCCGGCGGGACAGGGATGGATGCCCGGGGGGCAGGGCCTGGTGGGCCCACAGACACTAAAGGAAGCCCGTCGCCACCGGATCGGTTGGGTGTGGACGCGGGGAGGGGGCGTTCAGCGGGGGCTGGGGGATGGGGAGGCGTCGCCAGCGGTGGTGGAGGCAAGGCGGGACGCCGGCGATGTGGAGGTGCAGGAGTTGGCTCAGTGGGTGGCCGGTGACAGGGGTGCGAGGCGGCGGTTTAGGCTCCACGATCTGCGGCGAGCGCCGGGGCGATGGGTGGAGCGATTGGCCCAAAGGGCGGGGGTGAAGCCTTGACGTGTTGGGGGGGCTACTAGAAGGTAGCTCCATCGAGACAGGCTGTGATCGGGCGATTGGCGAGTGCGTTGCCAGCGGCGGTGGTCATGGCGAGGAAAAGCAGTGCGGTGAGGGCTGGATGAAGAATCGCTGGAGCGATAGGGGAGAGTCGTCGCGAACGAAGGCCGAGAAAATGCAGCGGCTGTGGGCGATCATTGGCGTGGGGTTGGCGCTGGTGGTGGCCTTCGTGTGGTTGTGGAGCGGCGACGACCCGGAGGAGGTGGAGGCTCAGGCCGTGCAGATAGAGGCGGTATCGGCGGCCACGGCGGCCGTGGACGGGGCGCTGGAGGAGGCCCGAGAGCAGCACGATAGCGGTGAGGCGATGGCCATCGTGGAGGCCATGCATATCGAGGAAGCCCAACAGGCGGTGTGGGAGGAGGGCGAAGAGATCCATATGATGGGCGATATCGAGCAGGACTACTCGCTCTACGTGACCCTGTTGGGGCGCAATGTGCCGGAGGGGCAGGTCTTTCAGATGGTGTCGGCCATGGAAGAGGAGTTTGATTTCCGGCGCAGTCGTCCCGGCGACCGTTGGGAGGCGACGATCCGACCGGACGGGCGGATCGAGGAGTTTCGCTATGAGACCTCGCCAGAATCGGTGTGGGTCACGGAGCTCATTCCCGGCGAGGGCTACGAGACCGAAGAGTTGGAGATCGACGTGGAGGTCAAGCACCACGAGATCGCCGGGGAGGTCGAGGGCAGCTTCTGGATGAGCATGGAGTCCATGGGCTACGGCGGTGTGCTGCCGATGAGTTTTATGCAGGTCTTTGAGTACTCCATCGATTTTAATACGGAGACGCGCGACGGGGATCACTTCGCGATGGTCGTGGAGGAGATCTATCTGGACGACGAGTTTCTGCGCTACGGGCGGGTGTTGGCGGCGACCTATATCGGCGACCGAGGGGTGCGAGAGGCCTATTATTACGAGACCGATGAGGAGAGCGGCTATTATGCGGCCGATGGAGAGAGTTTGCAGCGGCAGTTTTTGCGATCGCCCCTGGAGGTGACGCGGGTGACGAGCACGTTCGGGCGCCGGGTGCACCCGATCACGGGGGATGAGCGGATGCATCATGGGGTGGATTATGGGGCGCCAGAGGGGACGCGGGTCCAGGCGGTGGCCGATGGTCGGGTGACCTTTGCGGGATGGCGCGGCGGTTATGGAAAGCTACTGATCATCGAGCATAGCGGGGGCTATTCGACGCGCTACGCCCACCTGTCGGCCTTCGATGTGTCGGCAGGCCAGCGGGTCTCGCAGGGACAATTGGTGGCGCGCTCGGGCAATACGGGGAATTCGACGGCGCCGCACCTGCACTACGAGATGCTGCAGCACGGCCAGCATATCGATCCGCTGGAGGTGGAGGCCACGAGCGGCGATCCGCTGAGGGGGAGCGATCTGGAGGCCTTTGAAGACGACGTGGTCGCCGAATTGGGGCCCCGTCTGGAGAGCGTGTTGGGGGAGGCGTCGCCGGAGGCGGCGCTGGTGTTGAGAGGAGACGAAGAACTTGAGGACTAATTTTTTACTTGAGAAGTCGAGTCCGAGATGAGCGATAAGCCGTCGGCCAAGGCCCAGGAAGGGAGAATTGTTCGCCTATTGCAGCGCATCGCTGAGATCGGCAATAAGTTGCCCGATCCGGTGACGCTATTTTTCCTGATTGCCTTCGCGGTGGTCGTAGTATCGGCGTTTTTCGCCGGGGCGTCGGCGGAGATGATGGATCCGACAAGTCCCGGTGAGTGGATGACCGTGGAGGTCAAGAGCCTGCTGACGGCGGAGGGCATCCAGTGGATGTATCTGTCGGCGATCGACAATTTTGTGGGGTTCGCCCCGCTGGGGCCGGTGCTGATGGTGATGCTGGGCATCGGGATCGCCGAGCGCACGGGGCTGATCACGACTGCATTGAGGCTGGCGGTGATGTCGGTGCCCGACAATTGGATCACGGCAACCCTGATCTTTGCCTGCGTGATGAGTTCGATGGCGGCCGATGCGGGCTATGTGGTGATGATCCCACTGGCGGCGGTGCTCTTTGCCGGGTTGGGGCGCCATCCCATCGCCGGGTTGGCGGCGGCCTTCGCCGGGGTGTCCGGCGGATTTAGCGCCAACCTGTTGATAACGGGCCTGGACCCGATGCTGGCGGAGATCACCAATGAAGCGGCCAGCACGGTGGGCGATTATGACGTCATGGTGACGGCCAATCTATACTTTTTGATGGTGTCGACGTTCATGGTGACGGCGGTGGGAACCTTTGTGACCACCAAATTTGTGGAGCCCATGCTCGGGGAGTGGGATCCATCGCAGGCCAAGGAGCCGGTGGAAAAGCCCAAGATGCCGGGGCCCAAAGAGTATTTCGCCTTCAAGATGGCCATGGCGTCGGCGGCGGTGGTGTTCATCGGCATTTTGGTGCTGGGGTTCTGGAGCGGATCGCCCCTGAGGGATTTGACGGGCGACGCAGAGCATTGGTTTGAGGCGATGCAGCCCTTCTTTCAGCGCCTGGACGTGTTGATCACCTTGCTATTTTTGATCCCCGGTCTGGTATTCGGGGTGCTCAAGGGGGATATCAAAAACGACAAGGACGTCGCCGATATGGCGGGGGATACGATGTCGTCGATGGGGGCCTATATCGTGCTGGCCTTTCCGGCGGGGCAGTTCATCGAGTATTTTAGCCAGACGAACCTAGATGTGGTGGTGGCGGACCGAGGGGTTCAGCTACTGGAGATGATCGGGCTGGGAGGTATCCCGCTGTTGATCGGGTTTATCATTGTCAGCGGGGTGCTGAACCTATTCTTCGGCAGCGCCAGCGCCAAGTGGGCGGTGATGGGGCCGGTGTTCGTGCCCATGTTGATGCTGATGGGGCTGAGCCCGGAGGTGGTGCAGGCGGCCTATCGCGTCGGCGATTCGGTGACCAATATCATCACGCCGCTGATGCCCTACCTGCCGTTGATCATCGTCTTCGCCAAGCGCTACGTGGAGGATATAGAGATAGGGACGATCCTGACAGTGATGCTGCCCTATTCCTTTGCCCTGGGGCTGGCGTGGACGATTCTGTTGATTCTGTGGGTGGTGTTGGGCATCCCCATTGGACCGGGCGCCGAGACGTTTGTGGATCCGTCGATGTTTCGCTGAATTTGCTTGATTCGCTGAGCCTATAGGAGAGGAGAGAGTCATGTTGGATGAGGTGAAGGTCGAGGAGTTGGAGCCCCGAGCAGCGGTGAGCATGCGCTTTGAGTGCGTGCCCAAGGCGATGGGGAGTAATCTGGAGAAGATGCTGCCCCTGATCCGGGCCTATACGGAGTCCCGCGGCGGGGTGATCGAGGGGCCGGCCTTTGTGCGCTACCACGCCAAGATCGAGGGGCAGTTTTATCTGGAGGCGGGGTATCCGGTCTCCAAGGGCATCGCCCCCAATAGCCTGGTGGATATGACGGAGCTTCCCGGGGGGATGGCGGTGGTCACGACCCACGAGGGATCGCGAAAGGAGTTGGGGACGCTGCACCGCCAGGTGCGGGAGTGGATTCGAGAACAGGGGTGGCACGCCGCCGGGCCGGCCTGGGATCGCTATCTGGAGGAGGGGAGCGAAGAGGCACCGAAGACGCGAGTGGTGTATCCGGTCAACAAGCATTGAGAGCGGTCAGGGGGGATGGCGTTGGTGAAAGGCTTTCCAGGGCGCTATACTCGAAGGGGCTCAAGTCCCTTCAACCCTGATATCGTGGAGCTTCCATGTTGGAACGCAGTCATTGGTGGATCGTCCTTGGAGTCGCGCTATTGATGTGGACCGGTTGCGGCGACGATGAGAGTGGAACGCGCAGCGATGGGGAAGATATTTGCCCCGTCGAAAGCTGTGAACCCTGCGAGGAAGAGGGAGATTGTCCGGCCTGGGCGGCCTGCGAGGAGGAGGCCGGCCTGTGCGTGCCGGAGTCGTGCGACGACGTCGATGAATGCGGCGAGGGGGCGGTGTGCGGCGATGACGGCTATTGCGAAGCCGATGATCAGGAGGCGGTGTGCGCCGAGGACGAGGAGCCATGCGGCGATCTGTGCTGCGGGCCCGACGAGAGTTGTGAGACCACCGATGTGTGTGAGGATGGCAGTTGCCAGACGGCCTATGAGTGTCTCCAGGAGTGTCAGGGCTCGATCTGTGGATTCGATGGGGAGTTATGCTGCGAAGGGGAGTTGTCGGAGTGTGGTCCCGACGGTCAATGCGCGCCGGACTGCGAGGGGCAGGGGGAGTTATGTGGCGAGGCGTTTGATGAGTGCTGCCCCAGCGGCGATGTGTGCATCTTTGGGGAGTGCCAGACGCCGGGCGATAGCTGCGAGTTTTTCGGGGATTGTGGGTTCGGCGAGTATTGCGATGAGGGGATTGGAAAATGTTTGCCCGATGAGTTTCCAGAGGGGCTGGTGTGCGAGGATGAGTACGACTTCTCGGAGGTCAATCCGGAGGTGGCCTGGCAATGGGATGGGGTGGAGGTCGACGGGGAGATGTATGACAACGTGATGATGACGCCCCTGGTGGCCGATATGGATGGTGAGGGCGGGCTGGGGGTGGCCTTTGCGGCCTATCCTGAGGGGGGCACTGTGGCGGTGGTGGTGGTGGCCGATGGCGAGACGGGGGAGACGATCTACCAGAATAGCGCGCATGATTACGGGTTTGCCTCTCAGTTGGCGCTGGTGGATATCACGCAGAACGGGCGACCGGAGATCGTGGCCATCGACGATAATGATCAGGGCATCGGGGTGTTAAAAGATATCGTGACCTGCCCCGATCCAGAGGACGATGACGACGATTGCGTCCTGTGGTGGAACGATAGCGATGTGAATAGTCATCAGCCGGCGCCGGTGATCGCCGATCTCAACGGCGATGGAGCGGTGGAGGTAGTGATGGGCGACGCCATCCTGGACGGGATGAGCGGAGAGCTATTGGCGCGGATGGATGCCGGGGGATATGGCTATACGATCGCCGCCGACATCACCGACGACGAGGGGCTGGAGATATTGGGGGCGGGGTGTCTGTATCGGATGGATGAGGACCATGAGCTGGAGGAGGTGTGGTGCACGTCGGAGACGGTGGCCGCCGATGGGCGGCGCTTTGCGGCCGTGGGCGATGTGAGCGACGCCGATGGACGAGAGGGCAAGCCGGAGATCGTGTTGACCGGCGATGGCAATGTCTATGTCATCGCCGGCGATAGCGGGGAGGTATTGCATCAGTTTGACCTTCCGGGAGGCGGCGATGGCGGGTCGCCGATCATCGCCGACTTCGACGGCGATGGCAGCGCGGAGTTCGGGATCGCCTCGGCGGTTTGCTATACGGTGTTTGACCTGGATTGCGTGGTGCCCGACGGGGAGGGCGACGGGGTGGATGCGTTGACCACGGATCGGCCGGGGTGTGAGCGGCCGGAGATCGAGGCCTGCGGCACGGGCAAGCACTGTGCCTGTGAGGATCTGGAGGATACGAGCGGGACGGGCGACGGCATCTTGTGGAGCATTTATGTGCAAGATGAGTCGTCGGCCCGGACGGGGAGCTCGGTGTTCGATTTTCAGGGCAACGGGCGAAACGAGGTGGTCTATAACGATGAGTGCCTGCTGATGGTGCTCGATGGCGAGGATGGAAGCCCGTATTTTATGCGGGGAAATACCAACCGGACCTCCAGTGAATACCCCATTGTGGCCGATGTGACGGGCAATGGGCAGACCAATATCGTGGTGTCGGCCAATAATGATATGTTCAGCCGCGATTGCGAAGATCCGATCAACGACCAGCCAGAGCGCTTTCCGGAGTGCCATCCGGAGGGCGGGGGAGAGCGACCGACCTGGTGCGACGAGGGGACGACCGGTGTGTTCGCGCTGCAAGATCCGGAGGACCGGTGGGTGCGGACGCGCTCGGTGTGGAACCAATTCGATTATTATATCGACAACGCGGTGGACGACGTGGGGACGGTGACGTCGACGCCGGATCGGCCCTGGGAGAGCCACAACACCTTTCGGGCCAATCAGCAGGGCGAGGTTCCGCTGAACGCGCCGGATGTGGTGGTGAGCTCGGTGCAGGTCAATGCCCAATTTTGCCCGCCGACCATCGATTTTCGTGCCACGGTACGGAATGATGGGATGAGCGCCATTCCGGCGGGGATGCCTGTGAGCCTCTATCAGTTGGATAGCGCCGGTGGCGGCACGTTGGTGGAGACGAAGGTACTCGACGAACCCCTGTCGCCAGGGGGCGTAAGAGTGCTGGATTTTGAGTACGAGGCGCAGGACACGGATTTTAATGTGGCCCGCGACTATCAGGTGGTGGCCAACGACGATGACGAGGAACCGGTGCGCGATTGCAACCCTGATACGGCCAGCACGGTCGTGGAAGGGGTCACGTGCATGATTCCGCTATGAGAGAGAGCAACGTTATGTGGCAGCGATGGTTGGGATGGATGGCGATGGTGGGGATCGCCCTGATGATGGGATGCAGCGAAGATGAGGCGGGGTCCGTCGCCAATGGGGAGGATGAGGCCTGCCCGGTGGAGAGCTGTTCGCCCTGCGATGATGATGGCGATTGCCCGTCCTGGGCCGACTGCGACGACGATGAGGGGCTGTGCATTCCGGAGGCATGCAGTGGCGATGCCGATTGCGGGGAGGAAGGCGACTGCGGCGATGGGGGCTATTGCGAAGCGGGCGGTCAAGATGGGTGCGGCGCCGGCGAAGAGGCCTGCGGCGATGCGTGCTGTGGGTCCGACGAGGTCTGCGAGAGCAGGGATATCTGTGACGATGGAAGCTGCGAGACGGTGCATGAGTGCCGGCCGGAGTGCCAGGGCAATCTATGCGGGGTCGACGGCGAGGTGTGCTGCGAGGGGGAGTTGTCGGAGTGTGGCCCCGAGGGGCAATGCGCGCCCGATTGCAGTGGCACCGGGGGCCTGTGCGGCGAGGCGTTCGATGAGTGCTGCGAGGTCGGGGAGGCCTGTTTGTTCGGGGAGTGCCGAACGATGGGCGATGAGTGCGACGATCCCACAGGGTGTGGGTTTGGGGAGTATTGCGACGAAGGGCTGGGCCGGTGCATGCCCGATGACTATTCGGGCGATATCCAGTGCACGATGGATGGTGATTTTGAGACCTTTGAGATCGAGGAGAAGTGGGCGTGGGATGAGGAGAATGTGACGGTGGTGCCCCTGGTGGGAGATGTGACGGGCGATGGGGAGCCCAATGTGGTGTTTAATACCTTCGGAAGCGATATCGTGATCCTCGATAAGGCGGGCAACGAGGAGGGGCGTATTGTGCACAATCCCTCCGGGGAAGGGACCTATGGGGCGCATTGGCGCTCCAATATGGCGCTGGGCGATGTGACGGGCGATGGGATTCTAGAGATTATCTACGTCACCGAGATCTTCGCCGGCGGCAGCGGTTGTTGCCAGGGGGATGCCTATATCGCGGCGGCCACCGGTGGAGGCGATCACCTGTGGCTGGCCCATGATGAGGATGGGACGCCGGTGCAGCAGACGTTCAATACGGGGGCCATCGGGGTGGCCAACTTCGATGGGGATACGAGCCGGGCGCAGGTGATGGCCGGGGCAATGCTCATCGATCACGATGGGTTGATCATGTGGAATGAGGATGGGGAGGGCAGTCAGTTTGGAAGCTCCGGCGGCTATACGGGTGGGCTGTCGATCGCCGTGGATCTGCTGGGCGATGGGAAGCAGGAGATCGTGACGGGGCGCCATGCCTGGACGGTGGATTGGCCCGAGGGAGCCAGCGGGCCGGAGGACGTGGAGGTGGAGCTATTGTGGGAGAATACGGACGGTCCCGACGGCTATCCGGCGGTGGCCGATATGGATGGCAATGGGCATCCGGAGGTGGTGCTATTTGCCGGGGAGACGCTACGGATCATCGATGGTCAGAGCGGTAAGCTTTGGTGTGGCATCGATCCGACGGGCGACGCCTGCGAGAGCGATGATAGCCTGCGCACCCAGCCGGTGGCCGATCCCAGCGGTGGGGGAAGTCGCGGAGGCCCGCCGACGGTGGCCGATTTCGATGGCGACGGTCGCCCCGAGGTGGGGGCGGCGGGGCGTGATTATTATACGGTCTTCGACATTTATCGGCCGGGGTTTGGCGACGACGATACGCCGGAGGAGATCGACGAAGACCTGCTCGATGAGTTTGGCCAGGATATGCCGGAGCCCGGCGAGATTTATATTCGCTGGTTTATCGAGACGCAGGATTCGTCGCGGGCGACGGGGAGTTCTGTCTTTGATTTTCAGGGCGATGGATCGGCGTCGGTGGTCTATAACGACGAGTGCTATCTGAGGGTGCTCGACGGCAGCACGGGGGAGTTTGAGTTGGAGATCATGAACTCCACGGGAACCCGCATTGAGTATCCCATCGTGGTGGACGTCGACGGCAACGGGCGCTCCGAAATCGTGGTGGTGGCCAACGACCAGAACCGAAATTGCTCCCAGTGGTATGGCGATCCGGATTACCAGGAGCGGCGAGGGGTCTATGTCTATGAAGATCCCAATGAGTTGTGGGTGCATACGCGCTCCATCTGGAATCAGCACGCCTATTCAATCGACAATATCAACGATGACGGCACGTTGCCGGAGGTGATCCCCGATTGGTGGGATGATCACAATACCTTCCGGGCCAATCGACAGGGGCAGGTGCCGTTGAACGCCCCCGATGTGGTGGTGAGTTCGGTGGAGGTCAACGCCCAGTTTTGTCCGCCGACCATCGACTTTCAGGCGACGGTGAGAAATGAGGGGCTCAGCACGATCCCGGCGGGGATGCCCGTGAGTCTATACCAGTTGGATAGCGCCGGTGGCGGGACGCTGGTGGAGACGGTGGTGCTGGAGGAGGCGATTCCCCCGGGGAGCGTGCAGGTCGTGGACTTGGAGTACGAGGCGCAGGATACGGATTTCAATGTGGCCCGCGACTATCAGGTGGTGGCCAACGACGATGACGAAGAACCGGTGCGCGATTGCAATCCCGAGACGGCCGCCATGGTGGTAGAGGGGATTACGTGCATGATTCCGCTTTGAGCAAATAGGAGTACCATGTGGCAGCGATGGTTGGGGTTGGTGGCGATGATGGGGCTCGCGCTGATGGTGGGGTGCAGCGAGGACGAGAGCGGTTCGGCGACGGATAATGATTCCGAGGATCCCGATCCCCCGTCGCAGGAGTGCGAGGAGCACGGCGATTGCCCCGGTGCTGGCGAGTGCAGCGACGACGGCCAGTGCCTATGCCCCAGCGGCGTCACCTGTGGGGAGGAGGAGATATGCTGTGGCCAGGGGGAGGTATGCGACGAGGAGAGCGGGAGCTGCGTCGAGGAGCTATGCCAGGGCGAGATCTGTGGGTTCGAGGGGGAGTTATGCTGCGAGGGCGATGAGCCGGTGTGCGGCCCCGATGGGACGTGCGCCCCACAATGCCAGGAAGGGGCGGAGCTATGCGGTGAGGCGTTTGATGAGTGCTGCGCCGTGGGCGAGGTGTGCGTATTTGGGGCGTGCGTAGAGCCCGGCGAGGAGTGCGAGGACTTTCGCGATTGTGGCTTCGAGGAGTATTGCGACGAGGGCCTGGGTCGCTGCCTGGCCGATGACTTTCCGGAGGATCTGGTATGCGAGGTGGATCTGGATTTCGATCCCTTCGATATCGAGGAGCTGTGGCATTGGGAGGGCGAGGAGCTGGATCGCCTATATAGTCAGGTGCAGAGCATTCCCGTGACGGCCGATGTGCTGGATAATGGCTCTCCTGACGTGGTGATCACGCCCTATTGGGGCGATCAGCCCTCTCGCTCAGACGATCAGCATAACGCGGTGCTCGTGGTCATCGACGGGGCCACCGGAGAGACGGCCTATGTCCATCAAGAGGTGGCGTTTTCCGGCCAGGGCCATCACGCCGTGGGCGACGTGACGGGCGATGGACGCATGGAGATCGTGGCCGTGCTGGGAGAAGATAGCGGCGGGGGACTGGTGATGATCGAAAACCCGGAGGTGTGCGACGATCCGGCGGGCGATGAGGACGATTGCTTTGCCTGGCAATATCGGGAGGGGAACCTGTCGAGCTTTGCCGATGGCCATGGGATGGGCCCCATCTTAGCGGACCTGGACGGCAATGGGGATGTGGAAGTGGTGATGGGGTCGACGGTGCTCGATGGAGCCACGGGTGACCTGGTGGCCGAGGGGCCCTATGGAAGTCGTGGGTTTAATGGCCCCCACGGAAGCTGGGGGGCGCCGTCGGTGGCCGACGTGACGGGCGATGGATCGCTGGAGATTTTGACCGGTGATTGCGCGTGGTCGCTGGACCGCGACGAGGGCGAGTTAGATCAGGTGTGGTGCAACGACGATTTTAGCGATGGGATGGCGGCCACGGCCGATGTGCTGAGCGGCGATGGGCGCCAGGGGCTCGCCGAGGTGGTGAGCGTGCGAAATGGCGTGGTCTATGTGCTCGATGGGCAGGGCGGGGAGACCCTATATAGCATCGATATTCCCGGCGGTGGGCAGGGCGGGCCGCCGAATCTGGCCGATTTTGATGGGGACGGGACGGTGGAGATCGGGCTTCCCGGCGAGCAATGCTATTCGGTGTTCGATGTGGCGTGCATCGATGGGGTCGACGGCGAGGGCAGTTGCGACCGACCGACCTTTCCCGACTGCACGGCGGGGGAGGACTGCCTGGTGGACCCCTGTGATGCGTCGGGGCTGGACGAGGGAAGCGGCGAGGGCGTG
The DNA here is from genome assembly GCA_964566695.1 of uncultured Bradymonadales bacterium. GTDB lineage: Bacteria > Myxococcota_A > Bradymonadia > Bradymonadales > Bradymonadaceae > SLJM01. The sequence goes on from CAZMJS010000015.1 coordinate 29,237, forward strand.
CTGTGGAGCATTGAGGTTCAGGATCGCTCAGAGGCTACGGGGAGCTCGGTGTTTGACTTTCAGGGCAACGGCCGAAATGAGGTGGTCTATAACGACGAGTGCCGACTATTGGTGCTGGACGGGCAGACGGGGCAGCCCCTGATCGCGCGGCTCAATACGACGCGGACGGCCACGGAGTATCCCCTGGTGGTCGATGTCAACGGCGACGGGCGCACCAATCTGGTGATGATCGCCAATAAAGATCAGTTCAATCGCGATTGCGAGCACTTCTTTGATCCCTCGGATAGCCGCTATCGGCCCGATTGGTTCCCGGAGTGCTTTCCCGATGATCCCGACGAACGCCCGGATCGGTGCGATGGGGGCACGGAGGGCATCATCGCCTTGCAGGACGTCCACGATGCGTGGGTGAGCACGCGCCAGATCTGGAATCAGCACGCCTATCATATCGACAATGTCAACGACGATGGGTCGATCCCCCAGAGCATGGAGCGCTCCTGGGAGAGCCACAATACCTTTCGGGCCAATCGCCAGGGGGAGGTGCCCCAGAATAGCCCGGACGTGGTGGTGAGTGCGGTGCAGGTTAACGCCTTATTTTGCCCGCCGAGCATCGAGTTTCGGGCGACGCTGCAAAACGACGGGGTCAGCGCCATTGCAGCGGGGATGCCGGTGAGTCTCTATAAATTGGATAGCGCGGGGAACCAGGAGTTGGTGGAGACGAAGACCCTGGATGCGCCGCTGTCGCCGGGCGGGGTGCGGGTGCTTGATTTTGAGTACGAAGCGCAGGACAGTGACTTTAATGTGGCGCGAAGCTTTCAGGTGGTGGCCAACGACGACGAGGAAGACCCGGTGCGCGATTGCAACCCCGACACCTCGGCGATGGTGGTGGATGACGTCACCTGCATGATCCCCCTGTGATGAATGAGATGAAGGAGTGAAGATGAGTGGTGAGCAAGAGATTCAGACCAGGCCCGACGAAGAGGTGCTCTACGAGTCGCATCCGGCGATGTTTCGGGCTCGGCCGGCGACCTTTGTGCTATGTGTGATCTTGTCTGTTGCGGGGGTGGGGTTGGTCATCTTTTTGGTGTGGTGGCTGAAGGTCAAGAAGACGACCATCACGGTGACGACGTCACGAACGCGGCTTCGCCGGGGGTTGCTCTCGGTGCATATGACGGAGGTGTGGCATAGCCACGTGCGCAATGTGAAGGTGCGCCAGAGCGCCTATGAGCGCATCTTCGGGGTGGGGACGATTGGCATCGCCAGCGCCGGAAAGTCCGACTATGAGATCAAGGTTTCGGGGCTTCCCGACGTCTATAAAATCAAGGATCTGATCGACGCCAATCGCCAGGATGTGCGGGGGATGGATTGATGGATCAGTCGTCGCCGTGGGTGGGGCGGCGATGGAGGAGGAGTTGGAGGGCCCGTTGTTGGTGCTCCAGAAAGCGGCGGTGGAGCTGGGCGCGGTGGCGAAGAAAGCGTTGGTGGGCCTGAGCGACGGGGTGGTCGTCAGGGCGGTCGTTGGTGGTTATGGCGAAGCGAGAGGGCTCCGTGGCGGGGGGAAGAGAGGGGGCTTCGGGGAGTCGGAAGACGGGATCGACGAAAGCCAGGGGCGGGCGGTGGAGCTCGAAGCTCGTGGTCGACGGGGATTGGGGAGAAGTTGAGACTATTTTTGGCGGGGTGAGATGGTTTGCCAGGGCCTGAAGGTCCGGTTGGAGGCCCGTGGCCCACAGGCGGGCGGCGGCGTCGATGGCCTGGTGCAGGGAGTCCTGGCCGCGGCGATCGAGGGCGATGGCGGCGTGGGGGCGGTCGCCGAGGATGCGGCCGATCCAGCGGGCGCAGCCGGAGCGCGGGCCGTGTTCCAGGAAGATGCGGACGCCGTCGTCGTAGGCGCGCTCCACGAGGGCCGGAAAGTCGACCTGGTGGAGGGCCTGGCCGACCAGGGCGTCGGCGACGCGGGAGGCGGAGGGCTGGTAGTGGTCCTGGAAGGCCAGGCTGTAGAAGCGAGGGGAGGAGAGCTCGGCGGTGGGGCGGTGGTGGAGGCGTTGCCAGAGGTCGTGGGCCGGGGCGGCGGCCGGGCAGTGAAGGGACATATTATAGGGGAGTTGGCGGGCCCGGCGGCGGCCGACGCGCTCGATGACGCGGCGGCAGGCCGGGGCGTGGCCGCCAATGATGAGGTCGCCCGGGGCGTTGATGATGGTCAGGGCGCAGCGGGGCTCGTCGGCGCAGGCCTGGGCGACGTCTTCTCTAGGGACCAGGACGCGCCAGGTCTGCCATTGGATATCATCTCCCCAGGCCTGACGGGCGATCTGGAAGTCGCCGCCCAAGAGGCGGTGGAAGACGCCATGCTCGGCGAGGTCGTCGTACAGTCCGTCGATATCGCTCCAGGCGCCGAGGGCGAAGAGGGCGTTGGTCTCGCCGGCGCAAAAGCCGATGGCGGCGTCGGGCGAGAGGGATAGGACATGGGCGCTGAAATGGGCGTGGAGCTGGCACAGAACGGAGGCGCCCCAGAGCTTGTCGGACTCCGAGATGGAGACGTCGGGGTGGCGGTGATCGTCAAAGATCCACTGGGCGAGGCGCTGGACGTGGTCTGCGCGGTGGGCGAAGCGGTCGACCAGTTGGGGCAGGGCGTCGATGAGGTGTCGTCCCATCTGGGGGTAGGCGCCGGCGGGGCCGGTAAAGACAAAGGCCAGGTCGCCCTCGTCGGCCAGGGAGCGGTGGCCCAGGTAGATGCCGGGAGCCAGGGGGTGAAACGGTGCCTGGTGATCGCCATCTGTGAGGAGCTGGACGGCTTGTTGGCACTGGTGGCGGAGGTGGGCGTCGTCGTCGGAGACGATGGCCAGGCGGTGCGGGCCGTCGGGGGGGGAGGCGCCCTGGATGGCGTCGATGAGCCCGGCGATGGAGGGGGCGGAAAAAGTGGTGATTTGAGGGGGGCGATGTCGCACCGTGGGTGCGACATGGGGCTTGAACGGTGCGGTGATCGGCGCCTCGATGGCGATTTTTTCGGCGGTGGCGCGGCGGGCCTGGTGGTCCGGGAGCCAGGGGCCTCCCTGAAGGGGGCGTTGGCGGCGGGCGGTGGCCTCGATGAGGGCTGCTACGGTCAGTAGCCCGGCGGCAGCGTGGGTGTCGCCCAGGTGGGGGTAGAGATCCTCGGCGCTGAGTCGGAAGTCGGGGGCGTGCGGGGTGGGGGCTGAGCCGTTGTGGAGCGGGTCGAGGGTCGCCAGGATGGGATCGCCATCGTCGCGGGCTTTGTCCAGCGGTTTGAGGACCATCATGACGGCGGCGTCGGCCGTGGGGTGGTCGGTCGTGGAGCGATGGATGGGGTCGGCGGCGACGTCGACGGCGCCGACGATGGCGGCGTCCAGTTGGCCTGCTCGGAGGGCGTGGATGGACTCCAGGAGGGCGACGGTGCCGGAGGCGCGTCCGGCGGCGGTGGTGAGGCTGGGGCCGGTGAGATCGAAGTGGCGGTTGATGCGGTTGGTGATGAGGTTGGGCATGGTGCCCATGGCGGCGGAGGCGTCGAAGTCCGGGAGGTGATCGTCGACGGCGTGGGCGCCGTGGCGCCAGCGGGTGATATAGCGACAGATCTGAGGGTCGACCTCCATGCCGATGGCGACGCCCGTGCGCTGTGGGTCCTGATTCTCGATGACCTCCTGGAGGCCCTGAGCGGCCTGGAGGGCCAGGAGTTGTTGGGCCATGGCGCGTTCCAGATCGCGGGGAGGCGTGGTGGCCGATTTGAGGTCGATCTGAGCCCGGTTGTGTCGCACCCAGGGTGCGACATGCTCCTTGTTTTCCGGGGCGAAGAGCGGATCGAGTGCCCGGTTTTGAGGGCGATCGCCGAGTAGGGTTTGGAGGCCGATGACGGCCATGGGTTGGGGGTGGGAGAGGTCGATGTCGACGGCGGTGATGGAGGTGACGGGGAGGTATTCCTCGACGATGAGATGGGCGTTATTTCCGCCGAACCCAAAGTTGTTGATGCCGCAGCGTCGGGGGCCGTCGGATGGCCACTCCTCGTGGGTTTGGAGGAGGCGAAGGTGCGGGGAGTCTCGAAGGGCGTCGATGGGGGCGTCGCTGTGTAGTGAGGGGGGCCGTCGGCGGTGGTGGATGGCGGCCAGGCATTTGAGGAGGGCGGCGGCGCCGGAGACGGTGATGAGGTGGCCGAGGTTGGCCTTTAGCGAAGCGATGGGGATGGGGGCCGGGGCGTTCTGGAAGACCTGGGAGAGGCTTTGGACCTCGGTGGCGTCGCCCAGGGGCGTGCCGGCGGCGTGGCATTCGAGCAGCGAGATGCTGTCCGGGGAGAGGCCGCTTTGGTCGTAGGCCTGCTCGATGGCGCGGACCTGACCGGAGGCGGAGGGGGCGAGGGCGCCGCGGCTATGACCGTCATTGGAGAGGCCGACGCCGCGGATGACGCCCAGGATGGGATCGCCGTCTTGGCGGGCGTCGTCCAGGCGCTTGAGGGCGACGATGGCGGCGCCTTCGGCGGGCAGGAGGCCGTCGGCGTGGCGGTGGAAGGGGCGGCAGCGGGCGGAGTCGCTCATGGCGTTTAAGGAGCAGAATCCGGCGCGGAGAAAGAGGTCGTCCGTGGCGTTGACGCCGCCGGCGAGCATGAGGTCGGCCTGTCGGCGGTGGAGGCGACGGCAGGCGCGCTCGATGGCGTAGAGCGAGGAGGCGCAGGCGGTGTCCAGGGCGTAGGATGGGCCCGAAAGTCCAAGGGTTTGGGCGACCCAGGGGGCGGGCAGGCCGGCGCAATATCGGTTGGCTCTGGGATAGCGCGTGGAGTCCAGGTCATCGCGCCAGAAGGCGTCGGCGTAATCGGCGAGGCCTGTGGTGGGATAGAATTTATTTCCCAAAATAAGGCCCCCGTCGATGGGGTCTTCGGGGGCGATCGGGAGGTCGGCCAGGGCCTGTCGGGCGGCTTCCAGGGTCCAGAGAAAGACGGGGTCCAGGTGCTCAATGGAAGTGTCGTCGAGGCGTAGGCGCGGGTCGTCGCGGTGGAGCTGGAAGTCTTGGACGAAGCCGCCGCGATCGGTCCAGACGTGGTCGGGGGTCCAGTCGTCGCGGGAGGTGAGCAGGCGGGAGGGGTCGACGTTCCAGCGGTCGTCCGGGACCGGGCCCAGGGCGTCGTCAGCGGCGTCGACGAGTTGCCACAGCGCGTCGGGAGAGGCGGCGCCGGGGAGGACGCAGCCCTGGCCGATGATGGCGATGGGCTCAAAGGCTGGCATGGAAAACTCCTGGGGTCATAGCGGGCTCATAGGCCGTCGGGGACGGCGAAAATGTGGAGGCCTCGGAGGGCGTAGAGGGGTCGTTGGTCGGCGTAGACGAAGAGGTCGGCTTCGATATGGCGCCGGGAGTGATGGAGTCGGTGGATGGCGACCTGGAGGGGTTGGGTCCGGGGGGGCTCGTCGGTCCAGGCGTGGAAGGCGTCGATGCGGAGGGGGAGGGTTGGCTGGTCGATGAGGTCGAGGCCCCATAGAAAGCCGAGCTGGAGGCCGCCGTCGATGGCCGGGGCGTCGATGGCCCAGTGGTCGGTGGGCCAATCGGTGGATTCGAGGCCATAAGTAGTTCCCGTCGAACCCTCGGTGCCGCAGTGGTCGATGGATTGGAGCACCTGGAAGGCCGGTCCATGGAAGAGGGGGCTGTCGTGATAGGCGCGGTGGACGGTCCAGTCGGTAGAGGCGTCTCGACGGTCGGTGGAGGGGAGGTCTGGTGGGGCGGGAGCCGTGGCGTCGAGGTGGGCGGTGGCCTCGTAGTAGAGGGTGTGATCGTCTCGAAGTTGGAGGTGGAGCGAGAGGGTGGGTTCGCGGCCGGTGACCTCGATGGTGATATGCGGGGTGGCGCAGGGGGCTTCGGGATCGCCGCTGTCGAAGGTGGGCAGGCGAAGGCCCTGTCGGACGCGGAGGTTGGAGATGGATTGGAGGTGCAGGTGTGGAGCCAGGGCGCGGGTGGCCCGGACGAACCAGTCGATGACGACGACGGCGGGGACGACGGGGACCGAGCGGACTCGGTGATCCGTCAGGAAGGGATGGGTGGCACGGGAGATGGGCACGGCGAGGTCGATAGGGCCGCGAAAGTGGGCGCCGTTGATACCTTCGGCGGTGTCGGCGTGGCCCAAGATGACCTGGACCTGATGGGGCGGGCCGTGGAGAAGCTCGTCGGCAAATAGGCTGGCGCCCCGCTCCTTGGAGAGTAGGGTGATACCCTCGTCCTGGAAGTGGGCTCTCAGTGAAGGGGTGACCATGCCGCCATCCCAGGGGCCCCAGCAGAGGGCTTTGACCAGGCATTGAGGGCGGGATTGGGCCTCCTGGTGGGCGATGCGGTTGAGGGCCCCGTTGGCCATGGCGTAGTCGCTCTGGCCGGCGTTTCCGGAGTGGGCGGCGATGGAGGAAAAGAGGGCGACGGCCTTCAGGTCGTCGTTGGCCGTGGCCTGTCGCAGGTGTTCATAGCCCTCGACCTTGGTGTGAAAGACGCGATGGAAGTCCTCGGCGCTTTTGTCGGCGATCCAGGCGTCGGCCAGGACGCCGGCGCCGTGGACGATGGCGTCGATGGGGCCCCAGCGCCGGCGAGCATCGTCCACGGCGGTCTGCACATCTTCGGGGTCGCGGATGTCGCAGGAGCGATAAATGACCGCAGAATCGAGGTCGGTGATCGCACCCAGGGTGCGACGAAGTGCGCGCTGTGACTGGATTTGACGGGCCTGGCGGGCGATTTCGGCGGGGCTGGGTGGGTCGTCTTCATCGGCGGCGTGGAAGAGGGCTGATTTGATGGCAGCATCGCCTCGAGCGTGACGGGTGGCGTGGGGTTCGTCGGTGAGTTCGGTGCGGCCGAGGATGAGGAATTGGAGGCGGTGGCGGCGAGCGAGCTCGATGATGCAGGCGGCGGTGACGCCGCGGCCGCCGCCGGCGACGACGAGGGTGTCGCCGGAGGTGATTCGCGGGATGGTTTCCGTCGGTGATGGGTCGACGTCGTCGAGGGGGGCCGGGTGGGCGATGGGGATGGAGCACTGTCCATGGGCGTCGATATGAAGCTCGAAGGGGGGATCGCCGGAGTGTAGTTCGTCGACGATGATGGCGGCGATGTCGTCGTCATCGAGCGACTCGATATCGACGTTGAGGCTTTTGATAAATGCATTGGGCCACTCGGCGGCAGCGGTTCGGGAGAGCTCGTTGATGCACCCGGTGATGAGGTGGTGGAGATCTGGGGTGTCGCCAGAGGATTTGGCGTCAATAAAGGGTTTTGTCGCACCCTGGGTGCTGATCCAGAGGTGGTTTTGGTCCGGGGTTTGGGCGATATTTTGGGCGAGATCGCGGGCGGTGAGGATGGCCGACTCGGCGAGCTCGGTGGCGTGGTTTAGGTCACGGGTGGGGTGGAGGCCGTGGAGGGAGATGACGGCCCTGGCGTCATCGGGGAGGTCGCCGTCGAGGGGAATGGCCTGGATGCCTCGGTGCTGAAGGCGTTCCACGAGGTGGGGGGTGACGCGGTGGTCGGCGGCGGCGAGGTGGATGGTCGCCGGTGGTCGAAAAGGTGGCGAAAATCCGGCGGATGGTCGCACCCAGGGTGCGACATGGTGGCGGGTTGGCGGCGAATGCGGGCGGTCGGTGTCGTCATCGTCGTCGGAGGTCGAGGCGTCGCTCGAGGGTTGGTGGGCGCGGGGGGAGCGGCCGCCGAGGAGGGATTCCATGTGGTCGGCGATGTGGTCGATTTGGCGGAGTTCGGAGAGGGTCTGGGACTCCAGGGCTTCCAGGCGGGGGAAGCGAGACTCCATGTCGGCCAGGATCTCGACTTGCTTGATGGAGTCGACGCCGAGGTCGGCCTCGAGCTCCATGTCGGGTTGGAGCATCTCGGCGGGGTAGCCTGTCTTGTCGGCGATGACCTCGATGAGGTGGTCGATGAGGTCGTCGGAGGGGTCATATGAGGGGGGTGATGTCGCACCCAGGGTGCGACGGGGGTTAGTGTTTTTGGGGGGATCCGGGATCGGTTCGGGGAAATCGGGCGTGGGGTCGGCGGGGGGCGCCGGGGCGTCGTCCAGGGCGTCGAGCGATTGGCCCATGGTGTCCAAGAAGGCGCGGTGGGCCTCGGCGGTGGACTCTTGATAGACGCGGTGGGCCTCGGCGATGCGTTGCTGTTGTTCGCGGAAGGCCTGGAGCCATTGTTGGTCATCGCTCATGGGGGTGTCGCTCCGGGGGGATGGGTCGAGGAGAGGGGGATCGGGTTGGGGACGAGGGTTGTCGCCAGGGTAGGGCTTGTTGAAGCCCGTACCATTGATGAGGACGGCGTCTGGCCCGGGGGTGGGGTCCGGCTGGCTGGGCGTTTCGTAGCCCTGCCATAGGGCGTCGAGGTTGAGGTTGTGGCCCAGGGTGGCGAGGCGTCCGACGGCGGAGAAGAGGGTCTTTAGCGAGGAGACGCCCCGGCGGTCCAGGTGGATGGCCTGGTGGGGGCGGTCGGAGAGGGTTTTTTGGATGAGCCCCGTGAGGGCGCTGTGGGGGCCGACCTCAATGAAGGTGCGGAGGCCGTCGTCGTGCATATTGCGGATCTGGTCGACGAAGCGCACGGGGTTGGCCAGTTGATGGCCCAACAGGCGGCGGATGGCGTCGGGATCGTCGGGGTAGGTCTGGGCCGTCGTGTTGGCGTAGACCGGGAGTTTAGGGGGATCGATGTCCGTGGCGTGGAGGGTGTCCAGGAAGGGGTCGGCGGAGTCGCTGACCAGGGGCGAGTGAAAGGCGGTGGCCACGGGCAGTGATGTGGCGGCGACGCGGCGCTTCTGGAGCCGGGCTTGGATGTCCTCGATATCCGTGGCGGGGCCAGATAGGACGCATTGGCGGGGGCTGTTGTGGTTGGCGATGACCAGGTCCAGGTCCCACTGGTCGATCCAGCGCTGGAGTTGGTTGGCCTCAGCCTGGACGGCGCACATGGCACCGGGGTGTTGGGCGTTTTCGGCGGCCGCGGCCATGAGTTCGCCGCGTCGGCGAGAGAGTTGGAGGGTCGTGGAGGCGTCGAATACGCCGGCGCAGAAGAGGGCGGGGAGCTCTCCATAACTATGGCCGGCGGTGGCGTCGGGAGAAAGGCCGAGTTGGCGGAGGAGCGCTAAAATACTGAGGGATGTCGAACCCAGGGAAGGTTGGGCCCACTGGGTGGACGTGAGGCGCTGGCGCTGCCGTTGGGCGGTGGAGTCATCGAGGGCCGGTGGTGGAAAGACGACGTCATGGAGGCGGAGGTGGTCATGCCAATCCGCGGTGTCGGTGCGTTCCCAGATGGACCGGCAGGCGTCGAAGTGCATGGCCCATTCATCGCCCATATAGAGGTACTGGCTACCCTGGCCGGGGAAGATAAATGCGACGGGCTCAGGCGATCGTTGCCAGCCGTAGTGGAGGGTGCCGTCGGGGAGCGAAAAGGAGCGCTCAGGGGTGGTTTTTAGGTGCTCCGATGCGGCACCCAGGGTGCGACGAAGTGCGCTTGTTGACTGGGTGATCAGGGCGAGCCGGGCATGTTCTTGGGGCTGGAATCGGCGCTGCGTTTGGTGGGCGATCTCAGCGAGGTCGGCGGGGTGGTCGTCGAGCCGAGCCTGGAGGTCGGTGATGGCGTCGATGAGGGCCCGGGGGTCGGGGGCCGATAGGAGGATGAGCTCCCAGGGCAGGCTTCGGAGACGTGGGGGAGGTTCGGTGGGGCCGTCGTAGGCCTCAAGGGTGATGTGGGCGTTGGTGCCGCCGAAGCCGAATGCGCTGACCGAGGCCCGTGGGGGTGGGTCGTCGGCGGTGGTGATCCAGGGGCGGGCGCGGGTGTTGAGGTACAGGGGGCTGTCGGGATGGTGGAGCTCCTCGTTGGGGCGGTCGACGTGGAGGGTGGGTGGCAGGGTCTTGTGGTGTAGGGCCATGACGGCTTTGAAGAGTCCAGCGGCGCCAGCGGCGGCCTTGGCGTGGCCGATCTGGGATTTGATGGAGCCCAGGGCGCTGCGGGGAGGTTGTCCGGAGGTGCGGGCGTCGGAGGGGAAGATGGCTTTGAGCGATTGGATTTCAGAGGCGTCGCCGGCGGGGGTGGCTGTTCCGTGGGCTTCGAAGAGGCCCACCGTGGAGGGATCGTAGCCGGCGTCGTCGTAGGCGCGTTGGAGGGCCAGTTGTTGGCCCTCGGGGCGGGGGGCGTAGATGCTCTTTGCGCGGCCGTCGGAGGAGGTGCCAATGCCTCGGATGACGGCGTAGATCGGTCGGTTATGAGCCTCGGCGTCGTCCAGGCGCTGGAGGGCGAAGAAGCCCAGGCCCTCGGCGAGGACGGTGCCGTCGGCGTCGGTGGAGAAGGGGCGGCAGTGGCCGGCGGGAGAGAGGGCGCCGATCTTGGAGAAGGCGGTATAGAGGAGGACGTGGTTGAGCAGATCGACGCCGCCGGCGATGACGAGGTCGGCCTTGTTCAGCTTGAGCTGATCGGAGGCGGCGTCGATGGCGGCCAGGGAGCTGGCGCAGGCGGCGTCGACGACCTGGTTATGGCCGCCGAGGTTAAAGCGGTTGGCGACGCGGCCGGCGAGGACGTTGCTGAGAAAGCCGGGGAAGGTGCTCTCCTGCCAGGGAGTATAGAGCTCGGCGATGTGGTCGCTGACGGTGTGGATATGGTCCGGCGAGAGGCCGGCGCGGCGCATGCCCTCCTCCCAGAGCGGCCGCTGGAGGCGGCCGGCCATGTGAAGGGAGAGCTCGCTGGCGGCGGCGGCGCCGAGGACGACGCCCGTTCGTCGGTGGTCAATCTCGTCAAAGGCCTCGCCGAGGGCGTCTTCCAGGACGCGGCGTGCCAGGACCAGGGAGAGGAGCTGACCGCTGTCGGTGGCTTCCAGCATGCGGGGGGGGATGCCGTATTCGACGGGTGAAAAGGGGATGTCTTCCAGGAAGGCGCCGCGACTGGAGTAGGTCTTGTCGGGGACGTCGGGGTCGGGGTGGAGGTGGTCGTCCGGGAGCCAGTGGGAGGGAGGGACGTCGCCGACGAGGTCTCGACCGGCGAGGATGTCGGCCCAGAAGCCTCGACGAGAGGTAGACCCCGGAAAGAGGGTGCTGACCCCTACGATGGCAATCGGCGCGTCGGACGCCATGGTGACCTCAGTCCTCGGTGGTGTCTTGGGGGGCGTCGCTGTCGTCGGGTTGGTCCTGGATGTCCGGTTGGACATCGGTGTCCGGATCCTGGACGCCAAAGAATTCGTTGACCTGTTCTTCATCGAGGAACTCCGAGAGGCGCCCACGGAGTTCGGCGTCTTCCTGAATGCGCTGGCCTAGCTCGGTGAACTCCTCGAGGCTCATGCCCTGGCTGAGGGCGGCGTCGGCCATTTCACTCATATACTCGTGTTGGATTTGCTGGACTTCCCGGGGGGACTCGGCGCGGGCCAGGCGTTGCTCGTAGGATTGATCTTCCTCGCGAAGCTCGGCCTCGCGCTCCATGAGGGCATCGATGACGGCGGCCAGCTGTGCGAGGTCGTCGTCGGTGACGGGGTCGGGCTCTTGGGCCTGTTGGGCAGCGGTGGCAGACTCGAAGGCCTGGCTGGCGCCGCCGGTGGTGGGCTCTTGCTGGGGTTGTTCCTCGGGGGAGGAGGAGCAGCCCACGAGGAGGGCCAACGCGGAGAGGGCGATGAGCAATTGGGTCATGGAGCGAGGCATGATCAGATCCTTGGAGAGAGCCCAGGGGGTGTGCGTCCGAGTGTTTACTAACCTTTGATGGTGCAAATCAAGCGGGAGCAAGGGGAGGCGAGCTTGACGGGGCAGGCCGCTTTGGCAAAAAGTAACGTTCCAAATGAGATAACCAATCGCCGAGGTGACGATGGAGCAGGGTCAAGAGCGCGAATATTGGGCGACGCGGCTGGGATTTATTCTGGCGGCCGTGGGGAGCGCGGTGGGGCTGGGCAATATCTGGCGCTTCCCTTTTCAGGTGGGTGAATCGGGAGGGGCGTCATTCCTGGTGATCTACCTGAGCTTTATCCTGATCATCGGCGTGCCGGCGATGTTGATCGAGTTCGTCATCGGCCGGCGGGCTCAGCGAAACCCGGTGGACGCCTTTGAACGCATTGGCCACAAGGGGTGGTCCTTTGTGGGCGTATTATGCGTGGTGACGGGGTTTGTGATCCTGGCCTACTACTCAGTGGTAGCGGGGTGGACCATTCAATATACGGTGGGGAGCGCCTTCGGCAGCTATTTCGATGATCCCGGGGCCTATTTTGAAGGGGTGATGTCGGGATGGTGGACGGTGGTGTTGCACGCGACGTTTATGGCGATCGTCATCGGCATTGTGGCGCTGGGCATCGAGAAGGGAATCGAGATCTGCGTCAAGATATTGGTACCGGCCATCGTCTTCCTATTGGTCACGCTGATGGCGTGGGTGCTGACGTTGGACGGGGCGATGGAGGGAATTCGCTATTATCTATCGCCCGATATGGAGGTGATCCGCGAGGAGTGGATGACGATTTTGCCGAGCGCGGCGGGGCAGGCGTTCTTTACGCTGTCGCTGGGGATGGGGGCGATGATCACCTACTCGTCGTACCTGGGGCGGCAGGATAATCTGGTCGGTGATTCGGGGTGGATCGTGGGGCTGGATACGGGGATCGCCGTGCTGGTAGGGATGGTGATCTTTCCGGTGCTATTTGCGGTGGGGATGGAGCCCACCGATCCCGGACCGGGAGCGCTTTTTGTGGGATTGGGCGAGGCGATTGGCCAGGCGCCGGGAAGTCGGGTGCTGGGAGTGGTATTCTTTGGCACGGTGTTCATCGCGGCGGTGTCCAGCGCGATCAGCATCCTGGAGGTGGTGGTGTCATTTGTGATCGATCACTTCGAGGTGGAGCGAAAGTTGGCGGCCACGGCGGTGGGGGGAATCATCTTTGTGGCCGGGCTGCCGACGGCGTTTAGCGGGACGATGCTGGAGCTCTACGATGGGGTGGTGGCAGAGCTTTTATTGCCCCTGGGGATGGCCCTTCTGATCGTATTTGTGGGGTGGTTTTATAAGGACGCGCGAGAGGAGTTGACGAAGGGGCTGAGCATCGACGCCGATCACTGGCTGGCGAATCTGTGGATGTGGCATATCCGGACGGTGATCTTGGCGGTGGTGATCCTGGTGCTGGGGCTGAGCGCCATGGGCGCCTGGGAGACCTTGATGGGCGATATACTAGGAGGATGATGGAGAGGCCTCGGCGCGCTGGAATTGGTGGATAAAGGAGGCGATATAGTCGATGCCAGCCAGGGCGCTGAGGGCGGCGGTGGTCAGCAAGAGCCACAAGGGGATGGGCCCCAAGATGAGTAGCCAGAGGACGATGGTGAATTGAAAGACCGTGGTGAGCTTGCCGCTCCAGCGAGCGCTGAGGTCGGTGATGAGTCGGGGGCGGGCAAAGATCATGAGGGCCAGGGAGCCGGCGATGACGGAGAGGTCGCGAAGGGCGATGGCGACGAATTCCAGAACGCCAAAATGGCTCTGAACGATGAGGGTGATGAAGACGACGAAGACGAAGGTCTTGTCGGCGATGGGATCGATGATATTGCCGTGAGGAGCGGGTTGGTCGATGCGGCGGGCCAGCGGGCCGTCGAGCATGTCGGTGAGGGCGGCCAGGGCGACGATGAGGACCTGAGATTGAAGGCCGACGAAGGGAAAGAGGAGGGCCAGGGGGATACGGGCGGCCGACAAGGCGTTGGGCAGATGGGATAAGAGGCGCTTCACGGTGCTCCCCGGAAAGAGACAGGAAAGAAAAGCTAAACCCGGGGAGCGGAGGGGCCAAAAGATTGGCGACAAAGGGGCGCTTAAAAGGAGCCACCAATGGAGGTGATAAAGCCCCCATCTTGGTCGGCGGGGGCGACGCGAAGGGAGGTCGAAGAGGTGGATGATGAGGCCTGGGGGGCGTCAAAGTTGCGGGTGAGAAAAGTGGCCGTACCAAGGCCGGCCAGGGCTCCAACGGTGGCTCCGGCGGTGACGCCATAAAAATTGGCCATTTGCAAGCGGGTGTCCCACACGATGTTACCGGCCGAGTTCATTCTGGAGGTGGTGTTTCGGAAGTCGTCCAAGGTGGTGAGTTGCAAGCCCAGTAAGGCTCCGTGGAGAGCTTGCCCGGCGATAAAGGAGGCCTGGGCGCCCCGGCTTGGTTGTTCGACGCCAAAGCGGTCGTAGTGATGAGTGACCGGGTCGGTCGCGGGTTCCGACGCGAAGGAGAATTCCTCAGCGCTTATGGGGAGTGCGCAGAAGATGGAGAGGAGTACGACAGCGGCGAATAGTGGGAAGGTGGGCACGGGCAATCCCCCATAGCGACGGAACAAAACGAAGGTATCACCAATGATCATAGGTAAAGAGTAAAGGGGATTCAAAAAGGCGACCGGTGGAGTTCGGTGTGTCAACGCGGCGATGGTGTCTAGGTTCGCTGTCTGCAAATAGAGGCGGTTGGACGTCAACGATGGATTGCGATGAGGAGCCCGAGATGGATCGGTGGATCGACGATGGTGGCAGTGAGATCAGCGCGGTGGTGCAGGGGGGAAGTCGGGGGTTGGGGCTGGCGATGGTGAGGCGGCTGCTGAGGGCCAAGGGGGTGTCGAGGGTGGTGGCGACGAGCCGGGAGCCCGAGGAGTCGGAGGGATTGCAGGCGCTTGGGAAAGAGCATGGGGAGCGGCTGGAGACGGTGGCGATGGACGTCAGCGAGGAGGCCTCTATCGCCGAGGCCGCAGAGCAGATCAGGGGCGTGGTCGATGAGCTTCATTTGCTGATCAATGTGTCCGGTGTGCTGCACGATGCATCGCGGGGGATGAGCCCGGAGAAGAAGGTCGACGAGGTGCAGCAAGCGCATAGCGTATATGCCTATCAGGTCAACGCCCTGGGGCCGCTTCTGGTGGCCAAGCACCTGCTGGGTCTGTTGGAGCACGACCGGCGAGCGGTGATCGCCAATCTGTCGGCCAGGGTGGGGAGCATTGGCGATAACGGGCTGGGTGGGTGGTATAGCTATCGGGCGACGAAGGCGGCGCAGAATATGATGACGCGGACCCTGGCGATCGAGATCGGTCAGTATCGCCGGCGGATGTCGGCGATCTGCGTGGCCTTGCACCCGGGAACGGTGGACACACAGCTATCGCGGCCGTTCCAGGGGCGGGTGGATGAGGATCAGTTATTCAGCGCCGAATTGTCGGCGGAGAAGTTATTGAGGGTGATCGATGGGCTGGAAGAAGGAGATACGGGGTCCTTCTTCGATTATAGTGGGGCGCCCATCGAGTGGTGAGCTGTGGCTTAGAAGGAGCCCTGGAGGGAGGCCAAAAAGCCGCCGTCGGCGTCGGCCGGGGCCACTGAGAGGGAGGCGGAGGTGGAAGATGTCTGGAAGAGGTCGGGGTCATCAAAGTTGGTGGTGATGGCAAAAGCGGTCCCGAGTCCGACGACGGCGCCGGCGGTGGCGCCGGACCATTGAGCGCGTGAGCGCTGGCGACGAGTTGCATCTTCACCGCGGGCGTAGCGGCCGGCGGTAAAGCCGAGAAGGCCGCCGAGGGCCCCGCCGAGGTTGATAAGCCGGACCCGTTCGGCGGTCATGGGTCGGTGGGAGGCCAGGAGGCCTCCGCCGACGGTACCGACAGAGAGGGTCCCGAGGTAGCTAAGGGCCATTTCTCGAGAGGAGGGATCGCGGTCGAGGATATTGAGTTGGAGTCCAGAGTAGAAAAAAGTGGTCCAGCCAGCGCCGGCTTCCAGTAGTCGGACGTCGCCGGCGGTGGCGTCGAAGGAGCGGCCCAGGTAGTGGCCAGCGGTGAGGCCGGTAAGTTGGCCACTCATCATGGCCACCAGCGCGGTCGTGCCATCGCCGTTGAGTTCGTCATCCAACGCGATGGTGGTCAATAGTCCCGAGAGTCCACCGAAGAGAGTTCCATAGTTTTTGGCGGCCGCCCGTCCGGGGGTAATATCAGTGCGTCGGCTGTAGAGAAAACTCGCGCCCAGCCCCACGCCACTGCCAGCGAGGGCGGAGGTGGCGCGGCCGCGTTCGCTATCGCCACAGGAGTCGGTGAGGGCGCAGCTCTGGAGTCCGAGGAGGGCGCCGTGGGCGGTCTGGCCGATGAGGAAGGTAGCCAACGCTTCTCCGTCCGGTTCTTCGAGGCCGAAGCGATCGAAGGAGGAGGGCTCGTCGGTAGATTGCGTGTCGGCAGGTTGCTCTTCAGCGGCCAGTGACAGGGGGGCGCCAAGGGCAGCGAAGGCGAGTAGGAAGACAGCGATCACAAGTCGCATAAAACCATCCCAATGTAGCAACGAATTTCCAGTACGGGTGGACGCAAGGGACGGTAATACGAAGGGCGGTGCACTTCAAATCTTCGAGATGGGTCAAAGGGCGCGTCGGGCGGCTTCCTCGAAGGATAAGAGGTCTGTGTGCTCGATGAGGGACCAGAAGGCATCGTCGGAGGCCAGCAGGTCGGTCTTGAGGCCGGCGACGAGTTCGCGGGCGACGGCGTAGTCGGCGGAGGTGATAAAGCGAAGCCAGTAGCTGGAGAGTTTGGGAGTCATCAGGGGGATGCCGAGGCGGCGGACGCGGCGTCCCAAAAAGGAAGCAGTGCGGACGAGGATCTCCTCGACGGTGAGGGTTTCGGGGCCCGGGATGTCGAAGCGGCGAGAGCCATCGAGGTCGACGTCAATGGCGGCCGTGAGGGCGACGAGGACGTCGTCGACGGCCACCGGTTGGGTGCGTGAGTCGGTCCAGGCCGGAAGCAGCATCAAAGGGAGGCGGGCGGCCAGGTCGCGCACGATCTGCCAGCTCTCGCTCTCGGCGCCGATGATCATGGAGGCCCGGAGCTCGAGGCAGGGCACCTCACCGGCGCGGAGGGCACGACCAGTCTGGAGGCGGCTCTTGAGGTGCTTGGACGGGGTTCCCGAGGGAGCGACGCCGCCGAGGTAGACGATGCGTTGGAGGCCAGCTCGGTGGGCGGCCTTGGAGAAGTCGATGGCCGCCTGTTGCTCGCGCTCGACGTAGTCATGGCCGGAGCCCATCTGGTGAACCAGGTAGTAGGCGGCCTGACAGTCGCGGAGGGCGGCAGGGAGGCAGGAGGGATCCTCGACATCGAAGTGGACCCATTTGCGGTCGGGGAAGCGCTGTTTAGCGCGCTCCGGCGACCGGGTGCCGCAGCGAACGGAGTATCCCTGCTCGACGAGGCGGGGAAATAGGTGGGCGCCGATAAAGCCGGAGGCGCCGGACAGGAAGATGGGCTTGGGCGATTGTGGGTTCATGGCAGGTGCTCCAGAGCGGCCGGAGGGTCGTCGGGATCGCGAGGGGGGTCGAGGCGTCGAAGGTGGCGGTCAAAGGCGCGCATGACGAAGTGGTGAATCTTGGCCTGGGTCAGCAGGTATAGGAGCCAGGGAAGGCGGGGGATAAAGTCGTGGATGGCGCCGATGGCGCGGTGGCCTTGGAGGACGGTGCGAAATTCCAGGCGTCCCGCCGGATTGTGACGCGCCAGGAGCCCGGCGGTGATCCAGAAGAGCTGGCGGTTTTTGCGGCTGACGTCTTCGTCGTAGCTCAAGACGAGCAGCGGCCAGGGCAGAGGGCGCAGAAAGAATCGAAGGTTGTGGTCGTCGTCTCGTTTGACGTTGATGAATGGGCGAAAGGCCGTGGGCAGCCAGCTAGCGTATTCACGAGCCACCCAGGAGGCGTCGTGGTGGCGGCCGGTGGGCATTTTCATGGAGTGGACGGCGCGGACATCGCGATCGCGGCTCCAGGTGATCAGTGAGCGGTTCTCGACGACTGCTGGCAGGTGGGTGGAGGGTTGGGATTGGCGTTCCTGGATGGCCTGTTGAAGAGCTTGGTCGGCGGACGTGGTGGGGCGAGGCAGCTCTGGAGGCATCTCCACGAGTTGGTCGGCCTGGGGGTGGCGGAGTTGTTCGATGAAGGGGCGGATCACCCAGGAGGGTTGGCCGGTCCACAGGCGAATCCAGGCGGTGGAGAGGCGCGGGGCGTCGATGGGGGCAGCGGCGGTGCGGTTGGAGCGCTCCAAAAGCTCGGCGGCCGTGTCGATGAGGTCGGCGAAGGAGGTGGTCTGGGGGCCGCCGACGTCGAGGGCGTCGATGTCTAGCTGCGGACGGGGCAGGAGATGGGCGATGAGGTCTAAGAGATCGCAGCGAGCCAGGGGACGGATGGGGTTATGAGTCCAGGCTGGGAGGAGCATGGCCGGGAGGCGCTCCACCAATCGACAGAGGATCTCTGTGCCCGTGCTGCCGGGGCCGATGATCTGGGTGGTGCGCAGCGCGGTGACGGGGGTGCCACGGCTACGTAGAGCGGCCTCCACGTGGGCCCGGGAAGCGATAAAGGGGTCGGGGGCCGGGTCGTCGGGGATGCGGGGGCTGACGTAGACGATATGTTTGACGTCGGCACGGGCGGCGGCGCGAGCGAAGTTGTCGGCGCATAGGATGTCGAGATCGCCGACGCGGCCCTGAGTCAGGCGAGCCGATGGGTGGAGGGAGTGGACGAGGTAGACGGCGAGGTCGGCGCCCTCAAGGGCGTCGATGGTCTGTCGGCGAGAGAAGAGGTCCGTCTTTCGCCACTGGTAGGATGGGCCATCAGCGTCCTGACGGGCGCGCGACGGCGAGCGCGAAAGACCGATGAGGCGGTAGTCGTCGCCGAGCACCCGCGGCAGGGCTCGGCCGACAAATCCAGAGGCTCCGGCGACGACGACAGTTGGTAGATCGGTGGCGATGAGATGGCCCGGTGGCAAGCATCATGGGTAAGCATCCAATCAGTGAGCCAATTGTGGGCACATCTTAGTCGTTGTCGAGTTAATCGACGACGACGTCTTGGCTACCCGTTGCTTCATTGCTGGAGCCGCCGACGACCACGCTGTCCATGCCACTGGCCTCGTTATTGGAGCCGCCGACGACGGAACTCCACGTGCCAGATGCCAGATTAGAGAAACCACTGACGATGGCGGAATTATTGCCCTCGGCAGTGCCACTGGAGCCAGCGAGGATGGCGGCCCGATCGCCATCGATGGTGTTAGATGAGCCACTGATGACGACGGATTGATCGCCCTCCACGGTGTGAGAGTTACCGCTGATGGCGGAGCTATATTGGCCGTGGACTGCATTATCGGACCCACCAACGAGACCGCCGAAGGAGGTATAGGTGGCATTTTTTCCGAAGACGATATTATGGGAACCCGTTTTCTCGGAAGAGAAGCCAGATTCGTCGTAGCCCACGATGAGGTTTCCGCGGCCGTTGACGTCGGCGTCTGTGGCGCCGGCGCCGCTTTGGACGTGGACGTTGACGTCCTCGAAGACGATGGAGTCCTGGCCATTGACGGACATGCGGGTCATGGGAGCGGTGAGATCTTCGAGGTCGTCCAGGCGATCTACTGTGCCCTGGGGGATGTCGAGATCGTCGACCTGGGTCTGGAGCGAGGAGAGATCGGAGGCGTTGGCGGAAATATTGGAGGCGTTGGTAGCGATGTCGGAGGTATTTGCGGAGATGTTGCTATCGAGGGTGGAGAGCTGGCTGGAATTTCCAGAGACGTCCGATTGGAGGGAGGCGACGTCGCTCTGCGTGGAGGTGAGGTCATCGTCCAGGGAGGCGATGCTGGAGCTCTGGGAGGAGAGGTCGTCGGTGAGATTGTCGATGGCGGTGTCGTGGTCTCCAACCTCTGATTCCAACTGGGCCACGCGTTGAGCGAGGATCTCGATGGCCTGTTGGGTGGAAGAGGCGTCGAGGCCGGCATCGGAGTCGTCGAACGCCAGTTGGTCGGCGCCTTGGGCGCCGAGGTCGTCGGGGCCGAGGCCTCCGACGGTGGCGGCGTCGTGGGCGTAGTTGGCGACGGCGGCGTAGGGGACGTCGCCCAGGGGCCAGCGCTCCATCTCGCTATCGCTGTCGATGGCGACCGCCACATAGGCCCCGGGATGATCTTTGAGATCGGCCGTGAGGAGGTCTTCGGTGGACCCGATATACTCGTGGAAGACGCCCTGATCGACGGTGATGCTAAGCGTCTCGCTAAAGAAGGGATCGTCCGACGAGGGGTCGGCGTAGAGCGAGAAGGTCATGTCCACGGGGCCGTCGATGACGACGCCGTCGGTGTCGGTCAGAAAGCCATTGATGGGCATCATCAGAGGCTGGTCGTCGGCCATGGCGGTGGCGCTGGTAGCGGTGATGAGGAGGGCGACGAGGGTGGCGATGGTGATGTGGCGAAGCATGGAGAGCTCCCGGTGCTGAAGGTGATTTCAATCGCTTTGAACGGCGTCACGAGCGACGGGGGATCCGACGCCGATCTGGAGGTGGTGATCGGCACCCTGGGTTCGACCAGAGGCCGGAATGTCGCCGATTTGGAGGTGGAGGCGGTGGTTTTCCGACTGGCCCTGACCGACGGTGGTCGCCGGGGTGACGTAGGGGGACTGGGGGAGGGACGCCTCAGGAGGATCGGTTCTGTTATTGGGGTCGGTCTGGTTGCTGGGGTCGGTCTGGTTATTGGGGTCGGTCTGGTTGACCGGTGATTCTTCCATCGTGCCGTCGGCGCAGGCGG
>CAZMJS010000015.1:49774-55071 GCA_964566695.1 uncultured Bradymonadales bacterium
TTGGGGTCGGTCTGGTTGACCGGTGATTCTTCCATCGTGCCGTCGGCGCAGGCGGCGCCGATGGCGATCGCAGACATAGCAAGGGCTAGGAGGGTGTGGCGGAACCAAAGAGACATCGATCCTCTCCGCGGGGGGTGATGCAGGGTTGTTATGAGGATCTATGAGGTTAACACCAATAGTGGGCAGATGCCAAACGAGGGTCAGTCTGGATGATTCAGGAGCTCTTCGATGGTCAGGGAGCAGCCGCGGAGATCGGCGTCGGGGGCCCGTCCGAGGAGGGTGAGGCCGCCGTCGGGGTGGAGGCGACCGCGATCGGAGGTCTGGATGGGGCTGACGCTGTCGATATTGGCGAGGTCAAAGAGGCGGATGAGCCCCTCCTCGCCGCGGGGGAGGGGCTTAAAATCGATGGGGTCGACGATGGAGATGCGAAGCCATGGCGGGGCGAAGAAGCGGCCCGTGGGATCGCCATCGGCGATCCATGCGTCGGTGTAGAGCTGGCTGGAGAGCTCAGTCATGCTGTATTCGCTGAGGCATTGGCGGTCTTGGAGGCCCAGGCGGCGTTGGAATGCGTCGTATAGATCGGCTCGAGTAAGCTCGGTGAATCGGCCTTTGAATCCGCCGGTTTCCACGAGGCGCGATCCCCCGGGAAGCGCAACCTGGCCGTCCCATAGATCGAAGAGGGAGGCGAAGCCAAAGGCGGTGCCAAAGCAAAAGAGGGGCTGCTCGACCTCCAGGGCGTGGTCGAGGAGTCGCCGCCAGGCGTCGATGTCTAGATGCCACTGGCCGTGGTGGTCGACGGTTACCAGCCATCGGCTGGCGTCGGTTCCGAAGTCCTCCATCAAGCGAGCGAGCATATAGGACAGGCTGCTGTCGGATAGTTGCTCGGCCGGTGGGGCGACCATGGCGAAGGGCAAGCGCTCGTCGGGGCCCTGGAGGCAGAAGTGCTGGAAGGCGGCCAGCAGAGAGCGGCGATAGGTCTGAAGCCTGGAGAAGTGATGGGCGCCACGGCGCTCGCCGGTGGTGCCACTGGTGCGAAAGGTGTGAGTTGGCCGGTCGGTGGAGCAGAAGAGATGGGCGACTTTGAAGGCGTCGGTGGGGACGGCGGGGATGGCGTCGACGTCGGGCGATTGGTCGGGGGCGACGCCGCGCCCTTTGCAGAGGGTGCGGTATGGTTCATTGTGGCTATACTGATAGGCGAAGAGGCGTTGGGCCAACGAGCGGAAGCGCTCGGCAGGCCAGGTCTGTGGGCGATCAGGTGATCGACGCCAGTCATCGATGGCGTCGACGAGCGTGCGGTGGAGGTCGGCGGAAGTCGTCATGGCAAGTCGGTCTCGATAAAAGGCCCGGCGATAAGGGCGAGCAAAGGCAAGGTAACACGGTGCTCAAAGCGCGGAAACTAGAGGTGGTTCTGGGAGGAAACCAAATCGTCAGTGGCGTCGACATGGAGGTTCGGGCCGGTCAATTGATCGGGATCCTGGGCCCGTCGGGGTCTGGAAAGTCGACGCTGTTGAGGGCGATGTCGGGGTTTCGCCCGGCGACCAAAGGCGTGGTGACCTTTGAGGGCAGCGATCTATACGAGGAGTTCGAGTCCCTCAAGCGGCGTATCGGCTTTGTGCCCCAGGACGACGTGGTCCCACGGGCGCTGAAGGTGGGGCGGGCGCTGGGGTATACGGCGGAGCTTCGACTCGCCGATCGCAGCCGTGAGCAAAAAGAGGCGCGGGTGCATCGAGTGCTGCGCACCCTGGGGCTATACGGGCATCGAGATAAGCGGGTCTCCAAGCTGTCGGGAGGGCAGCGAAAGCGGGTCAGCGTGGGCATGGAGTTGATCGCCGAGCCGCGCTTGATCTTTGCCGATGAGCCCACGAGCGGGCTAGATCCGGCCCTGGAGCGGTCGTTGACCCAGACCTTTCGGGAGTTGGCCTCCGGGGATCGCGCGGTGGTGGTGACCACCCATATCATGTCATCGCTGGATGTCCTCGACAGGGTATGCGTGCTCAATAAGGGCAAGCGATGCTATTTTGGGCCCGTCGATGAGTTGAAGTCGTTTTTTGAGGTCGATGATTTTACACGTATCTATGACCGGCTGCAGTCGGCGTCGGTGGATCACTGGCAGAAAAAACAGCGACGAAGGGCGTAGCATGAGGCGGCGAGGAGAGCGGAGATGAGTGCCGATACGGATGATCTGCTGGCCCAATTGGAGGCCGATGTAGCGGCCCAGAAGGGCGATGATGGGGAGTCGTCCGACGAGCCCGGTAGGCCGGAGGGCGGTGAAGAGGAGCCCCAGGAGGGAGCGTCTGGAGGGGGGCTTATCGATCAATACCAGGCGGGGGTGTTGTCCGATCGCTACCTGGAGATGGTGCTCGCCGATTGGAAGAATACGGGCCTATTGTTGATGCAGGCGCCGCTTCTGGCAGCCATGGCCGTGGCCGTGTGGGGCAATGTGGAGCGGGCGACGCCGACGCTCTATTTCGTGATGGTCCTCTCCATGTTCTGGGTGGGGTGCATGAACGCCTGTCGAGAGATCGTCAAGGAGCGCGCCCTCTTTTTGAGGGAGCGCATGTTCAACCTGGATGTGGGCGCCTATTTATTCAGCAAGATCCGGGTGTTGAGCCTGGTGGCGGTGATGCAGGTGGGGCTCTATACGGTGATCTGCGCCAAGTGGATCGACACGCGGGTGCCCATCGGGTGGCTGGGCTTGACGCTATTGGCGACGGCGATCTGCGGGACCTGTCTGGGGCTATTGATCTCGTCGGGCGTCAAGCGAAGCGACTATGCGGTGGCCTGGGTGCCCCTGGTGATCATTCCCCAGATTATCTTTAGTGAATTTACGATCGACGCCGACCAATTCCAGGGCATCAGCGAGTGGGCGTTTCGCCTGATGCCGGCGCGGTGGCCATTTGAGGCCTTGATGGAGTTTGGTCAGACCTCGCCGCATTATTTCACCGCCGTGGGCTATGTGCTGCCAGCGCTGATCTACAGCGCGCTCTTTTTGATGGTCGCCTATCCCATTTTGAGGGTGCAACGCTACTGAAGCGACGAGGGGTGAGATGGCGGCAAGCAACTCAAATTCCGGGCGGTGGAAGAAGGCGATGATCGCCGGTGTGGGGCTGTTGGCGGCGTCGCTGGGGCCGTGGATCTATTGCGGGTGGACGGCGGAGGCGATGGAGGGGCAGTCGGTGGCGGCGATGTGCTTGGAGAGTCATCCATTGCAATTTCCGACGACCATCTTCGCGGCGGGGATGATGATGGTGGTGGTGGGCATGGCCATGTGGATCGTCGATACGGTGCGCGAGAGGGAAGATGAGGCAGAGAAGAAGCGACTCGATCGGGCGGTGCAGCGGGCGGCGAATCGCCAGGCGCATCGCACGCCCCACATGAGTGCCAAGTCCATGAGGGAGGGAGGCGGGGAGGCGCCGGAGTATATCGAGGCCGAGGGCCTGGACGAGGAGAGCGAGGAGGAGACGACGGAGGTGCCCCGGGCGGACGATGAGGACTCGGTGATGGCCTTTTTGGAGCGCGAGACGTCCCGGGAGCAGGGGGAATTGGGCCGCGAATTGGCGGAGTCCGGGCGCTACGTGCCCAAGGGACTGGAGGGAGCGGCGGTGTTTTATGTCGACGGGCAAGCCGAGCCCTGGGAGGGGGCCGATGAGGCGCGCATGGGAGTTGAAGAGCGGGCGTTTCGGCGGCTGGAGCCGGCGCTGAACGCGGCGCTCAACTGGGTGATCGAGGAGGGGCAGGCCGTGATGGTGCGGGTCAAGCCCGGGGTCTATCAGGAGACGATCACCATCCCCGGTGGGGTCAGCGTGGTCAACGACGCCATGCCTGGAGACCTCAATGTGGATCAGCGCTTGCGCTGGGTGCGAGACCAGGAGTCGGTGGATCATCCCCAGCGAGTGACGTTGATGAGCGGGGGCGATGAGCCGGTGGCGATCCGGTTTCCCGCCGGGGAGTACCAGGGGCTATTCGGGTGTCATGTGGTGGGCCGTCGCGGGGTGTCCCAGCGAGGCGTGGAGGCCAAGGGGGCCCACGCATTGGCGGTGATCAACTGCGTCTTCGAGGGCTTTGGAAGCGGCGGGGTCCGCCTGGAGAAGTGTGGCGAGGACCTGCCGGGCCAGAAGGCGCAATTGGTGGGATGTCTGTGGCGCGATAACCACAGCTCTTCCGGTGGCGGCGCGCTGGCCGTGGAGGGCGGGGTGGTGCGGGTGGTTGGATCGATTTTGGAGGGCAATCGGGCCCCTCAGGGAGGGGCGATATGGACGAAAAAATGTGTCAAGCCGCTTGCTATCAAGCGCTGCTTGTTTAGGCGCAACCGGGCAGTGGAAAAGGCGTCAAATAAGGATGATGTCGCACCCTGGGTGCGACAGGTGGAGGGGTGGAGGACCCGATCCGGTCTGGGAGGGGCGGTGTATGTGGGGGAGGGATTGGCGCAGGTGGTGGACTCCATTTTTGAGGGCAATGATGGGCCCGTGGGAGGGGGGGCGGTGGCGGCGGTTCGGGCGCGAGTGGTGATCAAGGGAAGCTCTCGAAGCCGGTGCAGTATTCAGAGCAATCGAGGCGGGTTTGGAGGAGGCGTATTGGCCGTGGGGTGGGGCGGAGAGACGGCGATGGTGAAGGTCGAAGGCGGGGAGTGGGTGCGCAATCTGGCGACGAAGATGGGCGGGGCGGCGGCGGCGATCGGCGATGCCGTGATCGGAATCAAGGATGGCGCGGTGGAGACCAACCGGGCGGGGCGCCCCAGGGAGAACGTGGCTCATGGGGGCGGTTTGGCGGCGATGTGGGGTGGGTCGGTGTCCATCGACGGCGGGGTGGTGGAAGATAATAAGGCCACCGGCGATGGGGGCGCCGTGGTGGTGGAGCAGGGATCGCTGAAGCTCGATGGGGCGGTGCAGCTCATGAAGAATGAGGCCGCCCGAGGGGTCGGGGGGGCGGTGGCGGTGATGATGGATGGGGCCCAGGGCCTCGATGGGTGGTTGCAGCAGCCGGGCGTGGAGGCGCCGTGGAAGGTGCGGTTGGTGTCGGCGCGGATCGGCGAGAATGTGTCGCAGGGGCCGGGGGGTGGCGTTTACGTGGGGCATCGCGGCCAGACGCCAGCGCTATCGGTGAAGCTGGAGGTGGGGCGAAGGGATTGGGTGGTGTCCAATGCCAGTCGTGAGGGGGCGTCCCACGGCCAGAATATATGGGTGATCTGGGGCGAGGAATTGAGGGCCAGCGATGAGGGGACGCGGCCGCTGGAGATGGTCTTGGGCTAGGAGCCTGTTGCACATAAGCTCCGCATCGTCTCGCCGGCCGATTTTACG
>CAZMJS010000016.1:0-53516 GCA_964566695.1 uncultured Bradymonadales bacterium
GCTCCACCATGATGAATCACCAACATCGCCCCCCCTCTCCCTTTGAATTCATCCGTCACGATCGACGCGGCGTGACACTCATTGAATTGATGATAGTCGTAGCCGTGATCGGTGTTTTGGCCGCTATCGGTATCGTCTCCTACTCCAGCTATGTGGAACAGGGGCATATGACCGAACTCCAGCAATACGCCATGGACGTCACCCGGGGCCAGGAATCCTATTTCTCGCGAAATCACGAATACCTAGATCCCTCCTCCGTGGACGGCGGTAGCACCACCTATGAAAACGACAACCAGGTCTGGAACCAACTACTGGAATTCAATCACCGGCTTCCGGACTATATCGAGGTCCGGAGTGAAGCCGGCGGTGATAGCGATAGCTGCGGGATTTGTTCGGACGCCGGTGGTCCAGATCCGACTGACGAGGGTTCATGGTTCGCCGTCGTCGTAGAACGAGAAGACTTGGACTTCCTGATCTACCACAGTTCCGTTACCGAACAGCCCATTGAACTCGCCCGGGACTGACGAATTTCGTCAGCACGACTGACGCTTTTCGTCACATTTGAGTGTCGCACCTCCCTACAAGTACCTTTTTTACCGCTATCGCGATCGATACACGCTCGGAACTGGTGTTCTACAACAATACAACTTTTTTTCGCGGTGGCAGGCCTTTTGCAATACATTGTAACCGTCGACACACGACAACAACCCAAACAGAGGACTGACATGCTTAGAAAAATTCGAAGCGAAAAAGGTTTTACTCTCGTCGAGCTGATGATCGTCGTCGCGATTATCGGTATCTTGGCCGCCATCGCTATCCCGGCTTTCGTCACCTATATGAACCGCGCAAAGGCCGCCGAAGCTGAGGGAATCATTTCCACCATGATGGATGGTGCCCAATCCTATTTTGAGGGTAATCAACAATTCAGCCCGGCCAGCGGGGGTTCTGAACCCTGGCACGAAGCCGGTACCGATGGAGACAATGCTGCTGGCATGCCTGTCGGCTTTGGTTCCAAGACCTTTCCTGGCGGCGATGGTGAGGGTAACTTTGGTACCCACGATAATATCCCAGAAGACGGTGGACAAGCGCTTCCCGATATCGACCTCAGCGCCGACGACGATATAGCTGCCACTGTTCGAGCGCTCAACCTCCAACTCGACGAAGCCACTTATTTTAAGTATGCGTACGTTTCTGAAGGCGTTGGAGACAACTCGGTTGCAGGAAACTACGCTTGTCACTCATTTGGCGGCGGGGCCACTTCCAACTGCGCTGGCGACCCGGAGGAGGAGGATGATGATTCTTACGAGGGACACCGAGTACAGAGTACCTGTGAGGTCGTCGATCGAGGTGCCCGATGCAACCCCATGTTCACCACCAATGAATTTGAGTAATCTGGTGGGTTCATGAACCATAGGGTTCCCTGAGGTAAATCAGTGATTTGCCTCAGGGGCTTTTTTGTGTGGAGCAAATAATGCCCTCCTCCCGTCGCATCAAGATCTATCTGGTCGTTCTCACGCTGCCCTTTCTCATTTTGCTCTCCCTTAATTCGCATCTCGAGATGGAGCGTCACACGTATTATCACCGCCACCTCGATCTTAGTGATAACCCGCTTCCATACAGCTCGGAAGAGGTCAGGGGAGCTTCATTAAATTACTCCACAGTAGCCTCTGATCTACTGTGGCTGCAGTCTCTCATCTATCGCTCCGATCGACGTGCCATACGTCAAGATTCTCGCTATATAACAGCTTATGCTGATGCAATCATCGACCTCGACCCCTATTTCCATCCCATCTACGATTGGCATAATACATTCCGGTATCGCGCCGTCCCGTCCCCGACACTGGATGATTTAAATGAATCGAACCGAATCCTCCAGAATGGCCTTCATTATTTTCCCAACGATTGGCGCCTGGCTCAAACCCTCGCCATCAATCTCAATAACAATCAATTCGACCTCCCAGACAATGAGAGGCTTGAGCAGCTCCGCGAGGCAAATAAATACTTAGAGAAAGCATCCCAACTGGATGACGCCCCCCCCCACGTCCTCGGCCTCGCGCTCAACTTTCGTCGACGTATCTTCAACCTAGAGGAAGGCCGTCCAGAGCGAGGTGATATCGTTGACGGTGAGCTTCAATTGGGAGCCGACGAACTGGAATTTCTCATCCACCAATACTTCACGGCTGACGACCCACAGACCCAGCCCTTTCTGCGCTTTCAATTGGCCTCCATGGGCGCCGAAGAAGAACTCTTGGAACAAATCGACGCCTACGAGCGCAAACTTCGACGCCACCACCTCCTATCCTACCCCTACGTCACTCCGGAGTTCCTCGCCGTGGTCGACGTCGATCTCTATCTATGGCACGATGCCGACGGCCTTTAATCCGCGCTGAAGTCGAGTGTTATGAGTTCTACGGAACCATCGCCAGTCCTGGAAGTATCGTCGGTCTCCAAGACCTTTCGCGTCGGCTTTCGCCGCCGCAAGGTGGAAGCCGTCAAAGAGGTGTCCTTCCATATCGACGAGGGGGAGATCTTTGGCGTCGTCGGCCCCAACGGGGCTGGTAAATCGACGACCATTAAGATGATCACCGGCTTGTTGAGGCCCGACGAGGGCTCCATCGAGCTCTTTGGGGAGTCCGTACAGCATCCGGACATCCGCCAGCGGCTGGGCTACGTGCCGGAGAACCCCAACCTCTACGAGCACCTCAAAGCCCGGGAGCTCATGGTCTTCTACGGGGGACTCATGGGGCTTGGCCGAAAGCGCTCCCTGGAGCGCGCCGAGGAACTTTTGGAATTGGTGGGCCTGTCCCATGCGCTGGACCGGCCGGTCTCCAAATTCTCCAAGGGCATGAAGCAGCGCGCTGGACTGGCCCAGGCCCTCATCGGCGATCCGGACTTTGTGGTCTTGGACGAGCCTCAATCGGGGCTCGACCCCATCGGCCGTCGCGAGGTCCGCGATCTGATCGTCGAGCTTCGCCGCCGCGGCAAGACCATCCTTTTTTGCAGCCATATCCTCCCGGACATCGAGAACGTCTGCGACCGCGTGGCCCTCATTCACGAGGGTGCGGTATTGGAGACGGGCTTTATCCACGAGCTCATCGACCAGCGCATCCTGCACTACGAGGTCTTCGCCCGCGCCTGGCCCGACGACCTCAGTGATCAGCTCGCCGAGCATATCGTGGAGGTCTTTGAGGTCGGCGGCCTGCGCCGCATCATCCTCAAGCCCACGGTGGATCTGGACGCCACCCTGGCGGCCATCAGCGCCTCCGGCGCCAAGATCGAGAGCGTCAAACCCCAGAAGGAACACCTGGAGGACGTCTTCGTCCGCGACACCACCACCGACGAGGTGACGCCATGAGCCGCACCTTGCTCCAATTTCGGGTCTTCATCACCAATACCCTCCTGGAGGCCCTGCGAAATAAGACCTTATACGCCGTATTGGCCGCCGCCCTGCTGACCATGGGCGCCGCCACCACCTTTGGGGCCCTTAGCCTTCACCAAGACGAGCGCATCTTCAATAACCTCGTCTTCTTCGCCAATATGCTCTTCTTGGTGGCCCTCTCCATCTACCAGGGCGTCACCTCCCTGCACCGCGAGATCGAGCAGAAGACGATCTTCACCGTCCTCTCCAAGCCCGTGACCCGGGCCTCATTCCTCGTCGGTAAATACGCCGCCAGCGCCGCCATCATGGCCGTGTGCGCCATTCTCATGTTCGGCCTCAAGGCCGCAGCGGCGCTTCTCATGGGGTATGACCTCACGGCCACCCACCTGGCCGTATATTTTGCGGGATACCTTCAGCTCGCCATCGTGGTAGCCCTGGCCTTCTTCTTCGCCTCCTTCTCCACCCCTCTATTGAGCGCTCTTTTTACCTTCGCCCTCTTCTTGCTGGGCAGCCTCACCCCTCAGATCGAGGAGGCGTCGCGCTCCTTTCGGGCCGACGCCAACCCCGTCCACCTCCTGTTGGATGGCATCCTCTATATCCTGCCCGATCTGGAGAAGCTAAACCTCTCCTACGAGCTCACCCACCAGATCGCCGTCCCCGGCACCTACCTGCTGCACGCCCTAAGCTACGCCGCCACGGTGATCATCTTCTTATTGGCCGCCGCATACCTTCTATTTCGGCGCCGCGACTTCGCTTAAGACCGACCCAGTCCCACTCCCCCATTGCCGTCCCCCCCTCGGTGTGCATCATTAGCAGGGCATTCGATCCCCTTGACTCTAATGATGAATGGGAGCACACCGATGAAACGCCGCCAACACGACTTCGAGATCGACGCCGATCCAGAAGCCCTCTTCCAATACTATATCAGCGAGCAATACCCCCGGGACCTGGCCCAGCGCCTGGACCGGGTGTCGACCATCGAGATCAGCGAACACACCATCCGCGACGACTCCAAGCTTCACCACGCGCTGCGCTTTACGGCCCCCACCGAGCTTCCGCGCTTCCTCCGAAAATTCGAGGACAAGGCCCCCGACGAGGTGCACTGGGACGAGATTTCCATCGTCGATCCCCTCAACTACAAGGTGGTGTACGACATCGTCATCGATGCCCCCGACCACTGGCACGACTACTACGAAAACGAGGGGGTCATCCAATTCCAGCCCTACCCCGACGGCAAGCGCACGAAGGTCGTCCAGTGGCTGGAGTACCACCTGGACGCCCCCCGCGGCATGGGACTCTTTATCGGCGGGGCCCTCAAAAAAGAGGTGGACGCCGTGCTGGCCGCCAAGGCCGCCGCCTTTGAGGACCACTTTCAAGCCTGAGACCTTATCGCTCATCGCACAAAAAAGAGGCGCCCACCATCGCTGGTGAGCGCCTCTTCGGCCTTTCTAGGACCTTTTGTGTTTAGCGCAGCGAGTAGGTCATCTCGATGGCGTCTCTGACGAGATCCATCTTGGCGACCACGTCTTGGAGCTGCTCCAGACGCTGAGTAGTGATGGCGTCCCACTGGTTATACTGAGCCGTACCCGGCTCCGCTTGCTCCAGCTCTTCGGCCGCACTCACGTAGCGATCAGAGAGGTAATTCGCTCGCTCGATCATCTCCGCACCGATCCCCTGGCCGTTCATCTCCGGCGCTCGGTAGATCTGATTGCTGATGGGATGATTGAACTCCGCGATCTCTTCGTCGGGACCGAAGTCCTGCCACTCATCATTGGTGGTAGCCACCTTGATATAGTGCGTGAAGTCCACGGCTCTATCTTCCCAAGTCGCACCGAAGATGAGCCCGCCCAGAAGGGCATTGAGCTCGTGGTTGAGCGACTGCGGGTTGAAGATGCGCGTGCCTTCGACTTCGTCTCCAGGCGCCTTGCCAATGCCCCAGGTGTCGGGATCGACGGGCGGTACATACTCCACCCGGCCATCCTTATAAATCGCACCGTGACGCTTGAAGTCGCCGAGGGCCAGACCGCCGAGGACATCCAGAAGTTCATCCTGGAAGAGCGTCCAATACGACAGGTTCGTCGCGCGGCGATCCGTGAAGAACGCACTCTGCGCAAAGTTGGCGTTCATATTGAACATCATGACCGTGGCCATCATCTTGTCAATATAGGTTCCCACGGAGTCGATGCGGTACTCGTACTCGTCGCTAAACGTGAAGTTGTACAGATACCCATCGCCGAGCTCCACCGTCACCGCACCGGCGCAATTACCACCGTCGGAGTGCCAGTCAGCGGGCACATAGGCGTCGTCTAGATCGAAGTACCAGTGTGAACTCACGGTCGTTCGGTTGGGATCGTGGGGGCAGTAGCGGCCCGGCTGCACCATGGTCAACAACTCGTTGAAGAAGTTGAACCCGTCGATGGCGGCGCGCTCAAGGTCGGCCGTAAAGCCGCCGAGGTTGAGCCATCGGTAGATGGAGTAGTAACGGAAGGGCTCCTGAGAGACCTGCATCGTACGGATCAACCGATTCTGATAGGCCGACAGGTTATCGTAGTTACGAGCCACATTGTGGCGACGGTGTCGCCAGAAGGGCTGCAGCGCTCGATAGCTATCATAGGCGTGGTTGACCATCTCCGACTGGTTGGCGCCATAACTCCACACCGCACAGTCTAAGATCTGACCGTTAAATTCGTCAGAGCAGAAATTATACTCCACCGCTCGGTCGATGAAGGGCTCATTGCCATTGTCAAAGGCGTAGTTTTCCCACTGGGCCGTATTTTCGACGATTCCTCGCCGACGATCGGCCATCGCATCCTCGATGGGCACGTACTCGCGACCGTTGATGATGCGCTCTACACCGATGGCGTAGGCATTCTCCTCGCCGGCATGGTCTTGAGCCATGATGATTGGGAGCTCCCGATAATTGGCCAGGAAGAGGTCATTATCCAGAGTATTGGGCAGGTATACATCGTCGGACCATTGCTCCACCACTTCGCCATAGGCAAATTTGATGGCCGCTCGGTCGTATTTGCCGAGGCCGGTAAAGCGCCCCGTCATATCAGCGGTATAGTCCATGATACTGGCCAACTTCGTTTCGGCCTGGCTGAGATAGTCGAAATCCTCGACATTTTCTTCGCCAATGATGGCCGCCAGATCCTCACCGTGGAGGCTATAGGCCTCTTCCCGGGTGATCTCACCTTCCACGATGGCCTGCTCGATTTTCCAGAACTCATCGTAGTAGTTGAGGGCATCGGCGTGCGACGAGAAATTGTGACGCAGACCCACGGTGTGTCCGATCTCGTGGAGCTGGGTGCCCACGAACATGCCGTTCATGAAGTAGTGACGGATGTCGTCACGGCTCTTGCCTTTGAAATAATCGGCCACGCCTTGGTAGGTCACCAATTGCTCCAGAGAGCTCGTAATGACGTCGTGACCGTGGATGCTTCGCTCACCGAGCATGCGCTTTCGCCGGGCTTTGCGCTCGGCAGCGATCTGCGGGGTGTGCACGTCCAGGTAGGCCTGGTGGAATTGCTCATCCGAGAAATTATCGCCGTGGCGCTCGATGGCGGTCGCTTCGGCCGACATACGGGCCTCCACGTCGCTGAGCATGATATTTCGAACCCTGGGCTTTTCGAGCACCTCGATAAAGCGGGTGTCTTGGAGCTGGTTCTTGCTCATCGTTTCCGCCACGCGATCTGCTTCGCGCTGGATGCGATCCAGGCCATAGCTCTGAACTTTGGTGTCCATATCTTCCATGGCCGGCCGATCCCAGATATTGAGATCGGTGAGCATATCCCCCTCCAGATAATCGTTCTCGGGGTCTTCTGGAAGATCCTCATCGGGCTCCAGACCAAAGCGCGAGGTATCCATTTCGTTTCGGAATAGGTCTTCGCGAATTTGAACGCCCGCCATCAGGTCGTCTTCGCTGAGCTCTCCGTTGAAGTATTGAATCAGGTCCGCGGCATAGGTGGCCTGCTGCCGGATATAAGCGCCGGCGAAGTTGGCGTTACCACGGATGATCTCACCTGTGAGCGGGTCAGCAAGGGACGGTCCATATCCAGCCCACGGGACATTTTCCTCAACCCAGTTGAAGAAGCTATATCGGATATCTCCGAAGCGCTCCCAATCAAAGCGAGCATCCATGTCGTCGCGAAGCTCGGTGGCGTATTCCAATTCTCCGCACAGGTTGGCGCGGGAATCGTTGGGAAGATCCCACAGAGCTCGCTCCATGGTCTCGCCGCCGTCGGTGACGCCAACGTAGTCCGAGAAGATCTGCTCGACGCTTCCCTGGTCATTGCTGAAGTCATGTCCGTAGTCGTTATACCACTCGACCAACGGGCCGGGGTGGCAGCTATTTTCCACGATGCGGAACATCTCAGTGTGGCCATATTCGTCTTCCAACATGGTATCCAATTCGCTGGCGGTGACGCCCATGGCGATCTTGGTCGTTGTGCGGAAGATGTCATTCCACTCGGCGGCCGTATCCTGGGCCGCGTCGAACATGAACTCCGGGTACTCCAGGTTCAGGTAGAAGGTGATCGGCTGAGGCGTCCGCTCGCTGGGCTCCAGGGACTGGCCATCTTCGTCCAGCATGGTCTGCCAGATATTCCAGCGATTGACGTAGTAATTTCGCTGGTCGTCCGAGGTTCCAACGTAGCGATCCCAGGCCACCCGCTCGGTGCGGAAATAACCGAATCGCTGGTGCATATCGAATTTCGCCGGCCCACAGCGGTCGGTATAGTGGATCCCGTCGCGCTGAAGCATCCAATTCTTGACGGTATCGTTACACTCCACCTCCACCAGATAACCCAGTTCGGGGTCAAAGATGCGCGCCGTCTGCAACGAGGGGCTGCCCTCTTCGCCGTCGGTCGTCACCTCGTAGGTGTCCGTATAATTGAGCGGCTCGTAGGTCTCTTCCTGAGGAACGCGCTTGAGCGAGTTACGCACCGACACACGTCCACCTTCGCAAGACCACACGGCATCCAAGCCGAAGGCGTCGAAGCAGGAGTAAATATCGGGATTAAAGGAGTACTCCGTCACCGTGTCGATCAACTCGTCGGTTACGCGGGTACGATTGGGGTCGACCATCTTGTCTTCCTGGGGGACGTCGTAGCTGACCGCCGAGAAGCGGCCCAGATCGCCCTGGAAGAGCCGGAAACCATCCACCATATTGGTCGACCAGTCCACGCGGATATAATCGCGCTCATACCACGGGCGGTCCGAGCGATCTTCAACGATCACATTCGTCGGCTCACCGGTGGTCGAGCTGTATTGACGTTGGACATCCACGTGGTCCCGAATGGGGAACGCCGCGACGACGCCAAGCCGGCGTGCATCTTCTTCGTCGAAGCCCTGATTGAGCCCCTCCGCCAGTTCCACCGAGGAATGGGCATATAGCACGTTCTCCGTCACCGTGAAGCGAATGCGCTTCAGCGGTGCTTCCAACGCCGGGAAGGCGAACATCGGCGACTGATTGGGCTGAAAGGACCCGTCACCGATATTTCCACCTTCCATCTCCGTATCGATGATGGTCTGGGAAAAATACCATTCATCGTCCGTTTCAAATAAATCCTTATTGAGCAATTCAGGCTGAGTGCGGTCGATATCGCCGACCTCCTGGGCGCATCCCCAGGTCAACCCAACTGCGACCAATAAGGCCAAACTGGCCGATAGTCGCCATGTTGGCATCAATCTCATTCTTTAATCTCCTCTCTAAACCGGTGGTGAGCACCGAAACAATGGCCGGGTAGCCCGGCTTGTGCGATCAATCGCTGGCGTCACCAAAGCCTATTCAACCTCAGTGGCGCTGACTCACAACGAACATGGGTGTCGCGAGACGGTATAATAGAAGAGCGAATACCCCCCTGCGTTGTCAAGGGAACCTGCCGCGGCGTTTCTCCACCGCGGTGTCTGGCGACCACCGAGCGACGTCCGTTAATTTTCTCACACCCCCTGGCGACCGGCGCCTCGCCTCATCTTGACACGTCGGTGGAGTGCTTACTTTATCATGCCGCCGCAGGATGGCCGGCTCCGGCCTGTAACGATTTGCGACCTGCGGCCCTTGATACGCATTTTATTTTCCGCTACCCGGGGCGACGCCAGTACGCGCACACCATCAACTGGATGGGTGAGCACGCACCGCTGGCGAGCGCACAGGGAGATTACCATGTCACTTGCTGAATTGGCCTTATTGGCCGCCCTATATGGCCACCTTTCAACGGGCGCCGATCTCGCGATCGACGGTCCCGAGGAACCGCCGATCCAGGAGACGGGCATCGCCTCGTGGTACGGCGATGGCTCCTGGCATGGCGATACCACCGCCAACGGCGAGACCTTCGACCCCCACGATTATACCTGCGCTCACCGCAACCTGCCCTTCGACACCATGATCCTCATCGAGAACCCCGCCAACCGTCGTCGCGTGTGGTGCCGGATCAACGATCGCGGCCCCTACGCCATCCACACCGATGATGGCTGGGATTATATCGTCTCCAACTCGCCGCATGAGGACTGGACAGCCATGCTCGACATGTCGATCGCCACCGCCGAGGCCCTGGATACCCTGGAGGTCGGCGTTCAGCAGGTCCATATCCGCTACTTTGATCAGTGGCGTCCGTCTGGCTTCCACGTCGCCGGCATGTCTCCCTAACCCACGCTCGTTCCTCCAGGACTCCACCAGGCACCATGAACCGTCTTCTCAGCGCCACGTTATTGCTCTCACTGATCGCAGCGGCCCTCGCCGGCTGCTCCACCACGCAGAGCTGGGTGTCCGGAGACGAGGACGAGGCCCATCGACCGACCTCTAAGACATGCCCTGACGCCCAGGCCCAATGCCCAGACACCGAGCGCGTCGTCGCCCTTGGGGTCACGGACCATATCATCGAGCACGCCCATCGACGGGCCCACGATGCCATGGATGCCACCTCCTCCGACGACTCCCAACCGACGCCTCGTCGCCCCGGTGAGTTGAGCGACGTCATCGCTGACGAGCCCATCGATCCCTCGGCCGGCCATCAGGTCGCAGACGATGACGATGAACTAGAAGCTTTCGAGGATGAGGACGGCCCCCTCCAAGCATTCGCTGGCTACTTTGACGATCCGGGCTCCACGGTCACCGCCGTGGTCCTGGCCGGTGAGAGACTCGAATTTCGTCGCGACGATCAGGCCATCGCCTCCCTGGCCCTTGATGACTTCGATCCTCATCTTCCCGACGACGACTCCCTGCCCATCTCCGCCGGCGCCGTCGACCTGGTCAACGGCGATCAGCATCAACTCATGCTGCTGCACCGCCAATCCGACGAGGACGGCGCCGAGACCTATATTCTGACCATCCATAAAATCATCGCCGGACGGGTGGGAACCATTTTTTCGGAGCCCATCGCCAAACGACAAGCCAACGGCGAACTCACCCAAACCCTAGATATTCGGTTTCTCCATGGGACGGACGATCGTGTCATCGAACTCATCGAGCTAGATCCCCAGGGCCAACCGGTGGGTGAACCAAAGCGGCTGGAATGGAATCAATGGGAAGGCCTCTATCGCATGCCCTCTTCCCCACCTACGGCGCCCGACGACCCGGTGGCCGAACGCCAGTGGCTAGGACCCATCGATCGCGATCTCGTCGCCGTCCCATCCCAATACCAGGCCCGTCGACTCCCGGGCGCCCAGTAGGTACCGGGCCAGCGGCCTCATGATCTCCTCCTCGACGACGGCGTCGATGGCGGCGACCGTCGACATCTGACCGACGCGACGCTCCAATACCGTCTTGAGCTCTTCGCTGACCTCTACGTTCAGATCGTATTCCTGCTCCACCCGCTCGCAGAGCCGGCCTAGACGGGCCTCTAATACTGCCAGCGATCCGGCGTCCGGATCGGCGTCCAGAGAGCGAAACTCCACGACCCCGTCGACCCGCCCTCTCAGGCGCTCCACCAGCGTTGACGAAAACTGGGCCTCCAGACGGGTCCACCCATCCCTCCGATCTGCGCTGCGGGCCCCAAAGCCAATGCTCGTGCTCGACGCCGAACCCCGGCGGCCATCGAGGGTCAACACAAAGATAGCATGGGACGCGTCGGCCCGATGGCCCTGGGTGTCCACGATTTCTCCGCTCT
Organism: uncultured Bradymonadales bacterium; assembly: GCA_964566695.1. GTDB lineage: Bacteria > Myxococcota_A > Bradymonadia > Bradymonadales > Bradymonadaceae > SLJM01. The sequence goes on from CAZMJS010000016.1 coordinate 11,485, forward strand.
CGATCACTTTCAACAGGCGATCCTGGATGCTGTGGTGCGCTCGATCAAAGGACTCCAATAAAATGACCCGTCCAGGCCTTTGCCTCAGGGGAGTCACCAGGCAATCCTGATCCTCATAGCCCACATATCCCGGCGGGGAACCGATCAACCGACTCAAGGCGTGGGATTGTTGAAAATCACTCATATCGATACTCAGCAACGCTCGCTGATCGCCGTACACCTCTTCGGCCAACGTGCGAGCCGTCTCCTTTTTCCCCACCCCGGCGGGGCCCGAAAAGACCATCGTCGCCAATGGACGCCCCACCCCTTGCTTTCTCAGTCGGCTGGCCACCAATAAGTGCGCCGTATCCTCCAGCGCGCGATCTTGGCCGATGACCTTGGCTTTCAGTCGCCGGTCGAGATCCTTCCACCATCGCGCCTTCTCTTCCAACAACCGCTCCATGGGTATGGAGGTCGCCAGATGGATTTGCTCTGCCACCTCTCGACGTCCCACCACTCCACCATCGCCCTCCTGACGCGCTGAATCGCCGCCCAGGGGATTGGCCCGGGCGATGCAGGCATCCATCAAGACCTTCTTGGCCTTGTCCGGAAGCCGCCGCTCCGGCAGATATACCGTTGACAACTCGATGGCCGCATCCACCGCATCCTCTCCCACCTCCACGTCGTAGGCCGACTCAAACTGAGGGATCAGCTCGTTGAGGATATGTTGGACCGTCTCCCGATCGGGCTCCTCGACATCGATGCGCTCAAAGCGTCGCTTCAGCGCCGGATCTTGCTCAAACCACCGGCGATACTCGTCCTCCGTGGTCGCCCCGATCACCGCGATCTGGCCGGAGGCCAGCGCGCGCTTAAAATGGTTGGGGATCTCCGCCGGCGAACTTCGCCCGGAGCGCGGCGAGAACACGGCATGGGCCTCATCGACGAATAAGATCACCTGGCGGCTCGCCTCCTCCAATAGGCTGCTGATGCGCGCTTCCAGATCGCCGCGGTAACTCGTTCCGCCGACCAGAGACGCTCCATTGATCTCCACCACCCGATAATCCCTCAGGGGCGCCGGCGCCTCTCCGGACGCGATAAGCTGCGCCAATCCCACGGCCAACGCCGTCTTTCCCACGCCGGCCTCCCCGGTCAGCAGCGGGTTTCGTTGTTCGCGACGCATCAAAATATTGCACACCCGCCTTAACTCCCGCTGCCGGCCCACGATCTGAGGTAGCCGCCCCGATAGCGCCTCCTCCGTCAGATCCCTCCCCAGCATCTCCAGCGTGGGCGTCGCTCTGCCCTTTGACGCATGGCGAATCGCCGCCTCCACCGGCTCCACGTCCGCCAGCACCCTGGGCTCGCCCAGCGCCTCGCGAAGTGACTCCTCCAGGCCCAGTGCCTGCATCAACTCCAGCGACGAGCCCCCATCTTCTAAAAAGGCCTCCACCAAATCGGCCTCACTGACCGCCTCCTGGCTGCCCGACGTCGCCCTCTGCAACATGCGAATCATCCGCGGCGTCAAGGTCTTTCGGCCCAATAAAAACGAGGGAATGGGATCGGGCTTCGTGCCGATCAAGCGAATCAACTCCTCGCGAAGGCGCCTCGGCTCCAGTCCCCTGGCACTGGCCGAGCGCCAGATCACCGAATCGCGCACCGCCGCCATCATCGCCACCAGGTGAGGCGTGCCCAGAAAGGAATTGCCCTGACTGGCGGCCATCTCCGCTGCCCCTTCCAGCATCCGCGTGCACGTCTCGTCAAACCCACCCAACTTCAGGAGCCCGCGCTTATCGAATAGGGCATCTCCCTTGCCCTCATCCAGCCGTCGCATGGCCCAGCGAATCGACGCCGACTCCACGGCCTCGATCCGCCACATCAGCGCCCGCTGAACCTCCTCCACCCCCGCTCGACCCCGACGGCCCGCAAAGCCCGGGGCCTGCTTCCAGGCCTCTTCCAAAATGCGACTAAACCCCCTCGAAAAATAGTCCCGGTGAAGCCGGGGTTCCCCCAACCCCGTGCTCCCATCGATCTCTCTCGCCAAATTCCCCAGCCGACGGGTCATCTCTTCGATGCCCATCGCGCCGTCGCAATCGGCCACGATCGCCTCACAAAGCTCCTCGCTATCGTCGCTCTGGCTGTAGTGCACCAGCAGATCGATGGGCATGAAGACGCTTCGTCCATAACCCCAGATCCTCTCGGCGATGGTCTCTAAATCCTCCATCAATGCCTCGGTCACCGCCGAGGCGCAGAGTCGTCCATCACTATCAAACGGGGAATGCCACTTGCTCATCACCTCAACCCTTGCCTTGGGGTGCCACTGCCGCGCCGGGGACCACAGACGTCCCTCATCGCCCTCAGTCTATCGCATCCCTCCCCACTCTCAAAACCCGGCCCACCGAGATCGGTTGGACCCGATCCCTCCCTGCGAACTAAGGCCGCCGACGGGCGCAGGCCACCAGAAAGCCCCCAAAGCGAGCAAGTGGCGTATCGCGCCCCGCAAATTCCAGTTGTCTCAGCGCTTCCTGCATCCCCGGCACCTGGTGGGCCACCGCCGCCGGCGTAAAGATTCGCACCCCTGCCCACCGCTCGATCTCTACGTCCCCCGGCATATAGCTCTCCACATCCTGCGGCCGATCCCACCGGGTATATACCGCCGATTCCCGGGTCGACGCCGAAATCTTCTGAGGGCCCGCCAGCCGTTTGACCAGATAGCGCACACTCTGGGGGTTATAGAATTCCAAAAATAGCCGCCCTCCAGGTTTGACCACCCGACGGCACTCCGACACCGCCGTCTCGATGTCCCGGACATGGGCCAACACCTTGAAGCTATACACCACGTCAAACGACTCATCGTCATAGGGCAGCTCCGTGGCACTTCCCTCGTCCACCGACAACCCGCGCTGGCGGGCAAGCTCCAGCATCCCCGGACTGATGTCGATGCCCTGAGCGCGTCGCGCCCCTTCGGCGATACGCTCCAGCAACAAGCCCGTGCCGCACCCCACCTCCAACACCTCTTGATTCTGGATATGCGGCCACAGCAAATCCACCTGCAGATCGTCGATCAGGCGATGATAGCCATCGTGACGCTCTTTCTCATACCAATCGGAAAACTCATCGTAATAGCTTTTATTGTCCTGCGCTTCCATCGGCGATACCTCGGGGGAATCAGTACGGAGTGACGAGTGGATGCCCAATGCGATCGTCATAGCGCTCTCCCCCGGGCAACGCAATCCACCGCCCCGACGATGCGCTAGTGCCCGTGCTCGGAGGCCGCCACATCGCGCGGCCACTCTCCCTGAATCGCCCGTCGCAAACGCCGCAACTGCGCATCCTCCTCCGCCACGGCCTGGGGGTCCAGACTGCGGTAGTGGCGACCGTGCCACCGCTGAGCCTCCCGATGCATGGCCGCCTTCTTCATATGCTCGGTCTCCCCGGCCAACCCGTGGCGTCGCACCACCCCCACCCACTCCTCGTGCAGTTGGGCCAAGCGGCGATGGCGACGCATCAACTGGCGATGGATCCGCCTCTGAGGCCCCTCCTCCAGGGCCATCGTCTGATCTCTCAACCCGTCATACACCTCGTAATTGAGCCCCAACTGATGGTATTGACGCTCCATCGTGCGCTCAAAGGCCGCCATCGCTCCCGTCGACGGGCCTTCGACAGGCTCCTCGCCCGCCGTGGTCGACCCACCGCTTCCACAGCCCATGCCCAGTAACCCAGCAGCCATCGCCGCCAGCACCCATATCATCGCCCATCGACCGCTCATATTCCCCCCTCGTCAATTCAGCTGTTCAATCCCCACCACTGCTGTCCCATTGAAGCACCCATTGATCATAGGCACCTCATCACGCATGTCATGGCCCACCCACCTCCGTGATCGCTGAGGTGATCCCTGCCAGCGCTGACTCTCGCCCACCTGACCCGGTGGAAATTGTAATAAATTTACATCATTCCGTTATTTGTGTACTTTGAACTTCGTTAGTCGGTCTCTCTTTCCCCCGTGGTTTATGATTCATCGCTCCATTCCCCATGTCCGATCGGCCGGGGGGCTCCTCCTGGGCCTGGCCCTCCTCCTATCCCTCGACGTGTCCACGGCCCATGCCGACAATGCCACCTGCCAGACCTCGCCGGGCGACGTCGATGACTTGAGCGTCGATGATATCACGCTCCGCGGCGTGGCCTGCTTTGAGGCCAGACGTTATGACTGGGCCCTGACCTATTACCTGAAGGCCTACGATCGCGACGCCGACCCCTTCCTCTACGGCGCCATCGGACGGGCCCTCCAAGAGCTGGGCCTCTTTAGCCTGGCCGAAGACTCCTTTCGACAATTTATCGATCATACGCCGACGATGGAGTCGTCGAGCGCCCAGCGAATTGAGCGGCGCCTAAGCGACCTGGAGGAGCTTGAGGAAGAGCACATGGCAGCGGTCGCCATCGGTCGCCCGGTCCCCGATGCCACGGCGGATGTGGTATTTGCCAATGGTGAGCGATTTCCCATCGGTCACCTGCCCACCACCCTAAGGGTCGACCCGGGCACGGAGCTGACCGTCGAGATCAACGCTCCGGGCTACCATCCCCGACGCTATGACGCCTCGGCCGTCGACGACCAGACCTCTGTGGAACCAGCCCTCGTGGCAGACGACGCCTCTTTGACGCTCTCCGATCGCTCCCGACGTCGCCTCGGACTCACCCTGGGTACCGGCGGTCTTGTCGTTTCCAGCGCCGGCGTGGCCCTTCTCTTCATGGGCCGCCACCACGGATCGCGAGCCACCGACCTGGACGCCGATGATTTCAATGAACTCAGCGATCTCGATCGCCGCCAACGCCACCACCTGGACCGTCAGGATCGCTACCGGCGCCTGGGCATCACCGGCGCCGCCGCCGGCGGGGCCGCGCTCATCGGTGCCTCCTTGATCTACCTTCGGACGTCGTCCTCCACCGATGCCACTCCCGATGACGCTCAGGCGGGCCTGCGCCCTGTCGCCGGCCCTCAATCACTGGGTGTTCGCTGGCGCTTCTGATCGCCCCATCCACCGCCGCCGGGGGTTTCAATGATCACCTCGTCGCCGGCCTCCACCTCCACGCTCCCCTTCGCCGGCAACGGTCGCTTCACACCATCGACGCCCACCCGCCACTGAGCCCCCGGGGCCCCCGGCGCTCCCCCCTGCAATCCATAGGGCCGGAGGCGGCGCCGTTCGGCCATGATCGTCACCTCTGCGGCCGCTTCAAAGACATATCGCCGCCGAACCCCATCGCCCCCACGGCGGGCTCCTTCTCCTCCGGAATCGCGCCGCCGCTCATACGCCTCCACGCGAAATGGATAGGCCCTCTCCAGCGCCTCCACGGGCGTGTTGAGGGTATTCGTCATATGAGTCTGAACGCCGTGCGCCCCATCGTAGGTCGGGCCGGCGCCGCTTCCTCCGCCGATGGTTTCGTAATAAGCAAAGGCCTCGCCATCGGCACCGATGCCACCGATGGTCAGGTTATTCATCGTGCCGCATGACGCCGCCGGGATGCGCTCGGGCATCGCCTTCGCCATGGCCCCCAGGACGACGTCCGTGATGCGCTGGCTGGTCTCCACATTCCCCAGCGCCACCGGCGCCGGCGGCCGCGCATCGACGACGCTCCCGGCGGGGGTCCTCACCTCCACACACCGCATATAGCCGCCATTCGTCGGCAATTCGGGCCCCATCAGACAACGAAAGCAATAGAGCGCAGCCGACACCGTCACCGCCCGGGGCACATTGAGCGGGCCCCTTACCTGATCGGCGCTGCCGTGAAAGTCGACGACTCCTCGTCCCGGCCCCAGGCTCAGGGTCACGGCGATGGGGATGTCCCGCTCCTCATACCCATCGCCCTCCAGGGCGTCCTCAAAGCTCCACTGACCGTGCGGCATCTCCGCCAGGGCCGCCTTCATATAGCTCTCGCCATGATCCTGGAGGGCCTGCGCAGCTTCCACCAAGGCCGGCCCTCGGGCGGCCATCTCCTGGCTCAGCCGGCGGATCCCTCGTTGGTTGGCAGCCCACTGGGCCCGCAGATCCCCTCGTCGCTCCTGCGGTGTTCGGCTGGCAGAGGCGATGCGCTCCACCACCTCTTCACTCCACACCGTGGGCCCAATGCGGATCCCCTCGTCGTCCACATATTCGCTGACGGCCAGGCTCCCTGGACGCCCCCCGCCCACGTCGGCGTGGTGAGCCCGGTTGGCCACGAAGAAGCGCAACTCATCGTCCACATAGACCGGCGATACCAGCGTGATATCCGGCAGGTGGGTGCCCCCGGCATAGGGATCGTTGAGGATCACATGCACCCCGTCTTCCATCTCCACCGACGCCATGGCCGCCGCCACGCTCATGGGCGTCGACCCCAGATGCACCGGGATATGGGCCGCCTGGGCCACCATCTCCCCCCGGGCGTCAAAGATGGCACAGGAAAAATCGCGCCGCTCCTTGATATTGGGGGAAAAGGAGCTTCGCATCAGCACCGCCCCCATTTCCTCGGCCACCGACGAAAAGAGATGGCGATAGACCTCCAATTCGATGCTCTTCATCGCCCCTCCTCCATTGGACGCTCAAGCACCACGTGCCCGCCCCGAAGGATGGCCGACCACCCCTCCAAGACCACCACAGTGGTGCTATAATCGGCGATGATCAATGGCCCCTCCACGGGTCGGTCATCCACCAGTTCGGACCATTCAACGATCGGTGCTTTTACCTCTCCTTCTCCAAAATCGATGCGTCGTCGACGCGCAGCCTCCACCGGTCTCGCGCCCGCGGTGGGCGCCGATGGGGCCACCTTCGGCGCCACGGTCGCCCTATCTCTTGCGCTGGCCTGAAGGCGAAGGCCCACCAACTCCACCGCCAGGTCGCGATCTCCGTATCCATAAGCCGCCTCATGGCGGCGATGAAAGGTATGGGCCACGTCCTCCCAGTCCAATCCCCTGAGCACCGGCCCCAGCTCCACCTCTAAACTAAAGCTCTGCCCCTCATAGCGAAGAGACGCCGTCCACGCTGTCTCCAGCGTATGGTCGTCCATCTCCCCCCTCGCCAGTTCCATCCACCGCGCCTCCACCTCAGCGATTCGGGCCTCGGCGGACGGCTTTCCAGCCATCAAATCCTGGAGCCTAATCTGCACCGTCTGGGCATATAGGCGACGCGCCGGGGCTCGGAGCATCCCCATCGCTGAACACAACCCGGCATGGCGGGGAACGATCACCTCTGTCATGTCCAGACGTTCCGCCAGACGGCATCCATGCAACCCGCCGGCCCCTCCGAAGGCCACCAGGCTATACTCCCTGGGATCCTCGCCGCGATACACCGAAATTACCTTGATGGCCCGTGCCATCGCTGCATCCACCACCTCCAATATGGCCCGTGCCGTCTCCTCCACGCTGCGATCCAGGGAACCCGCCAATCGCCCCACGGCGGCCCTGGCCGCCCGGCGATCCAACTCCATCTCTCCCCCTAGAAAATACCCCTCTGGCAGGGTCCCTAATACCACGTGGGCGTCCGTCACCGTGGCCTCCACGCCTCCTCGACCGTAGGCCGCGGGTCCGGGGTCGGCGCCGGCGCTCTTGGGCCCCACCCGCAATGCTCCCCCCCGATCGACTGACGCCACCGAGCCGCCACCGGCGCCCACGGTATGAATATCCACGATCGGCACCTGCAGGGGCATGTCCGCGATGCTCCCGGCCTGGCTGATCGCCGGCTCCCCGCGGGCCAGGCTGACGTCCGTGGAGGTCCCCCCCATATCAAAGGTGATGATATCGCTTCGCCCCGCCTCCCCGGCGGCCTTAAGCGCCCCCACCACTCCGCCGGCCGGCCCCGACAGCACGGTGTGCACCGGCTGCTGGGCCGCCATCTCGACGTCGCAGCGCCCTCCGTGGGATTGCAAAATATCGAGCCTCTCCACCCCTTCCAGCCGTCTCTTCAAACGCGCCAGATAATGCTCCATCACCGGACCGACGTAGCCATTGATGGCCGTCGTCGACATCCTTTCATACTCCCGCAGCGTCGCCGACAATTCCGATGATGCCGTCACATGCCACCCCTTGTTGGCCTCGCGAAGCGCCTTTGCCAGGCGCCGCTCATGTTCCCCATTGGCGTAGGCATGGAGAAGACAGATCACCACCGCCTCCACCTCTCGATCCATCACCTTTGTGAGGACCTGCTCCACCTCATCCTGGCTCAGGGGACGCACCACTTGCCCCTCATGATCGACGCGCTCATCGACTCCGATGACGCACCACCGATCGATCACCGGCCGAGGACGGCGCACGCGCAGGGAATACAACTCCGGGCGCTGCTGACGCCCTAGCCACAGGGTGTCTTCAAACCCCGCCGTGGTCACCAGCGCCACCGACGCCCCCCGGCGCTCCAGCAAGGCGTTGGTGGCCACCGTCGTGCCGTGGATCACCTCTTGGAGTTCCTCCCTGGACCATCCCCCCTTGTTCATTCCCTCCTCGATGGCCCTTGACGGGTCATCCGGCGTGGACAGCACCTTCTGCGACACCACCTCGCCGCTGGCCCCGTCCCACCGCACCAGATCCGTAAATGTGCCCCCCGTGTCGGCCCCCACCCGACCTTTGGTGGACCCGTCGCTCACGGAAATACCCCTCGCTCCACGTAATGACCATTGACCCGACGTAGGGCCACCGCCAGGCCGGCCGTGCGATTGTCCACCGCGTGCTCCCGGGCGAAGGCCCGCATCTCCTGGTAGGCCATCTTCAGCTTGTGCTGCAGCTGGTTATCCACTTTTTGCAGCGTCCAGCTCTCGGAGCGCTTATTTTGCACCCACTCAAAATAGGACACCACCACACCGCCGGCGTTGGCCAAGATGTCGGGGAGCACATCGATGCCGCGCTCCTGGAGGACGGCATCGGCCTTCAACGTCGTCGGGCCATTGGCTCCTTCGACGATCACATCGCAATCCAGGCGCGATGCCACGTCTTCATCGATCTGAAGTTCCAAGGCCGCCGGAATGCACAGGTTGCAGGAGATGTCCCAGAAGCCCTCGTCGTCGATGGCCTCGGCGCCCGGATAGCCGCCCACGCCGCCGTGTTCGGCGACCCATCGACTCAACTTCTGCGGATAGATCCCCTCCGGATTGTGGATCGTTCCCGTATGGTCCTGGACGGCCGTCAGCGTCGCTCCCGTCCGGTTCAGGATCTGGGCACAGTGGCTTCCCACATTGCCGAAGCCCTGCATGATATAGGTCGAATCCCCCAGGCGCAGACCGAATTCGTTGGCCCACTCCTGAATGCAATAGACCATGCCCTGGCCAGTCGCTTTTTCTCGGCCCTTGCTCCCACCGGAGGTCAGGGTTTTGCCCGTGACAATGCGCCGCTTGGCATTCTTGTCGATCTTTCCCTGCATATTCATATAGGTGTCCATCATCCACACCATGGTCTGGCTATTGGTCCCCATATCAGGTGCTGGGATATCGTACTCCGGGCCGATATTTTGCCCCAACTCGTGGGTAAATCGCCGGGTGATGGCCTCTATCTCCCTCGTGGAATACTCCCGCGGATCGATCCGAAGGCCTCCCTTGGCGCCTCCAAATGGGACGCCCGCCAGGGCGCATTTATAGGTCATCAACGCCGCCAACGCCTTGACCTCGTCGAGGGTCACCTCGTGATGGTAGCGCATGCCCCCTTTATAAGGCCCGTTGATATTATTGTGCTGGATTCGATAGCCCGTAAACATCTCATAGCTTCCCGAGTCCATGCGCACCGGAAAGTTAACGATCACCTCATTTTTGGGCTCACTGAGGATCAACTCCACGTGATCCTCTAGATCGACGACCGCCAGCGCTTGCGCCAACTGCTTGAGGTGCTCTCGATAAAATTTGGCTTCCTCGCCATTGAGATCCACTTCCGGCTGACTTGTCTGCATCTTCTACCTCATGTCAAAAGTTGAATTCTTCTTCCATTGCATCGCTATCAATCTCGGGGACCTCCATCGTCGGCGCCACGGCCTCGTCGGCGTCACCGGCCTCGTCCTCTATCCATTGATGGGGTCCATCAAACTCCAATACCTCGTCGCGCCAACCGACCGTAAAGTCCACATACCCAACGATCGCCTCATCCTCTACATAACCCACACGCGCCACGATCCAATCGGGGTGGTCCAAGGCGAATAGCCCGATGGGCTCCCTCCGATCGGCCTGCTGTCCCTGCCGGCGTACGTCCTCAAAGCGCTCTTCCAAATCGCCTTCCGACAGCTCCCCCAACTCTCCCTGACCGACCAACCGTCGCTGAAGTTCGGCCCACCGCCCCTGGCGCACCTTATCATCCACCCGCAACGCCAGACTCATATAGGGATCGTCCCGAAGCCGTCGCTCCACCTCGTCCATCTCCCAGTGGCGCACCCTCATTTGCACCTCATCCCCGTCGACCACGTGAGACTCCACGAGCATCCGCAACTGTGCCACACGCCCGGCATCGGGCGCCCCAAATTGCGTCGTCAGATGCCAGCGGTTGAACCCACTGATATCGCTCATATCAAACTCTTCGGTATTCACATCCAGACGGATGGGATGGGGAAGGCTGCTGTCCAGATAGTCGCGCCAGGGCTCCAACTGAGCTTCAAACGCATCCTGTTGCACGTCCTCTTGAAGGCTCTCATCGAGCATGCCGTAGGCCCGCGACACATCGCCTTCGTGCAGCGCCATCGCAAACCCGTGGCCTTCGGTCTGCACCTGGTTGGCCACCCGACCCAACTCTTCGAATTCGGAGCAACAGGTGGCCACCCGGAACACCCCAAGCCCCAACAACAACCCCAGGACCACCAATACGATCGCGCAACCCGCGCCACCGATCTTTAGGATTGTCGACCACTTCGATGCACCCGACGATTGCTCTCCATGATCACTCATCGCTGCTCCCTCGACTTGCTTTTATCCATCGCCCAAACCGGGCACTCAAGGACTGTTGGGGCACGGCCACTGATACCGTCGGCCCAACACTCAGGGCCACCACGCCGTGCTCATCGTAGCCCTCCAGATGCCCGTCCACCACCCACCGCTGCAAGCCGTCAAAGACGACCTGCTCGAAGGGCTCGCCCTCTCCACCATGGCCACCCATGATCGTGGGCGTTACGGCCTGGCGGACCAACTCCCGTCGGCGCAATCCTCGATACAACCGGGCCGTCGACGACGGGGTGCCCAGTCCGAAAAAGCTCTTCTGCAAGACCGTGGCCACCATCCCCTGAGGCCCGTTCGTCTCCACCGCTCGACCATCGATGGTCATGCGACGCGCCGACGACCTCTGGGCCCGCTCTCCCACCGATTCCACCGTCCATTCCCCAAGGGCCGACAATGCCTCTTTAGCGCCCCCTCGGGCTCTCTGCATCGTCTCCATCGCCCCGTAGATCCAGCCGGCACCAAAACTAAATCCGTAGGTCGCCGCTGGCGCTGCCGAGGCGCTGATCTTGAGCGTGCTCAGGCGATGAGTCGACCAGTCCATGGCCTGCACCGCCTCCTCATCCAGGGCCTCCACACTCATCTGTGGCGCTTTCACCTCCCGGGCCACGAGGCTCTTCTCCGCCGGAATCGGCCAGAACCTCCACCCCTTCCCTCGGTGCCCTCCGCAGCGGCAATAGGCGCTGATCACCTCGTGCAATAACCGATCGCTACCCACGCAGGCCACCGCCTCCACGCCTTCATCCAGCAGGTCGGCCACCAATTCATCCCCGGCCACTGGATCGATGGGCCACCGATGCACCGCCGAGGCAAAGCCAACCGCCTCATCGGTCTCACCCTGTCCTGCGCCCGGTTCCACGATTGCGGCCAGTGTCTGCGTCTCCAAATCCACCACCCTCAACTCCATGATTATGACGTCACTTATCCACCGCCGACCCTACCGTCCCTGACATCGTTCATCAATGCCTGAGCCCTCGGTTGATACGCATAAAAAAACCGCCCATCGCATGCGACGGGCGGCATCTCGACCAAATCTTATCACCTCGCTCAATAATCCTCGGGCGATCCTCCCACGAGTTCTAAGAATCGCTCTTCTGGCAGGTCACTGGTCAGGGCGTAGGTCACCCCGGCATCTTGCATCAAGGCCACGCCGTAGCCCTTCTGATTGAGCCAGGCGATATCCCGATCGGCGACACGCCGGAGGTTCTCGCGGGGAACCCGCATCCCCTCTCCATCAAATACCATGGCGCTCAACCGGGCCCCATCCACCTCGTAGAGCAAAAAGGCCGCCCGCTGATCCTCGACATGGGCGATACGGCCTCCCAATAAATTGACCCGGTCATCATCGAATTGGGGCAAGCGAACCGAAAAATCGACCTTGTCATCAAACCAGCGCTGCGCCTCATCGCGGTCGGCCGTCGTCACCTCCAGCGGAAAATTTCCCTGGTGCCAATCCACGGTGGAATCGATCACCGTCGCCGGGCTACTGGCCGCTGGCGCCACCGTAAACTCCGGGACCACCACCACCAGCGCGACCGCTGCCGCCAATGGGCCGGCGATCCACCCCGCCCGGCGAAGCGGAAGGCGTTGCCAAAACCGCGCGGCCTCGCCGTCCTCACCCTCCTGCTCCACATCGCTTAGAGACGCCAGGATTTGCTCGCGCAACTCCTCCGGAGCCCGATCGCCGCTCAATGACGACCTCAACTGCTCGCGAAACCGGAGCCTGGCCTGAACCCGTCCGCGGCACGCCTGGCACCGATCCAGATGCGCTTCCATGTCAGCGCTCTCTCGAGCGCCAAATTCATCGTCGATATATGCGTCGATAAACGGCTCGAACTCGTCACAGCTCTTGGCGTTATTTGGTGCGGTCGTAGCCACGTTTGGTCCTCGCGTTCGCATCCAGTACATCGGGGTTAATTAACTTACTGGCCTTAGCTGGCTTGGGCCTTTGTCTTGCGATAGTCCTCCAAGCTCGTTGGCCCCTCTTTTTCCTCTTGCTCCGAGGCCTGTTCTTGTGTCTCCTCCTCCTCTTCGGTGGAGATATACCCCTGCGACTTGGCGTAGTCCGCAAGCTCCGCCTGCAGCATCCGCCGACCGCGGTATAGCCGACTCATCACCGTGCCGATGGGGCAATCCATGATGTCGGCGATCTCCTTGTAGGCAAAGTCTTGGAGGTCCGCCAATAACACCACCATTCGGAAGTCCACCGGCACTTCTTCCAGGGCTTCCTTTACCTCGTCGCCGAACATTTTGAAGTAGAGCTGCTCTTCCGACTCATAATGCTCGTGAAATGGCGTATGTTCTGGCGCCTCCGCCCGTTCCTGAAGCGGACGATAGTCGTCGTCGATCAGGTATTCTTTTCGCTTTTGCTTCTTTCGGTAGCGATTGATGAAGGTATTGTGCATGATCTTAAACAACCATGCTTTGCAATTGGTGCCGTTTTCGTATTTGTCAAAGTATCGAAACGCCTTGAGCATCGTCTCTTGGATCAAGTCCTCGGCGTCGCTCTCGCTCTTGGTCAGCCGCAGGGCCGTACCATAGAGGGCGTCGATGTGGGGGACCGCTTCCCTGTGGAAAGCATCATCTTTCGATTTCGATTGGCTATTGCTATTGAACATTGGCCGATGCCTCTGTCATCAGGATGCCCGACACGCTCTGGAGAGACCCTCAAGGAGATGCGGGGCCTCCGTCCTGGTGTCCATGGGCTGTGCTTCCACGTTGCATCTCCCACAACCAAGACGACGGCCGATTCTATTTCATTCAAATCAAATTTATCCACCGACACCACAACTCGCTCATCGACGATCGCCGCCGCGGCGCTCGGCAAAACGTCCCCTACTGGAGCGCCTCCAAGGGCGGCACGTAGTCCAACGCCAGGCTCTCGGCCACCACTGAATGCACGCAGTGGCCACCGTAGGTATTGAGCCCCTTCAACAGCGCATCATCGTCGCGCATCGCGTCCTCTAACCCCTTATTGGCAATTTCAATCCCATAGGACAGCGTCGTATTATTGAGCGCGTAGGTCGACGTGCGAGCCACCGCCCCCGGCATATTGGCCACGCAATAGTGCACCACACCATCGACGATATAGGTCGGATCTTCGTGGGTCGTGGGCTCACAGGTCTCAATGCACCCGCCTTGATCGACCGACACGTCGACCACCACGCTGCCCTGGGGCATCGCCTTGATATGCTCTCGCTTGACCAGATGGGGCGCCTTGGCACCTGGGATCAGCACCGCCCCAACCACCAGATCGGCGTTGACCACCAACTCAGCGATATTCTGGCGATTGGAGTGCATCGTCTGAATGGAGGTGCCGAAGACGTCATCCAAATACCGCAATCGATTCAGGTCCAGATCGACGATCGTGACCCTCGCCCCCATGCCCACGGCGATTTTGGCGGCGTTGGTTCCCACCACGCCCCCACCGATGATCACCACGTCGGCGCGCGGCACCCCCGGCACGCCCCCCATGAGCATCCCCTTTCCACCGGCCTTCTTTTCCAACGACTGGGCACCCACCTGAATGGCCATTCGCCCGGCCACCTCACTCATCGGCTCCAACAAAGGCAGACGACCATCCTTTAGCTGAATCGTCTCGTAGGCCACGGCCGCCACCTGTTTGTCCAGAAGCACCTCCGCCAGTTCCGGCACCGCCGCCAGGTGAAAATAGGTATAGACCACTTGGCCCCGTTGCATGCGATCGTATTCCGGCGGCAGCGGTTCTTTCACCTTGATGATCATCTCCGACTGCTCCCAGACCTCGTCAGCGCCGTCGACGATGGTGGCGCCCACCTCTCGATAGGCCTCGTCGCTGATAGCGCTGCCCTCGCCAGCACCACTCTCGACCACGACTTCATGCCCGTGGCGGATATATTCGCTGACCCCCGCCGGGATAAGTCCGACACGGTACTCATTATTCTTAATTTCCTTGGGTACACCGATCTTCATGAGTCCTCTCCATGGGCCTGAGACACGCGCTCATTGGTCGTTGATTGTCGGGCAAAACCTCTTCTGGCGGGACTATAGGATAGGCCCTTCGCGATTGACAACGCCCCCTCGGTTCCCTGGCTTGCCACCGCACTAAACCATGCTTAGGCTTTCGTCGAAGTTTCCGCGACTCCACCATTGAGGTAACCATGTCCACCCACGACACCCTGCTGAACCGCCGCACGATCCAGCGCTATGAGGACGCCCCCATCGATGAGGAGGCCCTCTTTCGCGCCCTCCGCGCCGCCTTGCGCGCGCCCAATCATAAATTGACCAACCCCTGGCGCTTCACCCGCGTCGGCCCCCAGATCCGAGAACGCCTCACCGATCTGGGCGTCCAGCTGAAACTGGCCAAAAAAGATCAGCCCACGGACAAGCAACGCCAATTCTACCGCGAGAAATTTGGCAACCCCGCCGAACTCATCGTCGTCAGTCAGGTCCTGGATGACGATGACTTTCGCCGCAAGGAGGACTACGCCGCCGTGGCCTGTGCCATCCAGAATATGTGCCTCTCGCTGTGGGCCGACGACATCGGCTCAAAGTGGGCCACCGGCGGCCTAACTCGCCACCCCAAAACCTATCAATGGCTCGATATCGACCGGGATAAGGAAGAGATCGTGGGATTTGTATGGGTCGGACAACCACAGACGGTCCCCGATCCACCTCGCGACCCTCTGGACGAGGTCATGCGCACCACCGACTGAGTTCATCTTAATCCATCACTGGCCGACATCCCTCTGTAGGCGGTCCGGGTAGATGACGAAGTCCGCCGCTTCGCCGAGCGGCGCCATCATCTCTCGGAGCCGCGCCCGCTGGGCCTCCTCTTTCGCTCTGAGGGCCGCCAACCGCTCCACCTGGGCTGGATCGGCCTCCCGGGCTTCCATGCGCTCGTCGACGCGGATCACATGCCACCCAAAGGGCGTCTCCACCGGCTCCGAGAGCACTCCCAGGCCCTCGCGTTGGACCACCGCCTCCGCGCCCTCGGCGAACGCCGGAACCACGGTGATCCAGCCCTCGGGAAAGCCCACCGATGTAAATTCCTGGCCCGGCCTGGGAAACCGAAGGTGGACATCCACCGACACCTCCAATTCGCTGGTCTCCAACCTCTCGCCGAGCCGATCTGCCATCGCTCGTAGATCGTCGTCCGTCGCCCGATCATCCAACTCTTCTCGACGCACCTCATCCAGCAGGGCCCGCGCCTTTTCACCCAGCGCCTCGTCGGCCTCGTCGTCCACCACGATCACCAGATGACTGGCTCGATAGCCGGCGGGCACTCGACGCTGGCTCGCGATCTCCCTTGCTAACTCCTGACGCCGCCCCGGATCGGCCTGCGCCTGGGCCTCCACCTCCTCGCGAAGCAACCCCGCCACCAGTCCCTGTTTTCTCGCAAACGCCACCTCCGGGCGCTCACTGATGCCCCGTCGATGGCCCTCATCGGCCACCAATCGACGCGTCACCGCCGCGTCCACGGCCTCCTGCGCCGTCCACTCGGGCTGCGTTTTCCACAACCGCAGCACTTCCTCCTCGGTGATCGCCGCCCCGTCCACCCGGGCCACCACCTCGCCCTCCATATCCCCCAGCGACTCCCATGCGATCTGGGGCTCCGGATGCTCCACCATCTCTGTGTCTCCATCGCACCCCACTCCCGCGACCATCCACAGGCCACATATCGCCCACGCCATCGTCCACACTGACCAGCGCTCACACTTCATGGCTTATCCTCGTCCATCCTCGACGCCAGCGCCAATCGCGAGATATCGACCCCGGCGCGCACCACCAAAAACGCGATCACCAGCCCCAACAGCCCGGCCACATAATCGGCGCCTGCTAAAAACTCCATGGCCCGAAAGAAAAAATAGCCACTTCCCAGCACAAATCCCAACCCCACCACCTCGTAGAGAATTCCTTGCATCACGGCGCTCCTCGTTGCTCCGGCCCATCGCTCATATCGTGCCCTCCAAGATCAGCGCGGCCGTCCCCACACAGAGCAAGATCAACCATATCGCCACTCGCCTCTTCAGCCCTTCCGGTTGGCGCAGCAGAGCCAGCAGCCGCTGGCCTGCCGGCGGTTGAAGCCGCACCCGATCCCAATTGAGCGTTGGCAAAATCAACGCCATATAGACCACCACCATCCAACTAAAGCTCATGGTGACCGCCACCAGGGTCTCCTGACGAATACGCCCCTGCTCGCTGGCCGCCGTGGCCAGCGCGTCCGTGACCTGGGGCGACCACAGCATCCCGTAGACCAGCAGTCCACCCAGGCCCGCCACGAGCGCCACCCGCCGGATCACAAAGCGGCCAAAAGCCCTCTCCCGCCGGGCCTCTGCCCCGGTGACCTGTGCCACCTCTTCTTCTCGCAGTCCCCGTTGCACCTCTTCTCGCCGCGGCGATGGCCGTTTCAGGGCCACCACCCAGTACAGAGCCAGCGTCACGGCGCCGATCACAAGCGGGACGGGCTCGCTCAGGGCTTCCCATTCCGGGGGCGCCAACATGGCCAGGCCCGGCAGACAACTGCTGGGCACCAGAGCCAGTCGTCCCGCCGGGTGCTTCCATAAAGCTCCCACCACCATCATGGCCAAGGGCAACAAATAGGCCGCCAGCGCGGCCTCCGACCCATCGTCGCTGCGCACCTCGCTGAGCACCCCCAGCCCAAACCACTGCATCCACAAACTCAGCGTCACCACCACGTAGAGCACAAACCACCGCCGCCGGTGGCGCGTCGCTCCAAAGGCCACCTCGGCATCGCGCTCTAGTCCCGCACTCTCCTCGCTCACCAATGAGTCTCCTCCCGGACCGCTTTTGCTACTCGGTGATTGGCCAACTGACCTCCATCGACTCATCCTCTCGAATCAGGTCCACCCTCACCGTGTCCACTTCGTTGAGCGCCGTCCAGGCGTTGAGGTAATCATCGGGTTTCTCGATGCGAACGCCGTTGAGGTGCGTCACCACATCGCCGATGCGCACCCGATCGCCCAGGTGCCTGGCCGAGGCCTCGCTCAACTCCACCACCTCGTAGCCCACAAAGTCGTCCTCGTCGTGGACGGGCTCCACCTCCACATGGCGCATCAGCACCGATGGCCCACGCCGCAATAACGCGCCCAGGTGCCCCTCGCTGAGAGTCTCTCCCACCTCATCGAGCGAGGCCTCCTCTTCGGCCACCGGGTCCGCCCTCTCTCCATCGGGCCGCGCAAACTCATAATTGGGATCTCCCTCCGTCGGCGGGCTGCCCATGATCTGGCGATCCTCGTCCTGAGTTCCCTCGGCGGTCGTTGAGCACCCCCAGCCCACCAGCACCAATGCCATCGCTAACCACATCCACCGTGTCATCCCATCGCCTCCTCTTTTGGGCGCACCTTACCGATGCGTTCCAACATCTCTTGTTGGCTCGAGAACTTGAATTCCTCGACGCCTCGCGCCTCGGCCTCGGCCTCCTCCATCTCCTTTAAGCGACTGACCTCTCCGTAGTTGACGGTCCGAAGATCTCGGCGAGAGGCCAGCGCGTCGAACGCCTCCAGAATCTGATCCACTGGCTGACCGTTCGCTGGCTGCTCTTCCATCTCTCCTCGCAAATAGGCCAGGATCTCATCGCAGCCCTGCACCGCATCAGCCCTCGCCTTGCCCACCAGGCCATCAGAGGCCTTCCGGGCCCAGCCGACGACGAAGGTATCCCAGATGGGCTCTCCCTCTTCGGGATCGGCGACCATATAGCGCGGACGCTCCGGGTGCTCGGCCCACGGCTCCTCCACCGTGGCAAACGTGCGCTGGTCCTCCGACAGGGGCAGACCAATCGACGGCTCAATGGCATCACCGATGGCGAAGACCACCGTATCCCCTTCCACGAGCACCTCTTCGCCGAGATAATTGAGACCCATTCGTCCCCCTTCTTTGTCCGGTGCTTTCAGGGTCGTCTTTTCACAGACCAACCCCTTGACCGTCCCTATCTCGTCGACCTCGATGGACTTCGGACTCGACAAAAAGCGCATCTTAAACGCCGTCTCGCTCTCTTTTTCCAGCGGGGTGTCCAAAAACCGCTTGAGCGCCTTGCGATGCTCCTCCGGATCTTGACCGACCTCTTCCATCGCTGGCGCCACCCGATCCAACTCTTCGTCGAGCGCCCCCTCATCGATAGCACCACTGACCAGGCGATACTCCTTCCTGGTAAATTTTCGCTCCGCCGGCCCCCGACGGGCGACCGCGGTGACCGTCTTGACCTGCTTTTCACAGACCATCCAGTGGACAATATCCATGCTCACATTGCCCATCCCCACCACCACTACATCATCGCCAATGGGAAACTCCCGCTCACTAAACGGCGGCAGTCCGTTATAGTGATACACCAGATCTTTGGCGTGGAAGACAGACTCCGCGTCCTCTCCGGGAAGCCCCAGCCACTTGGTCCCCTGCGCCCCCACGGCCACCACCCGGGCTGACACCCCCAGCTCTCGGACTTCCTCCAACGTGATATCGGCCTCTGCCCCCACCCGAATATTGCCTCGGTAATGCACATTATCGCGACTCAAAATGCGATCAAAATAACGCCTCAGCCCTCCCTTCATCTTATGCTTTGTGGGGTAAATCCCGAATTCCGCCAATCCACCGGGCTTGATATCCCGATTGAGGATCAGCACCTCATAACCCTCTTTGGCCAATACTTCCGTGGCGTACAGGCTCGCTGGCCCGGCGCCTATGACTGCAACTACCGACGTCTGTTCTGACATAAATGGTGTTCCTTCGTGCGTCCTCGTTTAGTCCTCGGGCGAAACATCGTTGACCAAAGACTTGTAACGAGACAAGTCCTCGGCAATATTTTTTGCCGAATCAAACCAAAAACGGGGATCCTCCAGGTCGGCATCCAGGTGACGCTTGGCCACCTCTTCGGAGCTCAGCCGCCCCGTATCCCGGAGCAATTCATCGAGCCACTCCGTCGCCCCCTCCCCCAGGGTCCGAGCCCGCTTGAGCACGGCCCGCGAAAAAAGGTAGCCAAAGGTATAGGGGAAATTATAAAACGGCATATGCGTCATATAGTAGTGGGGCGTCGACACCCACCCCAGGGGGTCGACCGATGCCATCGTCGCCCCATAATGCTCCTCAAACGCCTCTGCGTAGCATTGGCGCAACCACTGTTCATCCAACACGCCCTCGGCGCGCCGTCTGTGCATCTCCACCTCCACGTCAAAGCGCGCAGGGATATTGGCCAAGAAGGTGACGCCCCGCATCAGCCGCCGATCCAGCAATGCCAACTCCGCCGACGTCGAGGCCTTCTCCAGAGCCGCCTCCTCCACGATGGCCTCTACCAATGTGCTCGCCGACTCCGCCAACCCCATCGTAATCTTTCGCTGCCATAGCGGCAGATCCTTTATCACCTCCGCGTGATATCCATGCCCTAGCTCATGGGCCAATGTCGTCACACTCGACGGTGTATTGCCAAAGGTCATGAAGATGCGAATCTCGTTGGCCCGCGGCAAGGTCGTGCAATAGCCCCCCTGGCGCTTGCCGGGTCGGTCCTCGGCCTCTACCCACCGACGACTCAGCGCTTTTTTGCAATACTCAGCGATCTTCGGCGAAAAGCGCTCGACCTGCTCCACGATAAAGCGCTGACCCTCCTCATAGGAAATATCTTCCTGCACCTCACCTGCCGGCGCCGACAGGTCATACCACTGAAGTCCCTCCTCCCACCCGTGGTAGTCCGCCTTGGTCGCCAGAAAATCATCGAGCACCTCTGTCATCTCGCCGGCCCCCTCCATCATGGCCTCGATGGAGCTTCGCTTGACCCGATTCTTCTGCAGCGGCTCCGTCAGATAATCCCCGCCCCGCCGCTCAAAGAGCGTTCGCTGAGCCCCCTTCATCGCCGTCAACGCCGACGCGCATACCGGGGCCACCTCCCCCAGGGCCTCTTGCAACCCCTCATATGCCGCGCGCCGGACCGAGCGCTGACGATCACTTAGCAAATTCTTGGCCTGCCCCACGGACAACGCTTCGCTTCGCCCCTCCACCTCTACCTGCACCCGGCCCAGTACTTCGCGATAGGTCCGAGCCCAGGCATTCATCCCATCCTGGTTGAGTTCGACGGCCAGCATCTCCAATTGCTCTCCCATGGACTGGTCGCCGTCGCGTTTGCGTTCCCGTAACCACAACCGCCGCCCGCTGAATCGTTCATCTTTCAACAGGGCCTCCATCCACGCCGGGCTTACCTCCTTTAAGCGCATCTGAAAGCCCACGCCGATCTGTTCCACCGCCACCTGAATGCTGTCCAGCAGCGTTGGCAACTTAATGGCCTCTGGATCGTTGGCATGCGTCGTCGCCATTCCCATGGCAAACGAGCGGGCCTCACTGTGACGGGACGTCAACTCAAAATAGCGATCCACCCACCCGTCCAACGCCTCCAGAAAGGCCTCGTCGATCCCCTCCTCAGACGGCCACACCAGGGCCTCCAACTCCCGGGATACCTCATCGGCCAACGCCTCCAGGGAGCGGACCTCCTCTCGGAAGGCCTCCGAGCCCACCCCACCTTCGAAAATATTGTCCCACTGCCATGTCTGGTCGGTCGCTGGAAATTGGGCGCTCATTGGAGTCCTCGGGGGTTGATGTCGCGTTGGCCATCGCTTCACATACCGCGTCACCATAGCGCTCATTCACCCTGCCGGCCAAGCGTCCCCGAGCTCATTGGCGGCTCACGATGAGTTGACCTCACGCCGCTCATCCCAAACCTTGGTAGTGCCATCCTTCCCCTCCAGGGCCTGGAACCATGCTCTCACCGATCTCTGAACTCGTAGATCCCTACCTGCCGGCCGTCTTTACGGCCATCGCGTTCACCGTCGCCTTCAGCACCTCTATCCACGTCATTCTCTCGCGCCGTGAGCCCGGATCATCCATCGCCTGGATCGCCCTGGTGTGGTTGGCCCCCGTCCTCGGCGTCCTGGCCTACCTGGCCTTCGGCATCAATCGCATCCACAAGCGCGCCGCCTCCCTGCGGGCCGACGAATATCACTATATGAGCACCCCGGAGGTCGAGCCCGTCGCCCCGCCGCAACTTCCCGTCCAGGCCGCCCACCTTCAACCCTTGATGCCCCTGGTTCAAGAGGTGGTGGACCGCCCACTCCTGCCAGGCAACCGACTGACCCCCCTCTTCGATGGTGACGAGGCCTACCCGGCGATGATCGACGCCATCGACAACGCCGAGCAATCCATCACCTTCGTGACCTATATTTTTGATAACGACGCCTGGGGAAAACGCTTTGTCGAGGCCTTCGCCAGAGCCCGCAAACGGGGGGTCACCGTCAAGGTCCTCGTCGACGCCGCCGGCCTCCGCTACAGCTTCCCTACCGTCATGGGTGCCCTCAAGCGCGCCGACGTCGACTGCGCCCGCTTTCTGCCTTCGCTTCTTCCTCCGT
Organism: uncultured Bradymonadales bacterium; assembly: GCA_964566695.1. GTDB lineage: Bacteria > Myxococcota_A > Bradymonadia > Bradymonadales > Bradymonadaceae > SLJM01. The sequence continues at coordinate 33,759 of CAZMJS010000016.1, forward strand.
CGATCATGACCATCAACCTACGCAACCACCGAAAGATCATGGTCGTCGATGGCGAGCTGGGATTTACCGGGGGCATAAATATTCGGCACTACCACGTTATCCAGGACGAACCGAACCACCCCACCAAAGACCTTCACTTTCGAGTTGAGGGGCCGGTGGTGGCCCACCTCCAGGAGATCTTCGTCGACGATTGGGCCTTCACCACTGGTGAGCCACTCCGCGGAGAGAAGTGGTTTCCCCCACTGGAACCCAGGGGCGATACGCTGGCACGAGGCATCCCCGACGGGCCCGACGAACATATCGACAAGCTCAATTGGACCATCCAGGGCGCCATCAGCACCGCCCGCGATTGCATCCGCATCGTCACCCCTTATTTCATCCCCAATCCCGCCCTCGTCGCCGCCCTGGGCATCGCCTCGCTGCGCGGCGTGACCGTCGATATCGTGCTACCCGGCGTCAACAATCTTCCCTACGTCCAATGGGCCTCGCGGGCTCACCTTCGCCCGCTGCTGGAGCGCGGTGTACGCATTCACCACACCCCTGCCCCCTTCGATCACACCAAGCTCATGATCGTCGACCGCGTCTGGTACCTCTGCGGATCGGCCAATATCGACCCCCGCAGCCTACGCCTAAATTTTGAGTTCAACCTCGAATGCTGGGATCCCAAGCAGGCCGCCGAGTTGGACGACCGCATTCAGGCTCGCATCAATACGGCCACGCCATTCACCCTCCAGGACTACCAATCGCGTTCTCCGTGGATGAAATTACGAGACGGCGCCGCCGCCCTCCTATCGCCCTACCTTTAGCTCTCCTCGGTGCCCGACTCAGCGCGCCTTCCAGGCCCCATAGACCTTGTCAAATAAGGCCGCCGTGGCCAGTGACGCCAACTCCTCTTCTTTGACCCACCGTGCCTCGCCCCACCCGTCTTCATCGACTCCTTCGTCGACCTCCACATCGTGGACCCGAAGCTTCAAGCGCCGATGCGAAAACACATGCTCCACCGTGGCCACGCTCCGGCCCACCTCGGCCCCCTCCACCGCTTGTTGAACCGCCTCTTTCAGCGCCGCCACCGGGGGAAACCGGCTCCCCCCCTTCTCCACCGTCGAGAACTCCCACAGCCCTCCCAGAAGACCCTCGTCTGGCCTCCGCTGGACCAAGAAATACCGCCCCTCTCCATCGCTTCGATGAACCACGGCCGTCCGGCCACGCAGCGGTCGCGGCGCTGCCCTCTCACCGCTCTCGGGAAACGCCTCCGCCCGCCCCATCTCCTGGGCCCGACAATGATGTCGCACCGGGCAAATCAGGCACTTCGGTCGCGTTGGTGAACACACCAAAGACCCCAACTCCATGAGGCCCTGATTAAAATCACCGGGCCGTTCGGGGTCGACCAACTCGCCAGCCCGGCCCCAGATCTCGGCCTTTGCCGGCTTCTTTCGCGGCTCTCCTTCGATGGCGTACAACCGGCTGATGACCCGCATCACATTGCCGTCGACCAGGGGCTCCACCTGCCCAAACGCGATGGACGCCACGGCGCCCGCCGTATAGGGCCCGATCCCCGGCAATTCCCGTAGTTCGTCGGCCGTCGAGGGAATCTCTCCCCCCCACTGTTCCACCACGTCTTTGGCCGCCCGGTGCAGAAATCGGGCCCGCCGATAATAGCCCAGCCCCGACCACTCCTCCAATACCGCTTCTTCATCGGCTTGCGCCAAGGCCTCCACCGATGGAAATCGGGCCATCCAACGCTCAAAATAGTCAATCACCGTCGCAACCTGGGTCTGTTGCAACATGATCTCTGAGACCCACACCGCATAGGGGTTATCGACGTGGCGCCAGGGCAATTCCCGGCGATGCTCATCGAACCACTCCAACAGCTCCTCGCGAAATGCCTCTTCCTTTCCCTCAGGACTCGGCATCGACACAGACCTCCGCCTCACCATCCCACGTCTGCCCCTCCTCGCATCCGCGGCACATTGGTTCGCACCTCAAAATTGGACATCCCCGACGATCCTCGCTCACCTCGACGCCACAGCCCGGGACGCACTCCGGCTCCTCCGCTGCCGGACAGCTACGGCAAAGCTCCCGGCTCTCATCGAAATACTGATCGGCTCGGCAATCGCTCGGCCGATCGCGAACCTCCGAGCTGCCGCACCCCGCCATCATCAGACCCGCCGCCATGACCCACCCCATTGCGATCGCCACCCACCCCATCCATCGCTGTCCTTTGACCTTCATCGAACTCTCCTTGCTACCAAAACCTATCGTTTCCTCTCCGCCTTGTCTCAAAACCCATACCAGTCAACGCCCCTCCATTGCCAGCCCCCCTCCCCGCACCGCCAATGACTGAACAATCACCGCCCGATCGATTGCGCCCTTCCGGTCGCTTTGATAGCGTCTAGCGTAGCTATTCAGGCGCCGATTGATTTCGCTTTAAGACCGCACGGTGTGCCATGGTTTCAGATCCCCGCGTCGGGACGGTGATAGAGGACAAATACCGCCTCGACGAACAAATCGGCCAGGGGTCGATGGGTGCCGTCTTTCGGGGCACCCAGCTCATGGTGGACCGCGCCGTTGCCATTAAGCTTCTCCACCCCAACTTCGCCGGTCATGACAAGATTCAGGCGCGCTTTGAGGTGGAGGCCAAGGCCATCGCCCGCCTCAACCACCCCAATTGCATCACCCTCTTTGACTTCGGCTACGCCGAGGACATGGAGGCCTTCTATACGGTCGTCGAATTCATCGATGGCCAACCCCTCAACACCCTGATCGACGAGCGCCCCTCCGAAGCCCGCGTCGTCGCCATCATGAAGCAGATCGCCTCCGCCCTGGGGCACGCCCATCACCACGGCATCCTCCACCGCGATCTCAAGCCTGAAAATATCATGCTGGCCTCCATGACGGACGGCTCCGAGATGGTCAAGGTCTTGGACTTCGGCATCGCTCAGATCATGCAGGGCGCCGACGATGAATTTGAAAGCGATCGCCTCACCCGCGTTGGCGAGGTCTTCGGCACCCCTCCTTATATGAGCCCCGAACAGGCGCAGTCGGCCCGCGATCTCACCCCGGCGACCGATCTCTACTCCCTGGGCATCATTTTCTATGAGTTATTGACCGGCCGCCTCCCCTTCTTCGGTGACTCGCCGATCGAGATCATGACCAAGCATCGCGAGGAACCCCCGCCCCCCATGGACGACATCCAGGTGTCGGCGGCCGTGGAAGCGGTGGTCATGCAGATGCTCGCCAAAGACCCCGAGGAGCGACCCGAGAGCGGCGACCGCATCGTCGCCATGCTCAATGCCATCCCCGACGACGAGCTCTCCACCGATTCTCGCACCCTGGCCCGAGTGGCCGGCCACAGCTCTTCCGGTGAGACCCTCATGAGCTCCCCACCGGAGCCGGGCGACCACCGATCCACGCGCATCTCCGTGGACGATGCCTCCATACGAGATACGGACCACGATCGCCCCGTCGATCACGAGGCTCCCGTTGAAAAAAGTGCCATCCTGGAACTCACCGACATCGTCTCCCCCGGCGCTGGTACCTCCCCCGATCCTGACGCATCCCCCACCGACGAGCCTTCGCCGCCCACCGCAGCCCCGGCAGATACCGCCACCATGGAGAGGGCCACTCCCACCACTGAGGATCGGGAGGCCATGACCGCCACCATGATGGTCGATCCCGATGAAGAGGAGGCCCTTGCGCGGGACGCCTCGGCGCTTCGGTGGGCTCAGCGGCGATCAACGCTCGCCATTGCCCTCGTCGCCCTGGCCAGCATCGGCGTCATGGCCTGGGTCTTTGTCACCTTCGAGCCCTTCTCCATGACCGACGAGGAGCGCGTCACCGGCGCCGGGAAATTGGCGGACTACGATCCATCTTCCTCCGGCCCAACGGACTCCCCCCCTCCTGCGGACCAAGCCGATGATGACCTCGACGAGGACCTCGACGAGGACACCGACGACCAGGCCGATGAACCACTTCCACGTCAGGTCAGCGTCCACGATGAGGACGAAGACGGCGCCGACGAGGATCTTGGTGACGAGGACGCCGACGAAGACGAGGCTGATGAGAGCTCCGACAGCGAGGCACCCACCGATGGCGACGACGAGGACCCGCAAGAGCCCGCATCCGAAACCGCTCCCCCGCCGCCCGAGCCCGAACCCGAGCCCACTCCTCAGGAACCAGCCCCCCAGGAGCCCGACTCCTCCGACGAAGACCCCGATAGCCCTCCCCGCCTCGACCTCTTTTGATGGCTTTTCCGGAGCGTTCCATGCGACTGACCCTCCTCCCCGCCTGTTTGATTCTAGCCCTCCTCATCCCCGGCCTGGCCACGGCCAATGAGGCTCGCCAGCAGATGCTGGAACTGAGCAACGAAGCCGCCGCGGCCGTCGAGCGCGGTGACCACCGCATCGGCGCCGCCCAATTTCGCCTGGCCTATGAGATCTACCCCGACCCCATCCTCCTCAATAATGAACTCGTGGCATGGTATCGCTCCGGGGACTGCCCGGCCGCCCTCAACGCCGCCGAGGCCGTCTTGAGCACCGATGAGCTCGATGATGACGACAAGGTCAATGCCCGCGCCGTCGACATTTCATGTCACCTCCAGATGGCCCAGAAAGCCATCGACGACGACCAGGGGGCCTTGGCGCGTGATTTTCTGCACCATCTCAGTGACCGCGACCTCGACGAAGACGACCGCCAGACCTACGACGAATTAGTCGCCGCCAGCGACGACCTCGATCCAGCCGGGCCCGACCCCCACTCCTCTTCCGCCCGCGCTGCCTGGCTTCAAATCGTCGGCGGAGTTGCCATCACCGGCGTCGGCCTCGGCATGCATTCCGTGGCCCTCGACCGCCAATCCCAATTGGAGGACCTCTCCAACACGGCCGGCCAACAACAACTCTTTGAGACGCGACGCGATGATTGGGCCAGTTCCCAGAGTCGCGCGCGCTGGATGGTCCCCACCCTGTACGGCGTGGGCGCCCTCGCCATCGGATCCGGCATCTACTTCCTGCGCCGCGATACCTCTCTTCCCCAACTTTTCGGTCTTCAACCCACCTTCGGTGAGGATCAACTGGGCATGACCCTTCGGCGCTCATTCTGAGCACACCGGGCGGGGGCCTCAGTCGTCGCTACCCTGCTCCAGGAGCCACCGCGTCTCCTCCACGTCTTGCTCCAACTCCCACTCGCTGCTCTCTTCCTGGTCAAACCCAGCCGGGTCTTGGGCCGTTGCCCGCGTGCTCGAGAAATAGGCCCACAGCATAAAAATTCCCACCAGTGCCAATACGATGGCCACCACGTGGCTCGCTCGCAATCGACCCATCAGCGCTACCCCGCTGGGACGCAATACCGCCGATGGCCGGGCACTTGTCTTTCCCCCGTTGACCTCCGCTTCCTTCTCCGAACGCCCATCCAACGTCTTGGGGCGTCGTCCTGTCTGCCGCTCATAGGCCTGAAGCACCCGATCGGAATCCAGGCCCAACTCCCGGGCGTAATTTCGCAGGTGGCCACGGGCGAACACATCGGCATTATATTCCTCGAAGCGGTCGTTCTCTAGGTGCCCCAACATGGCTTTGGGGATTCGGGTCATCGTCGCCACATCATCCACGCTTAGACCCTGCTCCTCCCTTGCCTGTTGGAGCATCTCTCCCGGGGACTTCATAAACCAACTTCCTTAATCGACCGCTTAGGTTGACTGCTTTGTCTACGCCTCCCCCGCACACCATGCCGGGGTTCGGCACGCCCGCGTTGATACAGATTAATCGTCAAATTGCAAGTAACCCTCGCCCATCGCCACGGCGAGCGCTCATCCCTTATAGTGTCTACCTTCTATCCCTATCGATCAAGATCGATCCGCGTAACGACTTGTAGGGTCCGCCCCCTGCCTTGTGTGCCGCGCCAACTGTACTGGACCCCACTAAACTTGACATTTTACCTCCCCCATTGTTAGCACAGACCCATGGTTTTTTCCCACGTCTAGTGGCCCGATACCCTCGCCAATACGGGCCTTTTTGGTCGGCGTTCAGGAGTCTCTTATGCTCGTCCGTGTCTCGTCCTATCTGGCGGCCTCCACCATGGTGACCGCGCTCTGCGTCGTGGGCTCTCCTGCCCTGGCTGCCGACTACACTCACACCCTCAGCGCGGTCGACGCTCAGGATGATGGCGGCCCCGACACCAATTACACCTTTAACCTCCATCTGGAGCCCTCCTTCGGCATGGAGCTGGGGCGAGCTACCATCGCCCGCGAGGCCACCTGCCTGCGCCCCGACCACCCCAGCTATTCCGATAATCCCCTGGTGGAGCGTCGACCCGACTCCCGTCTCGTCCGCGACTCCGACTGCGACACCCCCACCATCTATAACGACCAGCAGATGGACTATCGCAAGAGTCGCTCCACCCTTGACCTGACTCTGCGCGCCGGCCTCTACAGAGATCTGGAGCTTCGCTTCAACGTCCCCTACGTCTTTAGCTTCCGCCGCGGCCTGCGCTATAGTGACGATCCCCGTGGCGAGGGCCGACCGGGACCCGAGTTTTCCTCGGTCGACCCCTCCGATGAACGCATCGAATCCCACGCCGCCGACGTCTTTAGCGCCACCGACTCCAACTCCCAATTCGTCTCCAACCTCGACCAGTTCGAAATGCACCGCTTTATGGAGCTCGGCGACGAGACCTCCTCGCGCTCGCGCTCCGGCTTCGGCGATCCCTCCGTCGGCATTCACTGGTCGCCCTGGAATGACCAGCGCGACGACACCAAGGCCACTCTCCTGCTGGGCATGGACTACACCATGCCTCTGGCCACCGAGCAGCGCCACGACAACCTCTCCGTTGGCCGCGGCGTCCACGAACTCAACTTCAAGGTCGCCGCCTCCAAACGCTTTGACTGGATTGAGCCTTATTTCGGCGTCGAGTACCTCCTGCCCATCGCCTCCACCGATTCCCTCTTCGGCGAGATCGACACCGGCTCCCAGGGACAGGTCTTGACCAACCCTCCCCACGAGGGGCGCTTTACCATCGGTACCGAATTTATCCCCTATGAGGATATGGCCTCCGGCGCTCGCTACTCCCTCGATCTGCGCTTCCAATTTGGCTACCGCAGCGAAGGCCGCGACTATACCCCTCTCTTCGACCATATGACGGACCCCGACAACCCCTGCAACGGCGTCACCCTCCAGGATGTTCGCCCGGAGTTTGACGGCGATGGCAACCTGGTCAACGCCAATGACGTCCAGTGCGCCTGGGTGGTCCAACAACCGTCCAACTTTCAGGGCGCCGCCGACAACTATGACCTCACCGAGCTCGTCAACGCCGGCGATGACACCCCCTTTGCCTTTACGGATTTGATGTCCGTCGACAGCCACGGCGTGTTCTCCGGACGCTTCGGCTTCCACCTCCAGCCCGTGGAGCTCTTCCGCTTCAGCGGCGTCCTCGGGCTGACCCGGCACCAATCCCATCTCATCAGCAATGCTCGTACCGGACGCGCCGTCGAGGGGCCCGACGTGGACATGGACAACCGCGTGGAGCGAAACCCGGCCTACAATCCGGCCTATGACAACCCGGGCGACCGCTTCCAGGTCCAGAGCTCCAACCTCTGGCACTTCATGGCCACCGCGGCCCTCCAATTCTAGAAGCTTGTCGTCGCATCACTCCTTGAGGGCATTGATGCGATCGTAGATCTGGGAGCGCGGCACCTCCTCCACGGCATCGACCACCTCCTTGATGGTGCGGGCCCTCAGCCCCTGTTCCAGCATCGCCTTAATGAGCGCATCCGCTCGCTCCCACGCCTCTTTCCCATCGACGCTGGACGCCGCCCCTTCCACAATGACCACGAACTCGCCTCGGCCGCCACCGCGCCCCTCAAACTCCGCGTGGAGCGACGGCGCATCACCGACGACGATCTCCTCGTGGCGCTTCGTCAACTCTCGCGCCACGCACACCCGGCGCCCCTCCTCCAACACCTCTTTGAGCGCCTCCAGAAGCCCCTCGATGCGACGCGGCGACTCGTAGACAATCCACGTGGCCTCCAACGTCGCCAACCACGTCAGGCGCTTTCGCCGAGCCTCCTCCGTGGGCGCTACAAACCCCTCGAAATAGAACCGGTCACTCGCCAACCCGCTGGCGCTCAGCGCCACCATCGCTGCCACGGGGCCCGACAATGGCCTCACCTCCACCCCCTGCTCGTGGGCCCGACGCACCAGCCGATAGCCAGGATCGGAAATCGTTGGCGTCCCCGCATCGCTGACCAACACCACGGACTCCTCACCCATTGCCAGGTCGCATAGATAATCCACCGTGGTCTCCGAGGCGTGATCATCATAGCGCACCAGGCGTGGCCGACCGTCGCTTCGATCGATGCCCAGGTGTTCCAACAATTTGCCGCAACGCCGCGTGTCCTCACAGGCCACCGTATCGGCCTCCGACAGCCATCGCTGCTGCCGCGGCGTCACCTCCTCCAGATTTCCTATCGGTGTGGGACATATCACCAGCATCTTCCCTCCTTTGCTCTCGACGCGTCACCAAAAAAAAGCGGCCCTCCCACGGAGGACCGCCTGTCAATGACCTGACTGACCACTTACTGAATCGCCAGACCCAGCTCTTCTCGCAGCTCGAAATACTCCTCACTTATCGAGAATAGCACCATCTCGCGAATCTTCTCCTTCATGCCCGCCTTGCCGATGGGCACCATATCGCTCTTGATGGCCGCTGCTGCCGTATGAATATCGCCACACATCAGAAGCCCGGCGCGAATGGCCGTATGCTCCACAGCCTTCAGCCACTGCGACAGGTTGGGGTTCTCACCCTTGGACAAAAACTTCTTCATCAGCTTCTGGGCGCGCACCTGCGCCGGCCCCGGCATCTCCAGGATCTGCTGACGCGCCGCCAGTTCCTGTTCACCAAAGTGCTGCGACAGCCCGCTGCTTGGATCGGTGATGTCGATCAACGCCATCACGTACATCTTCAAAAACTCCGTCGGCTGACCAATGGAGCCCATATAATGCTGCGGCAGCGTCCACGTCAGGGCTTTGGCCGTGATAAACGCCAGCTCCCGTTCGTCATTATTGGAGCGAACATCGCCGCCCATGATCACCGCCGGCGGATCGCAATTGGCATTGCGCATGCCCATGGCCTTATCGCCCTTGAGGTACAACCTCGGCGGCGGCAGGAAATTCATCGTCTGCGACACATAATTATAGACGTTTCGCACCAGCGACTCGTCATCCTCACTGACCTTGTCTTTGCGCTTGTGCACGCCCCAATCTTTGATGGAGCGCAGCGAGAAGTTCGGCCGCAGTCCCTGGCTCAGAATGCTCATCATATAGGTAATGAGCACACTCTGATCGGGGTGGTAGAGCTTCTTGAAATGCTCCTGGTTCAGCTTCTTGCTGGCCTTGGTGACCCCGGCCCCCAAATACTTGCGATAGAATTTCTCCTCCCGCTCCGTGGCGCTCTCCAAAAACGACAGGGCTCCCGCCATGCACCAGGCCCGATCGTACTTCTTGGTCTCGATATAATTGGTGAATAGCTTTCGATAGCTCTCCACCCGGAATCGATTGATCTTGATGAGCTCCCGGTGCTGGTCGATGACCCCTTGGGGCCTGTCACCCACCCGCTCGTAGAGGTCAGCCAAGATGACCCGCAGATCTTCATTGCTCTCATCGAGGCCCACGGCGATCTTATAGGCCTCGATGGCCGTTTCGAAATCGCCCATTCGGGTGCGATAGACCTCACCCAGGTTCTGCCACAATTGGACCTTGATATGCTCCATGCGCGAATCGTCGGCCTCTTTGATTCGGTGCAGCATTCGACGGTACGCCCGCGCCAGCTCTCGCCAGCTCTTTAGCTTCGTCAAGATCCGGTCGATGGCTTCAAAGGCCTTGAGCATGCTCGACGTGTCGGCGTCCAGCGCCTTATCGAATAGCTCCACCGCCTGCATCGGATCTTCGATCTTATCTCGGTAGATCACCGCCGCCGTATAGTAGTACTTGGCGATCTTGGCGGCGTTCCCCTCCTGCTCGATGATGCGCATCAGGATGCCCACCGCCTCGTGCCACTGCTGGGTCTTTGTATAGAGGTCCAACAGCTTTCTCAGCACGACCACGCTATTGGGCTGCAGCTCCAGTGCTTCTACATACGCCCCCACTGCTTCCTGGGGCCGCGACAATTCCTGGGCCAATAGATCACCCAGTCGCGACAGCCGCGCAAAGCGTACCTTCTCGTCTTCCTCGGTCTCCAGAAGCCAACGCGTAAAGTCGACGACGCGCTCGTATTCATGGCGCGCCTCGGCGACCTCGATACGCCGTTCGAGCGTCTCCTTGAGATGTTGATCGAGCTCCAGAGCCCGGTCGAAATACTCTCCGGCCTTTCTCAGATCATTGAGCTCATGGCGAATCGATCCCAGCCGGTGATAGACTTGGGCTCGCTTCTGGCGGTCCAATTCATCCTCGTGATGCAACTGAAGATTCTGCAGCACCTTCGAGGCCTGCTCCCACTCCTGCCGCTCATAGAGCAAGTGACCGAAGCCCTCCAGCGTTGACCGGTCCGTGGAGTCGAATTCGTAGGCCTTCCGATATTGATGAAGCGCCTGATCGTGCTGCGCCAACTCCTCGTAGGCCTGGGCGAGCTGCAGGTGCCGCCGGTGACGCTCTTCTTCCTCCACATCGGCACCCCGATATTCCTCGAGCACCATTTCCAGTAGCGGAATCGCCTTCTCAAATCGCTGGTCGCGAATCGCCACCTCCACGATTGGCAGAGCGGCCGCCGTATATCGCGGATTTTGCTCCAACGACGATTCGTAATAGCCCAGCGCACTCACCTCATCACCCAGTCGCTGCTCGTAGATCTGACCGATCTCGGCCAAAAGTACTGCTTTCTCATCGAGATCTCGTTCCTGATCCTCCACATCTTGCAGCACCCGAACCAACTTCTCCCACTGCTGTTGCATCGACAGCAATTCACGCACCGCCTCCAGCACGTCTCGCCGCCCAGGCTCCAGCCTTAAGGCCGACAGGTACGCGTCTTCCGCCGACGCATGGTCGTGGAGTTGACCCTCCAACAGTTCGCCGAGTCGGAAATAGATGTCGGCCCGCGTCTCGGCGTCATCCAACTGCTCCACCAACCGGTCGTAGGCCTCTACGGCCCGCTCCCAATTGTTGGTCGCTTCGTGGAGCGCCGCCAGCTCGGACCACAACCCGGGATTGACCGGATCCAGGTCCACCGCTTGCTCAAATGCCTCGATGGCCGCGTGGGGATCACCGACTTCGTCGTATTGGGTCTGACCCAGCTCGGCGAGCAACTCCACCCGCTCCTCTTCGCTCTCCGTCAGCTCGATGTGGCGTTGCAACATCTCCACCAATTCGAACCACCGCTCCAGATGGCGGTATAGCCGCTCCAGCTCTTGGATGGCCGACACATTCTGGGGCTCCACCATCAGCAGGTTATTATAGGCTTCCACGGCCCGGTCGTAATCCTCGAAATACTCCTCGAAGACCACGGCCATTTTGCCGTAGAGCTCTACCTGATCCTCCGGCTCGTGGGTCAACGATAGTTTTTGCTCGTAGATATCGACGAGTTCGTCGTATCGCTCGGCCTGCCCATAGAGCCGCTCCAGGGCATCCAGGCTCTCTTCGTGCGCCTGATCGACGGACAACACATCATTATACGCCATGATCGCCTGGTCGACATCGTCGAGCCTCGTCTCCCAGGTCTCAGCGGCTCGTCGCTTAATCTCGACGATCAGATCCGGATCATAGGTCGCCTCGGCCTTGCGGCCCAAGATCTCCACCAGGTCTTCCCACCGTTCGAAGGCCTCATAGACCCGCTCCAGACTCTCCATCGCCAGAATATCCGTCGGCTCGATGGCCAGGATCTCCTCGTAGGCCGCCACGGCCTCGTCGATCTCCTGCATCTGCATCTCGTAGAGCTCACCCAACGTGCGCCACAGCTCGATCTGCTCGTCCGGATCGGCGCTCAACTCCACGCGGGTCTCCAAGACCTGCGCCAACTCCGGCCACGCTGCCAGCTCTCGGTACAATCCCTGGAGAAGCTTTAGGACCTCCAGGTTATCCCCTTCGATCATTCGCGCCCGCTGGAGGTAGTAGGCCCCCTCCTCGGGAAGCTCCAACTCCTCGGCGTACCATCGTCCCATGCGAACAAAGAGTTCCACCGCCTCCGGCGTCTCGCCCAATTCCTCGACGATGTCGTCGAAACGGCCGATGGCCTCGGCCCACATCTGGGTCTCTTTGGCCAGCCGCTCTATCTCCACAAAGAGCTCTTCCTCTCCCACCGTCTCGGCATCCACCGCCGATAGCAGGACCACCAGCGCATTTTCCGGCTGGTCCAGTTGCTCTTCGAACAGCCGCGCGGCGTCCCTCAAATTATCCAGTCGCGCAAAGGCATCGTCCACGATCTCGGCCCGGTCCAGGTATAGGCCGGCCAACTCGCCGAAGGCCTCCTCCGTTCCCTGCTCCCGATAAATTCGCTCCAGCGCTCGGCTGGCCTCCATATGCTCCGGATCGATCTCCAGGATTTGCTCGTAAAACGCGATCGCTTCGGTGGCCTCGAATAGCTTGGCCTCCCATAGATCGGCGATGCGCTCCAAGAGCTCGATTCGCTGCCCTTCATCCGCGCTGCGATCGGCCTTGATCTCCAGGATGCTCGCCGCCTCCTCCCATCGACTCTCCTGCAGGTAGAGCCGTTCCAATTCGTCGAGGGCCGACGGGTGTTCCGGATTCAGGCTGACGACCTGCGTCCAGGCTTCAATGGCCGCCGACGGGTTCATCAACATCTCGCTCTGCACCTCGGCCAGTTCTTCCCACAGGCTCAAGGTGCGATCGGCATCCACCTCCTCGTGGGCGATCAACCGCTCCAAGATCTCGGCCAGTTGCTGATAATCAGCCTGACGCCGCGTCAACTCCTTGAGGGCTTCCAGGGCGTCCAGGTGCACCGGGTCGATCTCCAGGGCCGAACGCCACGCGTCCTGCGCCCGCACTTCGTCTTGGAGATACTCGCCATAAATGGTTCCCAGCGATTCAAAGAAGCCCAGGCGCTCCTGGGGCTCCTCCGACAATTCCACCTCCCGTCGAAGCACCTCCACCAGGTCTTCCCACCGCTGATCGTCGATATATAGGCGTCGTAGCTCGCCCAATGCCTCGCGATCATCGGGGCGCACTTCCGTGACCCGCCGCCATAGATCGACGGCGTCGTCGCGCTGCTCCAGCATCTCCTCGGCCAGACGGGCCATTCGCCCATAAAAATCCGCCTGTTCATCCGGGTCGTGGGTCAGCGTCGCCCGCCTGTCCAGCACATCGTACAGCGCTCGCCAGTCCTCCATGGCCATGTGGATACGCTCCAGGTGCTCCAGCGCCTCCACGTGATCCGGTTGCAGACGAAGCATCTCCTCATAGGTGTCCACGGCGGCTTCGAAATTGCCCAGCTGGTCTTGATAGATCTGGGCCAATCGGTAGTTCAGCTCCACCACCTCAAACTCGTCGTACGTCCCCTCGATGCGCCGATCCAGCACGCCCGTCAGGTCCTCCCACCGAGCCTGGCTCTGATAAATCCTATCCAGCGCCTTCAACGACTCTTCGTGGGTCGGCTCCAGGGCCAGCGCTTGCTGATAGGCCATTTCGGCATCGTCCCACGCCTCCATGCGACCATCCAGCACCCGGGCCAATCGTATCCAAAGACCCAACTTGGCGTCCTCTGTGGCCTCTGAACTCTCCAGCCCGTCGGCATAGATCTCCGCCGCCATGCCCCACTCGCCGGTTTCTTCGGCCAATCGTTCAATATCGGCGATCACCTGGGCATCATCGGGACGCTCCTTGAGCGCCCGCCCGAACACCTCCAGCGCCGCCGTCGGATTCGCCAACTCATCCAGGTAAAGGCGACCCGCCTGAGTCAATAGATCGAAACGATTGAAGGGGTCTTCCATCTGATCGACCCGCCTCAAATAGCTATCGACCACCTTCTGGTACTCCCCATGCTCCATATAGTGGGGCTCCAGAATATCGGCGATGCGCTCCACCTCTTGACCCTCGACGAACATCTGCTCCAACTGCTCGATGGCCGCCGGATGGCCCGGCTCTTCCAGAAGCACTTCCTGGTACGACGAGATCGCCGACCCCGGGTCCTCCAACACCGTCTGCTGAAGCGTGCCCAGCCGCAATCGAAGCTCCAACGCCTCCTCGATCTCATCGCTATTATAGATGCGTTGCTTGAGGATCTCCGCCAGATCTTCCCACTGGCCTTCGCGCTGGTACAACCGGTCGAGCGCCAGAATGGCCCGCGGCTGATCGGGCTCCAGCTCCATCGTCCGTCGATATCGGGCGATGGCCTCCTGGGGCGCATCCAGCTCTTCCTCGAAAATGCGCGCAATGCGCAGCTCGATCTGGGCCAGTACATCGTAGTCGTGGATCTCTTCGAGGCGTTCGTCCCACTCCTCGATAAGTACCGACCACCCCTCCAATTCCGCGGCCAATCGCTCCAATGTATCCAGAATGGCCACCCGTCCGGGCTCTACCTCAAAGGCCTCAATATAGGTCGCAAACGCTCCGGCCTTATCTTCCAGCTCCTCCTCGATGATCTGCGCCGTGTCCAGGTACCAGTCGATCTTTTCCTGCGGATCATGGGTCGCCTCAATGAGCAACCGCTGCATTTCCACCAGCGCCGTCCACTGTCCTTTTTCGCGGTACAGCGGTTTGAGTACCCGCGCCGCCTCTACCTCGCTCTGCCCCTCTTCGATCATCGTCTCCAGGGCGTGGATCGTCGGCAGGTGGTCGCCATCCTCCGCGAGCACTCCCCGGAACACCTCGATGGCCTGCATGCCATCGTTTAGGTGGTCCTTCCTCAGCATCCCGATTCGGTAGCGATAGCTATGCTCGTCTTCCTGGCTCCCTGCCAGCTCTCGTCGCTGTTCCAGCACTTCCAGAAGTTCATGCCACTGCTCTGTCTCCTGAAATAGCTCGTCCAGTTGCACCAGCGCCTGACTCTCTTCGGCACTGATGTCCAGGATCTGGCGATAGACGTCGATGGCGTCCGGCAGCGCCTGCAGATGGTCGCGGTAAATCGCGCCCATCACATATAGCAAGTCCTTTCGGGCCGCATCGTCGTCGGCCAGATCCAGCTTTCGCCGATAGACATCCAACAAGTCGTGCCATCGCTCCAATTCGGTGTACAGCACTTCCAAGCGGTCGATGGCATGGCGATCTTCCCCATCAATGCTCAGCGCCCGATGGTAGATCTCGATGGCCTCTTGCGGTTGCTCCAGAATATCTTCGTAGAGCGTTCCCGCCTGATGGAATAGCTCCCGTCGCTCATCCAGCTCCTCCACCAACTCCGCCTTCGTCACCAAAATATCCACCAGCGGCTGCCACTGCTGGGTCTGCCGATAGATTTCCTCCAGCTCTTCCACCGTCACCAGGTCCGCCGGAAAGAGATCCAACACCGCGTGCAGGCGATCCGTGGCCAGATCCAGCTCCTCCAGAGGATCGATATAGAGCTGCGAGGCCCGGCGCAGCATCTGCCGCTGCACATCCGGATCGGGATGGTCCCCGGCCCGGTCTTCAAAGACCTCCACCAGGCGACGGTGACCTTCTTCGCCCTCTGCCAGTCGGTAGAGCTCCTCCAGCGTTTGCTCCGATTCGACGTCTACCGCCAGAGCCCGAGCCATCGTCTCAAAGGCCTCGTCGTATTGTGCCAATACTTCTTCGTAGATAGCGGCGATGCGGTGGAGTAACTCCACCTCGTCGTCCGGGTCCAGCGTCTCTTCCACCTGGACTTCCAGAGCTTCGATCAGCGCTTGCGCATCTCCACTTTCGGCAAAGAGAGGCTCCATGATCTGACTGACCCGAAGCCGCGGTCCACCGTCGGCGCGCATCAGTGCCACCATCGCCTCTCGGGCTCCCTGGTGGGTAGGCTCTTCGTCCAAGACCTCTTCGTAGAGGTCCACGGCCCCTTCCGGGTCCTGGAGATAGGCCTCTAACACCTGAGCCAATCGCGTTTTGACATCGTTTCGCTCCGACTCCTCGACCAGACCCAACTCCACCCGGAGATCATCGGCCAACTCATGCCACATCCCCTCATGCTCATAGATCAGATCCAGATGCGAGTAGGCCCGCAAGTTCTCCGGATCTCGTTCCAGGATGCCCTCGTAGATGGCGATCGCTTCGTGAGAGTTGTCCAGAAACTCTTCCCAGATCCGCGCCTTTCGAAACGCCAGATCTTCGACGTCGTCCTCATCATCGATCAGGTCTATCTTCCGATCGATGACGTCCAGCAGGTCTTGCCAGGATTCCGTCTCGATGAATAGCTCTTCCAACTCGTCCAGGGCTCTCATGGCCTCCGGATCCAGCGCGTAGATCTCCTCCAGGTAATTTTGGGCCTCTCCATAGGCCCCCATCTCGTCGGCACTGACCTGCGCCAATTCGTAGAGATAGGAAATTCGCAGTTCTTTGTCGTCGATGGTCGACTGCAGCTTATCGTACTCGTCGATCCAGGCCTGCCACATCTCCAGCTCATGGGCGATGCGATAGAGCTGTCGTCGCCCCTCCTCGTCACTTTGATCTCGACGAAGCACGGCCGCGAAACTGTCAAACGCCCGCTCTCCGTCTCCCAACTCCTGGAGCAGCACCTGACCCTGTCGATGATACCGATCCACCTGCTCCGTCTCATCATCCCGGCTCTCAGCCTGCACGGCCAATAGCTCCACCAGGTCTTCCCAGCGACCGTGGACCTCAAAGACAGGTTCCAGGATATCGGCCACGTCGGCCTTGAATAACGCGTCTTCCTGCAAGTCCTCCAGCAGGCTCACGGCCGCCTCGTTCATCGGCCGCACGGCCACCACATCGGCCAATAGACTCACGGCCTCCTGAGGCTCACTGAGCACCTCCGTACAGATCGTCGCCAGCTCGACTCGCAGCGACGTCAGGGCCTCGATTTCGGACTCCCAATAGTGCGCTTGGGCCTCCATATCGACGTCATCCAACGACTCCATATCCCCCGCGGCCTGGTCCTCGCTGACCGGCTCTGCTTCCACTTCTTCCCCTTCGCTGGCCGGCTCCTCGACGGCGTCGTCGACCGCCGAGTCCTCGTCGTGGAGATCGGCGAGCACATCGTCTACGCCTTCCTCGGATCCACCGAAGTCTTCGCTAAACATCGAGCCTTCATTCGTCTCAGCAACCTCTCCCACCAAGCTCTGGGCGTCCACCAACTGGACCTCTCGCGCCCGGTCACTTCGTCTGGCACGACGCTCAATGATGTCGATCTCCTGACGGATCACATCCGCCAGGTCCGCGTATTCCTCTTCGCTTCGATATAGGCGATGCAGTTCTTGCAGGGTCCTTTCGTTTCGCCCGTCCAACTCCAGCGCCTCGTTATAGCGCGCGATGGCCGTGACCACATCGCCCGCTTCCTCCTCGGCGATCTGGGCCATCCCCTGGAGTATCTCCACCCGTGCATCCACCGACTCTTCCAACTCCAGGCGATGCCGGTAGACCTGCATGAGGTCATCCCAGTCCTCATTGCGCCGATGGATGCTCTCCATGGCCGCAAGGGCTTCCAGATTGTCCTCTTCGTCTTCCAATACCGCTTCGAACTCCACCAGGGCTTCGCCTAGACGCTCCACCTCTTCGGAGAGAACGCGCCCCAGCAACAATCGCTGTTCCTTGATCGCTTCGGCGTCCAACTCCGACTCCAGGACCTGTCGATAGGAGTGGACCACTTTTTCCCACGACTCCGTGGCCTCCGCCGCGGACTCCAACTCTTGGACCAGTCCAAAGCTCGCTGGCACTTCCAGGTAGGCCTTATCGAGCCAGGCAAAGGCGTCGTCCATCGACTCCAATTCATCTCGGTGCAACCGCGCCAGCTTCAACTGATAGGTCTGGCGCTCTTCTGGCTCCTCGAGATGGCCGTAGATGATCTCCAGAGCCTCTTTCAAACGCTCCGCATCATCGGCCTCTTGATAGATGGGCTCCAATTGCCGTGCCGCCTCCAGGTTGGTGGCGTCCACTTCCAACACCCGCTCCAACTCTCGCTCCGCCCGCGACGTATCATCGAGCTCTTCTCGCCAGATACGCGCCGTTCGAAGCAATAGCCCCAGCTTGACCTCTTCTTCTTTGACCCGTCCCGTCAGCGTTCCCAGAACGCGCACAAGATCGCCATATCCATCGGCCTCGGCGTAGAATGCCTCCAGGGCGTCAAATCGCTGATCATCAATATAAAGCCGCTCCAGAGCCTTTCGCGCCTTGAGATCTTCGGCGTCTAGCTCCAGCGCTCCCTGCCAGGCCTCGATGGCCTTATCTGTATCCTCCAGCCGGTCCGAATAGAGCATCCCCAGCTTCTGGTAGAGCTTCATCTGCTCATCTTCATCGGCGACGACGGGGATCTTTTCCTCCAGGATCGCGGCCAGCGCCTCATAATCGCGCTTCTTCTCGTAGAGCTTTTCCAGGGCGTCCAACGCCTCGCGATCCTGAGGAACCACCTCTCGTACGTCGCTCCAGAGCTCGGCGGCCACGTCCGGATTACGCAACCGATCCGTCGCCAGTTGGGCCACATATTTGAGCCCTTCGGCTTTTTCCTCTTCGCTCTCCAGCGTCTCGATTTCGCGCTGGTGGATCTCGATCAGGCTCTCCCAATCTCGGCGCTTCTCATACATCTCCTTGAGAAACTCGATGGCCTCGCCGTGGTAAGGCTCGATCTCCAACACTTCTTCGTAGGCCTTGATGGCTTCCGCCTGGTTTCGGAACTTGTCCAGGAAGAGGCGAGCCACTTCGCCCAATATCTCCACCTTTTGAGCCTCATCGTTGACCAACTCCGCCTTCTGACGAAGCATCTTGATGAGGTCCGAGGACATATTCATCTCCTCGTACAGATCGATCATCTCATCGATGGCCCCCAGATCCTTCGGCGTCAACTCCAGGATTTCTTTGTAGATATTGATCGCCATTCGGTCATGGTTCATCTCCTGGCGATATACCCGTACCACCTCTTTGAGCCGATCCACCCTCTCATCGAGCCGATCATCACCCAGTTCATCGGCCTCCGATTTCAGAATATCGACATACATCGGCCACTTTTCGGACGCCTTATAAAGCGCTTTGAGCCGATTAGAGACCCGTCGATCGTCGACCTGGCGGTCCAGGCGACGAAGGGCGTCGATCTCCTTTTTCTCTTCGCCCAGGGCCGCCCCCAGATCGGCCATATGCAAATAGACCTTCAGCGCTTTTTCCTCCGGATCCAGATCGGCGTGCTCTTTCTCATAACTGCGCTGAAATTTACGCCAATTGGCCTCGGCCTCTTCGAGATCTTCCAGGGTCTTCTCCACCTCCGGAATCTCGTGCGTTTCTACCAGGGCCTGAGCGCTCTCGACGTCGCTCTGCTCAAATAACCTGATGGATGCAATGATCTGGGCGTGAGAGTCTTCGTCGAGCCGCTCGATGACGGCATTCCAGAAATTCTCATCGCTGTATAGATAGGCCGTCGCTTTGTAATAATCGGCGCCGAGCCCCTTTTCGATCGCAGCTTCCCAAATTTGGAGAGCGACCTCCTCGTCGCCCTGCTTTAGCTCAGCCGTGGTCGCCGCTCGCTCAAGGAAATCGACGGCGTCTGTCCCCTCAACGCCCATGCCCTGGGCGACCAGGTTATCTACCCGATCACGCCATCCCGTATCCTCGTCGACCTCGTCGACCTCGTCGACCTCGTCGACCTCGTCGACCTCGTCGACCTCGTCGACCTCGTCGACCTCGTCGACCTCGTCGACCTCGTCGACCTCGT
>CAZMJS010000017.1:0-52653 GCA_964566695.1 uncultured Bradymonadales bacterium
CTGGAGCGGATGGCCGATTATGTGGAGGAGCAGCTCGGCGGTGCGGGGGCGCCGGTGCAGGAGGTGGCGACTGCTGTGGAAAAGGCTGTGGATAGCCCTGTGGAAAGGGGTGTGGAAAATGGGGTGGAGAGGGAGCCGGAAACAGCGGTAGTGGCGGCGGAAATGGCGTCAGAAAAGGACGATGTCGCTCCCTGGGAGCGGATCGGTGGGGTGGGGGATAGTCATGATATTGAGGCGGACGCGGTGATCAGTGGATGCGCCGTGGGGCTTCCGGGGACGGGGGAGCTATTTGCCGAGGATACGGTGCAGCGATTGTTGGAGGGGGAGAATTTTATTGGGGAGTTGGAGGAGGAGTTGAAGCGGTCGATGGTGGAGAAGGGGATCACGCGGCTGCAGAAGCATGAGGATGGTGGTGGGGAGTTGGTGGCCGTGGAGTCCACGGAAGAGGTGATTAAGCTGGCGGGTCAGAGCGGGTCGTTTGACCTGGGTGATTGGGGGGTGTCCAGCCGCTTGATCGAGGCCATGGATCGGACCAGTCAGTTGGCGTTCGCCGCCGGGTTTGAGGCGCTGCGCGATGCTGGGCTTCCGCTGGTGCCGCGGTATCGGGAGACGCGTTCCGGCAAGAAGGTGACCATCGGGTGGACGCTGCCAGAAGAGGTGGGTCGAGAGACGGGGGTGATCTTTGCGTCGGCCTTCGCCGGCCAGGATGCGTTGATCGAGGAGTTGAAGGCCAGCCAGGAAGCGGACTACCAATTCAATCACCGCTTTTTGCTGCGGGTGTTGGGAATCGCCAATTCGCGCTTTGCAGAGTATGTGGGGGCGCGGGGACCGAATACGAAGATCAATAACGCCTGTGCGTCGACGACGACGGCCATAGGGATTGCGGAGGACTGGATTCGAGCCGGTCGATGCAAACGGGTGATTATTTTGTCGGCCGACGACGCCAGTGGCGATCAGTTGATGGAGTGGGTAGGCAGTGGCTTTTTGGCGACCGGTGCGGCGACGACGAAGCAGGACGTCAGTGAAGCGGCGCTTCCCTTTGATCGTCGACGCCACGGGATGATCGTGGGCATGGGGGCGCTAAGCCTGGTGGTGGAGGACGGGGCGTTACCAGCGCAGCGAGGCATTGAGCCCATCGCCGATATTCTGGCGACCCATTTCGTCAATAGCGCCCACCACCCGACCAGGCTGGACGTGGATCATATCGCCGGCGAGGTGTCGACGTTGATGGAGCGCGCGGAGTCACGCTTTGAGGTCAATCGCGAAGAGATCGCTGATAAGACGGCGTTTATCTCCCACGAGACCTATACTCCGGCGCGTGGCGGGAGTGCGGCGGCGGAGATCGAGGCGCTGCGACGCACCTTCGGCGATGTGGCCAACGATGTGGTGATCGCCAATACCAAGGGATTTACGGGCCACGCCATGGGGGCGGGGATCGAGGATGTGCTGGCCATGAAGGTGCTCCAGCACGAACAGGTGCCGCCGATCGCGAACTTCAAGGAGCCCGACCCGCAGCTCGGCGATCTGCGTCTGAGCCAGGGAGGTTCATATGACGTGGATTACGCGCTGCGTCTGGCCGCCGGCTTCGGAAGCCAGTTGGCGCTGGCGCTATTTCGGCATCGGGCGCGAAGCGAGGACCGCATTTATGACGCCGACGTCTACGGCGCCTGGTTGTCGAAGGTCAGCGGCTTTGAATACCCGGAGCTGACGGTGGAAGACCGCGTGCTGCGCCTTCGCCAGGGTCAGCCGGAAGACGAGCCGCCGGGAGGTGGAATCGACCCCAGGCAGCGCGAGGTGGGGAACTTTGAGTACCAGCAGGTGCGTCCCCAGCCGATGATGGCGTCGAGCGCTCAGCAAACGCTGAACCGAGAGCATCTCCAGGGGCGGAAAGTCGCGCTATTTACCGAGGAGGAGTCTTCGGCCAGCCGACGTCTTCAGGCCGTCATGGAAGAAGCGGGGGCACAGTGCGAGGTCGTGCTATGCCAGGGATCGCTGCAGGCGGCGCTCGAAGGCGTGGAGCAGGCGTTCGACGATGGCGATATTCAGGGTGTGGTCAATTTGTTGGGATACGGCGGCGGTGGCGATGTCTACCGAGTAGGCCGGATCAGCTTTGCAATGGCCAAGGGCTTTGATGGGTGCGCCGGAGGGGAGTTCTTTTTGAGCGTCGTCCAGCAAGGCGGTCACCTGGGCCTGGACGACGAATCGAGGCCCACGGCGGTCCAGGGGGCGGTGGCGGGAATGACGAAGGGCTGTTTCCAGGAGTGGCCACAGCGGGCGGTGCGCCTGGTGGATGTGGAGCAGGGGGCGATGTCGGCCGACAAGGCTCAGTCGGTGCTCACGGCGCTATTTATGGAATATCGGTGGCCGGAGCTCGGGCTGTCCCAGGGGATGGTCGTGGAGCCTGTGTTTGAGCAGTGGGATCGTCAGGCGGCGAGCTTTGATAAGGAGCTGGGAGGCGACGACGTGTTGGTCGTCACCGGTGGTGCCAAGGGAATCGGTGCTGAAATCTGTGTGGATTTGGCCCAGCGATTTGGGTGCAAATTGGCCCTCGTGGGGCGAAGTGAGATGACTCACGACGCGCCATTGAGCGTGGATATGGAGCAGGCCAAAGAACAGGTCCGACAGAAGTTGAAGAAGCGAGGCGAGCGAGTGACGCCGGTGGCGGTGCGAGACGCTCTGTGGCCGCTGAAGTCGCAACGAACGGTGGCGCGCAATATGGAGCGCATCCAAGAGGCGGGCTCGGAGGTGACCTATGTGTCGTGCGACGTCTCTGATGGCGAAGCCGTTAAGGCGATGGTCGCCGAGGTCGAAGAGCGGCTGGGTGCCGTCAGTGGGGTGATCCACGGGGCCGGTGTCGAGGAGAGCAAGATGCTCGCCGACAAGGACGAGAGGAGCTTCGACAAGGTATTTCGCGGCAAGGTGCTGGGAGCGAAGCATCTATGGGAAGCGCTCCGGGATCGGGAGCTTAGATGCTTTGTCGGCTTTGCCAGCGTGGCCGGCCGCTTCGGCAATGAAGGCCAGGTTGATTATAGCGCCGCCAACCAGGCGATGGCCAATCTATGCGCCACCATCGATCGGGGAGATAACCCGACGCAGGGGCTGTGCATTGATTGGACGGCCTGGGGCGAGGTGGGGATGGCTTCGGAGGGGTCGATGCCGACGATTTTGGAGGCCCGGGGGGTGGAGTTTTTGCCGCCCGAGGTGGGGGCACCGATGGTGGGAGACGCCCTGGAAGCCGGACTCGGTGGAGAGGTCATGGTGGCCGGAGAACTCGGCGAGATGGGGGCGGATTTGCTGGGCGATGTCGCACCCAGGGTGCCGCAAGAGGTAGATATGGCGTCATTTGCGATGATCGATGAGGTCATCGAGCGAAGCGCGGCGAGGTTGGTGGCAGAAAGGGTAATCGATATGGATCGGGATCGGTTTATGGCCGATCACGTCTACGAGGGCACGCCGATTGTGCCGGGGGTGATGGGCTTTGAGATGATGGTGCAAGCCGCTCAATTGTTGACGGGTAAGCCCCATGTCGAGGTGGAGGGGGCGAGCTTCGATCGGGCGATCAAGGTCTACCGGGGCGAACCGGTGAGGCTGACGGCGGAGGCGACGCGGGTCAACCGCAAAGGCTCGGCCGATAGTGTGGATGTGGTGGTGCGCTCGCACAGAAAGAGCCGGACTGGGCGGATGTTGAAGAAGGAGCATTTCCGGGCGCGGGTGCATTGTGACGGCCGCGATGTGGAGCGACCGGCGACCTTTGAGGTGGACCCGACGACGGCCCGCCAGGGGCCGGGTAGGGGCGCGATCTATGAGCGCTTCTTCCATACGGGGTCGTTTCAGGTGCTGGCGTCGGTGCCGATGGTGGGTGAGGACTTCGTCGTGGGTCGCGGTCGGATGCCGGGCCACCGGTTGGTGGAAGGCGAGGTGGGCGTGGTCACGGAACCGCTGGTGCGCGAGATGGCGCTTCAAACGGCGGGGCTGTGGGGCATGGTTCACCGAGAGCTCAGCTATCTTCCCCGGGGCATTGAGAAGAGCGTGGCCTTTGGTAAGGCCCACCCCGGTCAGGAGGTCGTCATTCGGGCCAAGCGATGCTCAGCGTTAGACGGTGAGCATACGCTCGTATTCGACGTCGAGGTGCGCGACGCGGCGGGGGCGCTTCTTCATTGGATGGAGGGCGTGGAGTTGATCGGTCATCAGCGGCTTCGAGAGGGCCAGGGATTTGATGGCCTCCCGAAGCGCGGACCGTTCTCGCTGGAGATGAATGAAGGAGAGGCCCAGAGGTGGGCCAGGGAAATGTTCGACCAGGACGCGCGGGCGCTGCTAAGTGACGAGGAGCGCCAGGCGTTGGAGCGGCTTCGGAGCCGGCAGCGCCAGGGCGAGTTCGTGGCGGCACGAATGGCGGCGAGGAGGCTTTCGCTGCGCTGGCTCAGCGAGGTTCGGGGACGGGAGACCGACGTGTTGGTCCTGTCCGTGAAAAAGGCAGAGAGCGGCAAACCATCGATGGTGCTGGAGAGTGAGCAAGGTCCATCGGTGAGCTGGCCAGATCTGGCCATCACGCATACCGGGGGCATCGCCGAGGCCATGCTGAGCGTGGATCGCGCGGTGAGCGTCGGTGTGGATCGAGAGATGATCGAAGAGCGGAGCGCCGGTTTTGCCCGCCATTATTTTACGCCCGAGGAGCGAAGCCTTCATTGGCCGACGTCAGCCAGGAGCCTGGATGAGAGCGGCCGGTTGACCGCCATGTGGGCCGTCAAAGAAGCGGTGAGCAAGGCCCTGGGGCTGGGGCTGGAGTTGAGCACGGAGGAAATCGAAATCCTGTCCATCGGCGGGCGACGAGGCGATGGCGCATGGCCGGTGGAGGTGGAGCTTCGGGGCCGCGCCAGGGAGGCTCTAAGAACAGAGGGGGGAGGCACCCTGGGAGCGGTGATATCGTTGATTGGCGGGGAGATCCGCGCCGTGGCATGGCGAGATGGGCGGCGGCCCACGCCGCTTCGCTGGCAGCAAGGCGAAGCGGAAAAGCCCGTGGAACAAGGGATCAACGGAAGCGGTCGCGGGGCCCATGGCCACCGGCTAGGCGCCGGCAGGGCGCGGGCCCGAGAGGCGGTGGCAACCCTGCTGGGGCACCGCAAGGAGACGGGGCGAGAGCCCTCGTCATGGACGTTCTGAGCGGAGGGCGGAGAGCCATGACCTTTAAGAAGAGTGCGAAAGCGAGTATTGACGAACGTGGACTGAGCAGAGGCGAGGACGAGATCATGAGTGATTTGACACAAGACGGGCAGGCAGAAGCGATCGGTCAGGAGAGCACGAAGATGGCGCCCAACCCGGCGGCGAGTCGACGGCGAGCCATCAAGGCGGTGGATCCGGTAGAGGCTCGGGAGCGGTTTCTGCGCAACGCCGGCCGCAAGGAGCAAGTCGCCCAGGCGCGGCTGGAACAATTCTTTGACGAGGGCACGCTGGAGGAGATCGGCGGCGATGTGATTCATCGCTGCGAATCCTTCGGACTCGACAAGAAGCGGGTGCCCGGCGACGGCGTGATCACGGCGACGGGGATGGTCGATGGACGGCCGGTCTTTGCCTTCTCCCAAGATCGCACGGTGTTGGGCGGGAGCCTGGGCGAGGCGCACGCCAAGAAGATCGCTCGCCTTCAAGATCTGGCGATCCGGTCGCGGGCGCCCTTTGTGGCGATCAATGACTCCGGAGGGGCGCGCATCCAAGAAGGGGTCAACTCCCTGGGTGGCTACGGTGAGATTTTTCGGCGAAATGTGCAGGCCTCGGGGGTCATCCCCCAGATCAGCCTCATCGCCGGTCCCTGCGCTGGCGGAGCGGTGTATTCGCCGGCACTGACCGATTTTGTGGGCATGGTCGATGGCTCTAGCTTCATGTTTTTGACGGGCCCACGGGTGGTCAAGCAAGTGACCTTTGAGGATATCTCCGTCGAGGATCTAGGCGGCGCCGAGACGCACGCCCAGACGAGCGGAGTCAGCCATTTTGCGTGGGACGATGACGTGGAGGCGCTGGCCAAAGTCCGGCGGCTATTGAGCTATTTGCCCTCCAATTACGAAGAGACACCGCCGAAAATGAGTGCCAAGGGTGATCCGGAGACGGTGGACGAGCGCTTTGCCGAGGTGGTGCCAGAGAATACGCGCAAGCCCTACGATATCCGCCAGGTGGTCAACCTGGTGTGCGATGGGCAGAGCTTCTTTGAGGTGCAGGCGGGCTGGGCCAAGAATCTGGTGGTGGGCTTTGGACGACTGGGCGGTGAGGTCATCGGCGTGGTGGCCAATCAGCCCAAAGAGCGAGCCGGGGTGTTGGATATCAATGCCAGCCGGAAGGGGGCGCGCTTTATCCGCACGTGCAACGCCTTTGGAATCCCCCTGGTGAGCCTGATCGACGTGCCGGGCTTTATGCCGGGGAGTAAGCAGGAGCACGGCGGGGCCATCGACCACGGGGCCAAGCTGCTCTACGCCTATTGTGAGGCGACGGTGCCCAAGTTGTCGGTGATCCTAAGAAAGGCCTATGGCGGGGCTTATATCGTCATGAGCTCCCAGCATGTGGGTGGAGATGTGAACCTGGCGTGGCCGTCGGCGGAGATCGCCGTGATGGGAGCCAAGGGGGCGGTGCAGATATTGAACCGACGAGAGATCAAGGCCGCCGAGGATCCGCAGAGCAAGACCGAAGAGCTGCAGGACGCCTATGAGGAGCATTTCCTCAACCCCCACCGGGCGGCGAGCCGTGGGTATATCGATGCGGTCATCCAGCCCGGTCAGACGCGTCGAAAGCTCTATCGCCATCTGCAGCGACTAAAGACCAAGCAGGAGTGGATGCCGCCGCGGCGAAACCCCAATAATCCGATGTGAGGCAACGGGGGCACAAGGCCCCTCAGTCCTCGGCCTCGGTGGCCGCCTGGCGCTTCTTCTTGAGAAGGGCCTGGCGGCGCTTTTGTTTTTTGGCCTGTTTTTTGAGGCGGGACTCGGCGGCGTTTTGGCCGATGAAGAAACCGGCCAGCATGCCCACGGCGAGGATGAGGGGGATATAGAAGATATGAGCGGTGGTCATGCGTCTATCTCCCAGGGCTCGTCGGGTTGGCCGTCCTGGCTGACCAGGCGGGCCAGGTGGTCCTTGAAGTCGTCGATGCCCTCACCGGTGACGGCCGAGAGGGAGAGGAAGGGCAGTCCCAGGGTGTCGTGAAAATGCTCGCGGAGGCGCTGCTCTTCGTCTCGCACGTAGGGCAGGTCGATCTTATTGAGGACGATAAGCTGGGGCTGCTCGAGGAGATCGGGGTTGAATTGGCGAAGCTCGTGGCACAGGGCCTCGTAGTCGGCGATGGGCTCTCGAGAGGCCTCCTGGCCGTCGACGGAGGGGATGACCTCCAGGACGTGGACAATGACGCGTGTCCGCTCGACGTGGCGCAGGAATTGGTGACCGAGGCCCTCACCGCGGTGGGCGCCCTCGATGAGGCCTGGGATGTCGGCGACGACAAAGGGGTTGGAGCCCTTCCATTTGACGACGCCGAGGTTGGGCGTAAGCGTCGTGAAGTGGTAGGCGCCGGTCTTGGGTCGGGCGGAGGAGATCTTGGCGATGAGGGTGGATTTTCCAACGGAGGGATACCCCACGAGGCCGACGTCGGCGATGAGCTTGAGCTCCAACTCCAGGGTGCGCTCCTGGCCCTCTTTTCCGGGGGTGGATCGACGGGGGGCGCGGTTGGTGGAACTCTTAAAACGGGCGTTGCCCTTGCCGCCGGCGCCACCTTCGGCGACGACGACGGTCTGGC
This sequence comes from uncultured Bradymonadales bacterium, assembly GCA_964566695.1. Taxonomy (GTDB): domain Bacteria; phylum Myxococcota_A; class Bradymonadia; order Bradymonadales; family Bradymonadaceae; genus SLJM01. The sequence continues at coordinate 7,766 of CAZMJS010000017.1, forward strand.
CGGACTCGGTGAGGTCGGCGATGACCTCGCCGGTGTCGGCGTCGCGGATCACCGTGCCCACAGGGACCTTGAGGCGCTTGGACTCACCGCTGCGGCCGGTCTTTCGTTTATTCTCGCCGGGGCGGCCATTCTCGGCTTTGATGCGCTTTTGATGGCGGTAATCGTAGAGGGTGTTGGCGTTGTGGGTGGCCTCGATGATGACGTCGCCGCCGCGGCCGCCGTCGCCGCCGCTGGGCCCACCGCGGGCGACCATGGCCTCGCGGCGGAAGGCGACCACGCCGTCGCCACCGCGGCCGGCAATGACTTCGAGGGTGGCTTCGTCGGCGAAATTAGACATGGTGGTTCTCCTGAAAAATAGCGAAGCCCCTGGCACCCAAAAGGAGGCGTCAGGGGCTCAGCGATACGAGCAACGAAGGCGCGGAATGCTTATTCCGCGGCGGCGTCGCCAGTGGGATAGACCGAGATATACTTGCGCTTTCCGGCGCGGGTCTCGAATTTGACGATGCCCTCTTTTTTGGCGAAGAGGGTATAGTCCTTGCCACATCCGACGTTGAGGCCGGGGTGGAAAGTGGTGCCGACCTGACGGACAAGAATATTGCCCGGCTTGACGCGCTCGCCACCGAATTTCTTGACGCCGCGGCGCTGCGCGTTTGAGTCGCGACCGTTGCGTGTACTACCTTGTCCCTTTTTAGAAGCCATGACAGCCCTCCTTGCGAGGCGTCAACGCGGGGGACTGATCGCGAGGATCAGTCGACGTTGACGTCCGTAATCTTGATGCGAGTAAAAGGTTGGCGATGGCCCTGCTTGCGGCGGTAGCGCTTTCGGCGCTTCTTTTTGAACACCACGATTTTGGGGCCCTTGCCTTCGGCGATGACCACGTCGGCGGAGACGGTGGCTCCTTCGACCACCGGTTTGCCGACGACCAGGTCGTCGCCGCTTCCGACGGCGAGAACGTCGTCAAATTCAATGGACTGGCCATTTTCGACGTCGCCGAGTTTCTCGATATTGAATTCGTCGCCCGGTTGGACGCGATACTGTTTGCCGCCCGTACGGATCACAGCGTGCATGATGAATCTCCTGCGTAGCTATCCAAATATGATCAGATCGAAGGGTCGGGCAGCCGCTCAATAAAGAGGCGAAGCTAAAACCAATAACGGACCGCTTCGAGTGCGTATTCCTTGGCCCTTGGTTGCTGGAATCGGCCTCTCGGGGCTTAGTCAGGGAGAGGACGTCTCCACCAAAGGGGAGCTAGCCATACAGGGGGTGGAGGCGAGCGTCAAGGGAGGGGGAGGGAAAAGGGGGGAGATCGGGGTCATGGATCGAGCTCTTGGACGAGGGCGTCGAGGAGGCGGTCCAGGTCTTGAGGGCCGTTGTAGAGGTGGGTGCTGACGCGGAGGAGGCGGCGTTTGGGGGTCAGGGGGCAGAAGATGGGCACGTCGATGCCGTGGTCGGCGGCGAGGCGAAGCTGAAGAGGATCGGGGTCGAAGGGGGGATTGGGCAGGGGGCGATCGGTGATGGGTAGGTCGACGGCGACGGCGGAGGTGACCATGGACTCGGGGCATAGGGGAGTGGAGGGGAAGCGGTCGAGGAGGCGGCGCCGGGCCTTCAGGGCGAGGGCGTGGTTGCGGCGGTAGATGGCGGGCCAGCCGCCGGGGAGGAGGGAGGGCAGAAAGCTGAGGACCTCGGGGATGGACAGCCAGGGGGTGCGGTCGGCGGTGCCGGTCCAATCAAATTGAAGATGGAAGGGGGAGCGCTCACCGGCGGGACGGGAGGCGCCGTTGCTGATGGCCAGGGGGCGTACGCGGTGGAGATGGTCGTCGGTGACGCGAAGGAAGGCACTTCCTCGAGGGGCACAGAGCCATTTATGAGCGTTTCCCACGTAGAAGGTGGGGTCCAGGTCATCGAGGTGAAGATCGATATTTCCAGGGCCGTGGGCGCCGTCGATGAGGGTGAGGACGCCCCGTTGGTGGAGGGCGTCGATGATGGCGTCGATGGGCAGGCGAATGGCGGTAAAGGCGGTGATATGATCGACGAGGGCCAGGCGGGTGGCGTCGGTGACGGCGTCGATGATGGCCTGGGTGACCTGCTGGGGCTCATCGATGGGGAGGGGGAGCTCCACGATGCGCAGGGTGAGATTGCGTTGGTCAGCGATGTGGCGGCAGGCGTTGAGGCAGGCGGGGTAGGTATGATCGGTGAGGAGGATTTCATCGCCGTCCTCAAAGTCGATGGAGCGCAGGACGGCGTTGATGCCCTCGGTGGTATTGGTCAGAAACGCCAGATGGGGCGGCGAGGTGCCGAGGAAGTCGGCGAATTCGGCGCGGGCGTGGTCGAGCTTCTTCTGGAAGGTGGAGGCGAAGAAGCGAAGGGGGTTTTGCTCAATCTGATCCAGGAGGGCCCGTTGGTGGAGCTGGACGCGACGGGGCACGGCGCCAAAGGCACCGTGGTTGAGGTAGGTGATATGGGCGTCCAGGCTCCAGTGGGGCGAGAGGTCGAGGGCGTCGATGTTGGTGTCGGTCATGAGGTGCGGTCTCTAAGCCAGTCGGCGGCCTGCCCCTGGGGGACGGTCTCTTGATCGCCGGAGCGCATGTCTTTGAGGGCTACGACGCCCTCATCGACCTCGTCGGGAGCCAGAATGGCGACAAATGGAATGTCTCGCTGATCGGCGTATTTGAATTGCTTTCCGTAGCGGTCGGTGTCGGGGTAGAGGTCGACGCGGAAGCCCTCGGCGCGCAGTTGACGGGCCAGGGCGAAGCTATGGGGGGTCAATTCGTCGTTCCAGAGGGTGACCAGGACGTCGACGTCCGAGGGTTGGTCATCGAAGTCACCGCGCTCCTCCATGATGAGGAGGATGCGTTCGATGCCCAGGGAGAAGCCACAGGCCGGTTGAGGCTGGGCGCCGAAGATACTGATGAGGTCGTCGTAGCGCCCGCCGCCGCCGATGCTCCCGGAGAAGCCCTCGGCGCGGATCTCGAAGATGGGGCCTGTATAATAGGCCAGGCCGCGCGCCAAGTAGGGGTCGACGACGAGGTGGGCGGCGGCGGGACCGCCGTCGGAGAGGCGGAGGATCTGCTCCAGATCATCGAGCGCCGCCTGGCCCTCTTCGTGGTCGCCGATGGCGTCTCGCAGACGGCTCAGGGTGGCGTCGTTGTGGATGTCAGCGCCGGGGAGGTCGCCCAGCAGCGGCAGGAGCTGATCGACGACGTCGGGGTCGATGCCCCGTTCTTCGCGAAGCTCTTGCATGACCTCGTTTCGACCGATCTTGTCGAGCTTGTCGATGGAGATCAGGGCGCCAGGGCGCTTGTCCTCGGGGACGCCGGCGGTGGCCATAATGGCGCGCAGGAGCCCGCGGTGGTTAAAGTGGATGCGGAAGTCGCCAAATTGGAGGCGGTGGAGGACCTCTGAGAGGGCGGCGCAGACCTCGGTTTCGGCGGTCATGGAGTCGGTGCCGACGATGTCGACGTCGCATTGATAGAATTCGCGGTAGCGTCCGTGTTGGGGGCGATCGGCGCGCCAGACGGGGGCGATCTGGTAGCGCTTAAAGAAGCGGGGCAATTCGTGTTGGTACTCGGCGACGATGCGGGCCAAAGGGACGGTGAGGTCGTAGCGCAGTCCCATATCGCCGACGTCGGTCTCCGAGGGGTCATCCATGTCCAGGGCGCGCTCCAATTTCTGGCCGCGCTTCATGATCTTAAAGAGTAGCTGATCGCCCTCGTCGCCATATTTGCCAAGGAGGGTGGTCAGGCGCTCCATCGATGGGGTTTCCAGGGGAGCGAAACCATATTGTTGGTAGACCTCTTCGATGAGCTGGAAGATGCGGTTTCGCCGAGAGGCTTCGCCGGGGAGGAAGTCGCGCATGCCGCTGGCGGGTTTGGTCGAGATATCAGTCATGGTAGGGGCTCATCCAAGCAGTAGAAAATAGCGAATATAGGGCACCCCAGCTATATCAAAACGAGGCGCGAAAAAAAGAGGCGTTCACCAGACGGGTTCCCAGGTGTGGAGGGCCTGATGGAGATCGTCAAAGCCCTGAAGTTGGCCAAGGGCGTGGTCCACGTAGCCAATGGAGGCGTCGTAATAGGGAAGGAAGTCAGGGTTGTCCTTGACGCGGTCGATATAGATGAAACGGCCGGCGTCCTTGAGCTTTCGCTGGACGGTCTGGAGGTAGAAGGCCTGTCGAAGGGCTTGTGGGTCCTGACACCAGGGGAGATCGGCGCGGCGGCCGATGTCGCCATAGTAGTGGAGGAGGGCGTCGGCCTGGGCGTGGGGCAATTCGATATAGGAGTCGCGGAGCAGAGCGACGACGTCGTAGATAAAGGGGCCGACGAGGGCGTCCTGGAAGTCGATGAGGACGAGTTGATTCTGTTTATGCATGATATTTCGCGACTGGTAGTCGCGCAGCACCAGGGCCTGAGGCATGTCCGCCAGGCGGTCGACGATACGGCGTTTGATGGGTTGAAATTGGCGCTGGCAGCGCTCCCAATCGTCGTCATCCATGTGCAGCCGTTCGCGAAGGCCCCACTCCAGATAGTGCTCGAACTCCCAGTCAAAGAGGGATGGTTGGAATTGGCGCTCAAAGGCGATGGATGAGGGTGGGTCGGGGTGATGGACGAGGTTGGATTGGAAGTCCACGAGAAGATCGAGGGCCTGTTGATAGAGGGTGGCGACGTCCTCCGGAGAGGAGGCGTCGAGGACCATATCTTCGAAGCGCTGGTCGCCGAGGTCTTCCAGGAGCAAGACACCGCGGTCGAGGTCGATGCGGTCGATGTCGGGGACGGCGATGTCGAGGGCCTGCAGGAGTTGCTGGACGTCGGCGAAGGGGAGGGTTCCGTCGTGGGGGGCGTCGTCGGTGGCCTCGGCACTCTCGGTGGGGTCGCGGTCGTCGGGAAAGACCATGGCCATGAGGGTGGACTCGTGGCGGGGATAAGGGAGGTGACCATCGTCGGGAAGACGGATGCGCCAGTAGATGCGAAGGGAGGCGTGCCCGCCCAGGCAGGTGAGGCCGGCCCGGTCGGCGATGTCGGCATCAAAGTGGTCGGCGAGGACGGCGCGGATGCGTTCGTTCATAGGTGAGAGTCGCCTTGGAAGAGCATGGAAATGGGATCGGAGGGGTCGGCGTCCTGGAAGTCGTCGGCCTCAGGGAGCTCTCCCCAGGAGCGCAGTTCATCGGGCAGCTCCAATTCGATGAGGGGAAAGTCGCCGTCGCCGTAGAGGCCCTGGTAGGTGATGAAGCTGGTCATGACCTTGCGGACATAGCCCCGCGTCTCAGCGTAGGTGATGGACTCCACCCAGGCGTCGATGTCGCGATCGTCGAAGCGCTCCATCCAAGATCGCATGGGCGCGGGGCCGGCGTTGTAGCCGGCGAGGGCGATGGGGATATGGTCGGCGGCGTGGGCGATGTGGATGCGGATATACATGGTGCCCAGGCGGACATTGGTCTCTTCGTCGAGGATCTGGCGCTCCGTGATGGAGGTTTGGTCGAAGAAGGTGCGCTCGGTGTAGCGGGCGGTGCCGGGCATCAATTGCATCAATCCCATGGCGCCGGCGGGGCTTCGCACGGTGGGCCGAAAGCCGCTCTCCTGGCGCATGATGGCCTGAACGAGGAAGGGGGAGACGTCGAATTTTTCGCCGTAGGTGTGGGAGAGGTCAAAGTAGTTGAGGGGGAAGGCAAACCCCCAGTCACGCAGGGAGCGATGGGTGGGACCGCGTTCATGAATTTCGGATTTCATGATCCAGTGGGTCCAGTTGGGTTCGTCGAGGGCCATGTGGAGGGCCGCCCGGAAGGGAACGATGCGCTCCGGCGCCGGATGGACCGATTCGTGGTTTCGGACCTGTTCCAGGGCTTCTTTGTAGAGGCCGACGCGGGTCAACTCGGCGGCGTGGATGAGCCGGGGGTGGTGGGGGATGCGGAGGGTGGAAAAGTCGGCGATGCCCTGTTGGTTGAGCTGGGCTGTGGGACGAGGGATGTCGGCCTGAAGGCCGGCCTGGTCGAGGCGGCTGACAGCCAGTTGGCCATACCAGGTCAAGGGGCCGTGATTGATGGTGGACTGAAGCCACTGGTGGGCGTCGTCGAGCTCGCCCAGTTGGAGGTGGTTGACGCCGATCCAGTAGCGGGCACGCAGCCCGGTGGTGAGCTCCGATTCGTCCTGATGGTCGCCGTGGTGGTCCACGATCTGGCGAAGGGGGGGCAGGGCGCTTTCAAAGTCGTCCTGGAGGTAGGCGCTCAAGGAATAGCGCCAAAGGGCGTCGGGGACGGTGTCGTGAAAGGGATGGTAGCTGACGACGTACTCAAAGAGCTCACGGGCGTCGTCGTGGCGGTTTTGGTATTGGTGAAGGCGGGCGGCTTCGTAGAGGCCCTGGGGGCAGAGCTGTTGGCGAGGGTAGTCCTCGCAGATGCGGTGGTAGAGCTCGATGGCCTTTTCGTGATCGCCGGTGCGACGCAGGGCGCGGGCCCAGCCAAAGTACATGCGGGGGCGGACCTCGGGGTCTTCGATGAGGTTATCGGCCTCTCGAAATTGGGCGACGGCGCGCTCGCGGTTTCGGTTGCGCTCGTTTTGGAGGGCCTGTCGGTAGCGGGTCCAGCCGACGACTTCGGAGCCGCTGGCGCCGCGGTGGTCGACGTTGCTGCGGCTGACCTGGTGGGCCATGGTGAAGCGGCCACGGGCGATGAGGGCGCGCATGCGATCGACGCGGTCGCCGAAGGTGATGATGTCGCGGCCCAAGCGCTGTTCGGCGTCTTCGATGCGGGAGGCGATGCGACCGCTGCTCTGCCAGGAGCTGGTTTTTCGAAAAATGGCCCGATAGGCCATGGCGGCGCGCTCCTCCTGGCCGGCCTCTTCCAGAAGTTCGGCTTCCGCAAAGCGAATGCGATGGCGATCCCACCCGCCGGAGAGGTCTTGGCGGAAGTCACGGAGCATGGTCAGGGCATCTTCGAGGCCTTGCTCGTCGGCGACCTCCTGGGCCCGACGGATAAAGCCATTGATGCCCACGGCGTCATCGGAGGTGTCGAGCTGGGGGGCGCGGTTGAGGGCGATGCGAGCCAGGTCGGCGATGGTGTCGTCGAGCTGGGCGAGGTCGTCCATCGTCTCTCGGCCCTGACGGCGGGTGGAGTCATCGTCGGAGCATAATTGCATGCGGGCGAAGCCGTAGGCGACGCCGGGCTCTCCATTGGCGTGGACCCCGGGGGGGCCGAGAAGCTCGGTGGCGAGCTCCAGGGCGTCGTCGCAGTCGCCATCTTCCACCATCTCCATGGCGTCGCGCCACTCCGGGTGAGGGACGTAGGGACGAAGGGGCAGGTAACCGTCGTGACTCTCGGAGAGGTGTTGGCCGACCTGGCGCAGGCGGACGAGGGGGCGCGGGGGCTGGGCGTCGTCGTCGGCCTCGTTGGAGAGGAGATCAAAATAGGTTCGGATGCGCTCCAGGCTGGCGGGATCGGTGCTCGGGGAAGAGCGCTGGAGGGTGCGCAGATGGCTGTCCTGGGTGCCGGGCTCGACGTCGGCCTGGAGAGATGCGGCGCGGTGGGCTCGTTCGACGAGTTGTTCCGTGTCATGGAGGCGAAGGGCAGCGTCGGTGCGCTCCTGTGCCTCGTCGACGGCCCCGTCCACGGATTGGGCGGAATCCTCCAAGGTGGAGGAGGCGTCGGCGAAGGCCAGGGAGGTCCATCCCGTCAGGGCGATGAAGGCCACCAGGGCCGTGGGATGAAGCAGATGTTGAATGCTGTTAGACATAGGAAGCGCACCGTAGGCAGGAAAACCAATGCCACTATAGAGGCTAAAGTCCTTAGACCCAAGTTTTTACTCCATGAAAAGCGGGCCACTCAATAGAAGGATCCATGTGGAGAACCCATCGCCGGCGACGAGGAAGCACTGCGCGGAGCGTCCTGGCGGTGAAAAGAGCGGCCCATCGGCGATGCTACAAAACCTTGGGACGGTCCTCAGATTGGCAAGGCCAAACTCGTCACCGGGCGAATTGTTATTAGTATAAGGCAACGTTCGGCGGCATCAAAAGACGTTGAGGAAAAACACCATGGAGTCATTGAGCACAGAGGCATTGATCGAGCGGGCCAGGAAGCGGGTCGCCCTGGATGATGAGCTGGCGGTGGAGGCCCCTACCCTGGAGTTGGAGCACCTGGACACACTGTGGCTGCAGGTCACGGGGACGCTGTGCAACCTGGCCTGCCTGCACTGCTTTATTTCCTGTGGACCCAAAAATGATAATCATCGGATGATGACGGTAGAGCAGGTCGATAAGGCAATCGGCCGCGGCGAAGAGGAGGGGGTAAAGGATTATTATTTTACCGGTGGCGAGCCGTTTATGCATCCCCAGATCGAGGCGTTGATCGATCGGGCGCTAGAGGCCGGTCCGCTGACGGTATTGACCAATGGAATTTTGATCGATGAAGCCATGGCTGATTGGCTGGGCCGTCGCTTTCGAGAGAGCCGCTACAGTCTGGATCTACGGGTGTCCATCGACGGGACGACCAAGGAGGAGAACGATGCCATTCGGGGACGGGGAACCTTTGAGAAGATCCTGGCGGGTGTGGATCGGCTGCTGGAGGCGGGGGTCAATCCGGTGATCACGGTCACGACCTGTCACGCGGAATTGGGGGGTAAAGAGGGGCGGCGTCGTTTCTTTGAGTTGTTGAAGCGCCGAGGGGTCGACAAGCCGAGGCTGAAATTTCTGGCGCCGTTTAAGATCGGACGCGAGGAGCGACGCGACGAGGGGTATCGAAGCTATGAGCGACTGCAAAAAGGGGATTTAAATGAGGAGGCCAGGGATGCGTTGCAGTGTCGGAATAGCCGCATGGTGACCGCCGAAGGGGTGTTTCCGTGCCCCATATTGATCGAGGAGGCGGAGGCCAGGATGGGCGACACCTTGGAGGATGGCCTGGAGACGATCGCGTTGGATCACGCCGCCTGCTACACCTGTTTTGTGGAAGGAGTGACATGCCGGACCTGAGTCAATACAAGGATGCAGGGCACGCCGAACGGGGACGATTCGCCGTCTTCGGTGGGGTATATAATAATTATTTGAGTCTGGAGGCCACGCTGGCCGACGCCCGTCGCCGCGGGGCCAGGCATCTCTATTGTCTGGGGGATATGGGTGGCTTCGGGCCGCATCCGGATCGGGTTTTTCCCCTGCTTAGAGAGCAAGAGGACCTGTCGGTGATGCAGGGCAATTACGATCACTCCATTGGGCATCGGTTGGAGGATTGCGCGTGCGGCTATACGGATCCCAGAGACAACCACTTTGCGCAGATCAGCTACGATTATACGGCGGCCAATACCCCGTCGGAGCACAAAGATTGGTTGAGGGAATTGCCGGTGGGCTTTCGCTGCCAGTGGGGAGGCAAGTCGGTATTGATGGCCCACGGGTCGCCGAGGAAGGTCAATGAGTTTTTGTGGGAGTCGGGGTGTTCCGATGCTTTTCTGGGCCACTTGCTGGATAGCTATGAGGCGGAGTGTTTATTGGTGACACATACGGGGATCCCCTGGAAGCGCCGGCTGCCCGATGGTCGCCAGGTGATCAACGTGGGGGCCATTGGACGGCCGGCCAATGATGGTCGTCAATCGGTGGACTATATGATGGTGGAGGTGGAGGAGGGGACGCTGAATATAGAGCGGGTGGCCGTGGATTACGATCACCGCCGGTTGGCTGCGGAAATGAGGGAGGAGGGGCTTCCCGAGGAATTTGTGGAGACCATTTTAAGCGGCTGGTGGACGACGTGTTTGGAGATCCTGCCGGCCAAGGAGCGAAGTCGTGGCCGGTATTGAATAGGTCACTCGTCTTCTTGGCGGAAGAAGAGTTTGACGCGCGATCCCTCGCGGACGCGCACGGTTTTGGTTTCCGACATTTGACCGTCCGCATATTCGACCTGGACCTCGTGGCGACCGGCCTCGACGTCGACGGTGCCCGGGGTTTGCTCGTCCATGTCCTGGCCCCCGACGTAGATGTCGCCGCGGGGGCGGGAGTAGACGGTGATGCGTCCCTCGCCGTCTTCGGCGTTCTCGTCGTCGACGTCGGGGGGCTCTTGGCCCTCGGGGCGACGGGGAGCGCGCCGTTCGGGGCGCTCGGTGGTGGTCTCGCCCATGCCGGTGAGCTCGATCATCATCAGGCGGCGCTCGCCGGGGCGCACTTGCACTTCGTAGATGCGAGAGTTGCCGTCGAATTCGACGTAGATCTCGTGGGTCTCATTGGGGGCGACGGCCATGCCGGGGTTGGAGCCATCGTCGGAGTAGGAGGGGTAGGGCTCTCCATTGATGAGGACCTCAGCGCGGGTGAAGTTGGTGACGATGACAATGCGGCCGTCGCGGAGGCGGTCCTGGCGAGATGAGCCAGTGGAGGTGGCTGCGTCGGTGGAGGGGGGCTCGGAGGCCACATCGTCGGATAGTGGTTCATCACGGGGTTCCAGGGCCTCCCATTGATCGTCGTCGGCCAGGTGTTGCCAGTCGACGTGGCGCCAGGTGTCCGTGTCGTCGTAGGCCAAGAGGTCGTCGACGGCGAGGTCTAATGGGGCCTCGGCGTGGTCGGCGGGGAGACTTGGTTCCGGGGAAAAAGATTGAAAGTCATCGACGGGGGAGGACGCATCATCGCCGTTTTGAACGTCGGAAAAGAGGATGGTCGACGAAGCGGCGAGGGCCACGAGAGCGATGACGACCAGTGCGGCCGGCATCCAGCGTCGTTGGTCGAGGAGGAAATTCATGGGAACTCAATCAATATCGGCTCGGCGAACGGTCGAGGTAGGCAACACGCCTCATGGGTGCCACACAGGTGATAACGGAACAAGGCATGAAATGATTCACACGCCGGGAAAAAAAGTTGGTCCCTCGGTCTGAAAGGGTTACTCAGGATCGCTCAAAGAAGTCGATGACCCGTCGCTGCCGAGAGGCTGGGCGGGCGCGCTCGTGGGCCCATTCGCGGAGTCCTTTGATCATCTCTTCATAGGTTCGGTAGAGGGGCACGGTGTCACGAGCGGCGAAGAAGAGGTCCTCCGTGCTCAAGGGCCGGTCCTCGGCAAAGGCAGCATACATGGCGCTGATGACGACCTGCTCCAATTCGGCGCCGGAAAAGTACTCACAGAGTTCGGCGAGTTCGGCGAGTTGGTCATCGTCGATATGGACATCGCGACGCTGGAGGTGGATACGAAGAATCTGGCGGCGCTCATGGAGCTGGGGAAGGTCAACAAAGAAGATCTCGTCGAAGCGACCCTTTCGCAATAATTCCGGGGGAAGGGATTGGACCTCGTTGGCGGTGGCGACGACGAAGACGGGAGAGGTCTTCTCCTGTTGCCAGGTCAAGAGGGAGCCGAGGACGCGGCTGGAGCGGCCGTCGTCGCCGGCACCGGAGGCAAAGCCCTTTTCGATCTCATCGATCCAGAGAACGCAGGGGGCCAGGGCGTCGCAGGTTTTGAGGGCCGAGCGAAGGGCCTCCTCCGGGGAGCGCTGGCCATCGAAGACACGACCCATGTCTAGGCGCAGCAAGGGAAGTCCCCAGTGACGACCGATAACCTTGGCGGTGAGGCTCTTTCCACATCCCTGAACCCCGATCAGGAGCAGGCCTTTGGGGGTAGGGAGGCCGTAGTTACGGGCGTCATCCCCAAAGGCTCGATGGCGGCGATGGAGCCATTCCTTGAGGGAGTCCAGGCCCCCCACGGCATCCAGACCACCGGCCAGAGGATGGAATTCGAGAACCTTGCTGCGGCCGACGAGGCGCTGCTTTTCCTCGAGGATGGCCTCTTCGATATCGAAGGGTTGATCCCGTTGGCGAGCCTCCAGGAATTGGTGGCGGACGCGGTGGAAGGCGCGGTGTGCTTCGCGAAGGGTCAGTCCCATGGCACCGCCGACGAGGTTTTCGTGGGGCAGATCGGCAAAGCGCTCCGGCGGGAAGACGGCTTCGTATTGGCGGCGAATAATGGTGCGATCGGGCAGGGGCATCGACAAGGGGGTGAGGTCTTTGGAGAACTCCGGATAGTCGATGGAGCGCGGTCCGATGAAGACCAGGGTCTTTGATGCGGCAGCGCAGTGGGCCTCCGTCTCTCGCAGGCGGCGGCGCCGAAGAGGCGAGTCCAGCAGGTGAGCGACGTCCTTGAAGACGATAATCCCCGGGGAATCGATGGCCTCCACCTGGTCGAAGGCCTCCATGAGATCGTGAGGAGCGGCCGTCGAGGTCTGAGGGTCGTCGGACTCAAACCCGCGGGTCAGGGACCACTGCCACAAGGGTAAGTCCAGACGATTGGCCAGGCGTTGGAGGAGGTCGACGGCTCGGGCTTCTTCGTGGGTTTCAATATGAATCAGCGCGTAAGGGGCGCGGAGCAGGGCCCGGAGCTCATTCATGAAGCGAAGGTGGAGACTATCTGGGGAGGCAGAGGCGCCCATGAGCCGGTCCTTGAAGAGGTCATTAAGAAAAGAGGCGGTCGCCCAGAGAGCGACCGCCTGTAGAAGAGCGTCGTGATCCGTGGGTCCCGAGGTTATCGGCTGTAGTAGTCGACGATCTCGTAGCCGTCCATGGCCATATTTCGGTCTTTAACAGCTTTCCATTCCTCGCGCAGTCCTTCGTAAAAGTCGAGGAAATCCCCCTCTTCCTCGATGGGACGAGAGATGATCTTGGCCGATAGGCCGCGTCCGCGGGGTTGGACGGTGAGAATGCCGACCCCACGCTTTTCGCAGGTCTCAGCGAGGATGTCATTATACTCCGCTTCGCCCTCGCGGAATTCGTCGAGAGGCAATCCGATCCAGAGGAGGTTTCCCTTGGCCTGGCTCATGGAATGGATGCCCTCTTCGACGCTGAAGAGGCATTTGTCGTAGGAGGGAAGGATCTTGATGGCGTGGAGGCTCTTAGAGCTCCCCGCCACGTAGAGAAGGTCGATGTCGGTGGTATTTTCCTTGGCGTCGACCAGTCGGGCCTGGGGGATGAAGATCCCGTACTCGGTGGGGAATTCGCGCTCGAAGAGCCGCTCGATGGGCTCGGTCATGGCTTCGACGCTGAAATCATAGAGTTCAGACATGGGGTCCTTTGTTCGATGGGCAAGGGTGGAAGCAAACCGGCGTGCACACAGACACACCGGCCCGACTCGGCACCCTCAAAGGCACCGTGTCGGTGAACGATGAAAATCCAAAAAAAGGTTAGCCGGGGCTGAGGGACCAGCGCAACTCGTCGCGCAGGGTGTCGATCTCTTGGTTGAGGACGCGTTGGTCGGCGGCGCCGAGGACGACGCCGTGAAGGCCGATGAAGGTTAAGTCGATCTCGTAGACAGGTTCGCCGTCTTCGACGAGGCGTCGGAATTGCACGTCGAGTTCCACAGGTTCCTGGTGAATGGTGGAGCGCCCCATGCAGTACAAAAATAGATAGACGAAGAGGGGGAGCACGAGGACAAATAGGGGCACGAGGGCCAGGATAAAGGTCACGGAGCCGCGCTCAAAACGCAGGCGCTTATCCTCGGCCTGGACGATGCGGTAGCCAAAGGACTCGAAGAGGCGCTGGACATGGTGGCGAAGGGCTTCTTCGCTGTCCACGCCATGGACCCGGATTTGACGCATGAAGACGGTCTGGGTGGGGTCGCAATAGGTGTCGTTGTCGGCTTCGACGCGAAAGGGGAAGTGCTCATCGCTGTCGAGGGCGACCATGGCCTGAGAGGTTGGGTCGTCGACGGAGGCGTTGGTTCCGACAATGGGCGATTGGCGAGATAGGGGAACCATGGCCTGTTCGCGCTGGCCGTAGCGGTCTTGGATGTGACGACGAAGCGTCGAGGGAAGATGGGGATGCTGGGCGACCTTGAGGCGCTCGAGGGCCTGGGGATCGGGCCGAGGGTTGGGATCAACGGTGGCCGGCAGGTTGGGGTCCGGTGCGTCGGAAGCCGGGGGCTGGTCGGGAGCCGGGCTCTGTGGCTGGTGCTGAGCCTCCATCTGGGCAGGAGCCTGGGCCTGCGGTTGAGGCGTGGGCGCCGGCGTATCAAAGTCTTGGGGTCGCTGGTTGGCGTCCAGGTCAAAGCGCTCCTCGATCTCGCGCCAGATGGGCGCCGGAAGATCCTCGGCGGGGTCGAGGCCCGGGAGCGTATACTGGAGACGGCCGTCGTTGAGGACGTCCAATTCCACGAGGCCGCTTTGGGCGGCCTGGTCGAGGAAGGCCGTGACCTGGTCGTGGGTCAGACCCAAGGCGTAGGCCAGGTAGGAGGGTTCAAGCCGGTCTAGCCCCTCTTCGTAGACCAGTCGAAGGATATGCCACTCGAATTCTTCGTAGGTCATTGTTCCATCGCATGTCGTCATCGCAGGACCTGTTACCCGTTCAAAGGAACGTCGATGGCGGCCCGTCCATTCCCGACAAGGGTCGAAAAATGGCACGGTCGGCGACCCCAAAGGGGCCAGGAGGTCACCAAAGTGAATCAGAAGTCAATTATAAGTACGAATGGGTCAAAAGGCAAACTGGTCTGCGACTGGCCAAGTCCGGGGGCGATGCGCTATAGATGGGGCCGAAAAAGTGGTCGGACAGACGGGGAAAGGCGGGGTAGTTGCAGGACGAATCGAGTCAATCAACGTGAGATGATCCAATTGCAGGAGAGACCATGTCTGATATCGAGAGTGTGCTAGAGGAAAAGCGACGCTTTGACCCGCCGTCAAGCTTTGCCGAAGAGGCCCATTTGGATGAGGATTCCCTGGAGGCCATGCGCCAGGAGGCCAGCGAAGATCCGGAGGCGTTTTGGGCAAAGATGGCGCGTCAGGAATTGCAGTGGGACAAGGAGTTTGAGCAGACGTTGGATTGGGATCCGCCCTTCGCCAAGTGGTTTCAGGGTGGCGAACTCAATATGAGCGTCCAGTGTCTGGATCGGCATCTGGAGGGGCCGAGGAAGAATAAAGCGGCGCTGATCTGGGAAGGAGAGCCCGGCGATCAGCGGACGCTGACCTATCAGCAGTTGCATAGCGAGGTGTGTCGATTCGCCAACGCCCTGGAGCGCATGGGGGTGGAGAAGGGGGATCGGGTGGCGATCTATATGCCGATGGTGCCGGAGTTGGCGATCGCCCTGTTGGCGTGCGCTCGCATCGGCGCGCCGCACAGCGTGATTTTCGGCGGGTTTTCAGCGCAGGCCATCCAGGAACGGGTGGAAGATGCGGAGGCCAAGGTGGTGCTGACGGCCGATGGCGGATATCGGCGCGGCGAGCCGCTGGCGCTCAAAGACAAGGTCGACGAGGCGATGACCGATGGGTGCGCCTCGGTGGAGCGGGTGGTGGTATATCAGCGGACCTACGAGCCCGTGGAGTGGTTCGACGATCGCGATGTGTGGTGGCATGACGCGGTGGCCGGGGAGTCGACGACGCACGAGGCGCCGTCGCTGGGCTCGGAGCACCCTTTGTTTATCCTCTATACCTCGGGGACGACGGGGACCCCCAAAGGGGTGGTCCATACGACGGCGGGGTATGCGCTGTGGACCAAGTTGACGTCGCGGTGGATCTTCGATCTGAAGGACAAGGATACCTATTGGTGCACCGCCGATATCGGGTGGATCACCGGGCATAGCTATATTGTGTACGGCCCGCTGCAAAATGGGGCGACGACGATGATGTATGAGGGGGCGCCGGACTACCCCCAGCCGGATCGGTTCTGGGATATTGTGGAGCGCCATCAGGTCAATACATTTTATACGGCGCCGACGGCCATTCGGGCGTTTATGAAGTGGGGCAAGCAGTGGGTGGATCGCCACGATCTATCGAGCCTGAGGCTGTTGGGGACGGTGGGAGAGCCCATCAACCCCAAGGCCTGGATGTGGTACCACGAAGTGGTGGGCAACGAGGCATGCCCCATCGTGGACACCTGGTGGCAGACGGAGACCGGAGGGGTGATGATCACGCCGATTCCGGGGGCCACGCCGACCAAGCCGGGAAGTGCCACCAAGCCCTTACCAGGGGTGGAGGCGGCGATCTTTGACAAGGATGGCAATGAGTTGGGCCCCAATGAGGGCGGCTTTTTGGTCATCAAAAAGCCGTGGCCGGGGATGCTGCGCACGGTCTACAAAAACCCGGAGCGCTTTAAGGAAGCCTATTATGGGCGCTACGAGGGCATTTATTTCGCCGGCGATGGGGCCAAATACGATGAGGATGGCTATTTCTGGATCATGGGTCGCATCGACGATGTGATCAATGTGTCGGGGCATCGCCTGGGCACGGCCGAGATCGAGAGCGCCCTGGTGAGTCACCACAAGGTCACGGAAGCGGCGGTGGTCCCGCGGCCCGACGATCTAAAGGGGCAGGCGATCGTGGCCTTTGTGACCCTGGAAGACGACGATCCCTCAGACGGCTTGGTGGGTGAGCTACGGGATCATGTGGGCGAAGAGATCGGGTCGATTGCCAAGCCGGCGGAGATTCGGTTTACCGATTCGCTGCCGAAGACGCGAAGCGGCAAGATCATGCGGCGGCTCTTGGCCGATATTGCGGCCGGACGCGATAGCGGTGATACCTCGACGCTGCGCGACGAGTCGGTGCTGGACAAGCTTCGCCAAGACGTAAGCGATTCCGACGAGGAGTTATAAACCCCGTGGGCGAGCAATCAGCGATGAAGGTCCACCAGGAGTGGATCGAGAGCTCAGGGGGGTGGTGGCTGGAGGGTCGGCGGTGTGCCGACCCATCGCGGCTCAACCGCCGGCGCCGACCGGTGGTGATCATCCCGGGCTATGGGATGAATAGCCACGTATTGCGCCATCACCCCTCGGGGCCGTCGCTGGTGGAGGTATTATGCGGCGGCGGTCGCGAGGTGTGGACCGCCGATCTTCGGGGGCAGGGGGGCTCTAAAAAGGAGCGGGGACGGGGGCGCTTCGGCCTCGCGGAGTTGGCGCTGGAGGACCTTCCACGGGTGGTGGAGGCAGCGTTGAGCCGCACGGAGACGGAGGCGTCGGCGGTGGACGTCATCGGGTGCAGCCTGGGAGCGACGGTGGCCTATATCTATCTGGGCCATCACCGACAACCCGGCGATCATCGCGTGGGAGCGGTGGTCAATATCGGCGGTCCCCTGACGTGGACCCGCACTCACCCTCTGGTGCGGTTGGCGGCGCAATGCCCCCGCCTGGTGGGCCAGGTGCCGATTCGGGGCGTGCGGCCGCTGGCAGCGATGATGATGCCCCTCATCAAGCGCCAGCCCTGGTTGTTGTCGCCCTATATGAATCCATCGATCATCGATCTATCGAAGGCCGACGAATTTCTGGCGACCATCGATGATCCCAATCCGGGATTGAGCCAGGAGGTGGCGCGGTGGATCAAGGAGCGCCAGTTGGTGGTACGCGGGGTGCGCATTGAGGAGGCCCTCCAGGAGGTGGACGTGCCCATTCAGTGCGTGATTGCCGGCCAAGATGGGATCGTGACGCCCGATGCAGCACTGTCGGTCCTGGACGCCATCGGCTCCCGGGAGGTGGAGGTGCTGGAGGTGGGAAGTCGAGAGGTGCCCTACGCCCATGCCGACCTCTTTATTTCTCGGGGGTGCGACGAGGTGGTCTTTGAGCCGGTGCGGTCCTGGTTGGACGGCATAAGCGATGAGGAGAAGGGCGATGCCTGAGCTGGCGGAAGTGGAGGTGGTCCGGCGAAATCTGGAGGCATGGTGGGCAGGGCGGGGAGCCGATCGGGTGGAGTTGGTGGATCCCAAGGTGCTCAAAGAAGGAGATGAGGAGCGCTTGGAGGCCTCGCTGCTGGCAACCCTTAAGGCGGCGCATCGGCGGGGGAAGTATTTGATCGCCGAAATGGAGCAACGGGGGTGGCTGGTCTTTCACTTTCGGATGACGGGAAAGATCGTGCGCAGGCCGTCGCTGGAGGACTGCGATTACGCCCGATTGGGGTGGCGCCTGGGCCCGGAGGAGTGGTTGGCGTTTAAGGATGCCCGTCGCCTGGGTGGGGTGCGATGGTTTGAGGAGGATCCACGGCAGAACTACGATCCCCTGGTGCGCATGGGGCCGGAGCCGGAGGCGGTGACGGTGGAGGATTTGCGGGCGGCCGGCACGGATCGCAAGATGATGAAGACGGCGCTACTCGATCAGGAGGTGGTCGCCGGGGTGGGAAATATCGCCATCAGCGAATTATTCTGGACCCTCAAGTGGCCTCCCAGGGTGCGGCTGGGCGATCTGAGGGATAAGGACCTCCAGGAGATGGTGGCGGCGATGCCGCCCTATTTTGAGGCCGTCCTGCAAGCCTCGATGGGCGATGAGGTGCATTATCAGAGCGGAGGAGGGGACAATATCTTCGCCACTTATGGTCGCGAAGGCGAGCCCTGCCATCGCTGCGGGAGCGCGGTGGAGCGCGCCAAGGTGGGGGGACGCAGCAGCTATTATTGCCCGGCCTGTCAGGGGTGAAGCCAGATGGCGCTGGCCATGCGCCCCGTGGTGTGGTCGCGGCGATAGGAGAAGAAGTGTTGAGGGTGGGAGTAGGTGCAGCGGCTGCCGTCGATGATGTCGGCCAGGCCCAATTGATGGAGTCGGTCCGTGGCGAGGGCCGGAAGATCGGCGAGCCATCGGGGCTCGTCATCCGGTGAGGAGGTGGGGTGAAAGTGGTCGGCCCAGTCGGGGTCGGTGTGGACAAAGGGTTGGCGCACGTCGGCGCCGACCTGAAAGTGGTGAGGGCCAATGGCGGGGCCCAGCCAGGCGAAGAGGTCGGTGGAGGCGGCGGGCATGGCGTCGACGGTGGCCTCCAGGACGCCGTCGGCCAGGCCTCGCCACCCGGCGTGGGCGGCGGCGACGACGCGGCCGTGGCGATCCCAGAAGAGGACGGGGAGGCAGTCGGCGGTGAGGACGGTGCAGGCGATCAGGGGCCGGGTGCAGAAGGCGGCATCGGCGGTGGGCGTAGGATCGGAGGAGGCGCAATGGCCGGCGTCGATGACGGTGGTGCCGTGGACCTGGTTGAGCCAGCAAAAGGTGGGTGGGCGGTGCGATGGGGGTACCAGCGTTGCCAGATGGGCGCGGTTGGCCAGTACATCGGAGGGGGGGTCACCGACGTGGTCGCCGAGGTTGAGGGAGTCGTATGGCGCCTCGCTGTGGCCGCCGCGACGGGTTGTCGAGAGGGCAAAGACGTTGGGTGGGGGAGAGGCGACGCGGTCTGGAGGCCACGTCAGGGCCAGGGAGTCAGAGCTCATGGGACGCTTCCGGCTGGGGGCGTTCGTTGTTAGGGTGGGGCGAGAATTGGCGCCTATTCATGGTACCCGTGCCAGGAAGAGAGACAATGGCCTCTCCCGTGAAAACAGCAGTGCAGGACATTCGTCGGTTGAGAAAAATCACGACCGTGTTGACCCGTCATGGCTTCTCGGCGGTGGCGCGACAGGCGGGGTTGGGGCGGTTTCTCAGTGATGCTCCGGGCGATGGCGAGGGCTTTGCTGGCTCCAGTTCGGAGTCGGAGCTTCTGGGCGATGACCGCTCGGAGGCGGCGATCCGCTTTCGTCGCGTGCTCGAGGATCTGGGGCCGACATTCGTCAAGCTCGGTCAGGTGCTGTCGACGCGCCCCGATCTGGTGCCGCGGGAGTTTATGGATGAGCTGAAGAAGCTCCAGGATCAGGTCGGTCCCATGGAGCTGAAGGATGTGCGAGAGCAGGTGGAGCAGAGCCTGGGGGAGCCACTGGAGGATTGCTTCGAGGAGTTCGACGAGCAGCCCCTGGCGGCGGCGAGCATCGGTCAGGTGCACCGGGCGGTGACGGTGGATGGTCAGGAGTGCGTGGTTAAGGTGCAGCGAAAGGGGATCCAGGAAAAGATCCGCTCCGATCTGGATATTCTTCACTACCTGGCGCGCATTCTGGAGGCGACGATCGAGGAGGTGGAGTTATATACGCCCACGGCGATCGTCAGCGAATTCGAGAAGGCCATTTTGGCGGAGCTCGATTTTCGGGAAGAGGCGTCCAATATCGAGGAGTTCGGGGCCAACTTCTCGGAGGTCGAGGAAGTGTCGGTGCCCGAGGTCTTCTGGGATTATACGGCGGCCGAGGTGTTGACGATGGAGTACGTCGACGAGCGGAAGCTGGCCGATATTGAAGGGGGCACGGAGGAGGCGGAGCAGGTGTTGGAGCATCTGCTGGATGCCATGGTGAAGATGGTGCTCTACGACGGGTTTTTCCATGGCGATCCGCACCCGGGAAATATCATGGTGCGAGAGGACGGCACCTTGGTATTCATCGACTTTGGTCTGATGGGGAGGCTGTCAGCGTCTCAGCAAGACGATCTGATCGGGTTGATTCTCAATATTCTGGCGGGCGATGTGGATGCCATAGCGCGGGCTTTATTGGAGATGGGCCGGCCCGTGGGGCGGGTCAACCTGAGGGAGTTTCGGGCGGACGTGGAGCGCATTCGGGGCAAATATATCGACGCCACGGTGGAGGAGGTCAATGTCAGCCAGTTTATCCAGGAGGTGATGGACGCCGCGCAATATCACAAGATTCGGCTCAATCCCAATTATGCGGTGTTGACGAAGACGGCGGCCACCATCGAGGGGATCATGCGCCAGCTCAAGCCCGATCTGGACGTGATGGCCATCGGCATGCCCTACGCGCGAGATCTGGCGATGCGTCGCTACTCGGCGCGTCGCATCGCCCAGAGTGCGGTAAAGACGGCGGTGGGCTTTTCCAGCTTTGTCACCAAGGTTCCGCAGCAGATGGATCAGGTGTTGATGGATATGGAGAGTGGCAACCTGACCATCACGGTGCGAAATGAGTCGCTGGATCAGATGGGGGAGACGCTCAATACGATGGGGACGCGCTTATTTCTGGGGGTGATCGCCGCCGGGATGGCCGTGGTGGCGGCGCTGTTATTGCAACCCTACGACACAGTGATACGGGGGATCCCGATCATGTTGGTGGTGGGATTGCTGTCGGCCCTGGGGGCGACGGCCCTATTTTGGTGGGCCCTGGGATGGCATGTGGCGGCGAGTCGGCGGGGCAAGAAGCTTCGGCTAGAGCCGCTGATGCGACTGTTTCGCCGGGACTAGTTGTCGTAATCAATGATGGGTGAGGGGCTGGTGAGGTCGGGGATGGGCAGGCCACTGGGGACCTCGTCGAGGTCCCACTGGTCGAGGGCTTGGACCTGGGGACTGGAGAGGGCCTCCATAAAGGCGACGAGGTGGTCGATGTCTTCGTCGCTCAGCTCGGGGGTGTCCAGGGCTTCCGGAGAGAGGTGATCTTCGACGCGTTGGAGCTCGTCGGCCCGGGTATGAACCTGGATGCGGATGGAGGGGGGGAGGTGGGAGCGGTCGTAATTCCAGAGGGAATCTATGGGGTCGATCTTATGTCGGATGACCTCGTCGAGGGTGGCGTAGGCACCGGTGTGAAGGTAGGGGCCGGTGTCAGCCACGTTGTGGAGGGGAGGGGTGCGAAAGTGAAAGGATTTGTCGCTTCCGACGTGGGAACGATGGGCGGCGCCGAGGTCCATATTGTTGAGCGGTTCGGGGCCACTGGTCATGGGGGGAGCGGCGATATTATAGAATTGTTGGTCCGTCATGAGGGTGCCGCCGTGGCAGGAGGCGCAGCCGGCGTCGCCGTAGAACAGTTCGGCGCCTCGGAGTTGGTCATTCGTCAGGGCCTCGTCGTCGCCCTTGAGAAATCGGTTAAAGGGGCTGTCGGTGAAACTAAAGGCATCGATCATGAAGGCTGCCAGGGCGTTGGCCGCCTGGGTATAGGTCAGGTCCTCGGGGTCCAGTTCGGGGTAGGCGTCTTGGAAGAGGTCCACGTAGGCCGGGACATCGCGCAGTCGGTTGATAATATGTCGCCAGGTGCCGTCGAAGTAGTGATCGGAGATGCCGCCGAGGGTGTTATTGTCACCATGGATGGTGGGGAATTCATGGTACCCACGCATTTCGTCTCGGCTGTGGACGGGCATGTGGGCCTGGGCGGCCAGGAGGTTGTCGGCGCCCTCGATGGTGCGCACGTAATTGCCGGGCATCTTGGGGTAAGATCGCTCATGGATGACAAATTTGGGCTGCCCGTCGTCGTCCTCCAATTGCTGGAGGCGTCCGTCCCACTGGAAGGTATGCCAGTCCTGATGGCCGCGGTTAAAGAGATCGGTGGACGTGCGAGTGGTAAAGGAAGCCTGAGGGCCGGGGCGTCGGTCGCCGTGCTCATCGATGGTAAAGCCAGTGCCGGCGGATAGGGAGAATTCATCAGCCGTGGCCCGATCCATCTGGTGACAGGTGGCACAGTTGACGTCTTGAGGGCCGCTGAGGATGGGATCAAAGAAGAGTTGATGACCTAACTCCACGAGGGCGGAGTCTTGAGAGGGAGGCTCGTCGAGGGGCTCGACGCCGTGGTCATCGACAAGAGTTCGAACACTCTCACGAAGCTCTTCGTCGATGGGTTCGAACCCGGCATTCTCACCATTGGGAGAAGTGCCGGGTTCGTCGGCTTGCTCGGGAGAGCAAGCTGTGCCCATCAGAAGGAGCCCCGTGAGAGCTGCAAGGGTCGCAGCTCTCATGGGGATGCTCCAGGGGTGGGGGTTATGCGGCGCGATGAAGATCATCGCGGTCGCGGTTGCGTCGGCGGATGGCGACGAGGCCGACAAGGGCCATCAACACCAGGGCCATGGGCTGGCCGGAGGAGTCGGTGGCGGAACAGCCTCCACCACTGTGGGTGGTGCCGTCTTGACCGGTGTCACCGACACCACCACCGCCGTCGCGGTCGTCGTCGTCGGGGTCTCCGGTGCCGTCGTCGTCGTCATTGCCGTCGTCGTCCTCATCGCCATCGTCGTCGCCGGGATCACCGGTGCAGACGGGGTCGTCGGCGCAGTAGGGATCGTCGCATCCGGCGAGGCCGTTGCCGGTATTATCGACATCGTCGTCGCAATTTTCGACGTAGGCCGCCTTCTTGTTGGCGTTGAAGTCATGGGTAACCATGAACTTGTGGAAGCCAAAGTCGGGCGTCTCGACGTCGATGGTGACGACCATGTCGCTGCCGTCGATATGGAAGTCGACGTCGGACAGTTGCAAGAGGACCTCTTGGCCAGTGTGCGGTTCAACGGCACGGATCTGAAGTCGATAGAGAGTGTTGAAGATGGTGAAGGGCTCGCTATCGAGTCGAATCTGGCCTTTGGCGCCGAGGTAAGTTCCGTCATCACTGGAGTCGAGGAACTTCTCACCAAAGTCCATGCGGTTGATCTGGTAGGGACTGGACTCCAGATAGGGAGAGGCATCGAAGGGGATCTGAAATTGGACGGTGTCGCCGATGTCAAAGGAATCGGGGTCGACCGCCAGGGTTTCATAGATGCGTCCGATCTGCTGGTTGAGGGTCACCGAGGTGGCGCGGGTGGACTCCACATGAAGGCCAGAGGTGTCGGAGCCGAGGAGGCGGACCAGAGTGGTCAGGTCCTCGTCGTCGGCGTTGAAGATCACACCAGCGATGGGGGTGTTGGAGTAGTGTTCGTCGCCGGGGTCAGTGGGGTCGAGAGGGTCGGTACCGTTTTCGACTTCTTGACCGTCGGAGAAGCCATCGCCGTCGGTGTCGTAGGCCAGAGGATCGGTCTGGTGGTCCCAGATTTCCTCGTAGTCGGTCAGTCCGTTGCCGGAGCTGTCGCGGACTTGGAGGACGTCCTCGGTGTAGTTGGAGGGGTCGGCCGGGGTGTCGGGATCGAGGGGATCGTAGCGGAAGGCGATCTCGACGGCGTCGGGAATGCCGTTGCCGCTGCTATCCTGTTCCAAGAGCACGTCCCAGGCGTAGTCGTCGGGGTTGAGCGGGGTGTCGGAGTCGAGGGGATCGTAGCCGAAGGCGACTTCGATATAGTCCGGCACGCCGTTGCCGTTGGTGTCGATGGTGATATAGGGGTTGAAGAACACCGGGGTGTCGGCATCGTTGATGTCGCTGCCGTAGATGAAGATTTCCTCGTAGTCCGAGACGCCATTTCCGCTGGTGTCACGGGCGAGGAGCTCCTCGGTGGTGTAGTCGTCGGGGTTCTCCGGGGTCGCCGGGTCAAGGGGGTCGTAGCCGTAGGCGATCTCGACGGCGTCAGGGATGCCGTTGTCGTTGGAATCGGTCTCGGTGAGACTGTCCCAGGTGTAGTCCCGGATATAGGGTTCGGTATCGGGGTCGAGGAGGTCGGGATCATTGAGATCGAGGTCGTAGATGTCGATGACCTCGTCGAGGATAAAGACCTCTTCGTCGTCGCCGCCATCCTCGTCGGGAATGGTCACGGTTTCGCCGGATCGGGTGTCTTCCGGGGGGGCGAAGTCGGGCTCGTCGGGGTTGTACTCACCGGGGGGAGCCGTGTCGCCCTCATCGGGGCAGACCTGAATGGGATCAGGACTGGGGGGAGGCGTCTCGTTGGGACCCATGCCGGATTCGTTGATGACGAGCGCACCACCGCCACAGGCGATGACGGGCTGGTCGCCGACGTTACCGGAGACGTGCAGCGTGGTGTTGGAACAGCTTCCGTCGGCGCATTCGCCCCAGGAACGCTGAACGACGTCGACGACTTTGGTCTCGCCCGGGCCCAGTTCGAGGGGCTGCTGGATGGTCGGCTGGGTATAGGTAGCCGGGTTTTCGGGCATGGGGATGCACAGGTCGTCATTGGGCAATTCGCTGACGAAGGCCACGGGGAAGTTATCGCCGTCGCCCTCCATAGAGGAGGAGAAGGTTTGAGGGGAGGGACCGTCAACACAGGGTCCGTCGTGGAAGTGCTCGGCGCCCGCATTTTCGCGGAGGCAGTGATTGGCGTAGGTTCGCTGGTCACATCCGCAGTGGACGTTATTGTCGGCGTCCTCGCAGTCCTGGAGGTCATCTTCCTCGGGCGGATCGAGGTCCGTGGAGTCACACTGGAGATCGATGTCATATTCCGGGACGGGCTCAAGCTCAGGCCCCTCGATGGAGGTGGGGGCGTCGGCGTTGGCGCTGTCCAGGGACATGGTGCCGCTAAAACTCTGCGTGGAGTTATTGCGGATCTCGTAAGAGAAGACCTCTGGTTGGCCGGCGCGTCCGCTGATGATGCCGTCGTCGTTTTGCATCTCGACGCTGATGTAGGGCGAGCCCGGCTCCTCGGGGTTGCTGGAGGAGAGGCACTTATTCTGGGGGGCGCACTCGGTCTCCAGCGTCAGGGTGTTGACGCCAAAGAACCCACCAAACCAGTTGGGGGTGCTAAAGTCGACGGCCAGATCGCCTTCCAAGAGGCACTCACGCTCGGGGCCCGGCTCGAAGTCCAGCGACTGGATGAAGCGGTTGAGGCCCGCTTCGGTATTGAAGGTCCACTCCTGAGAGTCTTGGTACTCAAATTGAGCGCCCGGGGTTGTCATATCCCGGCAGCTCTTGTGGATGGTCATGCGGGTTTGAGTATTGTCGGCGAGGTTGTTGCACTCGTTGCTGTTGGTGAGAACGCCGAGAAATACGCTGGAGGTGATCGCCGAGGTGATGGTCTCCTCGAGATTGGTGGCGACGTTGGAATTGACCACAATCGCACAGTTAGCGGAGATGCCGCAGTCGCTGGGCGTAGGCCCACCGCAGGCTTCGGCCTCGGCTATCTGTGCGAACGTCGCGCCGGCAAAGACGCCAGCAGCACAGGCTAGGGTTAATGTGAGTTGGGTGGCTCGACGCATGATGAATTCTCCAAGCAAAAAGGAATGCCAGCGTGAGTATGTGGGAGCTATATCCGGCCCCGAGGCCGGTCATTCGTTCACAAAACGAGTAAGACTTGCAGCCAACTCATCTGACCCGACCAAGCGCTAAGTCGAGATGTGAACGTGAAATGCCAATTGCGACATCATAAGGTGTTGCGATGTAATTAATGTAACAGGAGCAAAACAGGGGCACAAGGGGCTCAGGGAGAACGGTGCCCGGGCGTGGCCATCAGAAGCGTGCGGAGACGCCAAGGGTGGGGAGGAAGGGGAGTCCACGGAGAGGGGCGGAGTCGGAGAAATCGTAGTTATACTGGGTCCCCTCGGGGTTGGTGGCGTTATATATATTGGTGATGTCGAGATAGGCCGACATCTGCCAGGTGTCGAAGACGAAGCGCCGATCGAATCGGATATCGAGCTGGTTGAAGGTGGCGTTGCGAGTGGAGTTGGTGGGGCCGCGACGGGGACGATAGGCGTCCTGGTCAGCGTCAAAGGTGGCGCCGACGATGGGGGTGTCGGGGTTTCCGGAGACGAGCCGAAAGCGAGCCGAGACATCGACGTTGCGAGGAAGGGAGTAACCGCCGACAAGGGTGAGGATATGGGTCTGGTCGGTGTCGAAGAGGATCCACTCGTTATCGTCCAGATCCAGGCGTTCTGAGCGCGAGAGGGTGTAGCTGATCCAACCAAAGAAGTCGTTTCGCGGATAATGGCGAAGGAGGATCTCCCAGCCGTAGGCGCGGCCGCGGCCGTCGTTGGTAAAGGATTGGGCCTGGCGCTGACCATCGTCGTCGAGCTGTTGGTCGGAAGAGGGTTCGACGAGATCGGTATTTCGACGAAGGAAGAAGGTGGTGTCCACTTCCAGGTGGTCGCGGGGGGTCCATTCGGCGCCGAGGGCGTAGTGGGTGGCGCTCTCGAAGGTGATGTCGGGGTTGCCCAAGATGGCGTCGGTCTGTCCTGGAACCGGCGGTTGGGTGAATCGTCCAATACCGCCCTTGGCGGTCCAGTCGTCGGTGATGTCGAGGCGGGAGGAAAACCGGGGTGCCGGGGCCCAGCGCTCGATCTCACCGTAATAATCGAGGCGAAACCCAGGCGTGAGGGTGAGGCGGTCGGCCAGGGTGTAGTCCACCTCGGCGTAGGCCGCCGGGTAGTAGAGGGTCTCGTCGCTGATGGATTCCACGCCCTCTTCGGGGAGTGGAAAGGGAGGGCCGCCGGCGCTGGCGTCGGGTTCGCCGTCGATGGGCGGCGCGGCGATCTCAGCGGTGCCGGAACTGAGCTGGATGTCCATGCCCGATCGGATCTCGAGGTTGTCGGCCACGTCGAGGCGCGTGTCGTAGCGAAATTGAGTCTGGATAAAGCCCAGATCGAAAAAGAGATTGTCGGCGACCTCGAAGCCAAATTGGTTTCGCCCGTAGGAGGCCATGAAGTCGGTATCCAGGGGAAGGTTTTCCGGGGTCCACTCCCAGTTGAATTGGGCGCGATCAAAGTAGGTGTCGAAGTTGGCACCTGTGGTCTGGACGCGGGTATCGCCCTCCGGCTCGCCGTCGGCGAATTGAATATCAAGGGTGTCGTTGGAGCCGTAGACAAAGAGCTCCAATTTGTGATTGCCGCCGTCGGATCGATAGGTGGTCCACGATTGATAGTCATAATAGCGGGGGGAAACGAAGGTGTCGCTTCCGGCGCGCTCCAGTAGGGAGGGCAGAAAGAGGTCATAGTAGCTTCGGCGGCCGGCGAGGGCGAAGCTGAGGTTGTCGGTGATGGGGCCTTCGATGATGGCGGAGGCATCGAGGAGGTCGATTTCGGTATAGCCGGCGAAGCGGTCATTTCGCGGCGAGCGGGTCTGGAGCTCGACGATGCCGGCGGTGGCGCGGCCGAAGGCGGCACTGTAATTGCCGGGGTAGAAGTCGACGGAGTCGATCATCTCGGTGGCAATGACGGCGGGGCCGGCCAGGAAGTGAAAGGCGTTGGGGATGGGGTCGTTTTCTAAAAAGATCTGGGTGTCCTGGGGGGCAGCGCCGCGGATGATGGGCTGGCCGCCAAAGGGGGTACGGGCGACGCCGGGGAGGTTTTCGACGACGCGGACGACGTCGGTGCCGGCACCGGGAACGCGGCGCACTTCTTCGAGTCCGATGGTCTGGCGGTCGACCTCGGAGCGCGGGCGTTCCTCGGTGGTTCGGACGGTGAGCCCGCCGTAGTCGTCGGCACGCACGTAGAAGTTGCCGGTGGTGACCTGGCCGTCGACGACGTCGAACTCAAAGGAGGTGGTGGTATAGCCGGAGCCGGTCACGCGCAGGAGGTAGTCGCCAGGGTCGAGGCCGCGAAAGGCAAAGTTGCCGCCGCGCTCGGAGTAGTCAGAGCGGATCTCTTCGTTGGTCTGGGCGTCGAAGATGGTCAATTCCATGCCGGCGAGGCGGTCGCGGGTGCCGGCCTCTCGAATCTGGCCCTGAAAGACGACGTCCGAGGCGGAGACGGTGTAGTCGGCTTCCGATGTCTGGCCCTCGACGAGGTCGATATCGGTGTCGATATCGCCGAAGTCATCGAGTTGGAGGCGGACGCGGTAGGAGCCGGCGGGGAGGTCGTCGAAGGCAAATCGACCCTGGCGGTCCGTGGTGTCGGAGGCCGTGGGTGGGGGATCGAGATCGTCGCCGGCGTATTCGAGGGTGATGGTGGCGCCGGCGATGGGTTGGTCATCGTCGTCGGCGACGACGGTGCCCTCAAAGGCCGCCGGAAGGGTGGGGAGGCTAAAGCGGATGGAGTAGTCGATGACCACCGGCGTGGGCTCGCCATCGACGGTGGCGGGGCGAAACTGGAATTGCTCGACGGCCTCGATGGCGGCCTCGTCGAGGCCATAGCCCAGGCCCTCCAGGAGTTCGACGCTGGCGACCTCGCCGTCGGCGTCGATCTCGATGTCGACGACGACGTCGCCCTCGACGCGGGCGTCCAGGGCCTCGTCGGTGTATTCGGCCTCTACCTCGTGGATCAGCCGTGGGGTGACGACTTCTGGTTCTGCGTCGGCGCGGTCGGGGATGAAATAGATGGTAAGAAAGACAAGGATGCCGAGGACGGCGAGAAAGACATTTCGCCATCGAAGTCCGGGAAGGTCGGGGATCTTCATGGAGCCTCCCGAAGTTCGAGCGTCGCGGAGGTCCAGCTCTGACCGAGACGGCTATCGCGGGCGACCGTCCACAGGCGGACCAGACAGCCCTGGTCGGTGGGCTCGAGGCAGTCGTCGAGGTCGTCGGAGGAGAGCCGGAATGTGGTGTTGGAGGCCCGCTCCACGGTGTTATCGCGGGGGGAAAAGAGGTGGCTGCTGGAGTCAATATCGCCGAGGGTGGTGAAGTGGCGGTACGTATAGGATTCCTGCCGTGGCTCGGGACGGGTGTCGCTGCCC
Organism: uncultured Bradymonadales bacterium; assembly: GCA_964566695.1. GTDB lineage: Bacteria > Myxococcota_A > Bradymonadia > Bradymonadales > Bradymonadaceae > SLJM01. The sequence continues at coordinate 36,677 of CAZMJS010000017.1, forward strand.
CGAGGGGTCGGCGGGGAGTAGGTCAAGATGGTGTCGGCATCGATAAGGCCACGCCATTCAAGGTCGATATCATCGCTAATGGGCAAAGGGGTATCGGGGTCGGCGGTGAGCCAATGCTCATCGGCGGGGGCATCGGGGTCTATAGGCCAGTCAAAGTCATCGGCCAGGCGGCGAGCGTCGGCCGGGTCATCGGGACGCAGTTGGAGGCCGACGAAGGTGGGGTTTTGATTGGGGTCGTCGGTACCGGCGTCCAGGTGAAAGCGCTTGGCGGAGACGAGTTCTTCGTCGGCCGTGGAGACGGTCAGTCGAAGGCTGACCTCGAATCCCTCAGAGCAGTCACCGCCGGGGAGAAATTCGGCGAGGTCGCGGTCACCAGCGGCGTCGAGGACAGCGGCTTCAATGGCTTTGCAGAAGGCCTCGACTTCCTGGGGTTCGAAGGGGTTTTGGAAGGTGGCTTCGGCGTCGTCGCCGAGGTCAAAGAAGTCCTCGTCGACGGGTTGGCCGGTCCACTCGGCGAGTTGTTCACCATCGACGGGGCAGGTGTAGTCATCTTGCGCGGACAGTCGAAGGGGGCACCAGGACCAGTGGTAATTGATGTCGTCGGAGGGCGCCCAGACGGCGGCGCGCAGGGTGGTCTCCTCGTCATGGAGGGCGACCACTGGATCGGCCTGAATGGCGATGATTCGCAGGCGGTCGACCTTCCAGTAGGGCTCGAAGTCGGGACCGCAGCTCAGAAGTGGGCTCAGGAGGGCGAGGGTGCCCACAAAAAGAGCCGGCGAGAAACGGAGATGGCGCATGGGATGATTGCTCTGGGAATGTAGCGCTAAGGGTCTGTGTATCCAACCCAACGGGGTCGGCAGGTGCCCCCCCGATGGATGGGAGTTCAGTTCGTCGGTGTGTTAACCTAGTGCGCCAGCGGTCTGGAGGCAAATGGATCGCGTCTCAGAAACGTGTAGGAGTTCAACGATGAAGCGATGGTGGTTCGGGATAGTAGCGACGATGGTGGTGACACTGAGCATGGGGTGCCAGTCGTCGCCAGAGCAATCACAGGCGGGCGAGGAGGAGGCCGAAGAGGTCGTCGAGCGCTCAGCGGTGGCCGGCGATAGCGAAGCGGTAGCAGTGCTAGCGGGGGGATGTTTTTGGTGCATGCAGCCACCTTTTGACGCCCTCGATGGGGTGGTGGAGACCCAGGTGGGTTATACGGGGGGAACGATAGATGGGCCGACCTACGAGCAGGTGAGTTCGGGTCAAACGGATCACGTGGAGGCAGTGGAGGTACGCTACGATCCGGAGGAAGTGGGCTATGAGGAGATCTTGGATGTATTTTGGAGGAGTATCGATCCCACAGATGAGGGTGGGCAATTTGCCGATCGGGGAGACCACTATCGAACGGCGATATTCGTGGCCGATGATCGGGAAAGGGAGATCGCTGAAGCGTCGAGGGAACACATGGACGAGGAAGGGCCATTTGATGATCCGATCGTCACCGAGATTCGCGAGGCCGGTGATTTTTGGGTCGCTGAGGATTATCACCAGGACTATTATAAGACCAACGAGCGCCACTATCGGTCCTATTATGAAGGCTCTGGCCGGGGACCGTTTTTGAGAGAGGTATGGGGTGAGGAGTAAGGATGGGTCAACAGGGATTAAGCCTGAGGGACAAATGGTGTGTGATACGGCGCAACCAGCGACGGTTTGAGCCGGAGGGAAAGGTGGAGGTGGGGAGGGCCTCCGAGCGGGTATTGGCAGCGACGTTGGAGCGCCAGTTCAAGGCTCCGGGTCATGAGTATTGGCTGGGCCTGCGAGTGCCCGATGGTGGTCGGCGCCACGAGATCGACGCCGTGATGGCGCTGCCCGACGAGTTGTGGGCGGTGGAGCTCAAGTATTGGAGCGGTGAGGTGCGTCTGGAGGGGAAAGAGGTGGTTCAGTATCGCCCCGGGGGAAGAGGACGGGTGGAGCATGGGCGTCTATTGACGCGACTTCGCCACCGCGAGGAGGCGTTGGAGCGCTACCTGAGACAGTACGTGGAGGAGGTGCCGTTGATCTGGACGGTGCTGGTGTTCGCCGGGGACCATGTGCAGTTGGATCCGGCACTGAGGGGGGCCGAGGGATTGGACGTGGTACGCTGGCCGGAATTTGTCGCCGCCTTACCGCAGACAGGGGCGAGTGGAGAGGCTTCAGGCAAGGTGATTGACGCCACGAGAGCCCTGGACCGCCTGGGGACCTGGGATCTGCTGTGGCTAAATGGAGGACGAATAATCAGCGGCGACATTCGCGGTGGATGGCCCGAGAAGATCGTCGATCGGAGCCGTTATCGGCGTCTGAGGCTCAAGGCGCCGAGGCGATTGTGGGATGTGTTTCGCTCGCAGATGGTGCTGGAGGTAGAGGCCGACGGGCGCCAGGGAGACGAGGAGGAGGCCTGGACGATGGGCATGGAGGAGGGATGGATCGAATTTAAGGGCGCCGGCGAGGGGCAGGCCAGGCGCTACGAATTGCGCGATATCCGGGGAGTGGTCTTTGGTTCAAGCCGGCAGGGTTAGCCCGGCGAGGGCCGGAGGAACTTGCTCGGAGAAGTGGGCCAGAAATTGGCGCTGCTCCTCGGATTGAACGTAGCGGTTCATGACCTTTCGAAGGCGGGCGATGACGCCGTCAGCGTCGCCGCCGAGGGTGGCCATGATCTGGACTGCCAGAAGGGTTCCAGTGCGCCCGATGCCGGCGCGGCAGTGATAGGCCAGGGGACGGCCCTGCTGGAGTTGATGATCAGCCCAGGCGCAAATGCGAAGGGCCTGATCCATGGAAGGGGGGGTCATATCGACGATGGGTGAGTGGAGGTGCGCGATGCCAGCGTCGGCCATGGCCGCAGCGTCAATGGGGGTTTCGGTAAGCGTGACCAGGGCCTCAATCCCCACGCGCTTGAGGGCCTTGATGTCCTGGTCGAGGGGGCGAAGTAGGCCCGGCATGGCGACGCCGGCCAGAAGACCGGGCCAGATCCAGTGAAATTCCGAGGGACCGCGATGGGATGCAGGAGCTTCGGTGTGGCGAAAGATCAGAGGCTCCATGAGGGTGATGGCCTCGTGGTCATGCCAGTGGGCGTGGACCTGGGAGGGCGCGCTGTCACCATGAGATGGGGCCTCGTCGGTGGCCGCGGGGGCGTCTGTCTCCGGAGGTGGGGTCGACTCCGGGGCCGGGATGTCGGGGTCGTGGGTGATGCGGGAGGTGGGGACGTCCGGTAAGGAGCTTTCAGGGGAGAGCTGGCGAACGGGCTGGGGGCGCTGGCGATATTCGGGGGCCAGGTGTTCTTTGGGGGTGTCCGGGGATGGCACATGGCAGGAGCCGGTACGAACAAAGTCTTGAGCCGGTTGACTCTGAGGTGCGTTGAAAAAGGTGTCGGCCGGGGAGGCCTCGATGATCTGTGCGCCGGCCAGGAGGGCGATGTGGTCGGCTGTCTCGCGGGCCCGGCGCTGGTGATGGGTGACCCAGAGGATGGAGGTGTGATGGCGAGCGCGATCGAGAAAATCCAAGATCGGGCCGGCCTGGTCATCATCGAGGGTGGCACAGGGTTCGTCGACGCATAGGACGTCGGGCCGGGGCAAAAGGCAGGCGACGAGGAAGAGGAGCCGCTGGTGGTTGAGGGACCACTCAATGGGCTGCTGGTGGAGGTTTTCTTGGAAATGATGGAGGTGAAAGGTGTCCAGGAATTGACGAATATCCTCGATGAGTTGGCGTCGGGTCAGTTGGCTTCGCCGGGGGTGGGATTGGGCGAGCCAGTCGATGGCCGGTCGCATCATGGGCGAGGGAGTCTGGCGCATCAGGGCCACCGTGGGGGGGCGATCGGGATCGGCGGAAGCGATACGGAGATCGCCTTGCCATTGGATATGAGCACCCTGGAGGCGGTCGGCGATCCAGTGCAGGAGGGTGGATTTGCCAGCGCCGCCCGGTCCCATCAAGGCGGTGATGGAGCTGGGGGCAAGATCCAGGTCCAGGCCGTCGAAAACGGTGCGAGAGCCGATGGTCAGATCAAGGGAGCGGATCGATAGGGTCGGACAGGTCATGGGATCAGGTCTCCTCGGCGAAGCGGCGAGCCTGGTTGAGGGTGGCACCGAGCAACGTAGAGGGGCACACGACGATGGTGAGGAATGGTTCGTCAAAGAGCAAGACCATGGAGCGATCGCCGAAGGTGATGACGGCGGTGCGCCGGCCGCCGTCGCCGGTTAGGGTGTCGATATGTTGAGAGCACTGCTGGAGATAAGCCGGCAGGTGTTCTTTGTCGACGATGGCGGCGGGGGCCTCGGGGGTCCAGGCCATGGGGGTCCATTGGTCGTCCTTTGGACCATGCCATAAGACGGCCGGTCGATTCCTGTCGTCGGCCCATGAGAATAATTGGGAGGCGGGACTGGAGGGCGGGGGCGGGGCGCAGGCCGGGAGCTCTCGGTTGGTCGCCGGAGGCGCCGGCAGCGTGGTGGAGGGGTTTCCGGTCTGCGTGATGGCCGGGGAGGCCGTATCGACGGCCTCACTGGGTTCGGCGCTGAGGCGGGGGAAGGAGGAGGTCGGGGCGGTGATGGTCTCTCGGCTCTGCGGGTCTGCCATGACGCGGGCCACGGGCTGGTCGACGGTGGAGCTGACCCGTTGGTTGGTGGCGCTGGTCCGCGGATTGAGGGTGTCCATCACGGGGAGGTCTCGCGTTGGGGGCGCGAAGGTCTCCGGTCCTTGATCGACGGCGACGAATTCGTCGCTTTTATGCGTCCGGCGCCTGCGGGACCTCTGTGTTGACTCCGAGGTCGACCGGGTGAGGTTATCAATGAGGTCGTCGTAATGCCCATCGAGGAGTTGTTGGTGGAGAGTGAGGTGGGCCTTGCGCACCCTCTCCTGAATATGGCCTTGGTAGGCCGGATCCGAGGGGGGCGGGGCATCCTCGCTGGCATCGGCGATATAGGTATCGATGACCCGGTGATCGAGGCTGATGATAGAGGTGATCATCGAGGTCGCCGGGTCTCGAGTGGTGGCGAGTTTGAAGGCGCGATCGTTATGGCGAATGATGTCTTTCAGAGTCATGGCGCGATCGTTTGCGCGATTTTTGCGCGTTTGGGTCCAGTTGTTGCAAAATTTGCTGGGAAGGCGAGTCCACCGGACTCTCAGGTTTGTTGGGTGGGCTCTTCGGGATAAGAGCATCCGTATAGCCGGTGGTGCACCTCCGGGGGGGCGTGTTCAATGGTAGTTAAAAGCGTCGACAAAGACATAGGTCGCTCCACAGGATGGAAGGATGAAATTGTGAGTGAAACACAACAAAGGCCCGATCCCCCGAGGGATTGGCACTGGGGGAGTGTGGAGCAAATAGTGTGCCAGCCTGTAATTTTACAGTGGTGTTGTAATTCGAGGGGGGTCAGACGCCGCGCCAGATGAGGTAAAACCAGTTGATGAAGGGAAGGGCGATGATGGCGACCTTGAAGAAGAGGTCCTGTCGTCGGGAGAGATCGAGGACCAGTTTGCGATCCATCAAGAAGGTGCCGAGGCTGGCAAGGCCCCAGGCGGTCAGTCCGACGTAGATGCTCATCATCAGGGGTTGGAGGGAAAAGGCGGCGAGGACGTCACCGCCCAGGAGGTGGCGGGTGGCGCGGGTGGATCCGCAGCTGAGGCAGGGAATGCCCAGGGCAGCTTGGAGGCCACAGGTACCGAGGTCGATGATCTCTTCTTGGATGAGCCACCCGCCGAGGGGGAGGGCGAAGAGAAGGGACATCAAGAGAGCGCCAATGGGCAGGGTGCCCGGAGGGCGTGGGATGGTTCGAAGGCGCATGGGGGTTGGGGGCAGCGAGAGGGTTCACATCATCATCCCAAAGATAGACGCAGTCCGGAGGGCGTACAAGTCAGGTCCAGAGGTCTAATAAGGTGGCGACGATTTCCTCGGCGCTTAGGCGGGCGGCCGTGGCAGGGCTCAGGCCGGTATCGACAGCCCGGTGGGCGATGGTGGAGGTGGAGAGGGAGATGGGAGGTCGGTCGCCGCGGGGAGCCTGGATGGATTGGAAGGTCGGCCAGGGGGAGTCACTGCGCTCAAAGGAGAGATGAGCGGTGTTGAGGGTGCGCTCGATAGCGTTGATAGCCGCCGAGATGTCGACGATGGCAGCGCCGAGGAGTTGGTCTTGATCGATAGCGTCGATGACGGGGGGAGATAAAAAGGTCGGCCACCGCCCGCCGCGGGATGTGGCGCCGGTGATCGGGGGCGTCCAGGGACATTGCTGTTGGAGTTTCAGGAGCCGGTGGAGATCGGAATCACCGTCCATAAAATGGTTTTCGGCGCGTTGGCGAAGAGCCTGGTGAAGGCTTTTTCGGTCAGGGCCAAAGCCAATGAGGAGGTTCGGGGAGGGAGCATCGACGATGGGCGTTGTCGAGGAGAGGGCGCGATCGCCGAGGTCTCGCCAGGCCAATTTGAGGTTGAATGGACGCCCAAAGTGTCGCTGGATATCGGGCTCACGGAGATCGTCGAGAAGCCTGTGCCGGGCGTCGTCGGGGTCGGGCGTCCAGACGGGGAGAGCCTGGGGATCGAGGCGGTGTTCGGGGGTCAGGAGGTAGGTGGTGGTTTGTTTGTGGAGGTCGTCGATGCGGCGGATCTGACCGGCGTCGTCGGCGAAGGCGAAGGTCAGGGCGCTGCGGCGGATATCGGCGCTTCCGACGGGGGTGTCGCATTGCTCGCAGGCGAAGCCGGCCTTTAAGGGCGCGTGGTCGGCTAGGCGATCGAAGTCCACCAAGGTGAAGGAGTGAAAGGGGGTGCTGTGATAGAAGCGCTGGAGCGCGGGCTGGCGGCACAGGGGGCAGCGGGCGTCGAGGTCGACCATAAACATCGCCTCGAGGCGACCGCCGGCGCCGGGACAAAAGGAGAAGACGAAGGGTTCGGCCATGGGGTCCGGTCGGGGGAAGAGGGGCTCAGAGGTCGAGTTCGTCGACCTGCTGAGCGTTATTCATGATGAAGTCAAAGCGGGTGGAGGCGTCGCGTCCCATGAGGTTGGAGATCACCGTGTTGGTATCCTCGCGGAGCTCCTCGGGGACGGTGACCTGGAGGAGTCGGCGGTGGTCGGGGTCCAACGTGGTCTCGCGAAGAGTGTCGGCCATCATTTCGCCGAGTCCCTTAAAGCGCTGGATATTGACCTTCCAATTTCGTTTTTGGCCGTCCAGTCGCTGGAGGATGCGGTCGCGATCGTCGTCGGTCAGCGCCCACTCGGTGGTGGAGCCATAGTCGATGCGGTAGAGAGGGGGCTGGGCGATATAGAGGAAGCCCTCGTCGATGAGGCGGGGCATGTATCGAAAGAAAAAGGTCAGCAGGAGGGTGGAGATGTGGTGGCCGTCGCTGTCGGCGTCCATGAGGAGGATGATCTTGTGGTAGCGCAGGTTGTCGGCGTTGAAGTGATCGCCGAGACCGCAGCCCAGGGCGTCGATAATATTGTTGAGCTCTTTATTCTTGGTGACCCGCTTGAGGGTGGCCTGCTCGGCGTTGAGCACTTTCCCTCGCAGGGGCAAGATGGCCTGGGTGCGGCGATCGCGGCCCTGCTTGGCGTTGCCGCCGGCGGAGTCGCCCTCGACGATGAAGAGCTCGCTGGTTTCGGGGTTGGTGCTGGAGCAATCGGCGAGTTTTCCAGGCAGGTTGAGCCGGCGGCTGACAGAGCGCTTGCGCTTGACCTTTTTGGCGGCCGAGCGACTGGCTTTTCGGGCCTTGGCGGCCTGGATGATGCGCTGGGCAATATCGTGGCCCGTCGAGGAATGATTATGGAGGTATTGTTCGACCTGGCCGCGGACCTCGCCGGAGACGAGGCTCTTGATGGAGGGGTTGTTGAGCTTGGCCTTGGTCTGGCCCTGGAATTGGGGATCTTCCATGAAGACACTGACGATGGCCTTGAGGCCCTCGCGGATGTCCTCGGAGTGGATGGAGAGGTTCTTGGGGCCGATGTCGTGGGCGTCGAGGAAGTTTTTCAGGGCTTTGACGATCCCATCCTTGAACCCCTTTTCGTGAGTGCCGCCATCGGTGGTGGGGATGCCGTTGGCGAAGGTAAGAATTTCCTCGGAGGTATCCTCCGTCCACTGGATGGCGATCTCGATGCGGGCGACATCGTCGGCGGGGTCTTCGGTGCGAATGGTGATGATGTCGGTGTGGATGGGGGGCTGCTTGCTCTTTTTCTGGACGTGGCTCAGAAAGTCGGCGACGCCGCCATCGTGCTTGTATTCGTGGTACTCGTCGTTGACTTCGTCGCGAAAGACGATGCGCAGGCCCTGGTTGAGAAAGGCCTTGATCTCGAGCCAGTCGGCGATCATCTCGGGGTCGAAGGTGACGGCCTCAAAGATGTCGGGGTCGGGGCGAAAAAAGATCTCGGTGCCCGTGCCACGGGCGCTGTCGATCTCCTGGATGGACTCCTGGGCGAGGCCGCGCGAAAAGCTCTGTCGGTGGAGGCGGCCGTCGCGCTTGATGTGGGCGACGAGCTCGGTGCTCAGGGCGTTGACCACCGACGATCCGACGCCGTGGAGGCCGCCGGAGGTAAAATAGTTGTCGCTATCAAATTTGCCGCCGGCGTGGAGGGTGGTCAAGATGATCTCCAGGGCGCTACGACCCTCCTCGGGGTGGATGTCCACCGGGATGCCGCGCCCGTTGTCGGAGACGGAGACCGATTCGCAATCCTCATGGAGAGTGACCTCGATGGTGGAGGCGAAGCCGTTGATGGCCTCGTCGACGGAGTTGTCGACGACCTCCCACAAGAGGTGGTGGAGGCCGGCCTTGCCCGTGCCGCCGATATACATACCGGGGCGCTTTCGGACGGGCTCCAGGTCCTTGAGGATCGTGATGTCTTCGGCGGTATAACCGGGGGCTGGGCTGGACATAGGACTCCGCAGTGCGAGAATTGCGTGGACATCGACGGTCAACAAAACACGAGTTTTTGATCTATTCAAGCCCCGTCGTCTCCTTTGCCTGGGCCGGTCAAAGCAAATGTTCAGGAGGCAGGTGAGAGAGAATCAGGCAGTCATGGAACGCTAGGCGAAGATAAGGAAAGACAGATGAAGCAACGACGTGTGGGAATCATCGGCGGAGGTCCCATGGGGATTGAGGCAGCCGTGCGGGCTAAGAAGGAGGGCTACGATGTGGTGGTCTTCGAGAAGAAAGAGGTGGGGGCTCACGTGGCCACGTGGGCCCACGTGGAGTTTTTTTCGCCCTGGGAGATGAACCGAAGTGCCTGGGGCAAGGCGGAGCTAATTGGTGGCGAGGGAGACGTCGATGGAGATAAGTTCCCGACGGGAAGGGATTATCTGGAGCGCTATCTTAGGCCCCTTGCGAAGACGCTGGGCGATGGGCTGGAGGAGTGGACGCAGGTCAAAGGCGTCAGCCGTCAGGGCCAGTTAAAGGGAGAGGGGGTCGGCGACCGCGCACAGGACGAAGGGTTTGAGCTGTTGGTCAGCCATGGGGGCGAGGAGCGCTATGAGGCGGTGGATATTCTGATCGATACCAGTGGGGTGCTGGGACAGCCAGGGAGGCTGGGCCCTCAGGGAATGCCGGCGATCGGTGAGGAGCGCTTTGAGGGGCGTATTATCTACGGCATCCCCACACCGGAGCAGGTGTCTGAGCAGTTGCAGGGGGACCCGGTGCTCCTGGTAGGCGATGGTCATTCGGCGATGACATCACTGAGCTTGATCGCCGAGGGCTTGGGCGCTGGGGACAATTCGGGACAATTGTGGTGGTCCTATCGAGAGGCTGGAGAGCCGAGGACCGTTATTGAGGATGATCCATTGCCCCAGCGGGCGGCGTTGGATCGGTTGGGCAATCGGGCGGCTCGCCAAGAGGTCACTGGCGTCCAGGCGCTGGACCGGTCGCAGGTTCGGCGCATCGAAGAGGGAGAGGAGCGGGCGTTGACAGTGGTGGTGGAGAGAGATGGGGGGCAGCGTCCGTTGGATGTGGATTGGATCGTGGCCAACGTGGGCTATCGCCCCGACCTGGGGCTAACGCGTGAATTGCAGGTCCATCACTGCTACGCCTCGGAAGGGCCCATGAAGCTGGCGGCCCATCTGATGGCCAGCGCCGGAGGCGGGGGAGATTGCCTGGAGCAGAGCAGCGGTGGGGCGGAGGTCCTGACCACTCCGGAGCCCAACTTTTTTGTGTTGGGCGCTAAGAGCTATGGACGAAATTCCAACTTCTTATTGCGCCTGGGGTTTGAGCAGATCGAGCAGGTATTCGCAGAGCTTCTCCACTAATCGATGAAGGGAGCGACGATGCTAAAGCAACTCAGCCGGGCGTTATTTGGTGGGCAGGGTGGAACGCCATTGAGAGGCCGTTGGATGATGGCGAGCATGGAGATCTGTGGGATGGTGTGCCACCGTAATCCGTGACATATCCGGATGGATGGAGAGGGAAGCATGAGGATAAAACAGGATGGCCGGTGGCTGGTGGCCCTCGTGATGCTGATGGTGTGCCTGGGCGGAGCGGGGGAAGCTGCTGGAGAGGTTCGTTGTGAGCCAGGCGATGGAGAAAGGCTTGGCCTGGCAGAGGTATGGGATGCGGTGTGGAAAGGCGAGCCCCGTGGTGAGGCGACGGACTACGAAGTGGCGGCCGCGCGAGCAGAGGAGAGGGGATGGCGGCGAGAAGGTCGACCGGAGGTAAGGATCAGCGGGGAAGGGGACGTCGGTCGACGGATCAGTCCCGGGGCCGAGCGGGATCAAGGCGTGAGTGCGCGCACTCAGGCGGGGCTGGAGCTGACGACGGATGTGTTGAATCGGGAGCGACGCGCCGCTGAGCGATGGCAGGCCTCGCAGATTAATGAGGCCGAGGCACGGGTGAGCGTCGTTCGAGAAGAGATCAAACAGGAGGTAGCAGAGATCTATCTTGGGCTTTTCGAGAATCAGCGACGATGGGAGTTGTTGATAGCGCATGCCGAGCGAGTGGGTGGGTTGGCCAAGGTGGTCGACAGGCGCGTGGAGGCCGGTGTGGAGGCGAGTCACGAGCGCCGGGGGATGGAGGATATGAAGGCGGCGATTAGGCGGGAGAAGGGGCAGGTCGCACAGGGACGCCGGACGCATGCTGAACGGCTCGCCCAATGGGTTGGCGATTGCGTGGAGGCCGCGGATATGGGGCTAGCGGGAGCACTGGCGATCGATGGAGGCGAAAGCGAAGGGGCGTCGATCGAATGGTTGGAGCGTCGGGCGGTGGCGATGCGCGCCGAGGGGGATTGGCGCCGGCGGGAAGACAGCCTTTGGTTGCAGGGGGTGGCTGCCGGTCGTGGAGTGCTATCACCGGCCTATGATAACCGGCCAGAGCCGGAGTATTTTGCCGGGTTTCGTTGGCAGTGGCGTCCGGACCTTCGGGGGGGGCGTCAGGAGCAGCAACGGGCTCGTGAGATGGAGGCGAAGGCCCTGGAGATGGAGGCCCAAAGCCGGCGCGACGCCCGTCAGCGAGCCATGGCGGCATTGGCCCGGATCGAGGAGAGCTGGGAGGAGCGTTTAGGGGGGATGGAGGACGAGCGGCGGAGTGCCCAGACATATCTGGAGGTCGCCGAGGCACGGTGGCGTCAGGGGGTCGGCCATTGGAGCGATGTGATGGCGGGCTACGAACGCGTCTACGGGGCGGAACAAGAAGCCCTGGACTATCAGGTAGAACTCATTGAAGAGGTGCTGGTGTTGGCGATGGAAAGCGGCGATATGGCCCAGATGTCCAGATGGTTGGAGACGGAGTCGGGATGATGGATAGGGCGACGATGCATAGGGTTGGAAAGGTGCTCTTTGGCATGGCCACGATGGTTTGGCTGGCTGGCTGCAGCGATGAAGTCGATGGCGACATCGGAGAAGTAGAAGAGGCGGAGCGGGCGGCACCGATGGTGGAGGTGCAGACGCTGGAGGTGGTCGATGGCGACCGGGATCGACGGTGGTCCGGGGTCTTGCAGCCGCTACGGGGTCGGACGGTTCAGGCACGTGAACGCGGCGAGATTGTAGAGGTCGTCGTGGAGGAGGGCCGGCGCGTCGAACAGGGCGAGGTGGTAGCACGGTGGCGCAATGTGGAGGAGGAAGCCAGGCAACGCGTGTTGGAGCGAAGGCAGGCGGCGTTGCAGGATGAGTTGGAGCGGTGGGAGGACTTGGCGACCATGGAGGCCGCGGGTCCCTCGGAGGTCGAGGAGGCTCGGCTGGCGTTAATGGAGGCGGAGGAGCGCCTGGCGGAGCGCCCGGTGGGAGGGGTCTTGAGAGCGCCTGTCGAAGGACGGATTTCGCGCATCGAGGCCTCGGTGGGATCCCAGGTGGAGGCCGGTCAGGTGATCATGACCATTGAGGATGGACGGGCCCTGGGCGTGCGCTTGGAGGTGCCGGCGACGGAGACGGCGCATCTGGATGAGCGCGCCGAGTTGGAGGTCATCGATGAGCAGGGCAACAGCCGAGGGGTGGAAGTGGTGCAATTTGAAGCGTCGGAGGCTCCGGGGTTTGTCCGGGCAACCCTGTGGGTCGAGGCCGGGGAGCAGGAGCGCCCGAGAGCTGTGGAGGTGGTCCATCGCGGGGACGTCGAGGACCTGCTGGTGCCCTGGACGGCAGTGGCCAGCGAGGAGGGTCAGCAGTGGGTAGCGGTGGTCGATGAAGAGGGGGTCGTGCAACGCCGGGAGGTTCGTCTGGGGCAGGGGAGAGCCGGTGGGATCGAAGTCAAGCAGGGGCTGGAGGAGGGGGAGCGAGTGATTCGCTTCGATCCGCGCAATTATGAGGTGGGCCGGCAGATCGACGCGGTGGAGGACGGACCATGATTGGAGGACGTTCCCTATTTGTGGTGATTTTGGAGCAGATCACGCGTCGGCAAATGGCGGTGGCCGCGGTGATGTTGGCGACGCTGGTCGGGGCGGTGGTGGCGCTGGAGGATATGCCGCTGCAGTTATTGCCAGAGATTCGCTATCCCCAGGTGCGAATCATCGGTGATCTTCCGGGACAGACCTCGAGCGTGATCGAGGAGAGCATCAATGAGCCCTTGGAGGCGGCGCTGACGGGGACACCGGGAATGGTTCGCATGGAGAGTCGCTCGGGAGACGGGCGGGCCTATGTGGACCTTTATTTCGAGCCGGAATACGACCTTGACCGGGCCCTTCGCGACGTCACCCAGGGGGCTCAGCGGGCGCAGCAACAAATCCCGGATGAGTTTCCGGAGCCGCGCATCTTCGCGGTGTCGACGATGGAAGAGCCAGTGCAGCAATTTGCCTTTGGCTCTCAGCGCTTGAGGGCCCCGGAGATCCGAAGCGAGTTGAGGACCCATCTATTGCCTCGCTTGCGGGCCGTCGAAGGGGTGGAGGCCGTGTATATGGGGCGCGAGGAAATCTCGGAATTGGTGGTGGAGATCGATCCGGAGCGTCAGCGCGCATTAGGGGTGTCGCTGCCGGCGATCGAGGCGGCGCTGGAACGGGCCACGGATCCGCCACCGGGTGGGGCGATGCGCAGCGATAGCTTTGAGGGCATTGGCATGCTCGGCGGCCAGGGGTGGAGCGTGGAGGGCCTGAGCCAGTGGCCACTATGGGGCGAACACGAGGCGCAGGCCATCGAGCTGGAGCAGATCGCGGGGGTGCATCGGGCGGCGTCAGAAGAGAGCCTGAGGACGAGAATGGATGGGGACTCGGCGGTCCTGGTGACGGTCTATCGCTCGCCGCAGGCCGACTCGTTGGAGATGGCCGATGAAATCAATCGAATCGTCGAGGAGGCCGACCAATCTCAAGCGTTGGAGTTATTGGAGGCCAACCAGTTATACGATGATTCGGTGGTGACCCGAGGGGCGGTGCAAAGTGTCATCGTGGCCGCCCTGGGGGGCGCATTATTGGCCATGATCCTGTTGCTGATTGCCCTGAGGCAGCGGCGCTACGTCTTTTTGGTGGGAGCCGTGGTGGCGACGAGTTTGGGGGCGACCGTTATTGTATTGGCGGCAAGTGGGCAGAGCCTAAACCTGTTGACGCTGACAGGGCTATTATTGTCGGTGGGCATGGGGCTGGATTATGCGATCATTTACCTGGAGCGCCTGGATCGGATGAGCGATGAGGATCGCGGGCCGGGCGATGAAGCGCTGCATCTGAGGGCCATGCAGGAGGTGGCGGGGCCTCTACTGGGAGCGTTGATGACGACGCTGGCGGCGGTGTTGCCGTTTCTACTGGTCGAGGGGTTGGTGGCCCGGTTATTCGAGCCCCTGATCTGGACGGTGGTCGTGGCGGCCATATTTGCCTTTATCAGCGCCGTGGTGGTGCTTCCGACCTTCGCGAGAGCCGCCGAGGAAGCCATCGAGTGCTCGCAGAAGCGATCGCCGTGGTGGGGGCGCATGCATCGGCCGATGGTGGCCTGGCCCATCGTGGTGGGATTGGTGGCCGTGGGGGTGTGGGTGGGCAAAGACATCCCCTTTGAGGTGCTTCCGGACGTCGATGATGGATTCGTGGATTTGCGCATCACCCACCCCGTGGGGATTCCGATGGATCAGATGGACCGGATCACCGCCGAGGTGGGAGAGGCCATCAAGGAGGTAGAGGGGACGGAGGCGCTATTTAGTACGGTGGGTGGGTATTTCCGCGAGGGCCAGCCGTCGTTTCGACCGGCGACGGCCAATTTTATGGCGCGGGTCGATACGGCCGGTGGTGATCGAAGCTCCGAGGCGTGGGCGGAGGATGTCCGACAGGCGGTCGATGAGATAGGCATCGCGGAGTTGGATCTATCGGTGACCTTGCCGAGGATTCGGGGCGTGGAGACGTCTCTGAGCGACGCCGACCTGATCGTGGTGCTCACCGGAAAAGGGGGCGATCTACTGGCACTGGGAGAGGTGGAGAACCAGGTGGTGGAGTTATTGGAAGAACAGGAGGGGTTGGTTGATGTGGAGCGGCTTCGAAGTGGGGTGAGTCCGCGCTGGAAGGGGGACTTTGATTTCGACGCGATGGCCCGATACGGCGTGGAGCCAGCGACGGTCAAACGGGTGTTGGAGTATGGTCTGGAGGGTCGTGTGTTGCGCCAACGCATGGACGGGGGAGAACCGCTGGCACTGCGGACAAGATACGATCGGCGTGGGGCCGGGGGGCCGCAGCATTTGGAGCGGTTGAGAGTTCCAACGGTTCACGGCGCCAGCGTGGAGTTGGGAGAGCTGGTGGCCTTCGAGTTGGTGGAAGAGCCGACGCATATCGAGCGACGGGAAGACCAGCGGGTGGTCCGCGTGGCGGCACAACTATCGCCGACGGGCCCCGGTCCCACGGAGGTGGCCCAACAAGTGGAGAGAGGGCTCGACGAGGCAGCATTGGGCGACGACGTCAGCTATTGGCTGGAGGGCGAAATCGAAGCCATTGAGGAGACGCGCACGACGTTTGGGATCGCCCTGGGGCTGGCTTTGTTGTTGGTGATGACGCTCCTGGTGCTGCAGTATAATTCCATGGCGCTGGCCTTGTCGGGTCTGGTGACGATTCCGCTAAGCGGGGTGGGGACGCTGGTATTGCTATCGGTGATGGGCAAGGCCCTGGACGCCATGGTGCTGGCGGGACTGCTGATCGCCGTGGGAATCATCGCCAACAATGCCATCCTGGTGCTCTCAGAGGCTCAGCGAGGTCGGCAGCGAGGAGTGGGACTCCAAGAGGCCTTTGAGGTGGCGGCGCGAGACCGCTTCCGACCGGTGATGCTCACCATCGCCAGTACGGTATTGGGAATGAGTCCGTTGCTATGGGGAGGCGAAGAGGTCTTTGGGCTTCTGCAGCCACTGGCGATGGCACTGACAGGAGCCCTACTGTTATCGGTCGTGGTGGCCTGCTTTTTATTGCCGGGGATAGCCGTGTCACTGCTAGGGTTAGAGGAGCGCGTTGTGGGACGACCCGGAGGCGATGAGCAGGAGAGCTGAACTTGTGAGGCTAGGGGCAAAGGGTTAATGATGGATCCATCCAATTCATCTCGGCTCAAAGACCTAAAGAGGTGTGTGCCATGAGTCCCGGAGAAGTCACGGAAGAGCGACCAGTTCAGCCGCCACCGCCTCTGGAGCGGGAAAT
>CAZMJS010000018.1:0-5391 GCA_964566695.1 uncultured Bradymonadales bacterium
CGACCAGGTCCAGACCTTGGCCGACGGCGGCGATCCCCGCGCATGCTTTGGGGAGGGATATGAGCGCTTATGCTGCCATCGCCAGACCCCGCGCATGCACCACGGCAAGATGTGCATCGTCGGCGACGTGGAGGCCATCGAACCCAACGGCGGGCCTCTGGGCCGCGGATATATGCGCACCCACTACGCCATCGACGACGACGCCTGGTTCTTTGACGGCCACTTCAAAGACGATCCCTGCATGCCCGGCACCTTGATGTTCGAGGGCGGCATGCAGGTCATGAGCCTCTATATGATCGCCATGGGCTACACCCTGGACCGAGACGGCTGGCGTTTTGAGCCGGTCCCAGACGTGGAATACGACCTGCGCTGCCGAGGCCAGGCCACCCCGGAGCACCAATCGCTGGTCTACGAGATCTACGTCGAAGAGATCATCGACGGCGACCAACCGACCCTGGTGGCCGACATCCTGGCCACCGTCGATGGACTCAAGGCCTTTCACTGCCGCGGCATGCAGATGCGCCTGGTCCCCGACACCCCCATGGGCGACGATCTACGCACCGAGGGTGCGACCAAACGCAGTGACCACGCGCTCAAACAGGGATCACTGATCCACGACGCCATCGCCATGCGCGCCACCGGCGAGGGCCCGGCCACCCTCTGCGTCGGCCCCGCCTATGCCCGCTTCGACGGGCCCCCACGCATGCCCCGCCTCCCCGCCGATCCCTACCAATTTATGAGCCGCGTCACCGCCGCCGATGCCCCTCCTTCCGAAGCCGGCCCCGGCGACAGCGCCACCGCCCAATACGACATCCCCAGCGACGCCTGGTATTTTGAGGCCGGCGAATTCAACACCATGCCCGCCGCCATCGTCATGGAGGCCGCCCTCCAACCCTGCGGCTGGCTCTCCCTCTGCTCCTCGGCCATCACCGCCTCGTCGATTCCCCTCTATTATCGCAACCTCGACGGCCAGGCGACCCTTCATCGACCCATCACCCCCGACGACCAGGTCTTCGAAACCCGCACCACCATGACCCGCGACGTCCGCTCTGGCGCCATGGCCATCCAATCCTTCGATGTCCAATGCTACGCCGACGGCGAACTGATCTTCGAGATGGACACCACCTTCGGCTTTTTTCCCTGGGAAGCCCTCCAGAACCAGGCCGGCCTACCCGTCGACGAGCGCGAAGCCAGGCTCATCGGCGCCGACGCCAACCTCGACCTCCCGCTGGACACCCCACCCCATCGACCACAGCACCCCTGGCCGACGCCCCGACTTCGCATGATCGACCGCCTCACCCTGCGCGAGGAACGCACCGAGGGTGCGACATACCGCACGGAAAAAGCCATCGATCCCGGCGAATGGTTCTTCAAGGCCCACTTCTACCAGGACCCCGTCATGCCCGGATCCCTGGGCATCGAGGCCATGCTCCAAACCCTCAAAATCGCCCTCCTCGATCACCACCCAGGGTCCGACATCGCCCCCGTATCGCCTCAACATCCCGAGCCCTGCCTGCAACTGGAGTGGACCTACCGCGGCCAGGTGCCCCCGGAGAGTCAGCGCACCCAGGTCCTGCTTACCCTCGACGATCTGCAGCGCCACCCCACGTACCTCCAAGCCCGGGCCGATGCCTCCCTGTGGGTCGACGGACTCAAGATCTACGCCGCCACCCTCACGGAGCGCTTCAGCACCGGCGAGTCTTAATCCCCCGTATCATTCACCATACCAATCGTCACTTCGCTGCACCCCTCGGCAGGCCACGGCATCGCCCTGGGGACCACCGGCCGGGCCGCACACCCCCACCACGCCGGACCACAGCGTCTCCGCCTGGCGAAGGGCGTGACTTGGTGAAAAGTAGGTCCCTCCATCGCCGGCTTCCACCTCGTCGGCCTCCACGAATACCTCCCCGGCGCAATACACCTGGTCCTCGATGCGGGCACAACTCTGACCGGTGGCCACGGCGACCTCGTCCACATAGGCCATCTCGACCACCTTCGCCGGCGCATTGCGCGAATCCAGGTCACTTAAGCCCAATTGTCCATAGCGATTTCTTCCCCAACAGTAGAGTTGGCGCCGCTCGCCAAATAGGGCGCAGGCGTGATCAAACCCCACGGCCAATGCCTTCGCCTGCTTAGATTCTCCATCTTCTTCGACGCTGACCTGACGGGGCCGATCGGCGTATAATTCCCCGAAGATATCGGCCCCCACCTGTCCCTGAACCGTGGTGCCCCAGCAATAGATCTCGCCCCCTTCGGTGAGCGCGCACCCATATTCGGCGCCCACCTGTACCTGCTCCACCCCTTCCAGGCCCTCCACCCTGGTGGGCTCCCACACCACCGGCGGCAAGTCTGGCCCCAGCCCCAATTGCCCCTGCTCGTTTCGCCCCCAACAATAGACCTCGCCCTCCTCATTGAGTGCACACCCATGGGAGGTGCCGAGCGCCACCTGCCGAACCTCGCCCATGCCCTCGATGGGCACCGGCAAAGAACTCATCTCCAGGCCGTCGTCGGCCAGCATCCCGTGGGCATTATTTCCCCAGCAATAGAGCTCGCTTCGTTCATCGATCCCACAGGTGACATCGAAATAGCCCACCGCCACGTCGACCCACTCCTGGTCCCCATAGACCTGAACCAATTGACTCTGGGAGCTTGTGCTTCCATCGCCCAGTTGCCCCCGATCGTTTTGTCCGACGCACCAGATATTCTGGGCCTCATCCAGCACGCACGCGTGAAACGTGCCAAATTGCATCTTCACCGTCGCCGGCGGTGGCCCCTCGGCCTCCACCTCCTCCGACGACGTCTGGCATCCATCGGTGCACCCGACGAGCGCCGCCCACCCCATCACCCACCCAACCACTGCCCATCGCCACCGCATCTTCTTCATCGCTCACTCACCTATCGCCAGGGACGGATCACCGCCATCACGTCTCCCCATCACGGTAACACGTCCCGGCGACCTCTCACAAAAGCATCAGCTCGGATCCATCATCCGCCCCATAAATAAGATGCTCTCAGCATCGTGATCGTAAATCGCATAATAAAACGGCCGGTCAAAACTTACCTGAAAATCGATGACCGGCGCCGATTCATCGCCCACCACCACCCCCGTGGCGGCCGCCGCCTCCGTGCCCTTTTCGTCGACCTCCACAAAGGTCTGGTGAAAAATACCGGTGATAAACGGACTTCCCCCGGCCGCCTCCACATCGATCATCTTGCCAAAATCGGCCACCCCATCTTCAAACGCCTCCGCCATGCCCAGTGCCTGCATCACCGGCACCAGATCATAATCCCCTTTGTCCTCGAATTTGGGAAATTGGATCACCCCCATTTTATCCTCCATCGACGTCACAAGTTCATCAAAATAAGCCCGATCCAATGCCTCTTCCCACTCGGAAAATGCGTCGGCCTCCGCCGGCTTCATGGCCACCATCGAGATATCTTCTCCCTCATAAGCCATTGACAACCCCACCGACTGCCCGTCGTCTATATAAGCCGCTATCTCCGGCTCATCATGGCTCATCATCTCCACCTCTGCCGTCGTCCCATCGAGCAATTCAAAAGACCCATCCGACGTTTGATCGGCGCTAAAGGGCCGCTTCCAATCGGCCTTAAAATAGATGGCATTGACCAACACCAACCGCGTCAGCGCATCGATGCTCCCCGGTGGCAGCAGGTCATCGATATGACCGGCCGTCTGATCTTCCACCCACTGGTTGATCCCCTCCCTTATCCCATCGGGATCGTCGCCATAATCCACGACATACATCCCGGCGTCGTAGTGGCGCACCAGAAGATCCAGGTAGTCCTCGATAAACGGATAGCCCTCCTGCCCCCAGGTCTGATTGACCACCTCCAATTCCACCTCTTCGCGCGCATCGAGCGCCCGAGCCAGCCGGTTAAACGCCGGGTGCAGCACCTCGTCTCCCATCTCAAAGCGCAGGGCCTGTGCCATTTCATCGGCCGTCGTCCCATCGGCCCCACCGTAGGTCATGGCCAGGGCCGTGGAGATCGAATGCGGCGACACAAAAAGATTGCCCTCCTCTTCCTGCCTCAGCGTCTCAAAGAGATCGAAGGCGAAGCGTCGATTGTCCTCCGAGAAGGCCTCAAAATCGTCATCGCTGATATCGGGTTCCGTCTCCGGCTCCGCCTCCCCCATCAACAACGTCCCCGGCGCCTCTGCCGGCACATCCTCGCCATCCCCCTCATCGCTACATGCCACCACCGCGACCATCGCCACCACCAATATCGCCCACGAATAAGGTCGTCTCCCATGCCGCTCCATCGTCTCTCCTTAGCTCGATCAACACCCAATTCCTCGCCTCACACGCAAATGGTAGAGCATTCGCCACCAAATCACCAAAAGTGGCCAAATCCCGCCGTCCTGTCGCACCGAGGGTGCGACATCACCCCTATTTTTCGCCCTTTTTCCCACCTCCCACCGGTGGACAGCGATCCTCCCTGCCCCTATATGGAAGAGGCCCACTGGCATGGCTGTTATAGCCTCCTGACGGCGATGCGCCCCCCTGATTGACCATTGACGACGAGCCACGGGCCCATGAGCGACCACCACCAAGACGACCCATCTCCTCCCTCCTCTGACTCTCCCCCCGAGGAGGCGCCCCAGGCGTCCAATCGACCGTCCGTGGAGGATATTTTCGTCCGCCGCGATGACGACGAGGCCTTCGACGCCGAATTGGAGGCCCTGACCAAGACGCGAAATCGCGGCTCCGTGCTTCGCCCCATCCTGATGATCATCATCGTCCTCCTGGTCACGTCGGTGATCACCGATTGGAGCGATGAGGTGCGCTACTTCTTCCACGCCTCGGAGCCCGTGGAGCTGGGCGACGCCTCCGAATTCCCCATCAAGCAAGCTGAAGACCCGGAGTGGACGCCTGACCTGGAGCATAATAGCTACGTCTCCATCCAGGGCATGCCCACCCGCATCAGCTCCGGCGATCGCTACGAGGTCTTTCGCCTCGTCGGCGCCGACATCTACGTCCAGCGCGAATTGGAGGCCGGCGAAGACGACGATCGCGAGGAGGGCCGTACCCTTCCGCGCCGCAATATGGGACCCGGCCTCCAAGTCGACGAGCACCGCGATCACTATCGCGGGCAGGGCCGCCTGCTGGCCTTCGAGGACGCCCCGGGCCGCGTCTCGGGCCTCAAGGAATTCTTCGGTCAGACCTATAATACCCAATTCTGCGAGGACTTCTCCGATCGGCGCATCACCGACATGGAGGAGCGCCGCGCCGAGATCTTTCGCCAAAATTGGTACCAACGATATCAAGAGGCCTCGGCCGACGAGCGCCAGGAAAAAGGCCTGACCCCGGAGCCCACCGACGACGACGTTCAGCGGGCCCTGGACCGAAACCCCGTCTGCACCACGGCCTA
>CAZMJS010000018.1:5491-15412 GCA_964566695.1 uncultured Bradymonadales bacterium
TACACGCTGGCCCCGATCACGAGGACGCTGACCCCCAAAAAGAATAGGGGCAACCAGGGATATCCCGTCGCCAGATAGGGCGCATCCGCCCCATCGCGGGCCCGAATCCGAAACAGCGCCCACACCGTCAGACCGCTCATCACGAACATGGCGATGCTCGTCATCTCCAGCAGCATCTCGAAGGTCCCCGTCAACACCAGCCCCACCGCCAGGCCCCCCTGGAGCCATAGAGCCCTCGACGGCGTCCCGAATCGCTCGTTGAGCTCGCCGATCCCATCGCTGAGGCTCCCCTTTCGAGCCATCGCCAGCCCCACCCGGCCCCCGACGAGGATCGTCCCATTGAGCGAACCCAGGAGCGCCACGGCGATCAACGCCGTCACCCCGTAGGCCCCCGGCCCCTCTGCCACAGCCGTCGCCGTCGCCGTCCCCGCCTCCATCACCTCTGCCAGCCCCTCCATGCCCAGCACATACACAAAGCTCCCGGCGAGCAGCGCATAGAGCCCCATGATCATCGCCGTTCCCCCAAGTAGCGAGCGGGGAATGCTCCTCCCAGGGTGCTGCATCTCCCCCCCCACATAGGCAATCGCATTCCACCCGGCGTACGCAAAATACACCGCCAAAATGGCTCGCCCAAACCCCACCACGCCGCCGCCCTCATCGCTCCCGGCCCACGCCAATTCTCCCTCCACGCCGGGGTGCCAGATCAATACCCCTAACGCGCCCAATCCAAGCAGCAGCACCGGCGCGCCCGTCAACGCGATCTGCACCTTCGTCGACAGACGCGTCCCCCAGATATTGAGCGCCGTCAACCCGGCGATCAGCCCGATGCCAATCGCCCGCGCCACCGTCACCTCCACGACGCCCCACCCCACCAATACCCGTTGGGGATCGACCTCCCACAACGGCTCCAGCAGCACCGGCAATTGAAACTCCGCCAGGGGCACGGCCATCGTTGCTACCGACCCAGTAAACACCCCGACAAATAATAGCCACCCGGCGGCAAATGATAGCGCTGGCCCGAAGGCCTCGCGCAAAAAGATATAATCACCGCCGGCCTCCGGAAAGCGCGTCCCCAGCTCGGCATAGGCCACGGCCCCCGAGATGGCGATCAGGCCCCCCACCAGCCACACCGCCAGATAGCCCCCCATCGAGCCCATATGGGCCGCGATCTGCGGGGGCGTCAAAAAGATGCCGATGCCCAGCATCGACCCGGCGACGATGGCCATGCCGCCGAGGCTTCCGATGACCCTCGATTGCGATTGTGCCTCGTCGCTCACTGGGACTCACTGGCTCCGATGAGGTACTGGCGCTCCAACTCCATCTTGACCTCGCCCTGCAATCCGCCCTCGCCCAATTCCTCGAGCACCTGCTCCGGCGCCAACCGATGATGGGCCGGCGGCCCCATCGGCGACTCCTCATGGAAATCCACGACCCACACCGATCCGCCCTCGTTGAGCCGGCTCTTAAGGTGGCCCGAATACTCCCCGCGCGCCGGGATATGATGCCACGTATTGACCGTGATCACCCGGTCCACTTCCCCTTCCTCCAGTCCCGATGACGCCCCTTCGGCTTGGCGGGTGCTCACATTATCCAGTCCCTCTTCCTCGGCCAACGCCTCGATATAGGCCAGCATCTCCGGCTCGATATCGACGGCGATCACCTCGCCTTCATCGCCCACGGCTTCCGACAAAAAGGGGATAAAATAGCCCGTACCGGCACCGATATCGGCCACCACCATGCCCTCTTCCAGGCCCATCTCCTCGATGATCGCCTCCGGCTGTTGCCACTCGTCGCGCGCCGGATCGTTCCACCGTTCGGCATACTCCTCGGGGTCCTCAAACCGATGATCGTGATGATCGTGATCCCCGTGATGATCGTGATCATCGTGATGCTCGTGATCCTCTTCCACCGCCTCCGGCTCTGCCGTCACATCATCCTCCGTCGCATCGGGCGCCGATGAACAGGCCGCCGAGGACACCGCCAATAGCGCGATCAAAACCACCGAATATGCCGTTTTACGCATCAAAACGTTCCCTTTATTGAAACAATAAACCAAAAACCGAAACAAACCATCCTCCTTCTGTCTAACCTAGGTTCTAAGCGGGCTCTGGACAGCCATCCGTCCCATCCAGCACCTCCCCACCCTCCTGGTCTTCGCACTCCTTGGCCTTCTTGGCGTTCCATAGGCCACTCCCCAGCAGCGCTGGCGCCGCCACCACGCATAGCGGACAGGCCACAGAGCCCAGCACGGCGAAGCCGCCGATGCTCGCCGCCCCCAGCGCCCCACCGGCGATGGTGTGTTCTTTGGCTCGCTGACGGCATCGCGCCGCCACCTGCTCTTTGATCGACTGCTTGCTCTCCGATGAATCCGTCATCCTCTCTCCTCTGGGCCCGTAAAACCCGCTTCTGATCAACCCATCAACGTGTCGTCCAAACCTACATGCAAAACTCACACCGTGCCAACCGCTCGACGACGCACGAAACATCGCCCACCGCCCCGTCGATAATAATCCTATGAACCTCTCGGTCACCCCCGCCATCGTCTCGAGCGTCCCATGAACGCCCATCCTCACCGCGGTGCCCTCCTCTTTTTCGTCGCCTCGACGATCCTCCTGTGGCCCACCCTGGCCTGGGCCCAGGAGGGCATCCTCGACGCCTCCAGCCCCCTGACCATGATCGCCGTCTTGGCCGCCCTGGCCCTGCTTCCCTTTCTCCTGATCATGGTCACCAGCTTCGTCAAGGTCGCCGTCGTCCTCTCCATTTTACGAACCGCCATCGGCGCCCAACAAGTTCCACCCAACCAGGTCATCACGGGCCTGGCCATCATCCTCACCATCTACATCATGGCCCCCATCGGTCTCGACACCTACGACGCCCTGCGCCCCCACATCGACGACATCGAAGCCCAGGAGGTCGACATCAGCCTCACCTACCTGGAATCCATCGCCGACGAGGCCGTCCAGCCGCTGCATCGCTTCTTGATGACCCACGCCGACCCCGACGATCGGGCCATGCTCCACCAACTGGCCCTGGAGATGCATCACCACGACCAACCCGATCCAGACCCCGACGACCCGCTCTTCAGCGACGAGTCCTTTCTCGTTCTGGTCCCGGCCTTCGTCGTCACCGAGTTACGCCTGGCCTTTATCATCGGCTTTATCCTCTTCGTTCCCTTTATCGTCATCGATCTGGTGGTGGCCAATATCCTCCTGAGCCTGGGCATGCACATGCTCAGCCCCACCACCATCAGCCTGCCCTTTAAGCTCCTCTTATTCGTCCTCGTCGACGGCTGGTACCTCGTCGTCCAGGGCCTCATCCTCAGCTACCTCTAGGGCCGCGCCATGGAAGAATTTGTCCTCCAGACCGCTCGCGAGGGCCTCCTCTTGATCCTCGTCGCCTCCGCCCCGCCGCTGCTGGCCAGCATGGGCGTTGGCCTCATCGTCAGCGTCCTGCAGGCCACCACCCAGATCCAGGAGCAGACGTTGACCTTTGTCCCCAAGCTGGTGGCCGTCTTTCTGAGCCTCATGATCGCCGGGCCCTGGATCGGCGCCCAGATCGTCCAATTTACCCACACCCTCTACACCGGCTTTGCCGGCCTTTAATGCCATGGCCTTCGACCTCCTCGCCGACGACGCCTTCCACCAGGGACTCAACCAGTCCATCTTGCTGGCCGCCCTGGTCATGGCCCGCATCATCCCCATGGTCCAGCTCCTCCCTTTCTTGGGCGGCCAGGCCGTTCCCCAGACCGTCAAGATGGCCCTGGCCTTGACCTTAAGCCTCCTCATCTACCCCGCCATCTGGACCCAGGGCGTGGCCTTCGAGCTCCCGGACTCCACCCTGACCATCACGGCGCTGCTCCTCAAAGAACTGGCCGTCGGCGCCACCTTCGGCTTTCTCCTGGCCCTGGCCTTCGAGGCCCTGCGCATGGCCGGCCAGATCATCGACAACACCGCCGGACTCACCCAGGCCACCACCATGGTGCCCCAGCTCTCCGATCGCATCTCACCGACCTCCAATTTCCTCTACCAACTGGGCGTCGTCGTCTTCTTTCTCATCGGTGGCCACCACCTCTTTTTGATGGCCCTGGGCCAGTCATTTTTGCTGATTCCGCCCCACGAATTCATCACCCTCGGTGCCGATCCCAGCGCACTGGCACTGCATATCCTGCGCATGACCGCCGAGGCCATCGCCCTGGCCTGCCTGATGGCCTTTCCCGTCATCGCCGCCATCACCCTGACCAACCTCTGCCTGGCCCTGGTCAATAAATCGGCCCCCCAGATCAACGTCTTCTTCCTGGGCATGCCACTAAAAGCCGTCCTGGCCAGCGCCATCGTCCTTTTGAGCATGGACGCCCTCATCGCTGCCTTTAGCGATCGCGTCCTCCACGATCTGGATGACCTGATAGTGTTCTTTCACCTCCTGAGAGGTGAGCCATGACCGGCGAAAAGACCGAGGAAGCCACACCGAAGAAAAAGAAGAAGGCCCGCGAGGACGGACAGGTCGCCCGATCCGCTGAATTTACGGGCATGGCCGTCATGATCGTCGCCTGCGCCGCCCTTATCGCCACCGGCGCCGCCATGGGCCAGCGCCTGATCGCCTTCTTCTTTCAGGCCATCGAGGTCGCCACCCGCCCGCACCTCGACAGCGCCGCCGTCGGTCCCTTCCTCCTGGAGACCCTCCTCCTTCTGGGCCTCATGATGGGCCCCCTTCTGGGCGCGACCTTCGTCATCGCCGCCCTCGTGGCCTACCTCCAGGTGGGCCCTCTCTTGAGCATCAAACCGCTGATCCCGGACCTTACGCGCCTCAATATCGCCAACGGCTTCAAGGAACTCGTCGCCCCGGCCAAACTCGTAGAACTGGCCAAAAATAGCGCCAAATTGACCATCATGGGCGTCGTCGGCGCCCTCGTCTTGCGCCAGGCCCTGCCGGCCATGGCCGCCACGCCCCGGGCGCACCTCATCGACGCCGTCGTCGCCCTGGCCCGCGTGGCCCTGACCCTATCGCTCTTTTTGATCGCCGGCCTCGTCCTCTTTGGCATCATCGATCTCATCTGGCAGCGCTACCGCCACGCCAAAAAGCTTCGCATGAGCAAAGACGAGATCAAACGCGAATACAAGCAAAGCGAGGGCGATCCGATGCTCAAGCAAAAGCGAAAGCAAATCCACCGCGAGATGCTCCAGGACTCCGGCGGCGTCGGCCAGGTCCGGGACGCCGACGCCGTCGTCGTCAACCCCACCCACGTCGCCGTCGCCCTGCGCTACCGCGCTCAAGAGATGAGCGCCCCCACCATCGTCGCCTGCGGACGCGGCCCCATCGCCCGGACGATCAAGCAACACGCCCGTCGCCATCAGATCCCCATCGTCCACAACGTCGATCTGGCGCGCGCCCTCGTCGACTGCGGCCTGGAGTCCCAGATCCCTCCCGAATTCTTCGACCCCGTCGCCGAAATCCTCCACCACGTCTACCAACTGGCCGACGATCCATCGCCCACCGACACGCCTACGGAGCCCTCATGAGCGCCCCTCTCCAACCCCTGCAACGCTATGGCATCCTCCGCCTGGCCTATTGGTACCTAGAGCGCCAGCAACCGCGCCGCGCCGAATCCCTGACCCGCGGCCTCCTGGCGCTCAATAGCGACGACGGCCACGCCTGGCTCTATTTTGGCGAGGCCCGCCTTCTCCTCGACGACCTCGACGGCGGCGCCGATGCCCTGCTTCGCGCCGCCCGCACCATCGGCGACGATCCCACCGTCTGGCTGCGCCTGGCCATCGCCCGCCAGCGCCAACGGCGCTTCCCTCAGGCCCAGGAGGCCCTCCTGGAGGCCCGCCGCCTGGCCTCCGATCCCCGCCTCAGTCGTCGGATTGACTGCCTTCTTCGACGAGTTGACTCATCTCATCTCTGAGCTTTCGCACCTTCTCGGCCAGTGCCGGATCGGCGCCCTCTTCCTGGAGTTCTTCCAACTCCGCCAGCGCCTTTTCAAAGGCCTTGAGGGCCCGCTTAAAATGCCGCGTCGGATTGGGCGCCGGCCGCTCTCGCTTATGCTCCGGCACCGCCTCCTTAAACTCCCGGCGAAGCTGATAATGGGAGCGCTCCCCTTCCAGGGCCGCCGCCTTTAACGACTCGTAGCGATCGCGGGGCACCCGCTCCTGCTGCACCTCCCGATAGCCCTTGGCCAACTGATCCACCGTCTCCATATCCGGGATGCGCTGCCGAGGCGTCTCTGTCGTCTCCATGGACTCCGCCTGCTCCGCCAGGTCCGGGGCCTCTTCCTCCAACCAGGCATAGCCGTCGCGCAGCTTGCGAAGCTCACCGCGGCTTAGCTGCAACTCCTCGCGGGCGTATTCATTGAGGCTTTTATAGCCCCAATCGGACCACATCTCTCCTTCCTCCACCGTACGCAGACGGTGGGCCATGCGCACCCAACTGCCCTTAAAATCCAGCGCCTCCGCCAGCGCCCGATGCCGCGGCGTATGCTCCTTGACGGCCTCCAATAAATGGCCAATGCGCTCCGTCGGACTCAAGCCCTCTAAACTTTCCATGGTCGCCTCCTCAATGCATCGATGCCGTGCGTGCTTGCCAATGTCCAGACCGCCATAATCGATGCCCTCCGACCCCGCAACCGCGCTCCCTTTGCGCCCTCCACCTCCACGCCCTATCGTGATGGCCCGATGTGAGCGCAGGGCACCAGATGCCCGCCACCGCCACCACCGATGCCTCCTCATTCAAGGCCGCCCCCATGTCACTGACAGGACTCATCAAACGCCCCGGCCCCAGCGGTTTTGGCTGGTCATCGACGGCCCGCCAGGTCGTCGACGGCCTCGATCTCTCGGACCACACCATCTTGGTCACCGGCGCCAACTCCGGCCTCGGCCTGGAGACCTCCCGAGCCCTCGCCGATCGCGGCGCCACCGTCATCGTCGCCGCCCGCACCATGGACAAGGCCCAGGCCACCTGCGCCGACATCGACGGCGATACCATCGCCGTGGCCTGCGAACTCTCCGATCCCCAGTCGGTGCGCGACTGCACCGACCATATCGCCGCGCTGGATCGCCCCCTGGACGCCCTCATCGCCAACGCCGGCATCATGGCCCTCCCTAAACGCCAGACGGCCCACGGCTATGAGAAGCAATTCTTCGTCAACCACATCGGCCATTTCCTGTTGATCACTCGTCTCATCGATCACCTCGCCGACGACGCCCGCGTCGTCCTCGTCAGCAGCGACGCCTATAAAATGGCCCCCAACGAGGGCATCCAATTCGACAACCTCGACGGCCAGCAAGGCTACAGCGCCTGGAAGGCCTATGGGCAATCCAAGCTCGCCAACCTTCTCTTCGCCCGCGAACTGGGCCAACGCTTTGCCAATAGTGACACCCAGCGCGTCGCCAATGCCGTCCACCCCGGACCCATCGACACCAATCTGACCCGCAATATGAACGTCGTCTTCCGCCTCTTGTGGACCCTCCTATCACCCCTCTTTTTGAAGACCATCCCTGAAGGCGCCGCCACCCAGACCTGGGCGGCCGTTCATCCCGATGCCGCCGATCTCAACGCCCACTACCTCGCCGATTGCAATATTGCCCAGCCCTCATCCCATGGCGCGGACGCCGATCTGGCACGCCGCCTCTGGAAGCGCAGTGAAACCATCATCGATCGGCTCCCATAGAGGCCGATCCCCTGGCCTTTGCTCCCCTTCCACCTTGCCTTACCCTTACCCACGTCTTATTATCGGACCATAAAGAGTTCTCCCACACCTCCTCATGCGTCGGTTTTTTTGATGAGTAACGATCGCCCAGATACCTCGCCGGACCTGGCCGAAACTTCGGATGCGACGATGATCGTTGACGCCAACCGCCTCCAGCAGGCGCGCGTCCAGAAAGCGGCATCGCGAAACCAGCCCTACCTGACGGTGATCTCCGGGCCTCACGTCGGCAATAATTTTAAGATCGAAAAACCGGACTCCACCGTTGGGCGATCCTCCAAGGCCGACATCCACGTCAATGATGTCGGTATCTCCCGAAAGCACGCCCGCCTCATCGCTTATGGTCAGGACGTCTTCATCGAGGATATGGACAGCGCCAACGGCACCTATCTCAATGGCGACCTCATCGATCGGCGCATCCAACTTCAGGAGGGCGACAAGATCACCCTCGGATCATCGACCATCCTTAAATTTTCCTACCAGGACGAGCTCGACGAAGATTTCCAGAATCAGATGTTCGACGCCGCCCTGCGCGACGGGCTCACCGGCGCTTATAATAAAAATTACCTCCTCAATCACCTCAGCACAGAGCTGGCCTTTGCCAGCCGACATAATACCCCGCTGAGCCTCATCATCTTCGACATCGACTTTTTCAAGAAGGTCAACGACACCTACGGCCACCTGGCGGGAGACGCCATTCTAAAGCGCCTCTCCGAGGTCACCCGCGCCACCCTCCGGGCCGACGATACCTTTGCCCGCTACGGCGGCGAGGAATTCTGTGTCGTCTCGCGAGGCACCGGTCTGCGCGAGGCCTCCATTGTCGCCGAACGCATCCGCCAGGTCGTCGACAAGACGGACTTTATCTTTAAGGGCCAGCACATCCCCATCACCATTAGCCTCGGCGTCGCTGCGCTGCCCGATACCCCGGCCGACAGCGTCGAGGACCTCATCGAGGCTGCCGACCAGGCCCTGTATCGCGCCAAAGACGGTGGGCGAAACCAGGTGTGCGTCCATAGCCACTAAAAAAATTGCATCTTCGGCCCCTCCTTTTACCCTCCAGGGGCCATGCATCCACTCCTTACACGTATCCATCCCGCCCTCCGCACCGCCTTGGTGGCCTGGCTATTTAGCCGGCTGACCCTGTGGCTGATGTGGCCCATCCGTCCCGACGTTCTGGGCCATGGACAGCCCCTTCCGGGACTGCTTCAATCCCTGATCCACCAGCTCTCCGACGCCATCACCAGCGCCGTCGCCTCCACGGCCGTGGAAGCCCTGCCCTGGATCGCCCTCGAGTTGGGCCTGTTATACGCCGGGGTGTGCGTCTATCGCTTCGCCCGCACCACCGAGCTGCCACAGATCGCTGAACGGGCCACCTGGATCTGGATGTGGTCACCTCTTCTGGCCCTCCACGCCGCTGACTGGTCCGGCCAGATGGCCATCATCCTGGCCACCATCGCCCTGGCCAGCCTCGTCAGCCGCCGCCCCCGGCTGGCCATCGTCGCCGCCTTCTTTGCCCTCGGCTGTCGCCTGGAACTCATGATCCTGTGGCCCGCCTTTCTCATCGCCGCCATCGCCGAACACAATAAAGGTAAGCGAAGCACCCAGATGGAGATGATCGCCCAGGTGGCCGTCATTCCCCTGGCCTTTGCCGCCTGGATCGCTGCCAGCTGGCACCTCGCCGGCCAGGCCCAGACCTCGCTTCGCGATCTCCACGGCGACACCCTCTGGCGGACCTCGGAGCACCTCCTTGTGGCCGGCCCCATCGACCAACTCCTGGTCGCCGCCGGCCTGGCCCTCCTCTTTCTAACCCTCCGATATTTTCGCCGCCTACCCTCCTGGTATGCCCTGGCCGCCCTGCCTCTGCTGGTCCTTCCCCTGGCGCAGGTGCCGGCCTATCCCCTGGCCTTATTGTGGGGCGCCGGCTTGCCGCTGGTGGTCTATCTGGCCCTCGCCACCGACGACCGTCGCGTGGAGCGCCCCCTGATGGCCGCCCTGGTCATCGCCTTCATCCTCGCCATCCCGACCTGACCTCAGGATCCCTGAGCCCGGGCCTGTTCCGCCAGGGCATTCGCCCGATCGGGCTCCACCTCCCTCAGTAACTCCCACTCCCAGTCCCGATCGCGGCGCTCCACCACCTGCCCCCCCTCCACCTCTCGGATCACGCTATGCACCGCGCATCGCTCGGCGCCTCCATAATAGATATCCACCCGGCGTTGATGGGG
>CAZMJS010000018.1:15512-50612 GCA_964566695.1 uncultured Bradymonadales bacterium
CCCCCCTGTTCAAACTCCCCAATCCCCCTGTTCATCTCCCCAAGAACCTCTGAACACCCCTGCACACCCCTGACTGAACACCTTCTGAACATGCCGTTTATTGGAGATCCGTCTTTTTCTTGCCCTTCCAGATTTTGTGACAAACTTTTTTTAAGCGCCGTAAAGCCGAGTAACCACAAACACTTAACGGGGGGCAATCACCTGTTCAAAGGGTGTTCAGAGGCGATCGTTTCCCATATCGTTGGAAATAAATCGACCACTCACCTACGTTCTTAACACCCGACGGGGGTAAAACCCTGTTCAAAACTTCGGCAACGCCTTCCGCCGCGCACGGAGGCACGACTCAAACACCTCGCAGTTTTGAGTATTCAGCGCACGGACAGATGGCGCATGGCAGTCCAATCATCCATCACTTTGAAATAGAAGGACCTTGATCATGACCACTCAGCCGACTGTCGACCAACCGTTGACCAACGCCCCCCTTGCAGAAATGTCGGGCGACCTCAGCTTGCCCATGTTCTCGGAGGGCACTCTCAACCTGACCCCTGACACCGACGCCACCAGCGCCTACTTGATGCGCCTCAACTATATCGAGCCACTGCCGGCCGAAAAGCAACAGGACCTCGCCGAGCGCTACGTCAATGACGATGACGCCGACGCCGGAAAAATGCTGGTCCTCACCAACCTTCGACTGGTCGTCAAATTGGCCCGCGAATACTCCCGAGAGTGGTCCAATATCCTGGACCTCATCCAGGAGGGTAACGTCGGCCTCGCCGAGGCCCTGACGCGCTACGATCCCTATCGTGGCGTCAAGTTTACCTCCTATGCCCAGTATTGGATCCGGGCCATGATCCTCAATTACCTCATGAATCACTCCCACCCGGTCAAGATCGGCAGCTCCCGCGCCGGACGCAAGCTCTTCTACAACCTCAAAAAAGCCCGGCGAGCCCTCATCAAACAGGGCGAAGAGCCCACGCCGGCCCGCGTCGCCGAGTACCTGGAGGTCGACGAAAAGGAAGTCGTCCGCGTCGCCGCCCAGCTCGACGCCCCGGCCGTTCGCCTGGATGCCGAGGCCCCCGGCTTTGACGCCACCACCATCGGCGAGCGCATGGAAGCCGACGTCAACACCCCGGAGCAATTGGCCAGCGAGCACGATCTGGCCCGCCGCCTCCAGACCACCATCGATGCCTTCGGCGAGCAAATCGACACGGAGCGCAAAAAGGCCATCTGGTTCGAGCGCATGATCGCCGAAGATCCGAAGACCCTGGTCAGCCTGGGCGACGACTGGGACGTCTCCAAAGAACGCATCCGCCAGGTGGAATCCCAGATCCGTCAGGAATTCAAGGCCTTCCTCTTCGAGCGCCTGGGCCGCGAGATCGAGGTCGAATTCCTCCAATCCCTCTGACCTAACAACACGGCTCCATCCCCTCCATACCAAGGGGGCTTCCACCCTCCCGTGGAAGCCCCCTTAATTCGTTGTGTCGATTAATCTCTTCCTCAATGACCATGGATATCTGATGACCCACTTTTCTTCGCCTCTCTTTATCGCCCTTTTCCTTGCTGGCACCGCCGCATTGGCCTGTGACCCGGCCGATCCGGACGACATCGCCGTGCCCGCCGAAGACCCCGACGACGCCCCGGCGGACACCGCCGACGTCGACTACCGCTGGATGCCCGACGATGACGCCGAAAAATTCCTGGCCATTGAAGAACAATTCGCCGGCTTCTCCCAGTCCATGCAACAGGTGGGCTATCGCTACAACGAACTATACTGGGCCGGCCAGCACGAAAATTGGGACTATGCCCACTACCACCTGGAAAAAATTGCCTCCGCCATCGAGCGCGGCATCCACCGCCGCCCGGCCCGCGCCGAATCCGCCCGGCCCTTCCTCGACGACACCATTCCCCAGATGGCCGACGCCCTGGATGCCGAAGACCCCGACGTCTTTGATGACGAATTCGACGCCCTCACCAATGGCTGCATGACCTGCCACGGCCAGGAAGGCGTCCCCTTCATCGTCGTCCAACCCCTAGAACATCAACTATCCCCCGTCGACCACCCCAATTGACCCCCCCTCATAAGGTTGCCCGCCACCCCGGCGGGCAACCTCTCTACCAATCTACAGGGTGTAGCGCAGCACCACCTGGTCGCTCGGCGACACCTGAAGCCCGTCCTCCTCGGCCGACACCTTCAGATCAAAGCCCGGAAAGGGTGACGTAAACTTCAACGTCCCCGACCGATCGTCATCCAACCGGATACGACCCATATTATACACCTCATTGGTGTCGTGAGGCATCAGCCACACCGTATACACCGACTTGGACTCATCCAACTGATCCGGTCGTGGCGCGTGCGCCATCTCCAGAGTGACCTGATAATTTTCATTATCGTCCTCCTCCAGGGTGATCGTACCTTCTGCCCCGGCCGACCGATCTCCGGCCTGCATCGTATATTGCGTCGCCGACGAGCACCCGGCCAACACCATCATCGATACCGCCAGCGCCACCGCCCACCACTTCGCTTGAATCATTTTGCTCATCTCCCGACTCCTCGCCGTTAGTTCACTATTTCTATGATATTCATCCACATCACCGCCGGCATCATATGCCCCGGCGTTCTCCTTCGATGATGTACACACCATAGCACAAATCAACGCCTCCCCCCAACATTTCGCCCTCCTGTCGCACCCTCGGTGCGACATCACCGCCATTTTTCGCCATTCTCACGTCTTGCAACAAATCTTGCGTTGACCGTCCGTTTAACGCTTTGCTAACCTCCCGACCGGTTTACATCCAGTTTTACGCCGCCCGACGGCGGCACCGGACACGCCCTAATCGTCTCCGCTTTCACCCCAGGTTGTCACCATGCCCGATCGTCGGGGATTGCAGCGTATTCTTATCCTCTCCCTGCTGGCCCTCTTGGCCACCACCTTCGGATGCGACGAAGAGCCCCCCGTCGCCTCTCCAGGCGCTCCGGCCACCGCCGGTGACATTCGCTTTGAGCTGGCGGACTACCACATCCGCTACCTGGAATTGACCGACGAGGATGGCCAAACTCTGGAGTACGATGACCCCGTCTTGGCCATCGAGATCAGCCTGACCAACGTCGGCGAGGATCCGTTCAACTACTCGCCCACCCACCACGTCCGGGAATTGGCCAAGGATCGCACGCCCATGTTGATGCAAGACCCCGGTGGCCCCGAGGTGGACTGGGAGACCTTCGTCCCCGACCCCATCGCCGGCGTTGAACTGGGGGCGGGCCAATGGGATCGCCAACTCCAAGATCCGGAGACCCTGGGCCCCGGCGACTCGCTGAGCGATACCTACCTCTTCGAATTGCCGGACTCCGACACTTCCTCATTGATGCTCAGCATCCCCCCGAGCATGCATCGCGGCGAGGTGCCCGCCTTTCTTCGATTCGACTACAGCGAACCGGCCCCCGAAGGCCCAGCGGTCTATGACGTCGGCGACGACATCGACTTTGATGGCATCTCCTTTCGCGTCACCGACATCGACCAGCTCTACCTGGAGATGGAAGACAGAGACGACGACGAGGGCTATAGCAGCGATGCCGTCCTCAAAATTGCCTATACCCTGACCAACGACGCCGACGAGACCATCACCTTCGACCCCGAACATCGAGACCTCTCGGGCAACCGCGGCGCCATCCTCCAATCGCTGCACACCGACTTTCATCGCGCCTACTTCCCCGGCAGCCCTCGACCGGTGGGCCAACTCGACGAGGCCACCGAGGTGGAACCCGGTGAGACCGTCGAGGACTTCGCCGTCTTTGAACGGCCCCAGGACTCCGCCGACAACGTCACCTTCGTCCTCAACGCCGACCACTTTGAGCGCTCCGGCCGCGTCCGCGTCTCCTTCTCCTACACCCCGGAAGACATCGAACTGCCCGAAGCCCTTCAAGAAGACGACGACAACGACGACTGAGGTCTCCGGGAATCTACCTCGGCCGCAGGCCGTTTTATCCACCGAGATCATCGAGACCACCAAACCAGTCTCCTCGGTACCCCTGGAGGGCTCCATGACCCACGGCGACGACGATTCCCTTCGCGACAACCCGCTGGCCGACCAGCTTCGCGAACTCGATATCTCCCCTTCCGAAAAAGCCCCAAAATCCGCGCCCTCGTCGCACCCTGGGAACGACGAGAGCCAGCAATTTAGCGATGATGAGCTCTTTGAGCGCGCCATGGCCGACCTCGATGCTGAGGACATTCCCGATCCCGACGAATGGAATGACGAACCCCGGCCCTCGCTGGCCGACGCCCGCCACACCCCTCGACCCTCGAGTTCCGCCTCGAGCAAGCGTCCCCAGAACGGTGATGAGACGAATCAATCCTCCTCGACCGCCACTGATTGCGCTGAGAAGCAAGGCTCGAAGGATGAGCCATTATCGGAGCGCGAATATTTTGAACAGGCCGTCGAGACCATCGATCCTTCCCGCCTGTACGCCGCCAAATTTAAAGGTGAGGCGGCCACCGACCTCCCTGAGCAGCCATCGCCGAAAATCGACGCCACCACTGACTCATCACGCACCGAGGGTGCGACATCGTCGCAAAAATCGGGGACCAAAGTCGACGAAGCCAAGACCCGGTTAGAAAATCAACACCTGCAAGAGAGACGGCGCTTCGAAGCCATGATGGCCGACGTCACACCTCTGGATGATGGGGGTAAATACCATCAACGCCAGCCGCGTCGACGCCGGCCCGATCGTGATTCGACCTCTGCCAGTGTAGGCTTGTGCACACCGCGCCTGCCTAAAGACGGCGAGGGCCTTCACTACGTACCTCCTCTCGACGCCTCCCAGCGCCGACTCCTGGGACGCCTGCGCGAGGAGAGTGGTGCCCCCCCCACCCTCCATATTCGCGGCGATCGTCGCGACGAAGCCCTGGACCGGCTGAGCGATTTTGTCGACCATCACCGCGCCCAAGAAACCCCGTTTGTCCGCATCGTCCATGGACGTGGCCTGCGTTCTCAAAACGAGCCCGTGCTAAAGCCGGCCGTCCTTCGCTGGTTAGAAGGTCCAGGGTTGGCGTCGGTCGCCGGCTACGTTCCGGAACGCACCCAGAGCGGAGACTATGGCAGTCTGGTCGTCGAACTTCGCGCGCTCACCGATTGACCCATTTTTTGAGTCGCCCTGTGCCGCCGCGGAAGCTGTAGGCGTCGTATCCCATGGCGCTCATGGCCTCCGCCAGGTAGGCACTTTTTAAGCCCACTTCGCAGTAAAATAGGTAGATCCCCTCTTTGGGCAGCAAGCCCACCTGATCGACGGCCCGCTCCAAGGGCATATTGATGGCGCCGTCGACCGACCACCGCTCAAAGGCCTCCTCGCTGCGCAGATCCATGACCACCGCCCCCTCCGGAATGCGGTCGATTTCAACCTGTGGATCCTCATCGATCGCCATGTCCAGGATCGGCTCCTCGCGGCGATCCTTGACCAGACGGCTCAACAATTCGCTATCGAGGCGCTCCTCTTGCTCGTCCAACTCCTCCGGCCAGGCTTCGACCACCGGAGGTCCCCCGTCGAGAGCGCAAAATTCTGGCACCCTTCGACACCGGTCGTAGGTACCGATGGCTTTGGCGCGTTCGATGATTTCTTCTTTGTTCATCCCCACCAGCGGTCGAAACACCACCACGGGCACCGAGGCCCCCACAGCCGCCATATTCTTAAGGGTTTGGGATGATACCTGACCACAGGATTCGCCAGTCACCAGGGCCGGATAGCGTTTTTCTCGGGCGATCTGCGCCCCCGCTCGCACCATGAGTCTCTTGAGCAATAATTGCCAGTATTTCCCATCGCTGTGGTGTCGCATCTCGGCGAGCATCGGCCGGAGATCCACCACGTGTAGTCGCGGCGCATAACCGTGTGCCCAGCGGCGGCATAGCAATTGGCTGACCTCCTGAACCGCCCGCAACTGAGGAGGTCCTGCCAGTTTGAAGAAGAGAAAGTCCATATCCACCCCCCGGCGCATCATTTGCCAGATCGCCACCGCCGAGTCGAACCCACCGGACATCAGGCCCAGTGCCCGGCCTTCGACCCCACAGGGCAGCCCCGCCGCACCCGGTTGCTCCTCGGCAAAGAAAAATACCCGTTCCGGCCGCACCTCCACTCCCACACGTACCTGATGGTCATCTAAATCAACCGATCCCCCGGCCTCCACCAATCGGCTCCCCAGTCGCCGGTCAATCTCCATCGAATCAAACCCATATTGATCGCGGTGACCGGTGCGTCGCGTGCGCACCGCGAAGGTTTTTCCCGGCACCTCCTCGTGAAACTGGCGTTCTCCCAACGCCACGATCTCCTCGGGAGACTCCCAGCGATAACTCTTGGCCAGCCGAGCCCCCTGTACACCGAACACCCGGCTGGCAATCTCGGCGGCCTCTTCCTGCGACGTCAACACGTCCAATCGGTGCCACCGATCCTTAATATCGGCGTCCACGCCCCGGCGCTCCAGGGCATCCCTCAAATTATGCACCAGGCGGCGGTGAAACTGGCGGCGTATCCCGGGAGTCTTCGTCGCCAATTCCCCGGCTAGGCGAATGGTCACCACCGTCTGTTCATCACTGCGGTCTTGTAATGCCTTCATCGTGTCTCCGCACCATCTTCGTTACTCGCGCGTCTTCCGAACCCTACCGGTGACGCCTGCTTGCCCCACCTATGGCACACATGGCTTCCACGTCAACTGGTGCGGCCCGAAATCGCGATCCCCCGCGAAATATCGCCCGATCGCCGCACCGAGGGTGCGACATCACCCCCATTTTTCGGTTTTTTTTCGTGACTTGTCAGCCACAGTGCTCAAACTAATTGCACTGCCCACATGAGTATCAGTAGGGGTCGACCAATGATCAGTCCACCGCGGTTGAGAGGCGATTGAATGTCGTCGGCTGTCTCCTCCAACCGGGACTGGATCCTCTCACGATGAGGGAGCGCTCCGATGACAAACCCACGTGTCCGAATTCCCGGCCAGTCAGCCCACCTGATTCGACGATGCCGGCGCGGCCAACACTTGCTGACGCCCTGCGCTGCTACCAATGCCGTCATGGCCTACGAAATAGCGCATTCATCCCTGCATGCAGACGTGCAGGTATCGGGCGCCATGATCATGAGCAACCACTACCACATCATGGTCTACGATCGGCACGGTTCGCGCAGCGATTTCTTACAGAAGCTCAATCGAGATATCACACGCCGCCTGAAGCGACGCTACGACTATGAGGGCTCTACCTGGGAGGCCAAACAATTTACGGACGTCGCCGTCGGGGCCTGTCGGGAGCTCGCTACCCTGGTTTATATCTGGACCAATCCGGTCAAGGACGGCCTCGTAGAACACCCCGATGACTGGCCCGGCTTCCAGATTCAACCCGAAGACTGGGGGAAGGAACGGATCATCAAAAAACCGGATCGCCACTACGGTCGAAGTGGCCCCAAACAAATCAAATTCACGCCGCAACCACCGACGGGGCTTCGCCATCTTCCCCTGGAAGAGGCGCGGGCCATCGCCATCGAACAGCGCGATGCCCGCCTAAAAGAACTTGCAACGCAGCGAAAGCGTAGCAAGCAACGCGTGAAGGGACGCCGTGCCGTCTTGAATACGAGCCATACATTTGTCCCCTCATCGGCTCCGGTCTCGGAAGGCTCATGCAACCGATTTTCCTTTGAATGCCCGAAAACCGAGGCCCTGGTCGAGCAGCTCTATCGAGATTTTCTGGACGACTACGAGACGCAGCGACAGCGCTGGGTCCTCGGACAAGACGCCGAATTCCCCTGTGGTACCCTGGAGCTCCGCAAACAAGCCCCCATCCGCTGCAAACCTCGCCCCAAACACTTTCCCGGCATCTATATCCCGCCGGAAGAAACCACTTCCCCGCCCATATCTGCCTCACCGGTGGCTAACGACGATGCCCCGCGATCACCCGACGACCTGCCCAGGCGCGCCCCAGACGGATAGCGTTTGCGAGCAACCTCACAAATCAAAGGTCTCTTTGGGCCGGCCTGGTCAACCAAAAAATGCATCGCTGGCCATCAAGGCCGTGATCTGTCTTTTTTCACGCCATGCCGTCATCACGACCACTGCGGAGTTCGGTGCTTATACCTCCACAGGATTATTTTATCCCGAGTATAATGTTCAGCCGGCGATCCGGCATGGGAGTTCCCCGGCAGATCTGGCCAACCGCTGCCGTCCCGTCGCACCGTCGGTGCGACGGGACGGCAATATAGCGCCACATGATACGAATAATTTGCCCATGCTCCCGGTGGTCACTACACTGGAGTGCCGCCGCGGGATGACCCCGCGCGCGACGAATCCCAGACTCAAGAACCAATGGCCGGTGTCCGATGGGCCTAATCCCCGAACATGTGATTGAGGAGGTATTGGCCCGCACCGATATCGTGAATACGGTGCGCCAGTACGTAAGCCTCAAGAAGGCGGGGCAAAACCACAAGGGCTTGTGCCCATTCCATGATGAAAACACGCCGTCGTTTTTTGTGCATCCCGGCATGGGGATCTACAAGTGTTTTGGCTGTGGAGAGGGGGGCAATGTCTATCAATTCTTGATGGATATGGAAGGCTGGAGTTTCCCGGAAACGGTGCGACACTTGGCCGATCGCTGCGGGGTGGAGATCCCAGAGCCCGATCCGGAGGAGGCAGAGCGAGCGGCGAAAAAGAGACGGGGAAAGAAGCTCTATCTGGCGATCATGGACGCCGCCGCCGGCTTCTATCAGCAGCAATTATGGTCGCCCGCGGGCCAAGCTGCGCGCATGTACCTCCAGGAACGAGGTGTCAGCGAGGACACGGCCAAGGCCTTTGGGCTGGGCTTTGCTCCCGATGGATGGGAACACCTCTTAAACCACATGGAAAAGGAGGGATTTGAGGGACGCCTGCTGCATCGAGCGGGCCTGGCGATGGAAAACGACCGGGGCGGCCACTATGACCGCTTTCGCCACCGCATCATATTTCCCGTGGTCGACGTGTGGGGTCATACGCTGGCATTCGGCGGCCGGGCGCTGGGAACGGACACCCAGGGTGCGAAATATATCAATTCGCCGGAGACCACGTTTTATACCAAGGGCGACGAACTCTACGGGCTGGACGTGGCCAAGCGATCCATCCAACAGGAGGAGTTCGCCCTGTTGGTGGAGGGCAATTTTGATGTCATCGCGCTCCACGAGGAAGGCCTGGAGATGGCGGTGGCGCCCATGGGCACGGCGCTCACGGAGCGCCAGGCCCGTCTGGTGGGCCGCTTCGCCCGGGAAGTGGTGCTGGCCTTTGATGGCGATGAGGCCGGCGAGGAGGCGACGCGCCGCTGCCTGCCGGCGCTGGAGGCCGCCGGTCTTAAGGCGCGGGTCGTTCGCTTTGCCGACGGCGACGATCCGGACACCTTCGTGCGCCGCGAGGGAGCGGCCGCCCTTCGACGGCGCATCGAGGCGGCGCCGCCGCTGGTGGCCTGGGCGCTGGATGCCCTGATATCGCCGGTAGAGGGCGCCCACGTGGAGGCCCGTATCGCCGTGCTGGAAGAGGTCGGCCAATTATTGGACGACGTCGACGACCCCAGCGTCAAAAAGCATTATGCCGAGGAGGTGGCGCGGCGGCTGAGCCTGGACCCCTCGCGGCTCAACCGCTACCTGAGCCGCTCATCCTCCGGGCGTCGCCAGGCCGCCGCCGCCCTAAAACGGGCCCATGAGCCCCCGAAAGTCGATAGCGCCGAGTTCGGCGTGCTGGTCGTATTAGTCGATCATCCGGAGTGGCTGGCGGATTTTTTCCGCGAAGAACTTGACAAACTCCTTTCAAGTCATGACCTTGCGAGGTTGCTGGAGATGGCACGCCACCGCTACGAGGCCCAGGGGCGCCTCGATGGTTCGATGTGGCTGGAGTCCATCGATGACCCGTCGCTTCGCGATCTGGCCACCCAGGCGTTGGCGGAGGCCCAACGAGATGAGTTGTACCCCGACGACCAGAGCCTTCGCTGGTATCAGGATTGCGTCTGGACCCTCAAGCGGCGATGGGCCCAGCAGATGGCCGACCACCTGGAGCAGCAACTGGAGCGCATCGATTTTTCAAGCGAGCGCGAGCGCTTTGAATCCCTGACCCGGCAGCTACATGAAGTTCGTCAATTCCAACAGGCCCTTGACGTCGACGGTACCCGTGCGCAGCGTTCGGGTGACCGCCCAGGCTAACCCCTCCTCAGGAGTTCACGTGTCATAACGCAGTTCCCATCCTCCAGTCTGAGTGGAATAATCACGTTTTATCAAAAGTTTGCCCGCCGGACCCACCGCGGAGTCGTTGCCCCGGATCACGGGCTTAACTCAATGCGGCCCCCCCCAGCAGTGGACGGGGCAGTGGCATGCACCAAGGAGACAGTTTGATGCAAACAGCTCAATCCAATGCCCGAGAAACGAGCTTGGAAGTTCGAAAGCTCATCGACATGGGAAAAGAAAAGGGATTTTTGACCTATAAGGAGGTCAACGACGCCCTGCCCAATGGAACCCTGTCGAGCGAGCAGATCGACGACGTCCTGATGCTCTTTGGAGAGCTGGGCATCCAGATGGTGGATAAGCCCGAGCAATACGAGCCGCCGGAGGAGCCGGACGACGACATCCAGCGGACCAAGAAGCAGAAAAAGAAAAAGAAGAAGGGCTCCGACAAATTCGTCAAGGGCAACGACCCGGTGCGCATGTACCTGCGCAAGATGGGCCAGGTGCCGCTTCTGACCCGCGAGGGCGAGGTGGAGATCGCCAAGCGCATCGAAGAGGGCGAAAAGACGGTGCTCACCGTGGTGCTGAGCACCTCCGTGGGCGTGCGAGAGATGATCCGCATGGCCCGCCGCGTCGACCGCGGCAAGACCAAGCTCACGAGCGTCCTCCAGGCCCCCGATCCCGACGACTTGCCCCGCGACGAAGAGGGCAACGTCATCGAAATGACGGAAGATGAGCGAAAAGAGTGGTTTCTGGCTCAGATCGACCGCGTCGCCCAGCTCCATGACACCAACGAACAACTGGGCGAAGACCTGATCACCAAGCCCGGCCTGACGCGGGCGGAGCGCAAAAAGATCTGCGAAAAGATCAAGTCCAACCGCCGTGAAATGTTTGAGGTCATGAAGAATGTGCGCATGACCAAAAAGCACACGGACAAGATCGTCGCCAAATTCAAGAGCCTTCTTCGGCGCATCGACAAGGCCGAGAGCGAGCTCGCCAAGATGGAGCGTTTGTCACGCATCACCTTTGGGGAGGTCCGCCAGATCATTCTGGACCACGAGCGCGGGGGAAAGAAGGCCAAACAAGCCAAAAAGGCGGCCTCCCGTCACGGCATGAGCATCAACCGCACGCGCAACCTCTTTGAGAAGATGCGGGCCCTGCGCCGCCGCATCCGCGCCGTGGAGATCGAGGCCGGCGAGGCGGTGGACTCCCTGCGCATCACCCACCAGGCCGTCTTGGCCGGCGAAAAGACCGCCGAGCGCGCCAAGAGCGAGTTGGTGGAGGCCAACCTCCGACTGGTGGTCTCCATCGCTAAAAAATACACCAACCGCGGCCTGCAATTCCTGGATCTCATCCAGGAGGGCAATATCGGGCTGATGAAGGCCGTCGACAAATTCGAGTACCAGCGAGGCTATAAATTTTCGACCTACGCCACCTGGTGGATTCGACAGGCCATCACCCGGGCCATCGCCGATCAGGCGCGCACGATCCGCATCCCGGTGCACATGATCGAGACGATCAACAAATTGGCCCGTACGGAGCGCTACCTCGTGCAATCGCTGGGCCGACCGCCCCGCCCCGAGGAGATCGCCGAGCGCATGGACATGCCGGTTGAAAAGGTCCGAAAGGTCCTCAAGATCGCCAAGGAGCCCATCAGTCTGGAGACCCCCATTGGCGAGGAAAAGGACTCCTCGCTGGGCGATTTCATCGAAGACGAAAAGGCCATCAACCCCTCGGAAGCCGTCGTGGGCTCCAACCTGGCCGATCAGACCCGAAAGGTTCTGTCGACGCTGACGCCGCGTGAGGAAAAGGTCTTGCGCATGCGCTTTGGCATCGGCGGAAAGTCCGATCACACCCTGGAAGAGGTGGGCCAAGACTTTAACGTGACCCGCGAGCGGATCCGCCAGATCGAGGCCAAGGCCCTCAAAAAGCTCCGTCATCCCAGCCGCGCCAAGCAGTTGGAGAGCTTCGTGGAGTTCCTCAAATAGGTTCGATTCCGGTGAGGCGCTTCGGCGCCCACCCGTTCCAGCCCGATAGATCAACGCCCCGACCTCCATACGAAGTCGGGGCGTTGGCCGTTATGCTCTACCTTCTAAGAAGCATCAGCCCTGCACGGCCTGCAGGTTAAGCTCTACTTCCACGTCTTCGCCGACCAGCACACCGCCGGTCTCCAGGGCCTGGTTCCAGGTCAGGCCGAACTCCTTTCGGTTCAGGGTGGTGGTGGCCGTAAAGCCCACGCGCTGATTGCCCCAGGGGTCGGTGGCTTTTCCGTGATATTCCACGTCCAACTCCACCGGGTTGGACTCGCCGCAGATGGTCAGGGTGCCGTGGAGCTTGAATTGACCGTCGCTGGCCTCCTCCACCTCGCCACTCTCAAACTGCATGGTGGGGTGGTTTTCGACGTCAAAGAAGTCCTCGGAGCGCAGGTGGTCGTCGCGATCGCCATTTCCGGTATCGATGCTGGCCACGTTGATGTCGGCGCTGGCCTCCATGGCCGCCGGATCATCGGGGTTAAATTGAAAGGTGCCCTCCCAATCGTCAAAGCTGCCGCTGACCTTGGAGAACATCATGTGGCGGACTTTGAAGGTGATTTCTGAGTGGGCGGGATCGAAATTCCAGGTTTCGTTGGCCATGATAGACTCCTTGAGAGGCAAATCGGGAGAAATGCTCGTGAGTGATACTTCGGCAAATCGTTGGGACAGATGCTGCGCATCTTTTCTCGCAGCCGCGATGCGCCGGCGACATCCGCAAGATGGCGACCGATAGACTATTTGTGAAATGAATAGTTATCGTTATTATCATGCACAGCATTCATAGACTCAGATATCCACGGCCCAGATGGAGTCCGCGCGATGGCAAAGCAGCTCTCAGCGATGGATTTAAACCTCCTGGTGACCCTGGACGCCCTCCTGAGGCACCAGAGCGTGACGGAGGCCGCTCGGGAGGTGGGCCGCAGTCAATCGGCGGTCAGCCATGCCCTCAACCGCCTTCGAGAGCATTTCGACGACGAGCTTCTGGTGCGCTCGGGGCGCTCCATGGTGCGCACCAGCCGT
The DNA here is from genome assembly GCA_964566695.1 of uncultured Bradymonadales bacterium. GTDB lineage: Bacteria > Myxococcota_A > Bradymonadia > Bradymonadales > Bradymonadaceae > SLJM01. The sequence goes on from CAZMJS010000018.1 coordinate 28,773, forward strand.
GCCGACCAGCTTCGAAAGCCGCTGACGCGGGCGCTGGAGCGCCTGGAGTCGGTGGTGACCGTCATCGGCCCCTTCGACCCGGCCAATAGCGACATCACCTTTAGCATCGCCGCCAATGACTATGCCCAGTTTATGCTTCTCCCGCCGCTGGTGCGACGGCTGGAGCGGGAAGCACCGGGCATCAGCCTTCGCATTCGCGAGTTGGGGAGCGACCCGCCGACGCGACGACTGGCCGATGGAACGATCGACCTGGCGCTCGTCCTGGGGCTGCCAGAGCAGGTGCCGATGTCGCTATATCGACGCGATCTCTTTCAATTGGACCTCGTCAGCGTGGTGCGCGACGACCACCCGCAGGTCGGCGACGCCCTGGATATGGACACCTTCTGCGACCTTCCCCATATTTTGGTGTCTCCGCTGGGCGATGATACGGGCGTGGTCGACACGACGCTTCGTCGCTTCGACCGCCGGCGGCGCGTCGCCACGGTGGTTCCCCACTTCATGGTGGCCCCTCATCTGGTGGCCGGTTCGGACATGATCCTGACGACGGCCCGGAGCGTCGCCGAGAGCTTCCAGACGTCACTTCCCATCAAGATCATGGAGACCCCGCTGGAGCTGGAGCGCGGGACGGTGTCCATGGTGTGGCATCCGCGAAGCCATCCCGAAGAAACCCATCAATGGCTGCGAAAGCGCATCCGCAAGATCGCGGTGGCCGTCGCCCCCCTGGGTCATGCCTGAACCCCCATCAGGTCTGGGACGCGGAAGAAGGACGCCAGCAATTGGCCAGATACCGCCCCACCCGACGGGCGGACACGGGCGTCATGGCCGGCACATGGATAAATAAGGCGTGACTGTCGGCAGCCCCCTGGCGATCGCAGGCGTTGAGGGAGTGGTAATATAGCGCATTGCACACGTAGCGGCCGCAGTCGTCGCTGGTGGTCGCCGTCGGCATGACGGCCGGTCGCCCCTGATTGTAGCAATCGGCCAAAAATGGCAGATCCAGGCCCGATGAACGCACCCTCGGTGCCGCATCGACCAGTGTTTGTGCGGGTGGCAGCGAGGCGCCGTGGCGGGCCTCCACGGTGTCGGGACGGCCGTCGCGCTCGTTGATGGCCCTCCCTTCCAGGTCAATGTGGCGCCCGTCGGCGCGGAGGCCAAAATGTAAAAAACAGGTGCTCTGGCGGGGATGGCTTCGCAGATGAGCGGCGGCAAATTGGGCGGCCGCCGTATAGGTCACGGACAGGTGGTGCGCCTTGTGGCCCAGGACGTCGGCGAAGGCCCGAGCCACATCCCAGGAGGGGTTGTGGGCATGGTGACCGAAGGGCCCAAAGCCGGTGATCACGAGGCGTTGGCGCTCAGTGAGGATGGCTGACATGAGGTCTCAGGGGTGGAGGTCGCAGCTCAGGGGCGTAAATTGAAGCTCTTCGTCGACGATGATCCCCTCCTCGGGCAGTCCCTGGCCGTCGAAGCACCACAGGACGGTGGGGCTGGCCTGGGGCGAGCCGGTGTCGTCGAAGTTAAGCTCGCCAGAGGCGCCGCGGAAGTTGATGTCCTGGCCGCCCTGAAGGGTGCTCATGGCGGACTGGGCGTCGCCGGGGTTGGGCGAGAAGCTGGGGCCGTCGGGATCGCTGAGTCGGCGCAAACCATCGGCGATGGAGGGGCCATCAAAGCCCTCGGCGGCCGCCGCCAGGGCCAGAATATAGAGGGCGTCGTAGGCATTGGCCACGAATTGCAGGTCGTTGGGGTCGTCGCCGGGAAAGGACTCCATATAGCGAAAGCGAAAGCTATTATAGGGCGTATAATCGCGGTCGCCGACGTTTTGGGGCGCCGTGCCCCAGATGCGTCCAATCAGCGAGTCCGAAGCCTCGCCGGCCCGCTGGGTATTGCGGGCGGCGTCGGCAAAGACGAAGAGCGGGTCGTTGTCGAATTCGTCGGTCAAAAAGTCGGCGATCTGCCAGGCCTCGGCAGCACCGATGATGCCAATGACGTCGGGGCCAAAGCCGTCCTCGTCGGTGGCGGCCACCACGTCGGCGGCCACCTCCGGGTAATCCGGCGTCTGGCCAGCGGCCTCGTTGGCATAGGCCCGAACGGAGAAGCGATCGGAGTCGCCGCTGAGATCGGAATCAAGCTGAGTGGTCACGGCCTCGCGAAGCCCCTGGGCATAGGGGTCGTCGGAGCGCCGCAGCAGGGTCAGCGAAGACGTCTCAGGGAAATCCCCATCCTCCAGCCCGGCGTAGTGCGGGCGCTCGTCGAGGATATACTGAATGATGCGTCCCAGTGCCTCGCCCTGAACGGTATCAGGCGCCACGGTGCGCCACACGAAGGGGTCGGAGGGCACGGCAGCGGCCGTCGCCGAGGGACTGACCAGGACGACTTCCTCGTCGATGGTCAGGCTATTGGCGATGTCGATGGTCTGGCTTGAATAATCGGGGCCGATGATGGCTTGCACGCCGACGTCTACCAGATGCTCGGCGCCCTCCATGGCCAGCCCGTCTTGGCCCTGGGTATCGCAGGCCAAAAGCGCCACTTCCCGTCCGTCGACGCCACCGATGCTATTGAAGTCGCTGCGCGCGATGTTGATGGCGTTAAACAAGGGCTGACCAAAACCGGCCTCCGGGCCCGACAGGGGAAGGAGCACACCGATGACGAAGGCGTCGTCGTCATCGACGTCGCCGGCGGCCTGATCGCAAGGGCCCGACAACAGACTGCTAGGCTCCTGGCAGACGCCGAGTTCGTTGCACTCCTGATCGCCGGGGCAATCGTCGCTGGATTCGCAGGTCTCGGGCTGCTCCTCGGGAACGCATACCTCGTCGATACACGCCTCGCCGTCAGCGCAGTCGTCGACATCGCTGCACTCCCCTTCACCAGAGGGATCGGCTTCGCAGAGCCCATCGCTGGTGCAGCGAGCCTCGCCGGGGCAATCCCCATCGGAGTCGCATTCCTCTAAGTCTAGCAGGAAGTTGCACCCCCACCCGGCCACCAGAGCCACGCCAAAGGTGGAACATAGGGCGATCAAAAACTTCTTCATGGCTGACTCACTCGTCGCAGCGAAGGGGATTAAAGGTATCTGTGTCGGGCTCATACAGAGCGCCGATCTCGGGGACCTGACCATCTTCCAAACACCACAGGGCGATGGGCATGGGCTCCGGGTTTCCGTTCTCATCAAAATTAATAGGGCCCGAGGCGCCACTATAATTGATGGATTCACCATCGGCGAGGAGGCTGGCGGCCTGCTGGCGATCGTCGGAGCGAGGCTGAATGTCGGGGCCATCGCTGAGCATGGTCAGCCCCTCGGCGATTCCCGGCCCCGTGGCGCCGCCGGCCATCGCCCCGAAGACCACGGTGTAGACGGCGTCAAAAGCGTTGGCCACAAATTGGTAATTGTCGGCGTTGTCATTCATCTCCTCTTCGAAGCGAAGCCGGAAGATGGTGTAGGGGGTGTGTGCCGTCTCGGCGACGTTTCGCGGGCCCGTGCCATAGATTCGCCCCTCCAGTGACGACGGTGCCTCGGCGGCCTCCTCCAGGTTCTTCATGGCGTCGCCGCCCACAAAGAGCGGCTCGTTGTCCAGCGCATCATCCACAAAGCGCATGACCTGCCAGGCGTCGGCCGAGCCCAGCACCACGACGATGTCGGGCTCGCGCTCCTCACCCGCCAGATCGGCGGCCACCGGGGCATAATCGGGCTCATCGCCGGCGCCGACGTTGGGAAAGGTTCGGAGCGTAAAGCGATCGCTATCGCTGCCGGTCAACGATCCCGGAAGCCCATCCAGGAGGGCGTCGCGAAGCCCCTCGGACCACTGGTCCTGAGAGCGCACCAGGACGGCCACCTTGGGATCGTCGACCTCTGTCTCTTCGGGCAATCGCTCCTCGGCCAGGTGGGTTACCAGTTGAACCAGGGCCTGGCCCTGGGCTTCATCGCTGGGCGCGGTGCGCCAGATCAAGCCCTCATGGCCCTGGGGAGGAATGGTCACCGCCGTGGCCGACGGGCTCATCAGGAGCACCTCGTTGGGCACCGTTACCGAGGGCCCAATGCCCAAGACCTGACTGGAATTCATGCCCAGAATGGCCTCGGCACCGACGTCGATGAGGTGCTCCGCCGCCTCCTCGGCGATGTCATCGCTGCCCTCCGTATCGCAGGCCACCAACGCCAGGGGCCGTCCGTCGACCCCACCGCCACTATTGAAATCGCTCAGGGCGATCAACTTGGCGTCCAGCATGGGCTGACCAAAGCCGCCGCCCACGCCGCTGAGCTGCAGGATGGATCCCAAAATGATGGGGTCGTCGGCCTCGGTGGCCCCGTGAATCTGTTGACAGGGGCCGCCGAGCAGATCCGTCTCTCCCTGACAGATCCCATCTTCGCAGGTGGCGTCCTCACCTAAAAGCTCCTGGCAATCGCTATCAACCTGGCATTGAGCGCTGGTGTCGGTGCAGATATCCAGATCTTCATTGCATCCAAAGCCCTCGGGGCAATCATCGCTATCGTCGCAGCTTCGCTCCCCCAATTCGCACAGACGCATCTCGCTGCACTCGTAATCGGTGGGGCAATCGCCGTCGGACTCACAGCTCAGATTATCCACCTCGCAGCGCCCGGCCTCAAAGGCGCAGCGATAGCCCGCCGGGCAGTCCGTCAGGCGCTGACAGCTAAGGGCTGTGACCTCCGTGCACAGCCCGCCCCCGGTGCACACCTGGGCGCCACCGCAGTCCTCATCGCTGCTGCAGCTCTCCGTGTCGACCATCAATGAGCACCCGCCGAGCATCCCCCACACCGCCAGGGCGACGATCATCGCCACGTATTGAAGCCGGAGACGATCGACAACCGGAGATACTGCGCTGTTCATGGAGCTTCCTTATCAAACGACCGAATTCATAGGCCTCTCATGGGCCCGGTGATGCAATGTCACTGACGCGCTCCATTGTTACAAGATGCCATCGCTGTGGCAACGCGTATCGCCGCCGATTTTTTGCTCCCAGGGTGGTGCTTAGGTTTGATCCTGCGGCGGTGATCGCGCCGTCGCAGCCACACCTCAACACCAAGGAGTTGCCGCGATGCGAATACCTCTCGAGATCACCTATCGAGGACTCGACGCCAGCGCCGCCATGGACGCCCTGATCCGCGAACGGGCCCAGCGGCTTGGTCGTTTTCACCACCACATCATCGCCTGCCGGGTGACCCTGGAGGCGGCCCACAAAAATGGGCAATCCGACGCCATTTCCTATCGCGTCCGCGTCGAGTTGAGCATCCCGGGACAACCCATCGTCGCCTCCCACGATCGCAGCCACCGTCGCCCCAACTTCGATCCTTACACGGCGATCCGCCAGGCCTTCGCCGTGGTGGAGCGCCAGCTCAGAAATCGCTCAGGCCGCCAAAAATCAAGGCGACGTCGCACCCTGGGTGCGCCCATCGCCCGGATTGACAGGGTGTTTGCCGATCAGGGCTACGGGTTTTTGCAGACCATGGAGGGGGAGCATATCTATTTTCATGAAAACGCGGTGGTGGACACGGCCTTCGAGAACTTATCGCCGGGGGACCATGTCCATTTTGAGATGACCGACGGGCAGGAGGGCCCACAGGCGACGACGGTGCGGCCGGCGTCGACGATGATTCCCCGGCCTCGCCCCGAATGAGCGAGGGTAGCAGCAAGGGGATGCTTTTCAGGAGCGATGTCGTGACTATGGTGATGGGTCCGACCCGTGCCCTGACCCAGGAATGCCATGACCGATTGCGCCCAGACCGACCCCATCGCCATTGCCACCGAGACCTATTGGATCGGCGACCGTCCGCCGGGACAATTATTATATTGCAATAGTTACGTGCGCCGATTTCCAGGCGACGAGACCTACGATCTACTGGTGGATCCGGCCTCGACCTGCGACTTTCAGGTGGTACTCCACAAGCTGGAAGCCCTGCTGGGATCGGTGGCCGCGGTGGACGCCATCGCCATCAACCACCAGGACCCGGATATCAGCGCCTCGGTGGCGGCCCTCCTGCAGGGCGAGTTGGAGGGACGTCCCATTTTGGCCAGCGATGATACGGGGGAACTCATCCACAACTATCACGACGTGCCGGAGGAGCAATTCGTCTCCCTGGAGGACTATCCCTCGGGGCTGACGCTACCCAGCGGACAGACCCTCTATCCGATCTTTGCGCCCTTTGGTCACCACCGAGGGGCGACGATGCTCTTTGAGCCCCAGTGTGGGGTGCTCTTTTCGGGCGATCTCTTCTCCTCGCTGAGCAACCCGGACCCCGAAGAGCCGGCGTCGCTCTATTTTAAGGACGACAACCTTCGCGATCTAAAGGCCTTTCACCAGATCCATATGCCGACCCAGGCCGTGATGGAACAGGCCATCGCCGCCATCGAGGACCTTCCGGCACCGCTAAAGCTCATCGCCCCTCAGCACGGAGCCCTGATCACCGAGGATCACTTCGACGCCGTATTCGACACCCTGAGACACCTGGCGGTGGGCGTCGATCTACTGGACGCCTCTCCGCTGGACGAGGAAGACCGGCGTTGGGAAGCGCTGTGGCAGACGCTATGCGAGGACATGCCGTCGACGCCACCGGCCGCTCTGCAAGGCTCGACGCGCCGCGAGTTTGAAAGCGCCCTTCGCCAATGGACCGACGCCCTGGCCACCGAGGCCGTACCACAGTTGCAATACGCCGCCATAGTCGGCGCCCACCAGCGAGATCTTCCCACACCACGGGTGACCGTCGACGAGACGCGCGCCAAGATCGAACGCCGCGACCTGCCCTCCTCGGAAGATCACTTCCGCGCCCTCTAAGCGCCCATTTGGAGCCAGGGGTTATCTCTGGCCATTTGGGGACGCCTCCTTCAAACTGGGGATGAAGGCATCGAACTTCACTGAGTCTCCCCGACGGTCGGCCCCAGATGATCTTTGGCGTCATCAAAAACTTATTTGGCACCGGGAGCGCCAAAGGCGATGAGCCACCGCTGGAGGAGCTCTCCGACCAGGCATTAATGTGTCGCTTCAGCGAGGGCCAGGAAGAGGCCTTCGCCCTTCTATTTGAGCGCCATCACCGCCCCCTCTATCATTTTATCCTCCGAAGCTGCGGCCAGCAGGCCATCGCCGACGAGCTCGTTCAAGACGTCTTTGAGCGAGTGATCAAGGCGGCCGACGGCTACGAACCCACGGCCAAATTTACGACCTGGCTATATACCATCGCCCGCCACCGCTGCATCGACCGGGCACGTCGCGACGGCCGGGCCGACGTCTACTCCCTGCAAAACAAGATCAGCGATGGCGACGACGCATCGGCCGATCACCAGTCGCAACTGGTCGACGAGCACGCCACAGCCGCCGGGGTGCAGGCCGACCGAAAGGCCTTTCGCGACCGCCTCCAACAGGCCCTGCAGACGCTGCCCGAAGACCAGCGAGAGGTCTTTTTGCTCCGAGAGATATCGGACCTAAAATTCAAGGAAATCGCCGCCGTCATCGATGTGCCGGTGCCCACCGTCAAGAGCCGATTGCGCTACGCCTTAAAAAAGCTCCGCCAGCAGCTCGAGGACTTTCGCGATCACCGCCTGGACGACGACGAGGTAGCCCAGATGGTCCCGTGAATATGAAAATGAAATAGATCGTTTTTCGCCCCCTTTCGTTAACAATGCTCTGGGCCCACCGATGGGCCCGGGTATCCATCATCCACCAAGTTGAGTCCCCCACGCCATGACCGATGACCGCACACAGGACCTCCTGGATCTGCTCTACGGCGAGTGCTCGCCGAACGAGGCCGCGGAGTTGCGTCGAGCCATCGAGGAAGACGAAGGACTGGCCGGGCAGTGGCGTGAGCTGGTCGCCGACAAGGAGGCGGTAAATCAGGCGATGTCCGCACCCAGGGTGCGACATGAGGCGCTCAGAGCCTCGATTTTAGAGAAAGCATCCCGCCAGGCGGCGGCTCAACGAGAGGCCTCAAAAGGTGGCCTTCCGACGCTGCCCTGGCGGAGCCTCTCCGTGGCGGCGATGGCGCTGTTGACCGCCGGGGTCGCCTGGATCTTGCTCAGTGATCCGGGGAGCCCGGAGGTGGTGGAGAGCCCGGCGGAGCCAGCTCAAGAGCTGGCCATGGAGCAGGAGATGCCCGAAGTCGCCGAGCCAGTGGCCGACGAGGCACCGGCGATCGCGGAGACCGAGGAGCAAGTAGAGGTAGCCGCCGACGACGAAGACGCAACATCCCCGCTGGATCGAGACTCCCTGGCGACCTCCGAGGAGGCCGTGGCCCGCGCCCAGGAAGAAGCCGAGGAGCAAGTGGAGGAAACCCACCAGGAGTTGTTGGCGTTGCGCTCGGAACGCGCCCGCGAGGCGCCGGCTCGATCGGCCCCCAGTCCCCGGCCGGAGTCAGAGCCCCCGGCGGAGGCCGAGTCCAACTTTGACACCATGGCCGAGGCCGACGATCTGATGGGCGATGGCGCGATCGGCCGGGCCGCCCCATTGGCGCAGGACCAAGCCCCGCCCCAGGCGGAGGCGGAGATCGAAGATGAAGCCCCACCTGGCTCGGAGCGCCTGGCGGCCATCGAGCAGCTCCTGGACGACGGCGACGAGGATGAAGCGCGCCAACGGCTGCAGCGTCTCCTGGACTCCGAAGACGCCGACGCCCTGGACGCCGACGAACGCCAACGGGCCGAGGAATTGCTGCAGCGCCTCGAGGGCGCCTCGCCATAAATGAGCCTTGACCCTGTGGCTACCCGGCCACTAAACATTATTTATCATTGACCAGAACACCTAATTCGCGCTCAGCCGCCCGGTGTATCCTGGGACACACCGGACTTTAGAACTCCTGTATGAATGGCTCCACGACTTCTCTATATCGCCTACTCGCCTGTATCCTATTAATCACAACCATGGCCGTTGGATGTTCGAGCTCCGACGAATCGGCCGCCGAGCCCGGCGTTCTGACCGTTGAGGTCCAGGGCGTCCCCGATGGATACGAAGCGGAGTTGGTCGTCGTCGGTGGTGCGGCCTATATCGAGCATTTTGAGCTCTCCGATGGCGAGCTGGTCGTCGACGACCTGGAAGACGGCGACTACACCCTGGAGGCTCGGACCATCCCCGGCGAGGATCGGAGCTGGTTCGTCGAGGATCCGCTCCAAGAGTTCACCTTTGAACTGGAGCAGGGAAAAGCGTTGGCGGTGGCCTACGAGGAGTTGGAGCTGGAGGTCTCGGATCGGGCCGTCGGCATCTTTCGCGACGATCCGGCGTTCGACGCCCTCCTGAGCACCGAAGAGCTCTTCGTCGGCGATCCCGAAAGCGATGACTACGACGCCTATGAGGACACCCGGGAGCTGCGCTTTGACGCCTCCATGCTGGAGCGTGACTTTGAACTGGGCGATCTCCTCAGCTTTGCCCCCCATGAAGTCTTGCCCTATGGCTACCTGGGCGAAGTGGAGAGCATCGACGACGAGGGCGACGAGATCGTCCTCGTGACCCGTCGAGCCCCCTTGACGGACGTGGTCCTGGAGGGATCGGTGGCCACCTCGGGCCAGCTCGATCCAGCCCTGGTGGAGGCCGAGGACCTATTCGACGGCATCTACGACCAGCGCGATCTGGTGCTCTCCGACGAGGCCATGGCCCTTTTTGGCCCCAACGCCTTCTTTGGGCCCGACATCGACATCGGTCTCACCGACGACGGGCTATGCTTTACCATCGACGACATCTCGATCATCGACAACGACGAGGGCTCGGCCTCCACGGGCGGCTCCTACTGCATGGGCATGGACTTCTCCGTCGATCACCGCATTGTCAACACCACGTTGGACTATTTCCAATTCAAGTCCACGATCAGCCAGATCGGTGAAATCTGGGTCGATCTGGACGGCAAACTGGAGTTTAACCAACGCCAGTCCATCCCGATGATGAAGGTCCCTCTGCCCCCGATCACATTCACCGTGGGCCCCGTGCCGGTCACCGTCAATATCTACGTTCGCATCATGTTGGAGGTCGGCGCCTCCATGGAGGGCCAACTCTCTTTTCACCTGGTGTCGGAGAATAATATTCAGACGGGCATTCGGTATATCGGCGACGAGCTCTATCCCCTCTTCAGCATGAACGTCGACGCCGATCCGAGCATCAGCAACCGCATCGACGAATACCGAATCCGCGGTGGCTTTGGCCCCAATATCGAGACCCTTCTCTACGACGCCGCGGGACCGACCCTGGGCGCCAGCTCCTTTTTGGAATTGGAAGTGGAGGTCGGCGCCCGGTCGTGGTGGCAACTCTACGGCGGCACCGCCGGGTTCATCGGCTTTCGCCTCCAACTTCCGGGCCTTCCCTTCATCTCTTGGAGCGAAGAGATACGCGTCGCCGAGACGCGACACCTCCTGCATCAGGCCCCCTTTGGCGACAGGGGTTATACCTACTACGGCGAATCCGAGATGTTGCCTGAGGAAAAGCTACTGCCCTGTACGACCTTCGAGGGGGCCCGCGCCTATGTCTACGACACCTATAACCGGGAACCCGAGGTCTTCTTCGAGTCCAGTTATTACGAGGACGACGACTTCGAGTTTCTGGGCTCCATCCCCTACGACGATGAGGGTCGACGCCACGCCTGGCAGGTCGACGGCTTCGAGGTACCCAGAACCCCCATCGGGCTGAGCCCCGTACTCTTTACGATGAGGTCCGACGATCGCCTCCTGTTGAGACACTTCTTTGAGTTCGACGGCACGGGAGCGGCCCTCAACTGGACCTCCGAGGTACCCGATGGCATGGATCCAGCGGTGGCGACCATGACCCGCCTGAACCACCCCAATTACCAATCCCACGAATGGCAGGAGACCCTGGAGGGCGAAGTCGATCTCGATTGCGTGCCCCCCGGCCAATACCGCCTGGAAGTGGAGAGTCGATACGACGAGGAGACGGACACCTACTACCGCCCCGTCCTCTATGACTACGACGACTTCAACTCCTCTGATCCCCTGGCCATCGGCGACGTCGACGACGGCCTGACCTACGACTTCACCACCGGAAGTGCCCAGGCCTGGAATATGAGTCCCTCCATTAACTCCCGCTACCGGCTTCGCTACGAGGATATCCCGGTCACCAAGCTGACGACCACCATTTCTCAGGGCACAGAGTACCTGGCCGACGATCCCGCCGTCTTGACCATCGAGCACGAAGACCAGAGCTGGGACGTTGAGTTTACGGAGGACACAACGTCTCACCTGCTTCGCTTTCACGAATCGGGGAACTACCAATTTCACCTGGAGCCCCCCTCTCACTACCAGGGCCTGGAGGTCACGGGCTCCATGGCCACGGACGAGCTCCATTTAAGCCTCGGCGATCATGCCAGCCTGGGGGGCTCGTTATTCGTGAGCTCCCCCTGGGTGGGCTACCCGGAATCCTCGGTGAACCAACTGGAGCAAGAGGGTGGCGACGTGGACATCTCCTGGCAGGCCGAGAACGTCAACGGCCACACCATCGAGGTCGCCCCCGCCATCGGTGACCCCCTGGAGCTCGACAGCGAGACCCAGTCAGCGACCCTGGAGTTTCCGGCCAATGACACCCTGGAGGCCATTGATTATACGGTGACCATCATCGGCCACGGCGTCGACGGCGAGACCAACGAGACCACCCTGGATGTCCAGGTCCTGGGCCTTCAACCGGCCAGCCTCTCCCTGCAGAGCCTGGGCCTGGACTCCCAGGCCACGGCCACGGCCGTCATCGACGGCCCCCAGGGCGATAGCTGGACCCTCGACGGCGACTTCCCGGCCTCCCTCAACGACCTCTATCCCGGCCTCTATACCATCACCCCTGGCGACGCCACGGGCGAGCTCTACGACTACTCCGCCGATCCCATCACCGTCGATCTGAGCGCCGGTCAAAACGAGTCGTTGACCATCAGCTACGCCGCCACCACGGGCCTCCTAAACCTTGGCGCCACCAACTTAAGCGATCTGACCTACGACGATCTGGCGACCATCAGCGGCCCCGACGGCTTTCAGGAGACCCTGGACGACGCCAGCGCCCAGTGGACGCACTTGAGCCCGGGCACTTATACGGTCGACGCCGCCGATGATCTGGCCCATAGCGACGGCTCGACCTTCGCCCCGGAGTCAGCGACCCTCGATCTAAGCGTCAACGCCGGCGAGCAGACGAGCCACACCCTGGAATACGAGCGCATCGAGGGGTGGCTGGAGCTGGAGTTGAGCTCCGGACTGGCCCCCGAGCCCCCCACGGTGGACATTCTGGACAGCGGGGGAAGTAGCGCCGCCACGGTCGACGAAAGCGGCGGCCTGTGGCTGGCCCCGGGCACCTATACGCTCAGCTCTCCGGGCTACGTCGACGATGGCGAGCTCTATTTCACCACCGGCCTGAGCTCCATCACCATCGACAGCGACGCCACCACCGAGGTGGCCCTGGCCCACGAGCGGGTCGACGGGGTGTTTAGCGCCTCGCCGGCCTCCATCAGCGAGGACCAGCCCACCACGGAACTCAACTGGGACATCGAGGGCGATGACAGCCTGTCGCTGGAGCTCGATCCCGACATCGGCGCCGTCGACCTCGCCGGCACCCAGTCCATCACCGCCACGAGCGACCAATTGGACTCCCTCGACGAGCTGACCTACACCCTGACCATCTCCAACGACGCCGGCGCCGTGGACTGGGAGCTGACCATCCCCATCGAGGAGGACCTGCCCGTCCTCCAGTGGGCCACGGTCAATGGCGCGGATAGCGCCATCGTCGCCCCCGAAGACGAGCTGACCTTTGAGTGGGAGGTCACCGGCCCCACCCCCGACTGGTGGGACCTGCCCTTTTTATTCGAACCCCTGGAGGACATGGAGATGAGCGGCTCCCACACGGTGACGGCCTGGGATATCAACTGCTGGCAGTACTGCTTCTTCGGCGTGGAGCACGAGCTCGATGACGGCTCCTGGCACGTCGACGGCATCGAGTTGGAGATTTTCGTGGGCGAGGAACCGAGCTTCAACGACGCCTTCGACGATGAGCTCTATACCATCGGCGGCCAGACCTACACGGTGGAGCTGGACACGGCCACGGACGACGAGCTGGCGTTGGACGTCGATCTCGACGACTCCATGGTGGAGTCCATCGACTACGTGCGCTCCTTCTTTCCCTCCGAGGAATACCTGGAGATCGAGATGGCCGACGACGCCGTGGGCACGGAGACCCTGGAGCTGACCCTGGGCGATGTCTTCGGCGATCTGGACTTCGAACTCACCGTCCACGCCGGCGTGGTCAACGGCGACGACGACGTCGACGATCCCCCACCGGGAAGCCTTCGCTGGGTGGCCGATCAAGAGCCGGAGACCATCCGCTTTGATCCCGACGTCTTTGACGCCGACGCCGATCCCATCGTCCTCCACGAGGCCATCAGCTTCGATCACCCCGTCACCCTCAAGGGCACGGGCCCCGACAGCACCATCCTGGAGCGGGCCGACGACTTCGACGACACCACCTCCGATGCCGCCCTGGCGTTTACCAATTTCGACGGCGACACCTCCATGGAGTACGCCCTTTATGATCTGGCGATCAACGACAGCCCGCGCCAGGCCCTGAACTTTCAACACGCCGACGTTCAGCACGCCCTCCTGGACAATATTCACCTGGAGGGCAACGGCTGGGCGCTGGACGCCGACGACGGCCCCGAGGTTCAGAGCCCCATCATCTTCACCGGCGGCACCGACGCCTCCGATGACGATAACTCCCTTCGCATCGTCGACTCCTATATCGGCGACAACCGGGGCTGGGAGGCCGGCGCCATCAATGCCCAGACCCACCTGATGGAGGTGGAAAATACCACCATCGAGGACAATACGACGCTGCGCGACGTCTCCAGTTCGGCGGCCCTGCGCTACGTCCAGACCGAGTCCACGCTCACCGACGACCAGGGGCTTATCATCGAGGACTCCACCATCGCCCACAATACCAAAAGCGGTATCAACGCCGCCGGCAGCGTGGAGCTTCGAAATACGGTGGTCACAGGCCACGACGACGAGGACTTCGCCGGCGTCGACGCCGCCGCCCGCACCAGCGGCGACGTCGACATCATTAACCCCCGCTTCTTCCGCTTCCTCGACGGCAGCGCCCTGACGGACAACCACTACGGGCTCTACGATCGAAGTGGTGAGCACGGCTGCGTCGATGTCTCCAGCGATACCACCATCGAGGACAATGAGGTCGACATCTTCCATCAGGGCTCCGGCCAGCATCTATGCCCCTGACGGATCATCGCCTCATGGGGCGGTGACCACCGCCCCATGAAGCTTCCCTTTTCCAACCTGCCCCCCCTTTTCTCAGGACAACTCCATGCACGACACGCGCTATATTCACCGGTGGGCTATATCTTCTCTGTTGCTGATCGCCCTTCTATGGACGGGTTGTTCCTCCGCCGACGAGTCCACCGCCGAACCGGGGCTCTTGACCATCGAGGTCCAGGGCGTTCCCCAGGGCCACGACGCCGAGCTGGTCCTCGTCGGCGGTCCCGCCCACTACGAGCGCTTCCACCTGAGCCACGACGCCGGCACCCACACCATCGCCGACCTGGAGGACGGCTCCTATACCCTGGAGGCCCGGACCATCGCCGGTGAGGATCGGAGCTGGGTCGTCGAGGATTCCTTTGTGGAGTTTGATTATCTGGCCGACGACGGCCATCACATGGACGTTCACTACGAGGTCATGGAGCTCGACGTCTCCGATCGAGCCGTCGGCCTCTTCAGCGACGATCCGGAACATCAGGCCCTGGTCGACGTCCAGGACATCGCCGTCGGCGATCCCGACAGCGATGACTACGACCCATACCAGGACACCCGAGAGCTTCGCTTCGACGCCTCGCTGCTGGAGCGCGACTTTCAAGAGGGCGACCTCCTCAGCTTCGCGCCCCACGAGCTGATGCCCTATGGCTACCTGGGCGAAGTCCAATCGCTTGAACACGACGGCGACCACCTGGTGCTATTGACCCGGCGGGCCCCGCTGACCGACCTCGTCCTCCAGGGCTCGGTGGCCCACTCCGGCCAACTCGACCCCTCTCTGGTGGACATGGAGGCCAAGGTCGACACCTTCCTGGATGCTCGAGACTTCCAGATCTCCGAGG
Organism: uncultured Bradymonadales bacterium; assembly: GCA_964566695.1. Taxonomy (GTDB): domain Bacteria; phylum Myxococcota_A; class Bradymonadia; order Bradymonadales; family Bradymonadaceae; genus SLJM01. Next base: position 43,828 of record CAZMJS010000018.1, read on the forward strand.
AGGCCCAGGCCCTGATCGGGCCCAACGCCTTCTTCGACTTCGACATCGATATGACCGACGACGGCCTGTGCTTTGCCGTCGACGACATCTCCGTCGTCGACGATGACGACGGCACGGCCACCGCCGGCGGAAGCTATTGCCTGGGCCTGGACTTCGCCTTCGATCACCGCATCATCAACAGCACCCTGGATTTCTTTGAATTGACCTCCACGGTCACCCAGATCGGTGAGCTGTGGTTCGATCTGGACGGCGAGCTGGATTTCAACCATCGCCAGTCCATCCCGATGGTCAAGCTCCCCTTGCCCCCCATCACCTTCACGGTGGGCCCCGTACCGGTGACCATCAATATTTATCTGCGGGCCATGCTGGAGGTGGGTGCCACCATGGAGGGCCAGCTGTCGCTGCACGTGGAAGCCACCAACAGCGTTCAGGCCGGCCTGCGCTATATCGGCGACGACCTCCACCCCATCCTTCGCCATAACGTCGACCCCGACGCCGAGATCAGCAACCGCCTGGAGCGATACCGGGTGCGCGGCGGCGTGGGCCCCAATATCGACACCCTGATCTACGATACGGCGGGCCCCACCATCGGCGCCAGCGCCTTCGTCGAGGTCGACGTGGAGCTGGAACGCGCCGGCTGGTGGGAGCTCTACGCTGGCATCGGCGGCTTTGTCGGCTTTCGCCTCCAACTGCCCGGCATCCCCTTTGCCTCCTGGAGCGAAGAGATCCGCGTCGGCGACGCCCGACGCCTCATCGCCCGAGCCCCCCTGGGCGAGAGCGGCCAGTCCTATACCGGCGACTGGTCGGCCTCCCCAGACGCCACGATCCTCCCCTGCACCTCCTTTGAGGAAGCCCATATCTACCTCAACGATCCCTACGGCGTAGACCCCGACGTCACGGTGGAGCCCGGTCGGGCCTACGACCACTCACCGACGGCCATCGACTACGTGGGCGACGAGCCCCACGGCGAGGAGGGCGACGACGGGGTGCGAAGAATCTGGCGCCTCGACGGCTTCTCCGTCGGCCACCACATCACGCCCACCGACGGCGATCTGGCCCGCCTATCCGACGGCCGTCGCACCCTCGTCGCCCCCCGCCTCACCGCCGCCGGCACGGGCACCTCCCTTCGCTGGGCCGCCAACTTACCGGACACCTTGGAGGAGTCGCTGACCACCCTGACCCGTCTGGATCACCCGGACTACCTTGCCCTGGACTACGAGCGCCAATTTAAGGAGGAGGCCCACATCGAGTGCCTGCCCCCGGGCCAGTACCGCCTGGAAGTCGACGGCCACTTCGACGACGCCAGCGAGCTCTATTATCGGCCCGTCCTCTACGATTTTGAGGACCACAGCCACTCCCAGCCCCTGGCCATCGGCGACGCCGATGGGTTGGTCCACACCTTCCACGCCGGAAGCCCCGACGCCTGGGAGGTCCCTGTCATCCAACGACCACGCTTTCGCCTGGCCTACGAAGTCCTCCCCGTCTCCAGCCTGACCGTGGAGCTCGACGGTGGCACCCAATACCTGGCCGACGACACGGCCACCCTCACCATCGCCCGCGGCCCCCAGAGCTGGGAGGTGGAATTTACGGAGTCCATCACCTCTCACCCCCTCCAATTTGACGAGTCCGGCTCTTATCTCTTCGAATTGACGCCGCCGTCGCACTACCAGGATCTGGAGGTCACCGCCGAGCTGGAGCAAGACAACCTGACCATTCCCCTGGGGACCACCGCCGAGCTATCGGGGTCACTCCACGTGGCCCCGCCCTCGGTGAGCAACCTTGACTCCAACCCCTCTATCCTTCCCTACGAGGGCGGCCAGGTGGAGTTGAACTGGCAACACCACAATATCAACGCCCAGACCTTGACGATCTCACCGCCCATCGACGACCTCCCGGAGGTCGACGTGGACGACGAGCTGATCGTCATCGACGTGCCGGCCAACGACACCATGGAGGATCGCCACTACGAGGTCACCGTGACGGGCACCGGCCTCGACGGCGAGACCAGCCAGGCCACCACCAACCTCCAGGTCTCGCCGCTCCCGGCGGCCACGCTGACCCTCCAGGCTCAGGGCATGGACGCCCAGTCCAGCCCCGCGGCACTGGTCCAGGGCCCCCAGGGGGAGACCTGGCAAATCAATGACTCCTTTCCCACCACGCTCCAAGACCTGTACCCCGGGACCTATACGGTGACCCCCGAGCCCACGGTGGGCTCCATCTACGACTACGACGCCGACGCCCTGAGCATCGATATGGCCCCGGGCCAATCAAAGACCCGGGCCATCGCCTACGCCCCCACCACGGGTGTCCTGAACCTGGAGGCCGCCCCCATGGACGGTCTGGACAGCACCAACCTGGCGACCATCACCGGCCCCGACGGGTTCCAGGAAACCCTTGACCAGAGCGCTGCCCAATGGACCCACCTGGCCCCCGGAACCTATAGCGTCAGCGCCGCCGACACCCTCGCCCACGACGACGGATCGACCTTCGCCGTCGACGGGTCCGTCATCGACCTCGACGTCGACGCCGGTGCCCAGACGAACCACACCCTCCAGTATAGCCGCGTCGAGGGCTGGTTGGACCTGAACCTCGTCGCCGCCCTGGCGCCCGAGCCCCCGACGGTGCACATCATCGACGACAGCGACGCCACGGTGGCCACGGTCGACCAACCGGGCGGGCTGTGGCTGGCCCCTGGCACCTATAGTCTGGCATCCCCTGGCTATTATGACGCCGACAACGACTACCTCTATTATACCGATGGACTGACCTCGCTGGACGTCGACGCCGACGAGACGACCTCCGCCACCCTGATCCACGAGCGCGTGCAGGCAAGCTTTAGCGCCTCGCCTCCCACCATCAATCATGACCAACCCTCGTCGACCCTCCAGTGGAGCGTCGACGGCGACGACAGCCTGGACGTCGAGATTTCGCCCGACGTAGGGGCCGTCGACCTCTCGGGATCGGCCGGGATCACGGCCACCGAGGACCAGCTCGACACCCTCGACGAGCTGACCTACACCCTGAGCGTGTCCAACGATCAGGGCACGGTGGACTGGGATCTGGACCTCCTGATCGAGGACTCCCTTCCCGTGATCGAATTCGCCACCGTCAACGGGGGCAATGAGCCCGTGATCATGGCCCCTGATGAGGAGATCACCTTTGCCTGGGAGGTCTCCGGTCCTTCACCGGACCAGTGGGACCTTCCGTTTAACCACCCCGACCCCGACTGGGAGGTCTCACAGAGTGACGCCGTCACCCTCACCGGCTGGGACCTCGCCTGCTGGGGCAACTGTCGATTGATGATCGACCACCTTCTGGACGACGGCTCTTGGTATTCGGACAGCGTGGAATTCGAGATCTACGTCGGCAACAAGCCCTCGCTTTTGAGCCCCCATGACGACGCCCTATACACCGTGGGTGGCCAGACCTTTGAACTCGATCTGGACACGCAATACGACTCCTCGGAGCTGACCCTGGAGGCCGACCTCGACGACTCCATGGTCCAATCCGTCGATTATGTGGAGGACATCTTCCAGGGCCAGCGCTACCTGGCCTTCGAGATGGCCGACGACGCGGTGGGCACGGAGGTCGTGGAACTAACCTTAGGCGATAAATTTGGCGATCTGGACTTGGCCATCACCGTCCACGCTGGCGTGGTCAACGCCGACGACGACGTCGACAACCCCCCACCGGGTAGCCTTCGATGGGTGGCCGACCAGCAAGGCGATACCATCGGCTTCGATCCCGACCTCTTCGTCCCCGGCGCCGATCCCATCATCCTGCAGGACAAGATCGCCTTTGAGCGGCCCATCACCATCGAGGGGACCGGCCCCGAGAGCACCGTCTTGCAGCGCGCCGACACGGTGGACGATACCTTCAGCGACGGCGTCTTCTCCTTTAGCAACCCCGATAGCGACACCTCCATGGAGTACGTCCTTCGCGACCTGGCGATCAACGACAGCCCCCGGCGTGCCCTTTACTTTCGCGACGGCGACTTCCAACACGCCCTCCTCGACAACGTCCACCTCCAGGGCAATGGCTGGGGCCTGGACCCCGATGACGGACCGGGCATCCAGAGTCCCATCGTCTTCTCCAGCGGCGCCATCAACTCCGTCGACGACAACTCCCTTCAGATCATCGACTCCTATATCGGCGACAACCAGGGTTGGGAGTACGGCGCCATCAACGCCGCCACTCACCACCTGGAGATCGTCGGCTCTACCATTGAGTATAATACCACTCTTAACGAGGCCTTTAACGCCGGCGCCGTCCGCTATTTCCAGAGCGAACACCAGGTCACCAGCGAGCAAGGCATGGTCATTGAGGACTCCCTGATCGCCCATAATAGCCACCACGGTATCACCGTCGCCGGCAGCCTGGAGCTGCGCAATACGGAGGTCATCGGCCACGACGACGAGGACTTCGCCGGCGTCTTCCTCCGCGCCACGACCAGCGGCGGCATCGATATTATCAACCCCCGCTTCTTCCGTTTCCTGGACGGTAGCGTCATTGTCGACAACCACCATGGGCTCGCCGACATGACCAACGAGCACGGCTGCGTCGATGTCTCCAGCGATACCACCATCGAGGACAATGTGGTCGACATCCAGCACTACGGCACCGGTGACCCCCTATGCCCCTGACATAGACAACTAAGCTAAGCCATTGAGGCCATTGCAAAACCAGCCCTTAATCAGTAAATGGGGGCTGGTTTTGATCGTGTAAACACCCCTGATTTTTGCTAAATCCGATGTCCAAAGGAGTGGTATGCAGTACCGAGGTAGTCACGTCCCGTCGATGATCGCAGCCCTGGTTGCCGGCCTCCTTCTCAGCGCCCCGGTGGCCGCCGAGGAAGGCGACGAGCAACTCGATTCCTTTGACGATCCGAGCCAGATGGTCGTCGCTCAGGCAGAGGCCGACGAGGTCGACGAAGTCGACGAGGCCGACGAAGTCGACGAAGCCGATGAGGTCGACGAGGCCGACGAGGTCGACGAAGCCGATGAGGTCGATGAGACCGTCGAGATCGACGATATCGAAGACGTCGAGGAGACCACCGAGGCTGACGAGGCCGAAGAGGCCCTTCCGGAGCCGGCGGCCGACGAAGAGCGCTTCCAATTTACCGATGAACGCTCCACGAGCTGGCGCTGGCTCCTCGGCGGCCAGGCCTTCGCCCTGACCGGTGGCACCATCTGGTACGTCACCGACGAGGACACCAATATCGTCGACTGGGATTACTCCGGCATCTACACCTCCGACGAAGAGGTCGACGGACGCGTCCTTCGCCGCCAGCGCGACCGCTGGAAGAGCCTGGACGGCTTTCGCTTTGAGGACAACGTCATGGTCCTCAACAGCCCGCTGCACCCCATGGCCGGCGCCGGCTACCACATCCTCGCCCGCTCCAGCTCCGCCGGCCTCGCCGCCTCCGCGCTGACCGCCCAACTGACCTCCCTGGTCTGGGAAGGGGCCATCGAGCATATGGAGGTCTTCAGCATCAACGACCAGATCCACACCGCCACCGGCGGCGTCCCCCTGGGTGAGGCCTATATCCAGATGGGCGAGTACTTTCGCCGCGCCGAGCCCACCCGGCTCAACCGGAGCATGGCCTGGGTCTTTGGCCTGCCCGCCCAATTGCGCGACCGCATCCACGGCCACGACCGCCTCTACGCCGACGGCTACGACGACCGCGGCCTGCCCACCGACACCTTCGGCCGCTTCGACCTCGAGATCGGCGGCGCTGTCTCCTCGGTGCGCGACGGCGACGGCGCCCGCGGCGACGCCCACCTCCTGGGCGCCAGCGAGATCTCGCGACTGCCCGATTACCGCCAGAGCGGCTCCCATAACGACTGGGTCACGGGTCCCCTCTTTACCGAGCTCGAGGCCTCCATCGCCTTTGGTGAAGACGTCCACGACTGGAAGCTCGGCGCCATGCTCGACTTCGCCGGCCACTATCGCCAGGACATGGACGACACCGCCGGCCACACCACGGGAACCTCCCTCTTTGTGGGCACGGGCATGGGCTTTCAACACGTCCAGCATCGCTACGACGACTTCCTGGACCGCTACGGCCTCGTCCACTTTCCCGGCCTTCGCCTGGACGCCAACTGGATGACCACCCACGCCGACTTTCGCATCCGCTACGGCCTGACCCCGGACTTCCAGATCATGGAGACCATGGCCTATCCCACCTACCACGACGAGACCGGCCTGGACGCCCCGCGCACCGTGGTCTCGGAAGAGGGCTATTACTACGGCATCGGCCTCTCCAGCATGCTGGACGTGGAGCTCAATCTCGACCCCGCCCACCTGCACTATAGCTGGAGCGTCCACGCTTCTCGCTCCATCGACCGGGCCGACCGCTTCAAAGAGGAGATCGCCGACAGCGAGCGCGACTACCTGCCCCTGAGCGACCTGGTCTCCATCCATCAACTCGGGGCCTTCGCCTCCCTTCCGGTGGACAACCTTCGCTTTGGCCTCGTCGGCGAATATCGCCAGCGCCGCGGAACCCTCGAGGATCCCGTCGATGGCGAGGACTTTCGCGACGACGCCACCTGGGAAGCCAGCGCCAGCGAGGCCCGAGCCCTGGGCGTCCTTCAACTGCATTACTGAGGCTAATCGTCTTGGCAGGGGTCACCGGGCGGACGCTCCGGTGGCCCTTTTGTTATTTCAGGGGGCACGCGCCAGAGCCCATTGGCCCCCGGGAAGCGGTGTTTAGTTTTAGATCGTATCGAACGCGCTGACCGCCATCTTCGTCCCGGGGGGGACCGTGAATTGCCAATGGCCCGTCT
>CAZMJS010000019.1:0-44362 GCA_964566695.1 uncultured Bradymonadales bacterium
TGATCACGGGGAGGGCGGCCTATGCCGATGAGGTCAGCCCGATGGATGTGATGCTGCGTCAGGTCAACGATCCACCGCTGAGTTTGCCGGAGGGATTTGAGGAGTCGCCCTTTGGTCCACTGATCTTTGACGCCACCATCAAGGATCCCAAGGGACGGATACGAGATGCCGGAGAATTATTGTCCATTCTGATGGGACCGGAGTTCAAGGTCTATCAGGAAGAGAGCGAGGCCGATCTCTACGGGCCTCGTCATCGAGTGGCCGGTCCGGGAGAGCTGGGCGATTTTGGTGGAGCAACCGCGGAAGATGAGCAGGAATCAGCGTCTGGAGAGCTTGAGGAGGCGCCGGATTACGCACGGGAGTTAGAGGCGCTAAACCGGCTATTGGGTCGGGTCAAGGAATTGCAACAGGTGCGTCTGGCGGTGATCCGAGGGCGGGCTGGAGTCGGTCGGAGCAATGTGCTGCGGGCCTTTTTGAGCGAGCATATGAATCGCTCCGATGTGCATGTGATTCACCGGTGTTCGCGCAGCGAGGACCCGGAGGGAGCGGAGGTGTTGGAGCCGGAGTTTCCGTCACCGCCGGGCGTCGCCGAGGTGGAGCGGGTGGTCGACGAGTTGATCTCGGAGAGCCGTCAGCCAAGGGCCGTCCAATGGGGGCGGCCGGAGGAGGAGAAGGAGGGCGATCCGCTGCGGGAGTTGGTATCGCGCCGGGAGGCTATTTTTGGACGGCTGATGGACCCCTTTAGGCGGGCGACATCGCTGGGGACGTTGATCTGGGCAGTGGAGGATGTGGAGTACGCCCAGCCGATGATCCTGGCGCTATTGGTCCGCTTGATCCGCGAATTGCGACTACGACCGGCGTCGATCTTGGTGGCCGTGACGGTGGATCCAGAGGCGCTTCGAGGTCAGCCGGGATTGCTGCGTTATGTGGAGACGCTGTTGGAGGCGCCCAAAAGTTATGCCCATCACCTGCATATCGTGAGCCCGGCGGAGGCCGACAGAGTGCGGGAGTCGGAGAGCAGCGAGCGTCGCCTGGCGCTGGAGAGCGATATGGGGGTGGGGGGCTCGTATCACGGGGTAGTGCCATCGCTGCCCGATGGGTTTGAAGTGGACTCCGAGGCCCAGCGGTGGGCGGAGTTGGCCGATGGGGCGGTGGCGGAGCCGGAGAAGGCGGAGGAGCCGGAGGATTCATCGGACGAAGGTCGATCGGCGGCTCAGCCGACGCAGCGCCTGGAGCTATTTACCACCGATCCTGGCGGCATGACGCTGGAGGAGGAGAGTGAGGGCTCCGATGAAGCGGTCATGGAGGCCTTCGATTCGGTGATGGGGTATCTGGCACAGCTCGATGATCGGGCGGTGCCGCGAGACTTATGGGAGTTTGTCTATCCTCGGTTGTTGCCGATGGAGCAGACGCGGTTGATGAGCTCTATTCTGGAGTATGCTGAGCGGTTTGGGATCGTGGTCCTGACGCCGACGGAGATGCGGTTTACGGATCGCGAATATACGGCGTCATTGCGAAGGGCGTTTGAAGAGCGAGACGACGCCCAGGAGGCCCATCGAAGGGTGTCCAAGTTGTTGTTGGAGTATGAGCCGGACCCCGAGCGACGCCATCGGCGCCGAATCATCGAGCACGCCATCAAGGGCGGGGCCTACGAGCGGGCGATTCAACTGTGCTTGGAGGCCGGCGATAAGGCCTATGACCGGTTTGACCTCGATCTGGCGCGAGAGTATTACCTCAAATTCCAACACATCGCCGAGGAAATGAGCACGCGCCAGGCGGCGGGGATGTCAGTGCCCTTTGGGCAGACATGGCTTCGCCTGGGCGAGATTCAGGCGACCTTGGGCGAATATGGGGCCGCGGAAGACGCCTTGCGTCGAGCCATTGAAGAGGCAGAGCCGCGAGAGTCGGCGGTGCGGGCCGGGGCCCACCATTTACTGGGGGAGTTGGCCTTTGCCCAGGAACGCTATCAGAGGGCTCAGAAGTGGTTTGAGGGGGCCTGTGAGCAATATCGTCAGACGTCGTCGGCGCGGGCCTATATCAGTAGCCTGGGCGAGACGGGGCGATGCTGCATCATGCTGGGCAAGCCGCGGCGCGCCGAGGGGATCTTATTGGAGGCCATCGACAAGGCCAGCCGGTTGTCCGAGACGGTGTTGGAGGCGCGGATGCGCCGCTATATGGGCCAGGTGTTGGTGCGGCAGGCGCGGTTTTTGGAGGCCATTGAGTGCTTGGAGGAGTCCAAAGAGCTGCTCGCCGATCGACGCCAGGGTCACGAGGTGGTCGATTGCCTGTGTGAGCTGGGCTATGCGCACTATGCCCAGGGGCGTTATAGGGCGGCGAAAGCCCAATTTGAGCGCGCCCAGGCAGTGGCCAGCGCGGAGGGCATCGACGGCGATGTGGGGCCGCCGCTGGGGTTGGCCAAGGCCATGGCAGCGCTCAGCGAATGCCAGGAGGCGGAGATGCACCTCATCGATGCCCTGGGGCGTCACGGGGGAGGGACGCAGCCCGTGGAGAGGGCTCGGATTCAGCTTCATTTAGGGGACATCTACCTGGCCACGGATCGCCAGCAGTTGGCGGCCGAGCATTACGAGCACGTCGTGGAGCTGGGGCAGCGAGTGGGCCATCGGCGCCTGCTATTTAACGCCAAGATACGCCTGGGATACGCCCGATTTGATCAGGGGCAGTTGGGGCCGGCGCTGGAGGTGATCGACGAGGCGGCGAAATTGGCAAGGGAGAGCCAGGATCGGGGCCGAGATATCAGCGCTCGTGCCCACCTGATCTACCTGCAATTGGTGGCCAGCGACTTCGCGGTGGAAGCCGGGGCCTTTGCGTCACTATTGGCGGAGACGGAGGATGACGATCTGCTGGAGGCCCAGGTGATCTGCGATCTCTTCCGGGTGGATGTGGCGATCGCCAACGAGGCGTGGAGCAAGGCCGGTACCCTGTTGTCGCGCTTGAGCCTGCAGGTGGCGAGCGTCGGTGAGTTTGGGTTGATGTTGCCCATTAAGCGCCGACAGGCGCAGTTGGAGAAGCACCTGCGTCCGGGAGGCAGTGGGGACGCCCAGGGCGTCGAGGGGTTGGGGCTGGGGGCGTTGATCCCGCCGGAGGTGGGGAGGCGACGGGTGACGATCACTTGAGGGGCACCGCCAGGTGAGCGCCGTGCTCGGCGAGCGACCAGGTGACGCCCTGTCGATACCCGGCGGCATCGCCGGCGACCTGATAGGCCATGGGTTCATCGTCGATCTGGACCTCCACCTGGGAGACCAGCCAGTCGCCGAGGAGGGTGGGCTCGACGCGGCCGCGCCAGAAGCCGGGGAGGTCGCGAAGCACACGGGGGATAGAGCCCTTATACCAGCGAAGTTCAAAGAAGCCGGGGCGAAGATTGCAGTAGGGGAACATGCGAATGCCAAAGCCCCAGAAAGGGATGGTCGCCGGGCTGGTGATCTTGACACGGCCTCGATAGAGGATGTCGCCGGGGCCTCGCTGGTCGATGACCTGGCCGTGTTCGTCGAGTTCCAGGGCCGTGGGGCCACGGTTGATGAAGGTGACGATGCGATCGCCGCGAAGGAGGGCCGCGGGAATGGTCATGGAGCTGACGGACATGGCGTAGCCGGCGGCGCCGGTGGCCGGTTTCTCCAGGACGGTGCCCCGGGCTTTGTCCTTGAAGCGATCGTAGTCATTGAGGATGTGGGCGTCCCAGCCGAAACCGGCAAAGGGAAAGCGGTCCTGGCCGTCGTCGATGAGGTTGATGTGGTGGATCTTGAGGGGGGCGCCGGCGTGGATTCGCTGGAGATCTTCCACGATGGGGTCGGCGTCGACATAGGTGGCGATGGCGTTGCCGGTGCCCAGGCGGAGGACGCCCACGGGGGGAGCGTCGGCCCGGTCGATGAGGCCTTGCTCAATGGCGGATTCAATGGCGTTGATGAGATAGACGATGGTGCCGTCGCCGCCGCCGGTGAAGATGACGTCGTAGTCGCGCTCCAGGCACTTTTTGACGGTGGTCTCGGCCTGGCGAAAATCGTCGGTCAAGAAGAGGTCGCGGGAGGGGACGAAGCGCTGAACGGCTTCGTGGACCTCACCGGTCCAGCCGCGGGCGCGGGCGTTTAGGAGGACGGCGTAGCGCTGCGGCGCGTCGACGACGTCGACGGTGGCGGCGTGGCGAAGATGGTCCATAAGGGGGGACTCGCGTGGGGAAATGAGGCGGCGGCGATGAGGGCCCGACCTGGGGCTGACTCAGCCCTGTTGGAGATTGACGGGGCGCCCCTGGCGAGAGGACTCCAGGTAGGCCAGGGTCAGCAGCAGGAGTTGGCGGGCTTCGCCGATGCCCAGGAGGGGATCGTCGTCGCCCAGACAGGCGCCGATGAAATTCTTGGTGGCCCGGATAAAGCTGTCCTCAAAGGCCGTATTTCGCTGGCCGTAGTCGACCTTTCGGCTGTCACGCCGAAGCTCCACGGGGGCCTCCAGTTGGGTGGGATCGGAGCTTCGGATGATGTGGATGTCGCCGCGGGTGCCCTCGACGGTGATCTGGGCTTCCAGGGGGTGGTGGTCGGTGCGCATGCGGCGATCCGGGGCGTAGTTAAAGGTCATCGTCCCGAAGCACTGCTGCTGAAAATGCTTCCACATGGCGACGGTGGGGGCGTCCAGTGAGAGTCCGTCGCCGACATCGGTGGTAGACTGCCAGACCTCGATCTTTTCGACGTTTCCGATGAGGAAGAGAGCGATGCAGAAGGTCTGGTAGCCCACGTCGTAGAGCATGGGGGAGCCGCCGGAGAATTGGGGCTCGAAGCGCCATCGGGAGTCGTCGGCCGAGGCTTCCGAGAAGTCCCAGAGGCCGGAGTTTCCGCGGCCGATGGTCATGGAGACGCGAATGGAGGTAGGGTCGCCGATCTCGTTGGCGTCGATGAGGTTTCGAGCGTCGAGCAAGGGTTTATAAAAGAGGCAGGGTTCGTAGACCTGGAGGACCCGATCGGTGGACTGAGCGACCTCGACGACTCGATTGGCCTCTTCCATGGATAGGGCGATGGGCCGCTCCACGGAGACGTGGAGGCCGGCCTTAAGGGCGGCCACGATCTGGTCGGCGTGGAGGTAATGAGGGGTGAGTATTTCCACGGCGTCCAGGTCGGCGCTCTCCAGCATCTGAGCGAAGTCCGTAAAATAGGCGCTGGCGCCCCAGTCCAGGGCCCGCTGAATGGCGCGGTCCTCATCGCGGTCACAGATGGCGACGATCTCGGCGCGATCGTCCTCTTCATAGCCCCGAGCGTGCAGGTCAGCGATACTTCCAGCTCCGACGATCCCAACTTTCATGCGCGCCATTTAAAGGCCTCCGGGCTACCATAAGAAATCCGGCGGGCAGGTCCCGCGGGATCGTAACAAAGCGAAAAGTCAGCGCTCGGGTCAAGGCGTCTAAGAAGACGCCATCGAGACACCGTGTCATTCATTGGCGTTCCTTATAAGTGAGGGGATCGAAGATTGTCAAAATGGGCAACGCCGTTTCAGGTTGGCGAAAGCGCGATTGGTTGCTAGCAAGGGGGGGCTACAGTAGACTTTTGGCCAGATGAAGCTCGACGCCGTCCGTGGCCTCTGGCCGATGCAAGAGACGAGGACGCCCCTTTCGTCAGGGATCCGATCCACGACCGGTGCCCTGGCAGACCACGCTTATGGAGATAGCGGTGGAAGAAGAACGCGAAAAAGAACTCGTTGAACGAGCGAAGGAAGGCGACCAGCAGGCCTTCAAGGAGTTGGTGGAGGCCTACCAGCGCAAGGTCTACGGGATCTGCATGGGGATGCTTAAGGACCCGGCGGACAGCAAGGACGTCAGCCAAGAGGTCTTCATCAAGGTCTTTCGCTACCTGGACAGTTTTAACCAGGAATCGTCGTTCTACACCTGGTTGTATCGGATCACCGTCAACAAGTGCATCGACTTTATCCGCAAGCAAAAGCGCAAGCGGGAGGTGGACTACGACGATGGGATCCTAAAAGACGAAGAGGTGGAGGGCGATGAGGAGCTGCTGCCCTCACGGCTGGGGCTGCACCCGGATCGGGAATATGGGCGAAAGGAGTTGCGGGCCAAGATGCTGGAGGCCCTCAACGAATTGTCGGAGAAGCACCGCACGATCCTGATTCTTCGGGAGGTGGAGGGGCTGAGTTACGACGAGATGGCAGAGGTGTTATCGATCTCGAAGGGGACGGTGATGAGTCGACTTTATCACGCGCGGCGCTACTTTCAGGACGCCGTCAAGGAGTATGTGGGCGATGAGCTGAAAGTGGGGTGATGGCCTAGGGGGGAAGGGGTATTGGTGGTGGCGATCGCGGGAGAGAGAAGAATTAAGGTTTTTTTGAATAATCGAATCAGGCAGGCGTCTACTTCAACGGCAAGCGCAGTCAGTGACAACTGATCGAAGCGACCGATGAACTAATCCACTCTCGGGTCAGCGATGATTCGGGGAGCCCTCGGCGGGGTGAGAGATGAAAGAGCGAAAAATGAAACGAGAAGATGCCCAATTATTACAGCGATTCGTAGACGGTGAGGCCAGCGAGCGTCAGGCCAAAGAGGCGAAGGCGCTGCTGGAGGAGTCGTCGGCGGCACGGGTGTATATCAAAGTGCTGGAATCGCTGGGTGAAGGGGTACGGGCGGCGGAAGAGGCGGCCTGGGAGCAGGCCGACCTGGCGTCGGCGGAGACCTGGACGCGCCTGGCCTTTGAGAGCCAAGACTTGGTCGAGGAGAGCCTCGACGAGTTGGCACCGTTGTTGGAGCGCTTTCACGATGGCGAGGTGGGGACCACGGAGCGAGCCGTGGTGCTCGGGCTGTTGGAAGAGCGCGAGGACGTGGCGGCCTATCTGGAGGAGTTGCGGGCGCTAAGTCAGGGGTTGAAGCATCTGGAAGTGGGCGACGAGGCCGACTTCGAGGGATTCTGGGAAGGCATTGCCGAGGGGATCGCCGAGGAGGGGGGTCCGTCGGAGGCGCCCAATTCACCGGTGGCGGTGGAGGCCTTCGAGGCGCCGGTGCATACCGAGATGCTTCAGCGCTACCACGATGGCGAGGTGGACGCCGCGGAGCAGCGTCAGGTGGAGGCCTGGCTGGAAGGGGGCGAGCAACAAGTGGCGGACTGCCTGGAGGGACTCCGGGAAGTCGGGGGCGCCGTGGAGGTGGCCTATGAGGAATTGATGGAGGGAGAGCAGTCCCTCGATGTCTGGGCCGGGGTCGAAGAAGTGCTGGAGGCCGAGGCTTCCGGCAAGGTGGTCTCTCTGGAGCGGGCCAATGAGGACCGTCGTCAGCGCCGCGAGGAGCCAGCTCAGGTGTGGCATCGACCGCTCTTTGCGGTGGCCGCGGCGGTGATCTTGGTGGGAGCCGGAGCCCTTCTGGGGCCGCTGCTCCTCGGTAGCGGGACGCCGGAGGTGTCCACCGAGCGGGTGGTCATTTTTGATACCATCGAGTCGGCGCCGGGCTCGTCGGTGATGGTGCGCTCGCCACAACTGGCGGGGCATGGAACCGATGGCGACGTCGAGATTCAGACGGCGGACCAATTCGACATGAACCAGCCAGCGATCCGTGCAGAAGACGACGAGGCGCCGCCGACGGTGCTGTGGTTGCTCGACGATGACGATGAGGATGAAGACGAGGACGAGCGCGACGAGCTGCCAGGGCCCATTTGAGGGCTAAACGTGGCTGAAGAGAATAATGGGTCGGTCAGCAACGGACGAAGAGGCTAAGGTGATGATGGGTTGGCAGCGGTGGTCGATAGCGATGGTAGTGGTGGCGACGGTGATGGCGCTGGGGCTGCCCATGGCGGTGGCCGAAGAGACCATCACGGTGGAGGTACGCACGATCCACGCCACGCCGGAAGGCGATGAGATCGACGAGGAATTAAAAGACATGGAAAACCGGCTACGCCAGGGGATCACCAATTACTCCTCGTTTCGCCAGCTCAACCGGGAGAGACACCAGGTCGAAAAAGGTGGGGCTGCGGAGTTCGAATTGCCCACCGAGGACTTACTGACCATCCGCTTCAATGGCGTGGAGGATGACTTTGTGCGCCTTGGGTTGACGCTGGGGAGCCGGCTGGACACCACCTTGCGGGCCAGCTCGGGGAGCACCTTCTTTCAGGCCGGGCTGCGCTACGATGATGGTCTGATGGTGCTGGCGATCACCGTCGAATGAGTCGATATGGGTAGGGGGGCGTCAATTGTGGACATCCCGGAAAGGGGTGTGTTAAGGTCGCGATGTTTCGACACAGTGGCCAACGGACCTTCCTCTCTACCCGATGGGTGATGAGCGATGAGCGATCAGAACCGAAAGACCCTGCGCAGTTTTTACTGCCGAGATTATTTGTGGGATCATTTTGAGCAAATGGCCCAGGAGTTGGGTTGCTCGATGGATTACCTGATCAACGAATCGATGCGGCAGTACGCCCGCGACAAAGAAGAAGGGGCGGCCGAGGGCGCTCAACCGGCGCGGGAACATCGGACCTTTGAACGGGTGCCGGCAGTGGGCGGCGGGGCGGAGCCGGCGCCGCGGTCGCCGCAGCAATTGGCGCCCGGAGGTGGGAATATGGGCGGTGGCCCGAGCCCTCAGGGACCGCCGCCACCCCCACCGAGGCCCAACACCAACAACGGCACCTGGTCTCAGGCGCCAACCTCTAAGGTTCAGTCGCCGGGGCAATCCCGTCCGCCGCAGCCACCGGGAGCCTCCGGGCAGGCGTCGCGGTCGCCGGCCTCGCCCAGGGGGCAGGCGCTGATCTACCTGTCGTTCAACAACAACCGCTATATCATCGACAAGCCCAAATACGTCATCGGTCGCGGCAGCAAGCAGACGGATTTGACGATTCGCGACGGCAATATCTCGCGCAAGCACTGCGTGATCATCTGTCGCAACGGGACCTATTATATCAAGGACCTGGACTCCACCAATGGTGTGGAGTATCGGGGCAATCGCATCGAGTCCAAAAAGATCGAGGAGGGGGACGTATTCTATCTATGCGACTATGAGCTGAGGTTCTCCTATCATGGATGATTTAGCACGCAAGCGAGCAGCCTTGATGAGTGGCACGGGCGACCTCAGAGGCGTGGAAGAGGTCGCCGACAAGATCTACCGCATTGGTCTTTCCGGGGATTATTCGGGTCTGGGACGGGCGGTTAATTGCTATCTCTTTGATGGGTCGGCGCCGGCACTGGTCAACGCCGGTCACCCGGCGCAGCGAGCGGAGCTGATGGAGGGCCTGACTGCCATCGGCGTCGATCGGGAACGCATCGATCGAGTGATCGCGACGTCCTGGCGTGCCGATGTGCTGGGCGGTGCCAATGCCTTTGCCGGGGCCGATC
This sequence comes from uncultured Bradymonadales bacterium, assembly GCA_964566695.1. Lineage (GTDB taxonomy): Bacteria > Myxococcota_A > Bradymonadia > Bradymonadales > Bradymonadaceae > SLJM01. The sequence continues at coordinate 9,316 of CAZMJS010000019.1, forward strand.
TCTTTGTGTGCAGCCCCGATATGCGTCAGCCCCGGGATTATGGTCGTTATATCGACGAGCGCCGCGAGGGCTGGGAGGCGATGGTCGAGCAGTTGGGCGACCATGAGGAGGCCTTCGAAAGTGCGGCGGCCGCCGAGGCCATCGATACCTATTACGATGGATCGTTGCGCAGGGAATGGCGCGTGATCCCCTTGGATAATGGGCACCGGATTCGGGCCGGGGAGTACGCCTTTGAGGTCATGAGGTGCGGAGGACCGGGCCCAGGCCATATGGCGCTATACGACGCCGAGGAAGAGCTCTTGATGTCGGGCGATCTGGTGATGAGCGGATTGCCGGACCGGCTGGAGGATACCCAGGCCTATCTGGTGAGCATGGAGCGCATCGCCGAGCTGTCATCGAAATGGGTCTTGCCCAACGAAGGTCGGTGCTATCGCCAGGGCCGCTGGACGGTGTCCAGGGCGGCTAATTTTATCAATAATTTCTTAAATAATGCGCCGTCAGCGCTGGTGAGGCGGCCGACGGTGGCCGAATTTGTGGCCCGCGACCAGGGCATCGATGCGTCGGATTCGGTCAATATGCTCAAGGCCTGCCGGCGTATGGAGCGACTGCTTCAGGAGCTGGTGCGCTCGCGCTCGGTGGCCGCCGAGGGGCAGGGGTTGGAGCGACGCTACGGGATCGATGTGGACGATCCGCGCGCAGAGGCCCGCCAAACGCCGGGCTGATGTCGCACCGTGGGTGCGACAAGAGGCAGGTCTGGTGCGGGTTTTAGCGATCTTCGGGGGCGATATCGAGGAGGACAAAGCGGGGGTAGGTCGGAGCGCCGTCGGGGGCGTCATCCGGGGAGGTTGTGCCGTCGAGGTAGCCCGTGACGCGGGCGCGGTGAAGGCCCGGGCGGGCGTGGAGGGTAGAGAGGTGCCGGGAAAGATCGTCCTGGAGGTGGGGGTCGGCATCGACGACGACGCGTGTCCACCGGCCGTGGGCCAGGAGTTCGTGATCCGGGGCTGGGCAGTCACAGGGATTAAAGCGCAGGAGGGCGGGGTGCGGTGATGAGGGATCGACGGCCTCGGTGGCGGCGCCGACGGCCTGGGCGACGCGCTGTTGACCCTGCTTGTGGGCCTGCTCGGCCGGCGGCAGGGAGCTGCAGGCCAAAAGCGATAGAAGGGGTAGTATGGCCAGGGGCGTCAGTGCTCTCATCGTCGGCGACGCCCGATGCGGCGGGCGACCTCGTCGGTGTAGATGCCCTGGTCCTGGTAGATATATAGGGGAGGGCGCACGGCCATGTCGGGGGCGCCGCCGCGGCGACAGCGGTAGTCGATGAGGTAGGCGTCTTTGGTGGCATTGGCGTGGTAGAAGCGAAGGCTCTGGAGGCGAAGATCCGTGGGTTGGAGACCGTCCAGCACATCGGGGAGGCGAAGGGGCGGGGTCATCATCTGCATGGAGCCGCGTTGCTTGAGGACATAGGCCGAGGCGGCGATGAAGTCCGCCAGGGTGCCGTGGAGTTCGTGGCGGCCGGCGGCGCGCTCCTTTTTGGGGCTGGGTCGGCGGTCGCCGGGACGGAAATAAGGAGGGTTGCACAGAACGAGGTCGGCGCTGTGAGGCTCGAGGAGATAACGGTGGTCGCGGAGGTCGCCGGCGATGACCTGAACATTGTCCAATTGGTTGACCTCGACATTGCGGCGGAGAAGTTTGAGGAGCGAGGTCTGGCGCTCCAGGGCCACGATATGCCAATCGGGGTGGGTGTGGGCGACGCTGAGGGCGACGGCGCCCTGGCCGGCGCCGAGTTCGACGACGGTGGCGTTGTCGGGAAGGTCGACGAGATCGGAGGCCAGGAGAAGGGCGTCGAGGCCGAAGCGATAGCCGTCGGCGTGCTGCCAGATGGTCAATTCGCCATCGAAGAGGGCGTCGGCGGTCAATTGGGGATCAGAAGGCACGGTCGAGACCTCAAAGCGGGGAGTCATTGGCCTGGGGCCTATGAAAATACGCGGTCCGGCGAGGGACGCAAGCGGCGGTGGGAGGAAGGGAAACAAGTCGGGGAATGGAGAGAGGGCGATGAGAGGTTGATCTGTTGGGAGGGGTACTTTGTCCAAAGACCACGAGGAGTCATCATGGGCGTGATCAACGAGTTGACGTATCTCCACATGGAGATTTTCGGGACCATCGAGGAGATGGAGCGGAGGGTGGCACGCCTGATCAGGCTGGACCGTCAAGGCGATCCCCTGGGACAGCAGGTCGACCGTCTGGCGGCGTCGGCCCTGCGATTGAGGCAACTGCTTCAGTTGTGCCAGCATCGCCAGGAAGAAGAGGTATTTGCCCGAGTGCGGCGCATCTGTGGCGAGGACACCGAAGACGTGGTGGAGCTCCGCGAAGAGATGCGTCGGGGCCTGGCAGCGGTGGACCGGTTTATCGCCCAGATGCCAGCGAGCAATGAAGAGATGACGCGGGGGACGGGTCGCTCACTTCGAGAGGCATTGACGGCGCTGACCGAAGCCTACGAGCGCCGGCGAGAGGCGGAGCAGCGATTTCTTCAGAGCTATTCGACGTTGCTATATCCCGGCGGGTTGGCGACGGAGTGAAGCGATAAGACCGGGGGGACTTCCCAGGACATTACTGGCGAATGGGGAGCCAGACGTGATAGGACTATCAGGGTAAATGAGAGCGATATTAACCCCTTGTGATTGAGACGAATTATGGGCGTGAGACAGCTAGCAAAAGTGGCGATAGTCGGTGCGGTGGCGCTGAGCCTGGGGTGCATAGAGGCGACGCTGGAGGAGGAGGATGCCCAGAGATATGCCCAGGAGTGGTCCGAGGGGTTGGAGGCCCAGCTTCAGGAGCGGGCAGTGGCGGCGGCCGAGGGGGAGGCCATCGAGGCCACGTTGAGACAACGGGCCGAGGAGCAAGCCCGGGCGCGGGTTAGCCTCCCGATCGCCGAGTTATTGGAAGCGGTGTACGACGAGCGCGAATTTCGCCCGGCGCTGGTCGACGAACAGGGGTTGAGTGCGGCGGGAGAGGCCGTATGGGAAGTATTGCAACAATTGGAGCATCATCATCTGGATCCGGAGCCCTATCAGCGGGGAGCCATCGAGGAGGCGCTGGACACCTGGGAGGGGATGCGGGCGGATTATGAGGAATTTGATGGCCTTCAGGCCCAGGCCGACGAAGAGCAGATGGCCGTGGAGTGGTTGATGGAGCAGCCCGAAGAGGGGTTTGAGGGCACCGAGGAGGTGTGGCTGGCTCTGACGGAGGATCTCCTGGAGAGAGAGGCCGGTCAGCGCTTGCAGGGGGCGGTGCAGAGTTACGAGGCAACGGTAGGTGAGGTGGCGGAGGCGGCCGCCGAAGTGGAGGTACTATTGGCCCAGGGGTTGGCGAGATACGGGCACGAGCAGCGCTACAGCCGCATCAAGGAGATGTTCGTCCATCCCCGCCACTGGGATTATTATAGCGATCCCGACGTGGAGGATTCGGGGCGGCGACCCGATGGTCAGTGGGGCCGTTTCCGGGGAGGGCAGGTGTGGCGAGAGGCGGCCAACCTGGCTCAGGATATGGCCGAGGAAAACAAGATCGAGATCCTCGATGAGAAGTTAAAGGCCATGATCCGGGAGGTCTTCGAGAGCGACGATCCTGCGCAGCGCGTGGGGGCCATTGAGCCGACGCATCCCCAATATGCAGGCCTGGTCAAGGAGCATCGGCGCTACCAGGAGATCGTCGATGATGGCGGCTGGGAAGAGGTGGAGCGAAACGATCGTATCGGCCCGGGGAGCACCCACTCGGTGGTGGCAGATCTCAAGGAGAGGCTCAAGATCGAGGGATATTATGATGAAGAAGAGGGGATGGATGAGGATTGGAATGAGGCGCTGACGGAGGCTGTCCGGGCCTATCAGGAGACCCACCAATTGCGGGTCACCGGCCGGCCGCACCAGGTATTCTGGTATAGCCTCAATATCCCGGCGGAGCGGCGCTTGGCCCAGATCGAGCTGAACCTGGATCGGTGGCGCGACAGCAATGTGGAGCATGAGCGCGACCGATATGCCTTCGTCAATATCCCGGACTTCAGCATTGAGGTCTACGAAGAGCAGGAGCGGATCAAGCGGATGAAGACGATCGTGGGCAGCAATGAAAAGGGGATGAACCCCATGACGGACGAGGAGGAGTATTTTAACCGAACGCCGACGCCGATGGCGGCCTATATCGACCGTGTGGCCTTCAATCCCTATTGGAATGTGCCCCGTCGGTTGCGGGCCCAACAGATCACCCCTCAGGTGCGAGAGAGCCTGGAGGAGAAATACGCCCTGAAGCTGGATGCCATGGCGCGTAAAGTCGAAGAGGGCGAGGAGTTTGAGCCGTCGGAGATCAGCCTGGCCTCCATCCGTAGCGATATTCGCCGAGAAGCCGAGGAGAAGGCGGAGGCGCGAGAGAGAGAGGCCGAAGAGGCATCGGAAGAGAGCGAGGAGCAGTCGCTGCTCGATCAAAATGCATTGGCGGCGGCCGGCGGCGTGGAATTGGACACCGAAGAGGAGTCGCCGATCGAATTTGAGGACGCCGATAGCAAGGCCCAGCGGCTGTTGGAGGAGCGGCTCTCGGAGGCCCTGGAGACCTGGACGTATGAAGACCAGGTCTACAACGAGGCCCAAGAACGCCACGTCACCAAGCGGTTCTTCGAGTCCGGTCGAATCGAGGCCTTGGCCTCGGAGATGGGCGTCGATACGGGAGAGGGATCAGTGCTCGCCGGGCGCCTTTTTTATCTGGATTGGGAGGAGTACCTGGTGGACGCCGAGTTGACCGATGGGGATCGCGTCCCCTCGTGGTACGAGGCCAACGATTATGAGGTCATGTTCCCGGGCAACGAGAATTGGGAATATGTGCGCATGTTGCCCAGCGAGTTTAATTCGCTGGGCATGGTCAAGATCATCTTTCCCAATTACGACAATATCTATCTGCACGATACGCCGGAGCGCCATCTATTTCAGTCCGAGGTCCGAGGATTTAGTGCCGGTTGCATCCGACTGGAGAAGCCCTATGAGTTGTCGGAGCTATTTCTGGAGTTGGATGGTCAATTGGAGGATGTGGATATCGACCAGATCTTGGCCGACGAGGACTATCACCCCATCTTTTTGGATCGCCATGTCCCGATCTTCTTGGAGTATTATACGGTGCGCGTGGACGATGAGGGGCGGGCGAATTTCCTGGCCGACATCTATCGCTACGATCGGGACGCATTTGAGGAACGAGAGGCAGAGGATAGCTGAGGATGGGCGATCGGGAACGGCTGGATAAATTATTGGTGGAAAGGGAGTTGGTGCGCTCGCGGTCGCGGGCCAAAGCGCGGATCATGGCCGGGGAGGTCTACGTCGACGATCAGCGGGTGGATAAGGCGGGGACGCCCATCGATCGGGAGGCGACCATCGAGGTGCGGGGAGACGATCTGGCCTATGTGTCGCGAGGGGGCCTGAAGCTGGAGGCCGGATTGGAGCGCTTTGAGGTCGACCCCCAGGGGATGGTGGTGGCCGATATTGGGGCCTCCACGGGAGGATTTACGGACTGCCTTCTTCAGCGAGGAGCGCGGCGCGTCTTCGCCATCGACGTGGGGTATGGTCAATTGGCGTGGAAGCTTCGCCAGGACGATCGGGTGGAGGTCCTTGAGCGGGTAAATATTCGCCACCTGGACACCGATAAGGTGGACGAAGCCTGCGATCTGGCGGTGATCGACTGTTCGTTTATCTCCCTTCGATTGGTGATGCCGAAGACGCTGGACTTGCTCACAGACCAGGGAGAGGTGATAGCGTTGATCAAGCCCCAGTTCGAAGCGGGCCCGGAGCGCGTGGAGAAGGGCGGCGTGGTTCGGGATCAAGAGGTGCGAAAAGAGGTCATCGAAGAGGTGATCGAGGCCCTGGAGGAGATGGGGCTAAGTCTGGTCGCGGGCCGGGATTCACCGGTGCATGGCCCGGCGGGAAATATCGAGTATATCGGTCATTTTCGTCGAGTGGAAAACGAATAAATCCGTATCGAGCGTGTCCAACGACCGTGAACGAGCATTAATCTGACAATGGGATAAATGATGAAAAAGATGTGGAGAGCAGTGATCGTGGTGGCCATGGCGGCCGCGTTGGCCGGATGCCATACGACAAATGGGCAAGAGCAAGAAGAGGAGAGCACGGCGCAGCCCGTGGAGGTGGAGGCGCCGGATCACGAGGCGGAGGGCCACGCCATCGAGGAGGTGGAGCCCGCTGATGAGCAAGGCGAGGCAGCGCAAGAGGAGAGCGCGCCCGGCGGTCAGGTGGCGCAAGCCGAAGAGGTGGGCGACGATCAGCAACTGGACACGTCGGGCCTGGAGGAAGCGCGCCGCGAAGGGGTATTGGCCCACTCGCAGCTGTGGAGCGAAGAGGGGTTCACCGCCCAGGATCGGATGGACGCGGCCAAGCATCGGGGCAAAGACAGTGATTATAGCGATCCGGCCACGACGCCCTGGCAGGAGTCGGAGCGCGACATCCCCGAGGAGTTGGCCTCCGAGGAGGAGGGGTATAGAAGCCCTTCCATGGTGCTGAATCGGGTGGTGGAGGCCATGCGCTTCGATCAGGGATTGGGCACGGAGTTATGGGAGATGACCCAGCGGGTCCGGATGGACGGCGATGATGAGGCTCGGGGGATCATCCTGCGATGGGGTGTGAAAGACGACGCCATGCTGGGGATGGACATGCGGGTGAGCATGAGTCACGGCGAAGAGGGTTGGTACGTCACGAAGCTCGAAGAGCGCTGGCACTGCTTGCGGGGCGTGCGCGACGGGTTGTGCACCTGAATTAAGAGGGGCAGTCATCCTGGCAGCCGCTGGCTTGGCTCAACTTCCAGTTGAGTCCATGGGCTGCGATCAGGATGACGGACCCCAGGGCGGTGATCACCGTCTCCATGGTATGAGAGACAAAGGGGTGGAGAAGAAAGCTGGCTGACAGGATCAGGGTGACGCCAACGCCTCCAACGAGGGCGATGGCGGTGCGGCCGTGTCGGCGCCAGCCCGGGATAAAGGCCAGGAGGGCGATGGCGGTGAGGAGGACGGCCAATACCTGGTGGATGAGTTCGTCGCCCAGAAAACCCAGGCCGGCGACCGAGAGATAACCGATGAGCAGGGGCGTGGCCGCGCAGTGAATGGTGCATAGCAGGGATCCGGCGATGCCGAGTTGATCCCAACGCGTATGCTCGTGGTTGTGGGAGGCGGGGGCAGCCGTGGGCTCAATGGTGTCCGCTGCGGTGTGGGGCTGGCTCTTCAAAGGATTGACTCGTAGGGGGACGCGGTTCGTCGAGGACTCCGGCGCACGGCCTGGTGGCCGCCGATGCCGGGGGGCGAAGAGTAGTCATCGGCGGCCAAGATTCAAGTGCAAATCACTTGCAACTAAGCGGGGGGATCAAAACCGAGGGTGGAGGGAAGGATATGCTGGAGTCCATGACGGGCGTCTTCAGGATCGTCGCCGAAGGAGATGATGTCGAATTTGGCGCATTCACTAAGGGGCCCCACGTTATAAAGGACGAAGCGGCCGTCGCCAGTGAGGGGATCGAAGAGGTGCTCATCGAGGGCCTGACGGAGATCGCCGAAGGTCATGGCGGCGTGACTATCGGGGAGATAGTAGTCGGTGGCGATATAGTCCGGTCGGCTTTCAGGGAAGTCGAGGAGGCGATCGACGAGGTGCATGGGGGTGGAGGTTCCGCCCCAGCGGCCGTTGCACTCCGTGAAGGCGGCCTGGAAGTCGCCGTGGAGGTCGCCGGTGATGATGAAGTCAAAGGAGCAGCGACCGACGTAACCAAGGGCTTGAAAGACGGCGCTGACCTGGAGAGAGGCCTGTGCGATGGCGTGATTGACGGCGTCGGGTAGCGTGGAGGGCTGGCTGCCGAGGAAGACCTTTTCGGGCCCCTCGAGCAATTGTTCGTAGACGCCCTCCAGGCGGGGTTCGCCCTGGTCGATGGGTGGGATCCAGAGCTGGGTGGAGGGAGAGATGTCAGTGGGGCGCCACTCCACGACGAGGACGTCCTCGTCGGGGGTCCAGCGGGTGCGCTCCAGGAAGTGGTCGACCTGGTGGCGGAGCTGGTCGCGCGACTGCTGGCGGATCTCACTGGCGTCGAAGACGGCGTTGCCCATCGCCGAGGCGCAGCGGGTGCGCTTGAGGCCGACGTGGTCGCATCGACGGGCCATGGAGGCCAGTTCGTCGGTCAAAGTGTCGGGATCGCTGCTGCGTTTAGTCTGGACCAACCAGTCCGGCGATAGGGCCTCAGAGACGACGTGGGAGAGATGGGACTTGTCGTTGGCGACCCACAGCGCGGGCGTTGGGGGGCCCAGTACGGAAATGGGTTGATCGGTGTGACGGTGCAGTTTGCGCGCCAACTGCCAGACGGTGTCGATGGCCATATAGGGGTGAATGAGGAGGCCTCCGCGGTCGGTGGCCACATCGCATAGGGTGCTGAAGGCGTCGGTCTGGGCGCAGGCGCGAGCGACGGCGCGGGGATCGTCGGGGTGGGAGGCATAGATAAACCGAGTGTCCCCGAGCTGAAGGTGTTGTTGGTTATAGTCTTCATAGCCTTCGGCAGGGCGGGTGCCGGCGGCGAAGAGATCGCCGTCGGTGGCGCGGACGCGGGCGCGATGCTGGTATTCCTCAACGCCAGGCACGCCGTCGACGAAGGGGATGCCCGTGACATCTTCCAGGTGGAGAACGGGACGATCGTCTTCCGCACCGCGAAAGGCAAGGTCATCGTAGGCCATCAGGGCATCATCGAGTTGCCATCGTTGGCGGCAGTCCTGAGCGACATGTTTGGCGAGGGTGGGGTCGTAGAGGCGATGGGACATGGGGACACCGTGGAACGGGACAGCTTATGACTAAAAAGGGGTGCCCAATAGAGCGCGAAATGAGCGTGAAGGCAAGTGTTCAGCGCGATGGAAGGGCTATTGAGAGACCGGCGCCGGGGTGGGATCAGGGGTGGCGGAGGTGTCGCCGCGACCCAGTTGTCCCTGGTCGTTTCGGCCCCAGCAATAGGCCTGGCCGTCGCGATCGATGGCGCAGCTATGACCGGCGCCGGCGGCGACGCGATGGATGTCGTGATCGTCGAGGGCGTCGACGCGTTGGGGCACGTCAAAATAAACGTCGTCGCCGACGTCGGAGTGGCCGATCTGCCCTTCGTCGTTGAGGCCCCAGCAGTAGACGTCGCCGCCGTCGACGACGGCGCAGGAGTGATAGCGACCGGTGGAGATGTCGATGGCCGGCGAGTCCAGGTCGGTGGCGACGGGTGAAGAGGCGTTGGAGGTGGCTTCGTTGCCCAGTTGGCCATCGCCGCCGCGACCCCAACAATAGAGTTCTCCGTCGATGGCGATGGCGCAGGAGTGGTCAAAGCCGGTGCTGATGCGGTGGACGCCGTCGAGGTCGTTGATGGGCTCGGCGTGGAAGTGGCCGTCCTGCGAACTGCCGATGCCCAGTTGGCCGTGGCGGTTGGTGCCCCAGCACCAGACGCGGTTGTCGTCGCGCAGGGCGCAACTATGGGTATTTCCCAGAGAGGCGGTGATGATGGCGTCTAATTCGCTGCCACCGATGCGTTGGACGCGCTCCTTATCGTGTTCCGGTTGGGCGCCACTGGTGCCGCGGCCCAGTTGGCCGGCGGAGTTATTGCCCCAGCAGGAGAGGCGGTCGCTGTCGAGAAGAACGCAGGTATGGGAGCCGCCGGCGCTGACCTGTTGGCCGGAGAGATCGGTGTCCACCGGGAGGAATTCGCCCTCCGAGGTAAAGCCCCCGCCGAGTTGGCCCGATTCGTTGCGGCCCCAGCAGTGAACGGAGTCGTCTTCCTCGATGGTGCAGCCGTGGCGGTTGAGGCTGGAGAGGGTTGTTGCGTGGTTGATGGTGCTCACCGAAAGGGGCGAAGGGGAGGGATCGCCGTCAGGGTCATTATTGCCGAGTTGGCCGTATTCGTTGCCACCCCAGCAGCGCACGGTGTTATTGGGCCAAAGCCCACAGGTGGTGTCGCGGCCGGCGACGATGTCGCGGAAGCCGCCGCTCTCGATGCAGGCGTTGTTGTGGCAAAAGCGCGAGCCCGAGCAGTCGCCACAGGAATAGGTCTGGCCCTGCCAGGTGATGTCGCCGCACTCGGTGACGAAGGCGTCGCAGACATCGAGGCATTGGCCGGATTGGCATTCTCCAGAGGGGCAGCTTCCACAATCGACGGTCTCGCCGTCGAAGGTGGTCGTGCCACACTCGATATTGTCTTCCTGGCAGGGATTGACGCAGCCCCCGGCCGTACAGACCTCTTGAGGGCCGCAGTCATCGCAGTCGGGGGAGCTATTGTTATTGTTGCCCGTGTTGGGCTCGTCGTTATTGGGGACGTCGTTATTGTTGGGGACGTCATTATTATTGGGCTGGTTGGGCTCTTGCTGTTGGTTGTCTGGCTCGTCACTATCGTCGTCGGCGGAGGCGCAGCCGGCGATCACCATTAAGGAGGTGATGAGGAATACCTGGACGAGCAAGTAGGGAAGGCGTTCCACCGGGGCCTCGAAGCGTGGTAGTAGGGAAAAAAGGTCGCCTTAAAATTAGACTGTAAATGGCCACTAATTTCAAGGCTGTGGCCCCGGTGGGGGCATTGAGGGGTCAGTCGAAGAGGGAGGCCGATTTCTCGAGGTGGAGCTCGTCGAGGATCTCCTCCAGGAGGGGAACCTGCTGGGAGTGGATGGCGAAGGCGCGCGGGCCCAGACGACGAGCGATCATGTCGGGGGCTTCCGAGAGGTTTTTGAAACGCTCGGCGGCGTCGAGGTCCTCGAAGGTAAGGACGGTGACGTCGGACTCCATATGGATCTTGGGCGGCGATTGCAATTCGGACTGCAACCGAAGGGATTGGGCGGCCGGGAGGCCACCATCGCAACGGGCGTCCAGGAAGTCGGCGATGGCCTCCAGGGGCCGATCGGGAAAGCGCTGGCGAATGAGCTGGGGCTTGAGCTCCCAGAATTGGTTGCGCGGAGAGGATTCATCCTCCAGGAGCACGGCCAGCTCCTTGAGTTCTACCTGGGTGGCGACGTCCAACTCGTAGGGGTCGACCATGAGCACTAAGGGATCGACGAAATAGAAGGAGCGTGGCGGGGCGCCCAGGGCGTCGAGGATGAGGGCATCCTCGGCGGAGGCCGTGCGCTCGATGGGTTCGGCGGTGGCGTCGGTGACGAAGGCGTCGCGGGGCCCCAGGCGGATGAGTTGGGCGTCGCTGTCGCGCAGGTCGTGTTCGAGCTGGCCGCAGATAAGGTCGAATTTCTCGGGATCGGGATGGCGAAGGGAGGCGCCGCCGAGGTGGATGGTCAAGCGCTGGTGGACGCGCTCCCAGTTTTGGAGTTCAAAGGAGACGGCCTCTGGCAACGGGGCGTGGCCGTGCTCATTGAGCAGCTCGATAAGGGCGTCGGAGTCGGCGCCCAAGGCGTAACCACGTTGAACGGATTCGGCGACCAGTTGAAAGGTGGCGACCCGATCGGAGAGCTTTCGGCGCTCACCGACGCGATAAAGCTCATGGAGGACGGTGATGGGGGCGTTCTCCAAAAAGACCATGACCTCGAAGTTGGGCTGGGCGATAAGGCAGCCGCCCTCGGGAGGGGTTTCGACGTGGTCGTCGAGGCCGAGGGCGCGCGCCCCACGGTCGGTCAATCGAGCCAGGCGCTGGTCTTCGGCAGCGGAGCCCAGCTCCAGGATGCCGGCCCACACCAGGGTGCGCTCCAGGACGGCGCGGATGAATTCGTCGGGATCCGGTTTTCGACGTAGCTGGGAGAGGGTGCGCTCCAGGTAGTGGCGGTCGAGTTGGGTGCAGAGTTGGGCCAGGGCGTCCAGGGCCACCCATTGATCGAAGTGGGCGCGCCGCAAGACGGAGACGACGAAGCCACGGGCGCCGATCAGAGGCTGGCCGGTGGATTCCTGCTGAGAGAAGTGCTCCTCGTCGACGTTACGGCTGGCGTTTTCCGACAGGCGGAGGCTGTCGATTTCGTTCCAGAAGCGGAGGCGCTGGAGGGCGTCCAGGAGGCGACGGTCGCGCTCGGCGCCGTCGCTGTGAAAGAAGCGCTCCAGGGCTTTGTCATCGGTGCGGCAGACGGAGTCGTCGCCGGGGACCAGAAGCTGGAGTTCCCGGGCCAACGAGACGATGAAGGTGAGGTAGTCGAAATGCTCGGCGTCGTGGAGGTCCAGGTCGCCGGCGACCTCGCCGTGGTAGCCGGGCATGGTGACGCCCCGGGCGACGCGGCCGAGGCTGCGCCGATTGGGGGTGCCATCCTTATTGAGCTTGAGGGGGTCCTGACGGATCAAGGAGCAAAGGTGGAGGAGGTTGAGCTCCAGGTCCTTGGTGCTGGTGGTCAGCTCGTCGATGCTGGCTTCCGACCAGGCCGGGGCGTCCAAGACCTCGTCGTCGGCGAGGTCATCAAAGCGGTCGTAGGTCGTCTTCAAGACCGCCAGATCACGCTGGAGGAAGGCCTCCTGTTCCAGCACCTCGTTGAGGTTAAAGGCGTGTTCGCCGGGGTTGGGAAGGGCCACCAGCCAGCCGCGAACGATGAGGTTGCGGATGGTGTCGCGCGATTCACCAAAGCCGCGGAGAAGCAGGTCGCGGCGCAGGTTTTCGCCGCGGACGCGTCCGCCCCGCTCGGCGAGGATGCCAAAGACGGCGCGAGCCGTCGGTTCCAGGGCCGTCAGGTCGATATCTCGGCCGATATCACCGGAGACGGCCTGGGCGACGGCCTCGATATTTTCCTCTTCCACGTCCCAGGTGCGGGCGAAGAAGCGGCGGGAGGCGTCGGCATAGCCGCGGTCCAAGAGCCCGAGGAGTTCGGCCTCCGTCAGGGGCCCATGGGATGATCGGTTGCGTTCGATGGAGTCGCTCACATGGCCTCCTCTGCGACGGCTTCGGGGTCGGTGTCGGAGTCACTTTCGGGGTCCTCGGCGGTCGGCATCTCGCCGACCAGGCGGGGGAAAGTGCCCTCGTCGTGAAGGGTGGTGCGGATGCGATCGATCTGGTCGGCCGGGACCAAAAGCCCGCGGGCTCCGAGGCGCCGGATATGCAGATCGAGGTCGTCGATGGCCTGGAGGGTTTCCTCCAGGATTGCCGCGTCTTCGCAGAGCATCAGGGCCAGGCCGTGATGGATTACCAATACGTCTTGAGCCAAGTCGAAAACCCTCGGTCGAGGAAGCTGTTGAGGTGGCGAAGGGGTTGGGCGGGTGCGCCCCCGGTCCATCGCTGGGTCGCCCAATCAAGGTCGGCACAATGTAGGGAAGTTGGGGCGAATTTGTCAACGCAGCCCGGCGATTGGGACGGCGCCGAGGGGGGTGACGTTGACAGTGGATTTAAGGCGGCTCTAAGTTGCAGCGACGCGGGTGAGGCGGTGGCCAAGAATAAGGATGGATGAGCATGTCGGAAAAGATCCGGTTTTTCGAGGTGGGGCCGCGCGATGGGCTTCAGAATGAGGCGACCATCGTGTCGGTGGAGCATCGCGTGGAGCTGGTGGAGCGCCTGGTGGAGGCGGGGGTCACGGAGGTGGAGATCGGGGCGTTTGTTCACCCTGCATGGGTGCCGCAAATGGAGGGGACGGAGGAAGTGGCTCAGGCAATTGAGCGCCGCGATGGGGTCAACTATTGGGCGCTGGTCCCCAATCAGGTGGGCTTGGAACGGGCCCTGGGGGCCGGGGTCGACCACGTGGCGGTATTTATGTCGGCTACGGAAGCCCATAATCAGTCCAATTTGAATCGCTCGTTGGGCGAGAGTTTGGCGGCCGTGAAGGCGACCATCGGCGATGCCAAGGCGGAGGGGTTGGCGGTGAGAGCCTATTTGTCGACGGTCTTTGGCTGTCCCTATGAGGGGGATGTGAACTTCGACGAGGTCATGGAGCTGGGGGAACAATTATTGGCGATGGGAGCGGATCATCTCTCTCTGGGCGATACCATTGGTGCCGGGTATCCACCGCAGGTGCGGCAGGGGTGCCGGCGGGCCGTGGAGGCCTTCGGCGCCGACCGGGTGGCCCTTCACCTGCACGATACGCAGGGGATGGGGTTGGCCAACGCGCTGGTGGCCTACGAGGTGGGAGTGCGATTATTCGATGGGGCGGTGGGTGGCCTCGGAGGGTGCCCCTATGCACCGGGAGCGGCGGGCAATGTGGCCAGTGAGGATTTGCTCAATATGCTGCGCTCCATGGGGGCCGATGCGGGGGTATCCCGAAAGCGGTTATGCGAGGTCAGCCGGTGGGTGGAGGGCTATGTGGACTCCGATATTCAGGGGAAATGCTGCGATTTTTGGCGAGCCCACGATCAGACACAGGACGATTAAATGGCGACAAATCGCGAGATAGAGAACCAGGTGGCGGAGCATCGCCAACGATGGATGGCGCCGATGTGGGCGTTGATCCAGGAGGTGGTGCAGGAGGAGGGGGTGGATGCCACGCCGCTGCAGGAGATGTTGGCCTATCAGTGGGAAAGCGGGGGCAAGCGCATCCGGGCGCTATTGCCACTGATGGTCGCCGAGGCGCTGGGCGAGGAGCCGGGGCGCTTGCTGGGATTTGGTGCGGCTTGCGAACTGATCCACAACGCTACCCTGGTCCATGACGATCTGCAGGACGGGGATCGTTGGCGGCGGGGCGAGCCGACGGTGTGGGCACATTATGGTGAGGCGCGGGCGATCAACCTGGGAGACGCCATGCTCTACCTGGCGCCTCTTTGCCTGGGGCGTGTGGAGGCCGGAGAGGAGACGCTTTGGCGCGTGGGTCAGCAGATGAATCGCTACGTCTTGCAGGTCATCGCCGGTCAGGAGCGGGAGTTTGCCCTGGGCCTCGATGGGGCCAATTGGACCGATTATGAGGCCATGGTGCGCGGGAAGACCAGTGGGTTGATGGCCCTTCCCGTGGTGGGGGCGGCCCGGCTTTGTGGGATGGAGGGGCCGGTGCTGGAGACGCTGGGTCGGATGGCGGGCCAGTTGGGGGTCTTATTTCAGATCCAAGACGATATTCTCGATCTCTATGGAGAGAAGGGGCGCGATAAGGTCGGTGGCGATATCAGGGAGGGGAAGATCTCGGCGCTGGTGGTGCAATATTGGGAGGGGCGGCAGCCCGGCGAGGAGGCCGATCGGCTTCGGGCCTGTCTGGAGGCTCCGAGGGAGGAGACGTCGGCCGAGGATGTGGCCTGGGCACGGGAGTTATTTGTGCGTGAAGGGGCCCTTCAGGGAAGTCTGGAGGCCATCGACGCCTGCCTTTCACGCGTCCAGTTGCTGGGCCAAGAATTGGAAGGGGAAGCGCCGAAATTGCTGGCGCTTATGGAGGGGTTGGGCGCCATCTTTTTGAGGCCCATCGCCGATGTGATCGACACCTTCGGCGACGGCGAATCATCGTAAATCGAGTCACTTTGATAAGGCATAGGCCATGAGCGACAACGAGGAATCCAAGGGCTGTCCAATGCATCCCTCGAAGGGAGGCAACGAGGCGCTGACCTATAATTCGTATTTGAAAATCCCGGAGTTGCTATCGCTCCAGCAATATGAGTCGGAGCCGCCAGCCCACGACGAGCTGCTATTTATCACCATTCACCAGGCCTACGAGCTATGGTTTAAGCAGGTGCTCTTTGAATTGGATTCGATGCAGCAGGCGATGGAGAACGACGAGGTATTTGAGGCCTCGCGGTTGCTCAAACGGGTGCTGAAGATCGAGAAGTTATTGGTCAACCAGATCCATATTCTGGAGACGATGACGCCCCGCGATTTTCTGCGTTTTCGCTCGGTGCTCAATCCGGCGAGTGGCTTTCAGTCCATCCAGTTCCGGGAGTTGGAGTTTTTGAGCGGGATTCGAGACCGAAGCCTATTGGAGCATATTCGCCAGGAGAAAGAGGAGGCCGCCCGATTGAAGCGGCGCTTAGAGGAGCCGTCGCTTCGAACCACCTTCTATGAGTTGCTGCAGCGCCAGGGGTTTGAGGTGGCGATTCCCCCGGAGGAGGAAGAGACACCGGAGTCATTGGTGGAGCAAAATGTGGAGGCGCTCTTTGAGCTCTATCGCTATCCGGAGGAGCGCTATCACTTATATACCCTCTCGGAGTCCCTGGTGGAGCACGATCAAAATCTGTTGCTGTGGCGCTTTCATCACGTGCGCGTCGTGGAGCGGCTCATCGGAACCAAGGAAGGTACAGGGGGGTCGGCGGGGGTGGATTACCTCAATTCCACGCTCAATCGACGAGCTTATCCGGGGTTGTGGCAGGTGCGAGGGACGCTATCCGATGAGGAGATTTATGGAGAGCGATGGGCCGACGGTGATTCGGGTTGATGGGCGGCCCTTTGATTGATGTACGATTCGCGGTAGATGAAGTGAGATGGATTATTGGCCTGTGAACTTCGCGGGAGCGCTGATGATGGTAAAGACGACGCAGAAATGGATGGGAATCGCAGTGGCTTCGGCCCTGGTGCTGGCGGCGACGTCGGCGCAGGCCGAGGAGAGTCCGGAGCAGGAGCCAACTGCGGCATCGATCACCGCGCAGGCGGTGGCAGCCGCCGAGGCGGACGCCAATGACGATGAGCCCGGTGACGAGCCGGAGGAGGCCGCAGAAGAAGAGGCCGAGGAAGCCGGCGCCGCGGAGGAGGCCGAAGAAGCCGACGCCGAGGAGTTCGAGGAAGAGGTAGAAGAAGAAGTGGAAGACGAGGATGGCGACGTCTGGGGCGACGTCGATGCCGCGCTCCAAGACGTCGATGACGCCGAGGAGGGAGCCGAGGCGACGATCATCGAAAAGCCCTTTGCGCCGACGTTTGCCGGTGGTGTGGAGGTGGGCTATTTCTTCACCGACCTGGAGCGCTTTAATAGCTACATCCTGGAAGACGATAACGAGTCCTTCGATGTCAGCGGCACCTATCACGTTGATCTGGTGGCGGAATCGCGGGTGCTGGAGAATCTGAGGGTGTCCGTGCTGGGCGGGGTCTTATTTGCCGCTCAGAGCGATCCCTCCCTCTTTGGGTGGTACGTGGGCGCGGAGCCAGCCTATGTGGCACGCGATGGCGCCTGGGAGATGGCGCTGGGCATGGGGGTCGGCTTGGGAAGCATGAATATCACGGCGGAAATGCCCGACGGCAATGACGCCGAGATGGACTCCAGCCTCGTGATGTTGCGGCCATTTTTGGAGGTGCGTCGCCACATGAATGAGCATCGCGCCTTCTACGGCCGCGTGGGGTTCAACCAGTGGTATCCGCGAAGCCCGGAGTCCGATGAGTTTAACCTCGACGATGGGCCGACGGGTCGGCCCGTGGGGACCCCGGAGTTGGAGACGGGCAATCTATACGTCGCCCTGGGAAGCCGCTTTGGATCGCTTTCGGCCACCGGTGAACCCGAGGAGATCGAGGTCACCGAGGAAGAATTGGAAGAAAAGCAGGAAGAGGAAGAGGACGACAACGGCGTCGATCTGGAAGAGGAATTCGAGGATTGAGCCATGAATTGGCAGTGGCCAGGAGTCATCGCCGTGAGTCTCGCCCTCATCGGGGCCGTCGGTTGTGGATCGGCGACCCCGGTGGAGGATGGCCCACCGACGGAGCATCAGTTGGAATCCGGTCTATGGGACGTTCACAGCGGCCAGGCGCTTAGCCTCGATGAGTTGGAGGCAAAAGCCCTGGAGGCGACGGTGATCATCGTCGGCGAGTCCCACGGCACAGAGTACCACCACGATCGGCAGCAAGAACTGCTGGAGCGCATAGACCAAGGGGATCGTCGCACCCTGGGGGTGGGCCTGGAGATGATTGAGGCCCGCTTTCAGGCCCACGTCGAGGACTATATTGGCGGCAATTTAGAGGAAGAGGAATTCCTGGAGGCCGTGGAGTGGGAGACCCGTTGGGGAGTGGATCCGGCGTATTATGCGCCGCTGTGGCGCATGGCCCGTGAGCAGGGCCTGGGCCTCTACGGCCTAAATGCCCCTCGGGAGTTGGTGCGCGCCGTGGGCCAGCAGGGCCCGGAGGGCGTCGATGAGCAGTGGGCCGAAGAGTTGCCCTCGCTGGCGCTGGAGAGCGAACGGGCCCAGGCCTATCGGGAGCATTTAAGCCGCTATATGGGGGCTCATGGCCACGGCGATGTCGATGAGGAGGCCCTGGATCGATTCTTCGCCGCTCAGATGGTGTGGGATACGGCGATGGCCGAGGCAACGCTGGAGGCTTTGGAAGAGGTCGACGCGATGTTTTTGGTGGTGGGAAGAGGCCATATGGAGCGCCGCTTCGGCATCCCCATGGTGTTGGAAGAGCGGGGTCTATCGCCGGATGAGATCCTAACCGTGGTGCCCGTATCTACCAGCGGGGAGCAGAGCCAGCGCATGGAGACCTACCGCGATCTTCAATGGCTCCAAGAAGAGTCCATCGCCGATGTGGTGTGGGTGGAATAGAGGTGTCCAAAAAATCGGGGGGTAGGCCGCGCAAAGGTAGGTTATATGGGGGTGATGTCGCACCCTGGGTGCGGATAGGGGGGGCGTTTTGCCCCCCCATGGCGGGGCTCAGGAGGAGCGGTTTTCCAGGGAGGCGGAGATGAAACTGGCGAAGAGGGGATGGGCCTGGC
This sequence comes from uncultured Bradymonadales bacterium, assembly GCA_964566695.1. Lineage (GTDB taxonomy): Bacteria > Myxococcota_A > Bradymonadia > Bradymonadales > Bradymonadaceae > SLJM01. Next base: position 27,839 of record CAZMJS010000019.1, read on the forward strand.
CGGGGCGGCTCTTGAACTCGGGGTGGGCCTGACAGCCGATAAACCAGGGGTGGTCGGAGAGTTCGATCATTTCGACGAGGACGCCGTCGGGGGAGGTGCCGCTGATGACGAGGCCCGCCTCTTCGAGTTGGTCGCGAAAGGCGTTATTGACCTCGTAGCGGTGGCGGTGGCGCTCGGAGATGGTGGGGGCGCCGTAGATGCGGGCCGATCGGGTGTCGTCGACGAGTTCGCAGTCGTAGCTGCCCAGGCGCATGGTGGCGCCCATGTCGTCGAGGCCCTCTTGGTCGGCCATGAGGGCGATGACCGGTGAAGGGGTGTCGGGGTCGAATTCGACGCTATTGGCGCGCCGAAGCCCTGCGATGTGGCGGGCGAATTCGACGACGGCCAGTTGCATGCCCAGGCAGATGCCGAAGAAGGGGATATGGTTTTCGCGGGCGTAGCGGATGGCCTGGATCTTGCCCTCCGTGCCTCGCTCGCCGAACCCGCCGGGGACGAGGATGCCGTCGCAGTCGGCGAGCATGCGCTGGGGTTCCAGTTGCTCGAGTTCTTCGGAGTCGACGAATTTGAGGTTGACCTTGGCCTCGTTGGCGATACCGGCGTGCAGGAGGGCCTCGTTGAGGGATTTGTAGCTATCGGTGTGGTCGACGTATTTGCCGACGATGGCGATGGTGACCTCGTGGACCGGGTTTTGGAGGCGGTCGACGATGCGTTCCCAATAGGAGAGGTCGGCGGCGCGAGACCAGATATTGAGGGCTTCCGTCAACTCATGGTCGATGCCCTCCTGGGCCATGAGGAGGGGGACCTCATAGATGGAGGAGGCGTCGCGGGCGGTGACGACCCGGCGGGTGGGGACGTTGCAGAACATGGCGATCTTTCGCTTGATGTCCTGGGGCAGGTCGCGATCGGCTCGGCAGACCAGGAAGTCGGGCTGGATGCCGATTTCGCGCAGGCTGCGCACCGAGTGCTGAGTGGGCTTGGTTTTGACCTCGTCGGCCGCCGGCAGGTAGGGGACGAGGGTGACGTGCAAGAAGACGGCGTCTTCGTCGTCCAATTCGGTGCCCATCTGGCGGATGGCCTCCAGGAAGGGCAGGGACTCGATATCGCCGACGGTGCCGCCGATCTCGACGAAGATGAGATCGACGCCCTCGGCGGCTTCGTAGACCCGCTCTTTGATCTCCTCGGTGACGTGGGGGATGACCTGGACGGTGGCGCCCAGGTAATCGCCGCGGCGTTCCTTGCTGATGACGGAGTCGTAGATCTGACCGGTGGTGAAATTATGCTTCTGGGTCATGCGAGCGGTGGTAAAGCGCTCGTAGTGGCCGAGGTCCATATCGGTCTCGGCGCCGTCGTCGGTGACGAAGACCTCGCCGTGTTGAAAGGGGTTCATGGTGCCGGGATCGACGTTGATATAGGGGTCGAGCTTGGCAAAGGTGACGCGGAGGCCGCGGCTCTCCAGAAGAGCGCCGATGGCGGAGGCGGTGATGCCCTTGCCGAGGCTGGAGAGGACGCCGCCGGTGACGAATACGAATTTGGTGGAGCGCTGCCGTGCCATAAGAGAGGACCTGCGAGAGGGAAAGCGTTGGAAAAAAGGGAGTGGGGTGGGCCGTCGGGCCGTCGCGCGGGACTATAGGAAGGGTGGCCAGCGATGGCAATGGACTCGCGGCGTTTCGTGCACATAATCGATGTGGACTGTGATGGATGGAATGAAATCCAAGCGAATTTGAAGGAAGGGACCATGATGTCGCGACAGGAAGAAGGACTTCGCCTGCAGGTGGCGGGCGCCAATGATAAAGATGTGGGAAAGGGCACGGCCCGGCTCAATAAGAAGGCGTTTGAGGAGTTGGGGATCGATCAGGGCGAGGTTATTGAGATCGTCGGCGAGGAGCGCACGGCGGCCATCGCGCTGCCTCCCTTTCCAGAGGACGAGGGGTTGCCGATCATTCGTCTCGATGGATTGCTTCGGGGAAATGCCAATGTGTCGATGGGCGATTGGGTCACCATACGGCCCGGAAAGCCCAAGCCGGCCAAGAAGGTGGTGCTGGCACCGGCGCAGAAGAATATGCGCCTGAGGGGATCGGGTCAGGCGCTGATGAGGACGTTGTTGAAGCGGCCGTTGGTGACGGGGGACGTCATCTCCACGTCGGTGTATCGGCGCTCCAAGGATATGGACAAGAGCCTCTATCCAGAGGAGGTGTTCCGGGCATTTTTTGAGCAGAAGGCATTCGGTCTTCAGGAGATTCGGCTGGTGGTGACGAAGACGTCACCGGCGGACATCGTGCAGATCACGCCGGAGACGGAGATCGAGTTGCTGCCGACCTACGTGGAGCCGGAGCAGCCGCGCTCGTCGTCGTCGGTGACCTATGATGATATCGGGGGGCTGGGGGACACCATTAAGCAGGTCCGCGAGATGATCGAGTTGCCCTTGAAGCACCCGATCTTATTTCAGCGCCTGGGCATCGATCCGCCCAAAGGAGTGCTGCTGCACGGCCCCCCGGGCACGGGAAAGACCTTGTTGGCCCGGGCGGTGGCCAATGAGTCGGAGGCTGAGTTTTTCCACGTGGCGGGCCCAGAGATCATGGGGCGTCACTATGGAGAGAGCGAGCAGAAGCTGCGCGAGGTCTTTGAGAAGGCCCAGAATAATAGCCCGGCGATTATTTTCTTTGATGAGATCGATTCCATTGCTCCCAAGCGGGAGCAGGCCACCGGAGAGGTGGAGCAACGGGTGGTGGCTCAATTATTGACCCTCCTCGATGGGCTGGAGCCGCGCCAAAATGTGGTGGTCATCGGAGCCACCAATCGGGTCGATGGGCTCGATGAAGCCTTGAGGCGACCGGGGCGATTCGACCGAGAAATCGTTATCGGCGTGCCCGATGGAGACGGCCGGCGCCAGATTCTGGAGATCCACACCCGGGGGATGCCCCTGGGCGAGGACGTCGATCTGGCGGCCATGGCCCGTCAGACCTATGGGTTTGTGGGCGCCGATCTGGCGGCGCTGTGTCGGGAAGCGGCCATTGAAGCGCTGCGGCGCAACTTGCCCAAGCTCAATCTGGACGACCAGGAGGAGATTCCCCAGGAGGCGCTGGATAGCCTGGAGGTCAATCGCGCGGACTTTAGCAATGCCCAGAAGCGGGTGCAGCCGTCGGCGATGCGAGAGATCATGGTGCAGGTGCCGGATGTGACCTGGGAGGATGTGGGCGGGGCCGACAGCGCCCGCCAGGCCCTGCAAGAGGGCATCGAGATGCCGCTCAACGATCCGGAGGCCTTTTATCGGCTGGGCATTCGTCCGGCGCGAGGGTTTTTGCTCTATGGACCGCCCGGGACGGGAAAGACGCTGCTGGCCAAGGCGGTGGCCCGGGAGGCCCAGGCCAATTTTGTGGCCACCAAGTCCTCGGATCTGCTCTCGAAGTGGTATGGGGAGTCGGAGCAACAGATCTCGAAGCTCTTTGAACGGGCGCGCCAGGTGGCGCCGACGGTGATCTTCATCGACGAGATCGACAGTCTGGCGCCACAGCGCGGCGGGGGGCTCGGCGATTCCACGGTGACCGAGCGGGTGGTCAATACCCTATTGGCCGAGATGGATGGTCTGGAGAGCCGCGACGGGGTGGCCGTGATCGGGGCGACGAACCGGCCGACCTTGTTGGATAGCGCGCTGCTAAGGCCCGGTCGCTTCGATGAGTTGGTCTATATGCCGGTGCCCGACGAGGCCGGTCGGCGCCAGATCCTGGGGATTCATACCCGGGAGATGCCGGTATCACCAGAGGTCAATATGGATCGCATCGCCGCTCGGACGGCGGGGTTTACGGGCGCCGACCTGGAGAACCTGGTGCGGCGGGCGGGGCTCTTTGCGCTGCGCGAGGATATGGAGAGCCAAGAGGTGAGCCGGGAGCATTTTGAGAAGGCGCTCCAGCAGTCCAATCCGTCGGTGACGGAGGCCATGGAGCGGGAGTACGAGGAGATGCAAAAACAACTCAAGCAAGAGAATCCGCGGGGACCGCGGCGAATGGGCTTTCAGCTCGATCAGGATTGAGGCGAGCGCCATGAAGGGGGGCAATAATGGGGGCGAAGAGGTGTCGATGGTGGGCAGTGTCGATGATGGTCGCGGGGCTGCTCATCGGCTGCGGTGAGTCGGCCCTGGAGGGGCCGGAGCGCTCGCGCTTTGAGGGCGTCGATGAGGTGACTCTGGGCGTGGATCGGGGGGATGTGACGATTTTTGCTCAAGCCCAGGAGGAGGGGGCCACGGTGGATCGGTGGCATAGCGGCGAGGGGCAATTTGAGCAGTGGGAGCTTCGCCAGGTGGGGCGAGAGCTCTACGCCCAGGCCCAGTGTCTGGGGGGCGTGCGTTGCCGAAGCCGCTTTGAGATGCAGGTGGGTTCACAGAGCGCCATCGACGTGGCCAGTTATCGGGGCGATGTGCGGGTCTATCGGGGAGAAGGCCCGCTGAGGCTACGGGTGGAGGAGGGGGATGTAGAGGTGGGCGGGCGGTCGCACTCCCGCGTCGATCTGGAACTCGGCCGGGGGCATGGAGAACTGCGCTTTGAGGAGGCGCCAAACCATCTGCGGTTGGTGTTGGGCGTGGCGGCCTCGGCACGGGTAGAGCTGCCGAAGCAGCGCTATCGATGTGAGTTCGATGAGAGCGCGGCCGAATTTGAGGGCCTCGACGAGTTGCGGTGCCACGGCCACGTCCATCAAGGGCTGGAGATCGTGCCCCAGGATGCGGAGGTGGAGCTGGTCTTTGGCGACGACTAGGCCGCCATAGAAAAGCCCCGCGCTCCGGGAGGAGGCGGGGCTTTTCGATGTGCGTCACACCTGGGGCTTAGGAGCCCATCAGTCGACGATATCCTTGAGCTTCTCCGTCAGCTCGGGGACGACCTCGAAGGCGTCGGCGACGAGACCATAATCGGCGACCTCAAAGATCGGTGCTTCCGGATCTTTGTTGATGGCCACGATATTTTTGGAGCCCTTCATGCCCGCCAGGTGCTGGATGGCACCGGAGATGGCGATGGCGAAGTAGAGCTGAGGGGCCACGACTTTGCCGGTCTGACCGATCTGCCAGTCGTTGGGCACAAAGCCGCTATCGACGGCGGCACGGGTGGCACCAACACCGCCGTTGAAGACGTCGGCCAGGTCGGTGACCAGGTGAAAGTTGTCGCCCGATTTGAGGCCACGACCGCCGGCGACGACGACGTCGGCGTCGGTCACCTCGGGGCGCTCGCTCTTGACCTGATCGAAGGAGACGAATTCCACGCCATCGGGGGTCTCCACGCCGGGATCGAAGGACTCGACGTCCACGGCGTCGGTGGCCTCAGCGGTGTCATAATCCGTGGTTCGCACGGAGACCACCTTATTGGGGGTGTTGACCTCCACGGTGGTGATGACGTTTCCGGCCCACAGGGGACGGCGAAATTTCATGCCGTCTTCGTCGAAGACGTCGATGGCGTCGGAGACCATGCCGGCTTCCAGCTTGGCGGCCACGCGGGGCAAGAGATCCTTGCCGGTGGTGCTGGCCGGGGAGCAGACGATGGAGGCGTCGGCCTCTTCGGCGGCGGCGACGACGGCGGGGGCGTAGGTTTCCGCCAGGTAGTTGGCGAAGGCGTCGTCGTCGGCGTAGAGGACCCGATCCACGCCATGGGAGGCGATGGTTTCGGCGACGTTATCGACGCCGCTTCCAAGGACGAGGGCGACGACGTCACCGCCGGTCAATTCGGCGGCTTCCTGGGCGAAGGTGACGGCCGACAACGAGACTTTGCGAAGCTCACCGTCGACGTGTTCGGCAACAACGAGTACGTTGGCCATGATGACTCCTGAAGGGTTGAAGCAAAAGTTAAATCGAGGGCTAAGCCCGTGACTCAGAGGACGTTGGCGTCGTTCTGGAGGCGATCGATGAGATCATCGACGTCGTCCAGGATTTCACCGGCTTCGCGCTCGGGCGGAGCCTCGTATTTGAGGACCTCGACGCGGGGGGCGATATCGACGCCCAACTCGTCGGGAGTCATGGTGTCCAGGGGCTTGCGCTTGGCCTTCATGATGCCCGGGAGGCTGGCATAGCGCGGTTCATTGAGGCGCAGGTCAGCGGTCACGATGCCGGGAAGCTCGATGCGCTTGGTGGCCGTTCCGCCGTCGACCTCGCGGCCCACGGTGGCCCAGCCATCTTCCACGCTGAGCTCAAAGGCAAAGGTGGCCTGGGGCCAGTCCAGGTAGGAGGCGAGCATCTGAGCGGCCTGGTTTCGGTCGCTATCGACGGCCTGCTTGCCCATGACGATGATGTCGGGCTCTTCGCGCTTGACGACTTCGGCCAATACGCGAGCCACGGCGTCGCTATCGAGATCTTCGTCGGTCTCGACCAGGATGGAGCGGTCGGCTCCCATGGCCATGGCGGTACGCAGCTCCTTGCTGGACTCGGCGGGGCCGACGCTGACGGCGACGACTTCACCACCGTGCTCTTCCTTGAGGACGATGGCCTCCTCGACGCCGTATTCGTCGAAGGAGTTCATCTTGTACTCCACGCCCTCAGTGTCCACGCCACTTTGGTCGGGCTTGATTTTGACTTTCATATCGGGGTCGGTGACCCGTTTGACAGTGGTCAGAATCTTCACGTTGGTCCTCCATGCTTATAGGGGTTCAGTCATTAGGCGAGGGTGAGTCATCGTGTCGGACGACGAGCCCATCGATGATCATGTCGGCGATTTGCCGAGCCTCATCGGAGACGTCTTCCGGGGGTCGCTCGCTGAGGGCGAGTTGAAGGAGCACTTCGTCGAGCGCCCCGAAGAGGGCGCGCGAGATGAGCCGGGTGTTGAGGTCGGCGCGAATAATGCCCTCTTGCTGGCCTTCGTCGATCAACGAGTGCAACATCTTTAGGTAGTCGGCAAAGCGCGGGTTTTCGTATTCCTTGACGAATTTGGCGCTCTGACGCAGTTCCACGGTGATAAACTCGGCGAGATCGCGGCGCTCCACGGCGAGGCGAAAGTGGAGGTGGATAAATGTGCGCAGGCGATGAAGAACATCGCCGTCGGCGTCGTCCAGCTCGCTCTGGAGGCGATCGATGATCCACTCCATGCGGTCCTCAAAGAGGGAGATGAGCAGATCGTCTTTATTTTTGAAATAAAGATAGATCGTGCCATCGGCGACGCCGGCTTCGCTGGCGATCTCGGAGACACGGGTATTATAGAAGCCGTTTTTGGCAAAGGCCCGCAGCGCTCCCTGGAGGATATCCTCTCGTTTGGAGTTGCGCTTATTGGATGTCTTCTTCGAATCGGCCATGAGATACCCGCGGGGAAATCGATTTGCCGGTTCATCGACCCTGGCCGGCCTTGCTCCGCTGGAGCTGGCCAGGCGACGAGGTCGAATGAATCAGCATTCAGTAATTAAGTTCGAGGGGGGGATCTGTCAAGGTCAGTCACCGTGCAATCCCTGAGGCAGGGGATGGTCCAATCGGAGGTTGTCGATAAGGCGGGCCTCGCCGAGGTGAACGGCCAGGGCCATGACAGCACCGCTATCGCCAATGCGCTGGTGATCTTCGAGGGGTTGAAGGGAATGAGGGTCCACGATCTGGAGGTAGTCGATCGCGGTGTCCGGTTGGGCGTCGATGGGCTCAGCGGCGATGTCCTTGAGCCGGTCGATGCGTGCGACGTCATCAGAGGTGAAGGCCTGGTGAGCGGCCACTAATCCCCGGCTCAGCGAGGTGGCCTGCGCGCGCTCAGAGGCGGTCAGGTAGCGGTTTCGGCTGGAGAGGGCCAGCCCGTCGGGCTCGCGGACGATGGGGCCAGAGAGGATCTCGATATCGAAGTGAAGATCGCGAACCATCCGGCGAATAATGGCCAATTGTTGATAATCTTTTTGGCCGAAGACGGCGACGTCGGGTTCCACGAGGTGAAAGAGGGCGCTGACGATGGTGGAAACGCCGTCGAAGTGGCCGGGCCGACGAGCGCCGCATAGCGGATCGCTCAAGCCGGCCACTTCGACGGTTGTGCTGTGGTCATCGGCGTAGATATCGCCGACCGATGGCGTAAAGAGGAGGTCGCAGCCCATGTCACGGCATAGCCGGCGGTCGCGCTCCAGATCGCGGGGATAGGAGTCCAGATCTTCGTCGGGCCCAAATTGAGTGGGGTTGACGAAGATGCTCACCACCAGGTGGTCACAGCGCTGGCGGGCGAGCTCCATCAGTGACAGGTGACCGTCGTGGAGAAAGCCCATGGTGGGCACAAAGCCCACGGAGCCGGGCAGCGCGCGTCGACGCTCTCGGAGCGTATTGGGGTCGGTAGCCGTATCCATCAGTAGGAGTGATCTTCGTCGGGGAATTCACCATGACGGACCTCCTCGCCAAAGGCGTTGAGGGCGTCGACGATGGTCTCTTCGAGGCGGGCAAATCGCTTGACAAAGCGGGGCTTAAAGTCGGCGTTCATGCCAAGAAGATCCTGGATGACCAGGACCTGGCCGCTGGTGTGGGGGCCAGCACCGATGCCGATGGTGGGGATGGACAGGGCGTCGGTGACGCGCTTGGCGAGGTCGGCGGGGACCATTTCGAAGACGATCATGAAGGCACCGGCCTCCTGGAGGGCCAGGGCATCTTCCAGGAGTTGTTCGGCTGCTTCTTTGTCGCGTCCCTGGACGCGAAAGCCCAGGGCGTGGACCGACTGAGGGGTCAGGCCGAGGTGGCCCACCACGGGGATCCCGGCGGTGGTCAGACGCTCGACGAGGGGCACGACCTCTCGACCGCCCTCGAGTTTGACCGATTGGGCCCGGCCTTCTTTGAGGAGTCGCCCGGCGTTTTTCATGCCCTCCACGGGGTCCGCCTGGTAGCTCATAAAGGGCAGGTCGGCGACGACGTGAGCGCTGGCGTTGCCGCGCATGACGGCCCGGGAGTGGTAGATGATATCGTCGACCTCTACGGGGACCGTCGTATCGTGGCCCTGAATGACATTGCCCAGGCTATCGCCGATGAGGATGATGTCGATGTCGGCCAGATCGACGAGGCGGGCAAAGGTATAGTCGTAGGTGGTGACCATGGTCAGGGCCGTGCCCTGGTCGTAGAGGCGATGGAGATCGCGGATGGTCTTTCGTTTGCTCATGCCACAAACCTGGTGGTGGAAAATCAGTGGAGGGCGAGATGGCCCGCCGACGCGGAGGCTATCCTAAAAGAGCGGGTAAAGAGGGGTCAATCACCACCACAGGCGAGCCCGCAAGCCCAGGCTGGTGGTGTAGCCGACGAGGCCGTGTCGAATGCGTTGCTCGTCGTCGATGATATAGATCGTGGGATAGCTCTGAATATTAAAGCTTCGGGCCAGTCCGGGGGTGCCGAGGTAGACGGGGAAGTCCAGGTCTTCGGCCTCCATATGGTCGGCGATCTCCTGGGGGGCCTGGTAGTCCAGGGCGATGGTGATGACCTCCAGGGAGTCGCCGTCGGCGCTGCGGTGAAGGGATTCCACGGCGCCATTCTGGACGCCGCAGGCGCCACACCAGGTGGTCCAGAAATAGATGAGGGTGCGATCGGCGTGCAGTTCGCTGAGATCGCGTTCTTGCCCATCCAGTGCCTGGACGGTGGCCGGCGGCAGCGGGTCATCACCACTGAGGAGATGGCGGCTCTGGTAGGCCGTGATCAGGCCGACGATGAGGATGACCAGGGCGATATCCATGGCCCACCGGGTGCTGCGGCGCGAGCGCAGTCGGTGCCATAGAGAGGGCGATGAGGAGGGCTCACTCGAGGAGGGCTCACTCATAGATGGGGTTCCAAGAAAGGGGGAGCGTGTGGACACCGGACCATAACTAAGGGAAGCGTGGGAGCATTCCAAGAAGCAAAACGGGCCCCCCGCAAAGGAGGGCCCGCTGTCGACACGGGGTTAATCAGCGTCGGTCATTGACCGAGGGCCCGGGTGGCCAGGCGTTGCACCTGAGGATCGGAGTCGTCCTCGGCCAATCGTCGAAGCAGTGACTCAGCGTCGGGGTGATCGGCGTGGGGTAGGGTGCGCACGATGCGGTGGCGGACCTGGTCGCTCTCATCGCCCAGTCCGCGCTCGATGAGTTCGAAGAGGCCGTCGTCGCCGTCGTCGAGGAACGCTCCGGTCAAGATGGTATAGGCCATGGCGCGGATGCGTCGCTCCTCGGCCTCCGTCAGTTCGACCAGGGTCTGCTCCACGGCGTCGGTGGAAAAGTTGGCGAGCAGGGAGGTGGCCCGCCAGCGCAGGTATTCGGAGCGCTCCTGATCCAGGGCCAGTTCAATGAGGCGCTCTTCAGCGTCAGGCCAGCGATCGGTGAACATCTCTATATTGGGGAGAGTGTCGATGCCGCGGACGACGGTCTCAAAGTCGGTATCGTTATCGATGGTGCTGTGTGTGGTGTCTTGGGCGACGGCCGTGGTGGCCATGAGGCAGATGCCCAATACGAGGGCACCGAGAGTGAGGGTTCGACGTAGAAAGTGCATGGGAATTACTCCAAAAGTTGGGTCAGTCATCGGTCGGTAGTGATGGTGGGCTCTTAATCGTGATAGACCCATGGGTTTTTACGCATGACACGGCCCTGCCATTCACTGAGGGTGTCGCCATCGCCGGTGGCATGCATCAGATAAGTGGTGTCATTCTCCGGGGTGTCGGGCAGCGGATCGTGCTCCGGAGTGGGACCGAAGGCCACCTGTTCGCTGGTGTGGAAGAGTCCCAGGTAGTGGCCCAACTCGTGAGCGACGACGTGGGTCAGCCCCGGCGAGCCCTCGGCCATCGAGGAGTCCACGGCCACGGCCACGCCGCTGGCGGGCGAGCCGTCAATGATCATCGGTCCGGGGATTCCAGCCGAGATGCCGAGTACTCCGCCGACGCCTTGTTGGAGCGAGTCGCCAGGGGCGCCGTCCTTTCCAAAAATGCCACCGAAGGCGTCGAGCTCGGAGACGAAGAAGACGCTGGGGCCCACATAATCACCGCGAATGGACTCCGTCATCATTTGGGCCATATCGCCGCTGCCGCTCATGATGTCGCTGAGCACCTGATAGTCACTGCTGACGTCGTGGTAGCTGATATCGCCGAGGTCGATGCCGACCTGGTCGTAGACCTGATCGACCTCATCGAGCATGGCTTGGAAGTCAGGGTCACTGGCCGCCGTGTCGGCGTCCCAATCATTGGCGCCCGAGAAGAAGAGGTTGAGGTTGATGGTGCCCGTGTCGGGGACTTCGTTGTCGACGATTTCAGCGTGCACCGTGACGCGGACGCTTTCGCTGGTGCCCACGGAGGGCTCGGCGAATTGGAAGGCGATCTCCGGCATGTCCATGGCGTGCACGCGGAATTGGTGCTCTCCGGGGTTGGCCTGGGAGTCCGGGTTGTTGGGGGCAAGAATACCGTAGGCCCCTGGGCGAGGCATGGTTCGGTTGTTGCAGTTTTGGTAGCAGATTTGCTGGGTCTCTTCCCAGCCCTCGGGCACGATATAGAAGCCCGAATCGTCGCTCCAATCGGTGACCAAGAAGTTGTCGTCCGGATCGCCCTCGGTGACCGTGATGGCCAGGGAGTAGACGTCGTCGGGGACGTCGATGGTGATATAATCGGTATAGCCTTCGTCCATGGCCACCGTATCGTCCATCAGGGTCACCGTGGTGAGGCTGCCCTCGGGCAATTCGTCGGCCTGGTTGGGCGGCGATGTATTGTGATTGGGGTCGCTATTGTTGGGGGCGACGTTGTTGTTGTCGCCATTATTGGGGTCGCTGGGATCGTCGTTATTACCGGGCGACGAATTATTGTCCCCCCCCTCGCCGGCGTTGGCAGTGCCCTGGTTGTCGGAGCCTTCCTGGGTATTGAGGCCCTCTTCACCGGTGGCATCGTCGTCGCTGGAGCAGCCCATTAGGGGAGTCAGGCAGAGGCACCCCGCCAGGGCAGCGATGGTGCCGGCACGGAGCAAGGTCGTGGAATGGTTCATGATACACCTGGGGTCAATTAAAGTGCCAAGAACACGAGGGTATGCACCCCGAGGGGAGCCGACGCTCGTAAATAATGATGATCGAGTGGTGGAGCTTAGGTAGATCTCGATCCAGGATCAAGCCTGAGATGGTTCGGTGGGGTCGGCTCCCGCGGGGGCGTCTGAGAGGTAGGGGTCGACGAGGGCCCGGTGGTGTGGTTGACCCAGGTGGTCAAGGAGATCCGACGGGGGCCGATAGGGGCGCGGCCAATGGCCGAGCAATTGGCGCCGTGTGGCGCGGATGCGATCGGCGTTGGCGCCAATTTTAGCGCGTTTTTCGGGATCCTCTTCGGCGGCTCGATAGAGGTGGTCGATGGCGGTCTGCCACTTGTCCCGGCTGTGGGAGATCAAAAAGATATCGACGCCAGCGGCCATCCCAAGATCGAGCATTTCATCGATGCCGTAGTGCTCACTGACGGCCTTCATCTCCAGGCAGTCCGTAATGACCAGGCCCTCAAAACCCAATTCGTCGCGAAGCAGATCGGTGAGGATGCGCCGGCTCAGGGTCGCCGGGTAGGTGGGATCGATGGCCGGCACCATCAGGTGGGCCGTCATAAGCATGGGGATATCGGCGGCGATGGCCCGTTCAAAGGGATAGAGCTCGATCTGGTTGAGGCGCTGGCGGTCGTGCTCCAGTACCGGGAGGTCATGGTGGCTGTCCACATCGGTGTCGCCGTGGCCGGGAAAGTGCTTTCCACAGGGCACGACGCCGGCCGTATGATGGCCGAGCATAAAGCCGGCGCCGCAGCGGGCCACGCGGGTGGGATCGCTGCTAAAGGCGCGATCGCCGATGACCGGATTGTCGGGGTTGGAGTGGACGTCCAGTACGGGGGCCAGGTTGAGCGTAAAGCCGAGGGTGGCTAGTTCGGTGGCCATGACCTCCGAGATGCGGCCCACGTCTCGTAGGTCGGCCGCCTTTCCAAGGGTGGCCATGGGGGGGATGGGCGTTAAGGGATCGTCGATGCGCGTGACGCGGCCGCCCTCCTGATCGATGGCGATCCAGGGGGGCAGGGCGTCGTCCGGGACCCGGGCGTGGATGTCGGCGGTCAGGGCGGCGATCTGGTCGATATGCTCCAGGTTTCGCCGAAAGCAGATCACGCCACCGATGGCCCGTGACTCCAGGGCATCGGCGATGGCCGGTGGGGCCGTCTCGTGGGCACCTTCAAAACCGACGATGAAGTGCTCGCCGACGTCTGCCAGGAGGTCGGGATCGCGATGGTCATAGGATATCATGGCGTGCTCCAGGTGGGTTTAGTGGCGCGATAGGCCGCGGGGGTCCAGGACGTCTCGAAGCCCATCGCCCACAAAGTTGATGGATAGGACGGTGAACATGATCGCCAGGCCCGGAAAAATGGCCAGATGGGGGGTCAATAGGAAATAATGGGCGCCCTGGTCCAGGAGGGCTCCCCAACTGGGCATATCTTGCGGTCCGAGGCCCAGAAAGCTGAGCGCCGCCTCGGCGAGGATGGCGCCGGCCACACCAAAGGTGGCCTGGATGATCACGGGCGCAAAGGTATTGGGCACCACGTGGCGAGCCAGGATTCGGGGCGTCGTTAACCCCAGACTCTGGGCCGCCTCCACGTAGGCTTCATCGCGCACCGAGAGCACCTGCCCGCGCACCAGCCGGGCATAGCCCGCCCAGCCGGAGACCGACAGGGCCAGGATCACCGCCAGCAGGCTCGGCTCCTGGGTGATAAAGATGATCAAGATCGCCAATAAGATGCCGGGAAAGGCCATCAAAATATCGGTCAGCCGCATGATGACCTCGTCGATGACGCTGCCGAAATAACCGGAGACGGCGCCCAGGATGACCCCGACGGTGCTGCAAATGGTCACCACGGAGATGCCCACCAGGCAGGCCACGCGGGTGCCATAGATGATCAGCGTCAGCAGATCGCCGCCGTTCTCATCGGTGCCCAGCCAGTGGTCCGATGATGGGCCCTCCAGTTGTCGGGTGACGTCCATATGCGTCAAGTCGTAGGGCGCAATCCAGGGTCCGATGACGGCCACCAGGACCACCAGGATCAAGAAGGCCATCCCGATATAGGCCAGCGGTCCCAGGCGCCGAAGCTGCTGGGGTCGAACGCCGATGGATTGTGCGATGCGCTCCAGCATCGAATGAAGTCCTTGGATCAATCGTAGCGAATGCGGGGGTCGACGAAGCCATACACCAGGTCCGTGACCAGGTTGACGATGACGTAGGTAAAGGAAATGAACAATACACTGCCCTGGACGATGAGGTAATTTCGCTGCTCAATGCCATCCAAGAGCATGGTGCCCACGCCGGGGCGGGCAAAGATCTTTTCGACGATGATGGCCCCCGTAAGGAGGGCTCCGAATTGGAGACCGATGATGGTGACCACGGGGATCATGGCGTTTCGAAGGCCATGTTTGAGGGTGACGCGCCAGGCCGACAGGCCCTTGGCCTTGGCGGTGCGGATATAGTCGCGGTTCAGGACCTCGAGCATACTCGACCGGGTCATGCGCATCAGCTTGGCGCTCAGGGCGGTGCCCAGGGTGATGGCGGGCAACACCAGCGCGGCCAGGCCGGTGACGCCGGCGCCGGGGTTGGGCAATACCTGGAGGGTCAGGCTAAAGAGGATCAGCAACATGGGACCCAGCCAAAAGTTGGGGATCGATATCCCCATCAACGACACCACCGCCGAGGTATTGTCGATCCAGGAATAAGGCCGAAGGGCGGCGATGAGGCCCAGGGGCAGCCCGATCAGAATGGCAAAGAGCATGGCCGCCAGGGCCAGCTCAAAGGTCGGCGGGATATTATCGATGAGCCGATCGATGACATAGACCCCGGGTTCGTCGCATAGCTCGCCGAAGGTGCCATTGAGGACATCGCCCCAGAAGAGGGCGTATTGCTCCAGGATAGGCACCGGATCGCCGTGTTCATCGGCCAGGTTGAGGCAGATGCGCATTTGCTCCTTGTCGACCTCCAGGGCCTGTTCGCCCAGGATGGCCTCCACGGGATCACCAGGGGCCGCCCGCATGGCGACGAACACCAGGGTGACCACGCCGATGATGACGATCACCGAGGTAAAGAGACGGCGAAGGAGAAATTGGCTCATAGAGAAAGGTCGTTCGGATTGGGAACGTGGAGCGTCGCGCCCAAGGTATGAATTTGTGGGGCAGGTCGCAATGGCTCCATGCCATGGGTTGTCAGGCCAGTGGCCTCAGGGGTATGGCACAGGGGATTGGAGGACAGCCGCTCATCCCAACAGAGGTAATGGTCTCGATGCTATTAGTCATAGATGTGGGCAATACAAATACGGTGCTGGGCGTCTATGAGGGTCAGTCCCTGGTGGAACACTGGCGCTTGCAGACCCATCAAGGTCGAACCAGCGATGAACATGGGATATTTCTGCGCCAGCTCTTTGAGTTGTCTGGTCTTGACGCCACGCGCATCGAGCGGGCCGTCATCAGTTGTGTGGTCCCGCCAATGGAGCGGCGTCTGACGCGGATGGTGGAGGATTATTTCCGGTGTCAGCCCCAGATCGTGGGAAGAGATCTGGAGGCGGCGATGCCGGTCTTATACGATAATCCCGATGAAGTGGGCGCCGATCGCCTGGTCAATGCCGTGGCCGCCAGGGCTAGGTACAAGACGGCGCTGATCGTCGTCGATCTGGGCACGGCCACGACCTTTGATGCCATCAGCCATCGCGGGGAGTACCTGGGCGGGGCCATCTGCCCGGGGATCACCGTCTCCAGCGAGGGGTTATTTCGGGCGGCCAGTAAGTTGCCACGCGTGGAACTGGCGAAGCCGCCAGAGGTGATCGGCCAGACGACGGTGCATTCCATTCAGGCCGGATTGCTCTATGGCTATATCGGTCAGATCCGTGAGGTGGTCAGCCGAATGAAGGAGGAGTTGGAGGGGCCGGTCACGGTGGTGGCCACCGGAGGACTGGCTCGATTCTTCGCCGATGAAAGCGATATCATCGATGAGGTCGATGAGCTATTGACCCTGGAGGGACTGCGTTTGATGGAAGCCGGAGCGGGATGAAAAAAAGCGCCTCCCCAATACGGAGAGGCGCTATTCACCGAGAAGATGGTGACCTAATTATTCGTCGTTATCTTCGTCATCATCGTCGTCGTCATCATCGTCATCATCGTCGTCATCGTCGGCATCATCATCGCCGTCGTCCTCGGCATCTTCCAGCTCTTCTTGCATCTGCTGGTCTTCGATCTCTTCGGCCAATTCCTGGGCCTCTTCGTCGGCCACCGCCAGGGTGTCCTCGTCGCCCGCTTCCACCGCTTCCTCCACTTCCTCGTAGGTCATGGACTGGGGAGCGATCTCCTCGGTCAGCATATCCAAGGCCCCGTCGATATCACCGGTCACCATGGCCGACAGGGGCGGATAAAAGGCCGAGATCATGAGGGCGCTCAGGATAATGCCGAAGGCGCACAGGGCCGTTGGGAATCCCTTGCCGTCGACCTCCAGCTTCTTAAAGGCGAAGTAGAAGGTGTATGGCGGAAAGAGAAGGACCGCCAAGCCCACCCCGGTGCTGAGTCGAAATCCGTATTTTGCCAGTTTGAACGCACCGTAGAAATAGGCGCCTATTCCCACCAAAACGAGCAGTGTTAAGGCCA
>CAZMJS010000019.1:44462-49932 GCA_964566695.1 uncultured Bradymonadales bacterium
AACGCACCGTAGAAATAGGCGCCTATTCCCACCAAAACGAGCAGTGTTAAGGCCACCAGTACCATGGAACCTCCGTGGGGGTCGACGACCGCGATGGACGTCAACGTGATGATTGACCCCGTTGGTGTAACGGACGATCCTAGAGGGTGTCAACCTATTCGATGGTTGGGTCGTGAGTGTCGTGGCATGACGCCCGGCGGGCGATCGACTCACAAGGGGGGGAATAAGGGGTGGACGGCGCCATCGATATGGCGTAAATAAACCACAAATTTAAGCGACGCAGCGAGGCATCGAAATAGATGTCTTGATGATAGTAGGTGAGAGTTGGCCCGGGGTCCCCAATTGGTATCTCGGGTCTTTCTATCGGTGATAGAGAGCCTTGACCAACCTCTGTCGGCTGTGTCGAAATGATGAAGTTGGAGTATTGACATTGGACCGAAGATCTTATGATTCGGTACCACGTCTCTGGGGAGGAGCAGCAAATCAATGATAGACGGGCCCGACCTGTTCACAGATGGCCGGGCTCATCGGTAATAGAAGGAGTAGAAATGTCTGCTCGAAACACCTTTGCGGCCACGCGTCGCTCCCACGCGATCTTAAAACGCCTCCGTCGGGGGGAGGGGATCACGATCAACGACGTCAGCGATGAGTTTGGGATACAATATCCTCAAGCACGAGCTGATCTGAAGTTGTTGGAAGAACTCTACGACCTCAACACCTATCGCGATGGTCGGATCAAGGTCTGGGAGATGCCAGACGCCGGCGATCCGACGACGCATGTTGGCATTGCGGCGGCCCTGGAACTCGGTGGCGTGGCGTTGGATATCTTTCGCGACACGCCCTATGGGGAGAGGATCGATGAGTTGGCCGGTCGCTGGCGACGCACCGTTCGCCCCGAGGCACGCCAGGGGCTGGAGCGTCTGTCCAAGGGGTTGATGCGTCGTCAAAACTGGCTGCCCACAGATCACGAGGGCCTGGTGGAACACCTGGAGCTCTGCCTGGACGCCATCCGACTGCGGCGCGGGATCGAGATGAGCTATGAGCGCTCCGACGGCGAGCAGCGTCAGTACGTGGTCATCCCGCGATTGTTGATCTGGTATCAGGGACGGCTGTGGTTGCAGGCGGTGCACGATGAACGGCGAAAGCTATACGACGTCGCTGGCATCGAGGAGTCCACGTTTGTCAACCGCGAGGCCCTGGTGGAAGCCCGGGTAGACGCGGCGGTGGAAGCGGGAGCGCTGGAAGACCTGAGCGGCGATGAAAAACAGGCCCGGCGTCAGCAATTGTGGGAGGCATCTCTTCAGGAGGTGGAGGCCCATTTTGAGCTGGCCGAAAACGACGAGGAGAATGACTACTTCCAGGATGCCTTCGGCATTTTTGCCACGGGCTATGAGCCGCGTCAGATCTCATTGGTTGTTCGCGGGGCGTGGGCCAATTACCTGAGTCGCTATCGCCTCCATCCCAGTCAGGAAAACGAGCCGCTGGAGGAAGGGCTAAGGGTGCGCTTCGAATTGGGATTGTGCCCGGAGTTCAAGTCCTTTGTGCAGAGCATGATCCCCGAGGTGACGGTCGAGGCCCCGCTGACGCTTCGCGACGAGCTTCAGACACGGGTAGCGCAGTGGAAAGCGATGCACGGCTAGACGGTTGCCCGACGGCCGATGCCAGTCGGCTAGTCGGTAGCGATGGACAGGCCGTCCGATCCATCCCGAAGATGGATCTGGCGGTGTGTTCCTCGGGGATCCACGGCGTGAACCACCAATGTGGTGGTCCCGTCGCGATCGACGTCGATGGATGGGGCCTCCAGATCGCTATTCCCCGTCTTCTGTCGCCATGTTTGGACCCGTTCATCGTTGGTCAATCCATGCCAGCCGGGGCGAAAAAGGGTGTCCATCCAGCGGGCGATGGTGGAGGCGTTGGAGGGACTCAGGGGATCGATGACCCGGGTCAAGAGAGTGCGAAAATGCTTCCTGGAGGGGAGCACCAAAAAGCGCCCATCTTCGCGCAGATAGGCCATGCGACAGCGATCTTGGCCATCGACGGCGCCTTCCAGTGATTGGAGAAGGGGCGTTGGCAAAAACGAGCTGTCGATGGAGAAGACGATGATATTGTCGAAGCCCGTCTGTCGCGGACGGATGCATTGGGCGATGTCTTGGACCTGGGTTTCCTGCAATTCAAATCGGTAGTCCACCCATAATTCGGCCAGGCTCATCTGAAGGGCGTCGCCCTCCAGGCCGGAGGTGGGATCGATATAGTCGGCAAAGGTGGGAAAGGCGGTGGAGGTCTTGACGGCCCGACGGGCCTCGTCGATGAGTTGGCTCAGGTCGACGTCGTCGAAGTCCGACGCTTTCATAAATCGCGCCGCCAGACCGATGGGATCCAGTCGGTGATCGCCGAGCTGAATGACCGTCTCGCGGGCCGGTACGGCGTGATCCCAGATGCCCCCATAGGATTGGACAATGCACTCGCCGATGAATTTGCCCACGGCGAGGACCGACGGGGACTGGATCTCGCTTTCGCGCCGATAGAGCTCCTCCAGATCGTCGATGTGGTGGTGGAAGCCGTCGAGGAGGTTAAATTCGATACGAGCGATGGACGCCGGCGTCATGGGCAGAGCGGTGGTGCTGATGCCCTGGACGGCCGTAACAAGGTTGTGCATGCACCTCTCCAGGGCGATCTGCACGCCGATTTCACCGCCGGTGATGCGAAAATTAGCGGTCTCGATGGCGTTGCTTCCGCGCAATAGGTTGCTGTCGGAAAACCCGATGGCCTGGATGTCATCGATGGGTTGCGTGACCTCGGATGGCCAACTCGGCGGGTGGACGGCGGCGATCAGATCTTGGAGCGATTCATTTTTTTGGCGCTCCTGTTGCATGACGACCGTCATATTTTTCTGATTGGCAACGATATTGGCGTCTGGCTCCGGTGCCCGTTGGGCGTTGGGGCGCTGGCGAAGTTTTTGTTCATTGGGCGAATTTGACGGGGAGTGGTCCGGTGAGGCCGGTGGGGGAGCCGGGCCTTGGGGCGAGGATCGCTTAGATGATGCCGGACGCTGCGTCGGCTGGGAGGGACGCTGGGATCGAGGGGATGACTTCTTCTCAGGGGAGCGCTTAGGCCGGGACTGGCGTTTGGGGGGCGATGTGGGCTGCTTCGGAGGCGTAGACGTGCGCTGACCACCTGCGGACTCGGGACTATTTTGGGACCAGGGCTCGATCAATGACGAGCGATCCATCTGACGCTGATTGGTGATCGAGCGACGGGCCGTGGCAAAGAAGCCGTTCATCTGATTGGTCTTATCGGCCACCGAGTAGTCGATGCGATTGATGAATTTCATGGCATCGGGACGGGGAATACGCCGGGCAGAGACGGCGTCCACCATGTCGGTAATAACCCGTTGGATATGGGGAAATGCCCGACGGCGGTCGAGGTTGAGCGCTTCCACAAAGTCGTCGGTCCCGCTATCCCAGCGCCCTTGTCGTATGCGCTGTTCCCCGAGCAGGGAGCGAAAGAGCCCATTGCCGGGCTCCATGTCGACGGCTCGACGAAGGTATTGCTCACCATCGCGTCGCTTGCCCTGGCGTCCCAGGAGATCGCCCATCAACGCCGCCACCCCTGCCGAGGGGCTGCGATCGAGTTCCTGGGCCAACAGGGAGAGGCTTTCCTCGGGTTGACCGGCTTCAAATAGGCTCAACGCGTGGAGCCAGAGCCCTTCCATGGAACTCGCATCGGCTCCGATACGTTGGGCTCGCCGATAATCTTCGCGGTGAAACGCTTGCCAACCATCATTGAGTGAGCTCATGAGTAGCGCCGCCTAAACCAGAGGAAGGATGACTGCAGTTGCCCTATTATGGGCCCATATTTAACAAGCCCATAGGGGGAAGACAATTGGCCGTCTGGCGCAACCCCTGGCGGCTCACACCTCGAGGGGAAGGCAAATAGATACCGTGGTGGGTTGGCCGCGCCCGCTGTCGATGGTGATGGAGCCCTGGTGATCCTCAATGATCTGTCGCGCCAGGTAGAGGCCCAGACCGGTGCCCGAGGCCTCCTCGTGATGGGAAAAGAAGTAGCGATCAAAGACCCGATCCAAGATCTCCGAGGGGATCCCGTCGCCTTCATCGCGAACCTGGAGAAGGGCTTTATCTTCCTGTTTTTTTAGCGTGATATCTACCGATCCGTCCCGGCGCCCATGCTCGAAGGCGTTGGCCACCACATTGGTCAGCACCTGGTCGATGCGGTCCGGATCCACGGCCGCCATCAGCGGCGACGGGGGGACCGTCAACGATACTCGATGGGCCTCTGGTCCTTGAAGCCAGGGGGCGATGACGCGTTCTACGAGGGTGCATAAATCGACCTCACTGCGCTGAATCGGGAGTTTTCCGGTCTCCAGGCGAGTGACGTCCAACAACCCGTCGATGAGACGCTGAAGGCGCTCGATTTGGTCCTCGGCGCGCCTCAGGATCTCCGGATCGACGGGGCGGCCGGCGGCCGCCTGCTTGCGCGACATTTGGATAAACCCGGCCAGAGGCGTCAACGGGCTGCGCAGCTCATGGCTAGCCACCGACAGGAATTCGTCTTTGCGTCGGTCTTCTTCCGTTCGCTGCGTCACGTCACGAGCGGTCCCCAGATAGGTGGAGGGTTCATCCCCGCCGCGATCAAAAATGGGGATCACACTCAATGATACGGTGCGTGTGTACTCCCCGAAGTCGAGCACAAAGAGTTCTTCATCGTAACCCGTCTTGGTTTGCACGGCGCGAATAAAAGGCCACTCCTCCTTGGGCAGGGGATTGCCGTCGGTGTCGCAGATGATGAACGGATGATTATCACTTCCCAGGCGACGCCATTTTTGGCGGCCCATCATCATCTGGGCGCGCGTATTCCAGTCATAGATCTCGCCATCGTCGTCGAAGAGGACGACCGCCATCGGCATTGACTCCAACACGGTGCGCAATCGCTGTCGCTCGCGGCGATGGGCCTCTACGGTATGGGCGCTCTGCAAAAAACTGCGAGCCATGGCTCCAAAGAATTTCCAGAAGGTCACGTCCAACTCGGTGATCGCCTCGGCCGGGCCCAGCCGTAGCATGAGCACTTGGCCAGACTCTGATCGCAGCGACACCTCTGTGACTGGGAATTCCTGCGAACCCCGTCGGTGGTGCACCGTGGTCGAATGGGTATGGTTGCCGTCGCCCCTCGAACTCAGGGCCTGATTGGCTGTGGGCATCAATTCCTTCGTAACCGCTGGATCGCCGCTCTCCCACCGGCCCCATTCCTCTCCCTCCTGACCCCAGCGCACGGCGATATTGACCCCGAGATGATGATGAAGTCGATCGGCGAGATACTGGCCTGCTTCGTTGAGGTTAGCGTCCTCCGCAATCTGACGCGACAATTCCTCGATCATCGACAATTGGACGCGCAATTTGGGTCGGCGCCGAACGGTCACATGTAGGATATGCCAGCAGCGCTGGTAGGGGCCGGG
>CAZMJS010000020.1:0-49816 GCA_964566695.1 uncultured Bradymonadales bacterium
CGTAGGGTCGCCGGGGCTGAAGCCGCCGGCTCCATCCGAGAGGTCACGTCGATCGAGGTGGAGCGGTGGAAGCGGACGAGCGATCGAGATGGCCGGTGCAGAACCCAACGAGTGTTGCCTCGGTGCGCGGGGCGGCGCTACACACGGTGGCGCGCGATACGATTCCACTGACTCTGACGATTGCCCCCATGGTTCTGTCCGACATCCAGGCACTATTTGATAAGCCGGCGCGGCGGGCGCTGTATATCGCCGCCGGCCTGCTGGCGGTGCATCAATTATTGGCGCTGGCGGCGCCCTATCTGGTGAAGGTTGCGATTGACGATGGGATTGGCGCCGGTCGGGTGGACGTCCTGTGGATCGTCGGCGCCGTGGGGCTCGCGATCTACGCTGGGTCGGCGATCAGCCGATTCTTTGGGACCTGGCTGGTGACGAAGGCCGGGGAGGAGGCCTGGTTTCGGCTGCGTAACCGACTCTTTGAGCACGTGCAGGGGATGAGCCTGTTGGGGCTTCGGGAGCGGCGGGTCGGGGGGTTGGTGTCGCGGATCAATAGCGACACCTATCGCATCAAGCAGCTCGCGGTGTCCGTGGTGCCGTCGCTGATCAGTCTAATCGTGGGCGTCGGTGGGGCGGCGATCATCTTATTGGTGCTGGCGCCGCGGCTGGTATTGCTGGCGCTGATCCCGCTTCCGCTGGGGTGGATCGTGTTGCGGTGGTTTCGCAAATACGTGCGGCCCAAGACCAAAGAGAAGATGGAGCATCACGCGGCGCTGTACTCGGCGCTGCACGAGGCCCTGGGCGGGGCGGAGGACGTGAAGGCGCTGCGGGCAGAATCGGAGATGGCGCGGCGGGTCGACGAGAGCGGGCGGGAGCTTCGGGACGCCGAGTTGGAGCTTGCGTGGCATCGAACCCGGTTGGGGCCGATGGCTGATCTGGGGATCTCATTGGTGTTATTGGGGACTCTGGTGGCCGGTGGCACACTGGCCATTCAGGGGGCGATGACGGTGGGCACGGTGGTGGTCTTCTACTTCTATGTAAGCCGCAGTCTGGGGCCCATCCGGCGCATACCGAGCCTGGTGTACTCCTGGCACTCGGCGAGGGCGGCCATGGAGCGCATCGACGAGCTCCTATCCATGGACGACGCCTTGGAAGAGCTAGAGGAGCCCGTGGAGGCCGATCCGGGGGCGCTTGCCCTATGCTTTGAGGGCGCCGACTTTCACTATCCGCCACGAGGCGATCGGGAGGGCACTCAAGCGTTGGACGGCTTTGAGCTGGAGGTGGAGGCCGGGGGGCGGGTGGCCATCCTGGGCCCCTCGGGCGTGGGAAAGAGCACGACGGCGCGCCTTCTGCTTCGGCTCATCGAGGGCGACGGCGGGGCGCTTCGGCTCCAAGACGTGGAGATCGGCGATTGGGGCATCGGGGCGCTTCGAAAGCGGGTAGGCTATGTGGGCCAGGAGGTCTTTTTATTCGACGGGACGCTTCGAGAGAACCTGGAACTTGGCCTCGATGAGGCGCCCGGGGAGGAGGAGTTATGGGAGGCCGTGGAGCTCGCGGGGCTCAAACCGGTGCTCAGCGAGGCGCGGGGCGGGCTGGATCTGGACGTCGGCGAGCGGGGGCAGCGCCTGTCCGGCGGGCAGCGAAAGCGGGTGGCCCTGGCGCGGGCGCTGCTCCGCGACCCCGATCTATTGATCGTCGATCAAATGGCCACGGATCTTGAAGAGGGGCTCAACGAATTTATCTTTAAAAAGCTTTGCGATCGGGCGATGACCTTGGTGTATTTTGGGCATCGCGTGCCGGCCGGGCTGTCGCCCCATCAGGTCTATTGGATGGAGCGCGGGACATTGAGGCCCTATCGGCCGGGCCGCTTTGAGAAGGGCGCGCCCATCGACGACAGCGACGACGAGTGATCAACGGATTTCAGGAAAAGGGTAGAGCCATGGGCGACGAGCGGGGATCCAACGAGGCGATGCATATTCGCGAGGGATTGGTCGTAGAGGAGGTGGACGGCGAGAGCGTGATCCTGGACCTGGAGGGCGATCGCTTCTACGGGCTCAACGAGGTGGGGGCCGTGATCTGGGAGCGGCTAGAGGATCAGGGGGCGACCATGGAGGAGCTGGTGGACGCCGTGGTGGGGAGCTTCGACGTGGAGCGCCAGCGAGCGCACGCCGACACCCGGGCGTTCGTCAAAGACCTGAACGAGGCGGGGTTGATCGGCGGCGGGGCAGGGGACTCATGAAGGAGGCCAGCCATCGATATCGGCTCTACGATCGCCTGGTGGTCAGCGAGCGGCCCACGGGGCTTGCGCCGGCGGGGGCGGAGGGGCCGGCCGGCGATCCCTGGCGGCTCTCCTGGCGCGAGGGGGAGGGGCCCACGGAAGAGGGTCTATTAAAGGAAGGGGCGCGGGTCATTCACGACGCCGCCGATCTGATCGGCGACAAGCGCCTCAAGGTTCTGGAGCGGCGGGGGCGGCTGATCTTTTTCTACGGCCAGATCCGCCTGGTGTGGGATGAGGCCCGGCGAGAGGCGGTGATCCATCGGTGGGAAGAGGGGGCACTTCCGGTGAGCGATTTCCTGGAGCGGCTGGCGGCGCCCATCGCCGCCCTATGCGACGCCGATCGGTGGTGGCTGGCGCTGCACGCCAGCGCCGTGGTCGATCGGCGGGGGCGGGCCTGGGTGCTGATCGGGGAGAGCGGCGCCGGAAAGAGCACGGCCGCCCTGGAGCTCAGCCGACGGGGCATGGCGCTGGCGGCCGACGATCTGGTGCTTATCGACGTGGAGAGCGGCGCCCTCTACGGGGCGTCGCCCACGGTGCGCCTGGTGGATCGGGAACAAGAGGTGCCGGAGGCCGACGAGGCGCGGCCCGTGCCGTCGGGCATCGACAAGCGGTGGTATCGCCTGGGGCTGGAGCCGGCGCCGCCGACCAGCGAGTTGGCGGCCCTGGTGTGGCTCGATCCCCGAGGAGAAGAGGAGGGGGTCGATATCCGGCCGCTGGCGGGGCAGGCCGGGGTGAGCGCCGTATTGGCCCAGGCCTTTGGGCTCGATCCGGGGCCGGCGGGCCATAAGGTGCGCCGCTTTCGCGGGGTCTGTGAGTTGGGGCGAGTCATCGATCTCTATCGGCTGCGCTACGCCCAGAGCGATCGGCGATCGCCGGCCCAGGTCGAGGCCCTGGAGGGGCTGATGGAAGAGGGGCGGCCATGAGGGCGCCGGAGTGGATCGACGAGTGGCCCATGCACCTGGAGGCCCTGGGCTGGCTGTGGTGGGCAAGGTGGCAGATCGGGGCGCGGGGGTGGCGATCGAGCGTGGACGGGGCGCGATCGCTGGAGCGATCGCTGGAGAGCGCGGCGGCCCAGGGGTGGGAGCATGGCGATATCGAGGTGGTGGAGCGGGCGCTGCACCGGGTGAGCCGGCTGGTGCCGGGGGTCACCTGCATTCATCGGGCGCTGGCGGGGCAGCGAATGCTGGCGCGGCGCCGGGTGAGTGCCCGATTGGCGATCGGCCTTCGCCGCGGCGAGGAGGCGATCGAGGGCCACGCCTGGCTGGAGATCGGCGGTGGCGCGATCGATGAGCCGCGCTGCCTATTTGTGGAGGAGGGCGCCGGTTATCGGGAGGTGGAGTCGCTCTAGGGCGGGGTGGATCGAGAGATCGAGTAAAAGCCCGCTTGACAGCACCCTGCCCCCCCCTATAATCCGCCGTCCGAAGCGCACGGGCCCTCTGGGCAGGAATGTCCGCGTTGAAATGGACTCGCTCGCTTCACAAATTAAGCAGAATTTGCAACGACTGGAGCTCGACGCTGGTCGGTAGATTTGACTGTCGCCCGGCGATCTTTCGTGTATGACGCAAGGCGCCATTTGAGGCGCACAAAATTCAGGTGCACACATGCCAACAATTAATCAACTGGTTCGAAAAGGTCGCAAAAAGGTCGAATCCAAGACCGACGCGCCAGCCCTTAAGGGATGCCCGCAAAAGCGAGGCGTCTGCACGCGTGTTTATACCACGACCCCCAAGAAGCCGAACTCGGCGCTCCGTAAGGTGGCCCGTGTCCGACTGACCAATGGGATGGAGGTCACGAGTTATATCCCCGGTGAGGGGCATAACCTCCAGGAGCACAGCGTGGTGCTGATTCGCGGTGGACGAGTCAAGGACTTGCCCGGTGTCCGCTACCATATCGTGCGTGGAACGCTGGACGCCATCGGCGTCAGCGACCGACGCCAGGGACGCAGCAAATACGGCACGAAGCGGCCCCGTTAACGCCAGATCACCCGCCATCGCCTGCGCCTCCGCTTGAGTTAAGGGGAGGGCCCGGGCGTTGGGCCCGATGACCAAGAGTATGCCATGCCAAGAAGAAGAGAAGTAGCCAAACGCCCGGTTAACCCGGATCCGAAATACGGCGAGAAGTCGCTGACGCGCTTCGTCAATATCCTCATGCGCGATGGCAAGAAGGCCACCGCCGAGTCCATCATGTATAATACGTTGGACGCCGTGGAGGAGAAGACGGGCGGCGAAGATCCGGTTCGGATCTTTAAGCGAGCCCTGGACAATATCCGGCCCTCCGTGGAGGTACGAGCCCGCCGCGTCGGTGGATCGACCTACCAGGTGCCGGTGGAAGTTCCGCCGAAGCGCCGCAAGGCGCTGGCGATCCGCTGGCTCATCGACGCTGCCCGGGAGCGTCACGAAAAGCGCATGGTGGAGCGTCTGACCAACGAGATCTTGGACGCCTCCAACAATCGCGGCACGGCGGTGCGACACAAAGAAAGCATCCACCGCATGGCGGAAGCCAACCGCGCCTTCGCGCACTACCGCTGGTAAGAGCGGCGCGCGACGAAGCGTCATGAAGGACCTGAACTCCCGGTGTGGCGCCGGCGGCTGAAGAGCCCGCCGGTGTTGGCCGGGAGTTATTTTTTTCTACCTCACGCAAGGCAAGGTGCACCGTGGCACGACCGTTTCCCCTCCAGAAAATTCGCAATATCGGCATCATGGCCCACATCGACGCCGGTAAGACAACGATGACCGAGCGCGTCCTATATTATACCGGGAAGTCTCACAAGATCGGCGAGACCCACGATGGGGCGGCCGAGATGGACTGGATGGATCAGGAGCGCGAGCGGGGGATCACGATCACCAGCGCGGCGACGACCTGCTATTGGGAGGTCGGCGACGGCGACAAGCACCGCATCAATATCATCGACACCCCGGGGCACGTGGACTTTACGATGGAGGTGGAGCGATCGCTGCGCGTCTTGGACGGAGCGATCGCCGTATTCTGCGGCGTTGGCGGCGTGGAGCCCCAGACGGAGACGGTGTGGCGCCAGGCCAATCGCTACGACGTGCCGCGCATGGCCTTCGTCAATAAGCTCGATCGGGTGGGCGCCGATTATCTGCGGGTGGTGGAGATGATGGAGGATCGCCTGCACTGCACGCCGGTGAAGATGCAGATGCCCATCGGGGCGGAGGACGATTTTCAGGGCGTGGTGGATCTGATCTCGGAGAGCGCCATCGTCTGGAAGGAGGACACGTTGGGCGCCGAGTTCGATATTCGGGAGGTGCCCGACGAGATGGCCGACGAGGTGGCCCTGGCCCGAGAGGAGCTCCTGGAGGTGTGCGCCGATCTCGATGAGACGATCATGGAGAAATACCTGGAGGGCGAGACGATCACCGAAGAGGAGCTGCACGAGGCGATCCGCCAGGGAACCCTGGACATCGAGATCGTGCCCGTCTTCTGTGGATCGGCGCTCAATAATATGGGCGTGCAGCCCGTGCTGGACGCCGTGGTCAAATACCTGCCGGCGCCGACGGACGTGGCGGCCGTGGAGGGCGTCACCCCCGACGCTTACCTTCGGATCACCGAGGAGCACGGGGAGGCCAAAGAAGACGAGAAGCTGACGCGGCCCTCCTCGGAGGAGGCGCCCTTTTCGGCGCTGGCCTTTAAGATCATGACCGATCCCTATGTGGGGCACCTGACCTATTTTCGGGTGTACTCCGGGACTTTGGAGGCCGGCAATTACGCCTATAACGCCACGAAGGACAAGCGCGAGCGGGTGGGGCGCATCCTGCAGATGCACGCCAATAAGCGAGAGGAGATCGACGTGGTGCGCGCCGGGGATATCGCGGCGGCCGTGGGGCTGCGCCACACGACGACGGGCGACACCCTGAGCGATGAGCAGGAGCCCATCGTCCTGGAGGCCATCGACTTTCCGGAGCCCGTCATCGAGATCGCCATCGAGCCCCAGACGAAGGCCGACCAGAGCCAGTTGTCGGAGAGCCTGCAGCAATTGGCGGTGGAAGATCCGAGCTTCAATGTGCACGTCGACGAGGAGACGGGGCAGACGATCATCGGTGGCCAGGGCGAGCTGCACCTGGAGATCATCGTCGATCGCCTGCTGCGGGAGTTCAAAGTGGACGCCCGCATCGGAAAGCCTCAGGTGGCCTATCGGGAGTCCATCACGGAGACCATCACCCATCGAAAGAAGCTGGCCAAGCAGAGCGGCGGAAAGGGCATGTTTGCCGAGATCGAGCTGGAGCTGAGCCCCAACGAGCGGGGCGAGGGCGTGACCTTCGACGAGTCCATCACGGGCGGGTCGGTGCCCAAGGAGTTCTTCAGCGCCGTGGAGAAGGGCATTCGCCAGTCGGCCGACGGGGGCGCCCTGGCGGGCTATCCCATCGTGGACTTCCACGTGGAACTAGTGGACGGCTCCTACCACGACGTGGACTCCTCGGAGATGGCGTTTCAGATCTGCGCGACGATGGCTCTTAAAGAGGCCGTCAAGAAGGCGTCGCCCGAGCTATTGGAGCCCATGATGGACGTGGAGGTCGTGACCCCCGAGGAGTTTATGGGCGACGTGATCGGCGATATCAATTCGCGGCGCGGCGAGGTCAAGGGCATGAACCCCCGCTCGGGGAGCCAGGTCATCGACGCCCAGGTACCGCTGGCGGAGATGTTTGGTTACTCCACGGATCTTCGCTCCAAGACCCAGGGCCGGGCCAATTATACGATGCAATTTTCGCACTACGGTCCGGTGCCCAAAAAGGTGAGCGACGAGATGATTCACGGCACCGGCTATTAAGGGCCAATGTCGGCGGCGATCGGCGGCGATCGGCGTGGATCGGGCCTTTGTGCGATGGTCCTTGATCTCATGGGACCTCTTCTGTATGGTCCGCATCCCTGTGGGCAAGCCGCCCGGGAGTTAAGCCGCAAACGACGACCCGACACACCGGGAAGCAACGCGGTGGTCGGGAAGATGGATGGTCGAGCCGACGCTTGGTTCGACGCCGACCGGTTATGGCCGGCGAACCGCGGTGTCATGTCCGCAGCGATGAAGAGAGATTTTGAGCGCCAACTCCACTGATGGAAGGCGCGAACTTTCGGCAAGGTAATGGAAGATGGCGAACGAAAAGATCCGAATTAAGCTCAAGGCCTACGACCACAAGTTGCTCGATGCCTCGGCGGCCGACATCGTCGAAACCGCCAAGCGCACGGGCGCCCGGGTCTCGGGTCCCATCCCGCTTCCCACCAAGATCAACCGCTGGACGGTGCTGCGAAGCCCCTTCGTCAATAAGACGGCGCGGGAGCAGTTTGAGATGCGCACCCACAAGCGGCTGCTCGACATCCTGGAGCCCACCCAACAGACCTTGGACGCGTTGATGCGTCTGGATCTGGCGGCCGGCGTGGACGTCGAGATCAAGACGTGAGAAGGCGCGGGGCCCATGGTCCTGTGAGCGACCTATTTTAGAAGCCGGCGGACTCAACGACGGAGTCGGCCTTTGAGATTCTCTTTCGCCCGCCCGAGCTGTAATCAGGGCGGCGCAGGAGTGTGATATGAATATTGAGATTGTCGATCTGGAAAATGAAGTGACCGGAGAGATGGAACTCGACGAGGCGGTGTTCGGCACCGAGGTTCGAGAACATCTATTCTGGGAAGTGGTCAACTGGCAGCGCGCCAAGCGCCGCCAGGGGACGTCCTCTACGAAGGGCCGAAGCGAAGTGCGCGGCGGTGGCAAGAAGCCCTGGCGCCAAAAAGGCACGGGTCGCGCCCGTCACGGTTCCATCCGTTCGCCCCTGTGGGTCGGTGGTGGCACCATTTTTGGGCCCCAGCCCAAGGATTGGTCCTATAAGATGCCCAAGAAGAAGCGCAAAGCGGCGCTTCGCTCGGCGCTGAGCATGAAGATGGCCAATGGCCAGCTCAAGGTGGTCGAGGATTGGGAGCTTCCGGAGATCAAGACCAAGATCGCCGTGGAAACCCTGAACACGCTGGACGCGCCGTCGGCCCTGGTGGTGGACACCACGGAGCGCGACGAGGACAACCAGCTTCATCACAACGAGACGCTTCGATTGTCGGTGCGCAACCTCAAAGACGCCAAGTACCTGGCGCCCGAGGGGCTCAACGTCGAAGACGTGCTCCGCTACGAATTTCTCGTCATCAGCCGAAGCGCTCTCGAGCGTGTGCAGGAGGCCTTGCAATGAGTCAGAAACTCTACGACATCATCATTCGCCCGGTGCTCACCGAGAAGTCGACGAATCCCGACCTGCCTGAGAAGCATGTCTTTCAGGTCAAGTTCGACGCCACGAAGCCTCAGATCAAAGAGGCCATTCAGCGGATTTTCGGCGTGGACGTCAAGAAGGTCAATACGATGATCGTGCCCGGCAAGCCCAAGCGCGTCGGCATGTACCAGGGACGCAAGTCGGCCTGGAAGAAGGCGATCGTGACCATCGGCGAGGATCAAATGATCGATCTCTTCGCCCTGGAGAGCACGGAGAGCGTCGGCGAGGTCTGAGAAGACCGACCCTGACGGGCAGTGAACCGTTTTTTTGAGTCGTCGCTCCGATGCGACGAAAGGCAGGAATGACCATGGCCATGAAAGAATATAAACCGACGTCGCCGGGCCGGCGCTTTTTGCGCCTCCCGAAGACGAAAGACAAGATCACCAAGGATCGGCCCGAGAAGCGGTTGACCAAGGGCAATCCGTCGAAGGGCGGACGAAATAGCTACGGTCGCATGACCGTGCGCCGCCGGGGTGGAGGCCATAAGCGCCGCTACCGCGAGGTGGACTTCCGCCGTCGCAAGACGGGGGTGCCCGCCAAGGTGGCAGCCATCGAATACGATCCCAACCGCACCGCCTTTTTGGCGCTATTGCACTACGCCGACGGCGAGAAGGCCTATATCCTGGCCCCTCAGAAGTTGGAGGTCGGTCAGGAAGTGGTGTCCAGCGCCAAGGCCGATATCAAGGCGGGCAACGCCCTGAAGCTCAAGTATATGCCCACGGGCACGGTGATCCACAATGTGGAGCTCAAGCCCGGCAAGGGCGGACAGTTGGCCCGATCGGCCGGCACCTGGGCGCAGTTGATGGCCAAGGAAAAGAAGTACGGCCTGGTGCGCCTTCCCTCGGGAGAGCTTCGGCGCATCCTCTTGGAATGCCGGGCCACGGTGGGCGCGGTGTCCAACCGGGAGCATGAAAATACCTCGTCGGGCAAAGCCGGTCGAAGCCGGTGGCTCGGCAAGCGTCCCTCGACGCGGGGTGTGGCCATGAACCCCATCGATCACCCCCACGGTGGTGGTGAGGGTCGCACGGCGGGCGGTCGCCTTCCGGTGACGCCCTGGGGTCAAAAGACCAAGGGCAAGCATACCCGTAAGAATAAGCGGACCGACAAGTTCATCGCCCGGCGCCGCAAATCGAAGAAGCAATCGCAGAATCGGAAATAAGACTGACGCCCCCAGGCAGGCCCGCATCGGCGGTCCTGCCTCGGCGTTCATCAGAGCAAGGAGTGGATCGTGCCACGTTCAATTAAGAAAGGACCATGGGTCGACGAAGGTCTGCAAAAGAAGGTGACCCGAGCCCGCGAGAGCGGCGATCGGCGAGCCATCAAGACCTGGAGCCGACGTTCCATGATCGTGCCGGAATTCATCGGCTTGACATTCGCCGTGCACAACGGCAATGAGTTCGTCCCCGTCTTCGTGACCGAGAATATGGTTGGTCATAAGTTGGGCGAATTTGCGCCGACGCGAACCTTTTACGGGCATACGTCGGATCGAGCCGCCACGGCCACGTCGGTGCGCTGAGCCCGACGCCGTGCGAGCGGTCGACGATTCAACCCGTTCTACGCAGCGGTCACGCCGAGTCCTGACCTGGTGCCCATGGTGGTCCAGGATGGGGCGAGGTAGGCCCAACAACGACGAGTGTGTATCATGAGCAACGCGCAAGACACGAATGCAAATCGCGCCCTGGCAAAGAATGTGCGGATCGCGCCGCGAAAGGCGCGGGTGGTCATCGACCTGGTCCGCAATAAGCCGGTGGAAGAAGCGCTGGAGACCTTGGAGTTCACCTCCAAGAAGGCGGCCCCCGTGGTGGCCCGTCTCATCGATTCGGCGGTCCATAATGTCATCGAGAGTGACAAGTTGGACTGGGACCCGGATGACCTGATGGTCGCCGAGGCCTATGTCAACGAAGGGCCGACGATGAAGCGTTTCAAGCCGCGCGCCATGGGGCGAGCGACACGAATTAATAAACGAACCAGTCAGATCACGGTGGTGTTGCAGCCCCGGTCGTGACGAGATCACGAGTTTTTTAGGAGGTCATTTTGGGTCAGAAAGTACATCCAACCGGATTTCGCCTCGGAGTTATTCGTCCGTGGAATTCCAAGTGGTACACCGAGAAGAATTATTCGAAGTGGCTCCACGAGGATTTGGAAATCAGAGATTTTATCCGGCAGCACAAAGAGAACGCCGGGATCAGCAAGATCGATATCGAGCGCATGGCCAGCAAGGTCAAGGTGACGATCCACACGGCGAAGCCGGGGATCGTGATCGGCAAGCGCGGCGCCGGGATCGAGGCCCTGAAAGCCGACCTCCAAGGATTGAGTGACGGAGAGATCTTCGTCAACGTCCAAGAGGTGCGCAAGCCGGAGCTGGACGCCCAGCTGGTGGCCCACGGCATCGCTCAGCAATTGCTGCGACGAGTCAGCTTTCGTCGGGCGATGAAGAAGTCGGTGCAGACGGCGATGAAGTTCGGCGCCGAGGGGATCCGAGTGCATTGCGGCGGCCGTCTCGGCGGCGCCGAGATGACGCGCCGTGAGTGGTACCTGGAAGGCCGGGTCCCGCTGCACACGCTGCGCGCCGATATTGATTATGGCTTCGCCGAAGCGAAGACCACCTTTGGCTCCATCGGAGTTAAGGTGTGGATCTTTAAGGGCGAGGTTCTCGAGAGTTGATGGCCCCGCAGATCGTGAACGCTCGATCTGGGGCCTACCAGGAGAAGCAAAGGAGAAGACATGCTTAGTCCAAAGCGCGTACGATGGCGCAAGCCTCAAAAAGGGCGCACGAAGGGAAAAGCCTCGCGAGGCACCAAGGTGTCCTTTGGCAATTACGGCTTGATCACAGTGGAGCCCGGCCGAATTTCGGCTCGGCAATTGGAAGCGGCGCGAATCGCCATGACCCGCTCCATTCGACGGTCGGGAAAGGTGTGGATCCGCGTCTTTCCCCATAAGGCCGAAACCCGCAAGCCGGCGGAAGTCCGGATGGGTAAAGGTAAGGGAGCCCCCGATCGCTGGGTGGTGCCCGTCAAGCCGGGCCGCGTCCTCTTTGAGATGGACGGCGTCCCCGAAGAGAGCGCCAAGGAAGCGTTTCGCCTGGCGAGCCACAAGTTGCCGCTGAAGACGAAATTCGTGAAACGTGGAGGGCCGCTGTGAAAGCCAAAGAATTGCGAGAAAAGAACGACCAGGAATTGCGCGAGCTCGAGGAGCAGCTCCGAGAGGAGATGTTTCGCATGCGCCTCAAGAAGCACACCAATCAGCTTCAGGAGCCCCACCGGCTCAAAGAGACGCGTCGCGACATCGCTCGGATCAAGACCATTTTGCACGAGCGCACGCGCTGATCGCCGACCAAATTTACGCTAGATGAGGAGCCAACCGATCATGGGGACGCCAGAGCAGGAACCCAGAGAAGAACCGGCCAATCGCAAGACGCGAGTGGGCCACGTGATGAGCGACAAGATGAGCAAGACGATCGTCGTCGGGGTCATCCGTCGCTATCAGCATCCGAAATATAAGAAGTATGTCAAAGAGCGCATCAAGTATAAGGTCCACGACGAGGAAAATGAGTGCGCCGTGGGAGATAAGGTGCTCATCGAGGAGACGCGGCCGATCTCGAAAGAGAAGCGGTGGCGGCTCAAGGAAATCATCGAGCGCGCCCCGAAGGTCTGAGTGGACCTGAGATGCCGATCACACGCCGGGCCGCCGGGCCTTGAGACATTGAGGCCGGCCCCTGGCAGTAAGAAAGACGAGGTATGACATGATACAAATGCAGAGTAGGCTCGGTGTGGCCGACAACTCCGGGGCACGAAAGGTGCAGTGCATCAAGGTGGTCGGTGGCTCGAAGCGACGCTACGCGTCCATCGGAGACACCATCATCGTCTCCGTCAAGGAAGCGCTGCCCAATTCCAAGGTCCGCAAGGGCGAGGTCAAGCGAGCCGTGGTGGTGCGAACCCGCAAGGAGCTGCCCCGAAAAGACGGCACCTATATCCGCTTCGACGACAACGCGGCGGTGCTCATCGACGATAATCACCAGCCGCTGGGAACGCGCATCTTTGGACCGGTGGCCCGCGAGCTGCGGGGCCGCAAGTATATGCGCATTGTCAGCCTGGCCCCAGAGGTCCTCTGAGGAGCGGCCAAGGTCGACCGACGAGGTCGACGAGATAGGAGAGAAACCATGCATGTCAAAAAGAATGACAAGGTGTTCATTCGCACCGGCAAAGATCGCGGCCTCACCGGCCAGGTCATCGCCGTGGACCCCAAGAAGGGGCGAGTGAAGGTCAACCGACGAAATATGATGGTCAAGCACCGTCGCCCCAACCCCATTACCGGCCAAGAGGGCGCTCGGATCGAGACCGAAAATTGGATCGATGCTTCCAACGTGGCCCTGTACAGCGAAGAGCTGGACGGCCCGGTGCGCGCCAAGGTTCAGTGGCGCGGAAAGAACGGTGAGTTGTTCGGCTCCAAGAAAGAGGCGGCCGACAGCTTCGACGTGGAGGTGCCGGATCGCATCGAGAAGGTGCGGGTGTCCAAGAAGACCGACGAGGTCTTTGATTGATCGTCGGTCGCGCCCCGGGCGGGTGTGGCTTGACAATCCCAGGGAGCCTTCGTTAGTCCAAGGCGGCTCCACGTGTCGGTGAGGATCGGCTTCATCGCCACTTTGTGTCTGGAGCAGGACAAACGGGCACACTCTGGGTCGCCGGAGACGGCGCCGACAAAGAGATTAGCTTGCGTTGAGCCCGGTGGTCTGAAAGCCGGTCAATGATGGAGAGAGATTATGGCGTTTTTGAAAGAAAAATATACGAAGGAAGTGCGACCGGCGTTGATGGAGGAGTTTCAACTCCAGAACCCGATGACGGTTCCCACAGTGGAGAAGGTGTCGCTGAATATGGGTCTCGGTGAGGCGGTGGATAACCCCAAGATCATCGAGAAGGCCATGGGCCAGATGAAGGCCATCAGCGGCCAGGAGCCGACGATCGCTCGCGCCAAGCGCTCGATCGCCGGGTTCAAGGTCCGCCAGGGCATGCCCATTGGCGTCAAGGTGACGCTTCGGGGCCAGCGCATGTGGGAGTTTATGGAGCGCCTGATCTATGTGGCGCTTCCCCGTGAGCGCGACTTCACCGGGATCAGCCCCAAGAGCTTCGACGGCCATGGGAATTATACCCTGGGCCTTCAAGAGCAGACGATCTTCCCGGAGATCGATTACGACAAGATTGATAAAGTTCGCGGCCTCAACGTGACCCTGGTGACCAGCGCCGATAACGACGAGCAGGGACTTCGCCTGCTCAAAAAGATCGGCATGCCCTTTCACGATTGAGACCAATGAGGCCTCAGCGAGGCCTCATCTTCATGGTGGCCACAACAGCGGAGAATGACGTGGCGCGTAAAGCACTGATTGAGAAGCATAAAAAAGAAAAGAAGTTCAAGGTACGCGAATATAATCGCTGCACCCGATGCGGGCGCTCTCGCGGTTATATGCGCAAATTCGAAATGTGTCGGATTTGCTTTCGCCAATTGGCGCTCGCCGGAGATATTCCGGGCGTGACCAAGTCGAGCTGGTAAGCTCGGGCGTACCCCCCCTTAGAACCAGACGCCTCCCGACCGGCGAGTCGGGACGCGACGCTAACCCTCGTCAGAGGCCCGGAGCGTCGCCGAAGCGGTGGGCCTGACCTGCCGCCGAGGAAGACCCCGGGAACCAGACGAAGAAGGAGAAGCTATGACTGTTGTAGGAGATCCGGTATCGGATCTATTGACGAGACTGCGCAACGCGCAGCAGGCCCGACACGCTCACACGGAGATTCCGGCGAGCAACCTCAAGGAATCGATCCTGGAGATCCTCGTGGACCGAGGATATCTGGAGAGCGTCCAACGCATCGACGAAGGCCCCCAGGGCGTCCTGGTGGCGGAGCTTCGCTACGATCGGGAAAATAAGGGCATGATTCAGAAATTGCGACGCGTCAGCAAGCCCTCTCGGAGGGTGTACGTGGGCGTCGAGGAGATCCCGCCGGTCCTCAATGGACTAGGTGTGGCGATCTTGTCGACCTCTCGGGGCGTGATGGCCGGCGACGACGCCCGGGCCAATAATGTGGGTGGAGAGCTTCTCTGCACCGTCTACTAAGAGACCTGGGAGACAGACCATGAGTAGGATTGGAAATCGACCTGTAGAGCTGCCCGATGGCGTGGAGCCCAAGATTGAGGGCACCACCCTGTCGCTGAGCGGCCCCAAAGGGGAGTTGGAGCGAACCTTTGCCGACCACCTCGAGCTCAACGTGGAAGACGGAGCTCTGGTGGTGCGTCGCCGAGACGACTCGCGAGAGTCGCGAAGCCAGCACGGCCTGGCCCGAAGCCTGGTGTCCAATATGGTCAAAGGGGTGTCCGACGGCTACGTCAAGCACCTGGAGATCGAGGGCGTCGGTTATCGCGCCGAGATGCGGGGCAGCTTCGTGCGCTTTGATCTGGGCTTTAGCCACCCGGTGATGTTTGAATTGCCGGCGAGCGTGGAGTGCGAGATCGAGCGGCAGACGAAGCTAAAGTTGGAGAGCCCCAATAAAGAATTGCTCGGCCAGGTGGCCGCCAAGATTCGCGACCTGCGACCGCCGGAGCCCTATAACGGCAAAGGCATTCGCTACCGCGACGAAGTGGTTCGCCGCAAAGCCGGTAAGGCCGGAGCCTGATCGAGGCGAATTAAGAAGGCGGGCCCAGGAGCCCGCCGCAGCGAAGGATAGTGACGATGCGCAGAAAAAGAGATATGGAGAACAATCGGCAGCGCCGAAAGCGGCGTATCCGAAAGAAGGTGTTCGGCACGCCCCAGCGTCCGCGCCTGTCGGTCTATAAGTCAAACGCCCAGATCTATGCCCAGTTGATCGATGATCTCGATGGGCATACGGTGGCGTCTGCCGGGTCAAACGATAGTGAGAAACGCGAAGAGCTGTCGGAGCTCGAAAAGGAAGAGCAGGCCTACAAGGTGGGCCAGATGCTCGCCGAGCGAGCCCAGGAAAAGGGCATCGACAAAGCAGTCTTCGATCGCAATGGATTTATCTATCACGGACGCGTAGCGGCCGTGGCTGAGGGAGCCCGCG
The DNA here is from genome assembly GCA_964566695.1 of uncultured Bradymonadales bacterium. GTDB lineage: Bacteria > Myxococcota_A > Bradymonadia > Bradymonadales > Bradymonadaceae > SLJM01. The sequence continues at coordinate 15,595 of CAZMJS010000020.1, forward strand.
AGGCGGGCCTCCAGTTTTAAGGAGGCAGAGTGGCACGACGACGAGGAAGAAGACGATCCGATGATCTCAATGATCAGGTCATCGATATCAACCGGGTCTCCAAGGTGGTCAAGGGCGGCCGTCGCTTTAGCTTCGGCGCCATTGTGGCCGTGGGAGACGGCAACGGCAAAGTGGGCGTCGGTCACGGCAAGGCCAATGAGGTGCCGGCGGCGATCCGCAAGGCCAATGACCAGGCGCGCAAGTCGATGATCGAGATTCCGATCATCGATGAGACGATTCCCCACGAGAGCCTGGGCATCTCCAACGCCGGTCGGGTTCTGCTCAAGCCGGCCAGCGCCGGTACGGGCGTGATCGCCGGTGGTCCGGTGCGCGCGATCTTGGAATTGGCCGGGGTGAGCAATATCCTGACCAAGAGCCTGGGATCGAATAATAGCCATAATGTGGTGCATGCCACGATGAAGGCGCTTCGCCAGCTCAATGACCCCGACGAGTACCGTCGGCGTCTGGGCCAAGACATCCCCTCGGAAGAGGAAGAGGTCGAAGAGAGCGAGGCGTCCGATGGCGCCGAGGAGGCCGAAGAGGCATCCGACGAAGAGGCCAACGAAGGCGACACGGCCTGACGATCGGAGGCGATCGGGTGAATAATCACCGGTCGTCTCGCGTTAGGCCCCACCCGCATGGACGGTTGCCCCTTTTGGGGCGGCGCGGCCGGATCGGTTGGGTCCGCAGGCCGTCGCGTCTCATCCAGCAACTAATAAGGAAGAGCGATGACGGATTTAAGCAATTTGAAGGCTCCCGAAGGAGCCAAGACGAAAAAAGTACGCAAGGGCCGCGGTCCGGGAAGCACCTTTGGCAAGACCGCAGGACGTGGTACGAAGGGCCAGAACGCCCGCAGCGGAGGCCCTCGGCACCCGCGCTTTGAGGGTGGCCAGACGCCACTATTTAAGCGCCTGCCCAAATGGGGCTTCTCCAACGCCAAGTTCCGCAAGGACTACTCCATCGTAAACCTCGATCGGCTCGACGAGCTATTTGAGGAGGGCGCCGAAGTGACGCCGGAGACGTTGGTAGAGGTCGGTGCGATTCGCAAAAATCACGAACGCGTCAAGATCCTGGGCCGCGGTGAAGTTACCAAGGCACTGACGGTCAAGGCGCATAAGTTCAGTACTTCGGCCCAGGCGGCGATTGAAGACGCCGGGGGCAGCGTAGAGGTCATTTGACGTGGCAGCCAAGTTTCGAAATATCCCGAAGATCCCGGAGTTGCGTCGGCGTATTCTATATGCGCTGATGCTGCTCGCCTTTTACCGGATCGGTGTGTTTATCACCGTGCCGGGGGTCAACCGCAGCGCCATGTCAGAGATGATGGCCGCCGGCGATGCCGGCGGAGGCGTGCTGGGGTTGGTCAACCTATTCACCGGTGGGGCCCTGGAGCTGATGAGCATCTTTGCTCTCGGCATCATGCCCTATATTTCAGCGGCGATTATCTTCCAGCTGCTGACGGTGGTGGTGCCCACGATTGATCGCCTCAAGAAAGAGGGCGAACAGGGGCGGAAAAAGGTCAATCAATATACGCGCTATGCGACGGTGCTCCTGGGAATTACCCAGGGCTTCGGGATATCTCTATACCTGGAGAATATGCACAGTCAGAATCCGGAGATGATGCTCCTGCACGAGCCGGGGTGGGGTTTCCGATTGATGACGGTGCTGACGCTGACGGCGGGCACGATCTTTGTGATGTGGCTCGGTGAGCAGATCACAGAGCGCGGGATCGGCAATGGTATCTCCATTGTGATCACGGCGGCGCTGATCGCGCACTTCCCGACGGCGCTATTCCAGACCTGGAGCTCCTACGACACGGGGTCGATGACGACGTTTGCCCTGTTCTCGTTGATCCTGGTGGTGGTGGCGGCGACGACGTTCACGACCTTTATGGAGACGGCTCAGCGGCGGGTGCCGCTGCAATACGCCAAGCGCATGGTGGGCCGAAAGATCTACGGCGGACAGACCCATCACCTGCCCCTGCGGGTGAATATGGCGGGCGTGATCCCTCCGATCTTCGCCATGTCGATTATGATGTTCCCGTCGACGGTGGCCAGCTACTTCGACCAGCACGCCTTTGGGCAGTTTATTCAGATGTCGTTTATGCCCGGGAGCTGGAGCTATAATATCTTCTATAGCCTGGCGATCATCTTCTTCTGCTTCTTCTATACGGCGGTTCAGGTCAACCCGATGGATATTGCGGATAACCTGAAGAAGTCCAACGCCTTTATCCCGGGGATTCGACCGGGTAAGAAGACGGCGGAGTATATCGACCATACGTTGACGCGATTGACGACGGCGGCCTCGCTATACGTGACGGCCGTATGCGTCATGCCCTACTTTTTGATCGATGAGTTTGGCGTCGACTTCTACTTCGGTGGAACGGGACTGCTCATCGTGGTGGTCGTGGGACTGGATACGATCAGCCAGATCGAGAACCACCTGATCACGCGACATTACGAAGGATTTAGCGCCCGACCGGGAGCGTCCGAGGGTAGCAGCCGAATCGCCGGACGAGGCGACGACGAACGCGGCCCCTTCGCAGAGCCGGAAGGTGATGACGACCAGCGCTGATAGGCGCTAAGCGAACACCTCAGAAGCCCATCGCTACACCAAGCGGTGGGCTTTTGTGTGGGCCCCTGATGGGCCACAGAGATAAGTGACGACAGACACGTGATACCAAGCAAGACGAGGAAGGGATGACCAAGAAGCGATTGATGATGCTGGGACCGCCGGGAGCCGGAAAGGGAACGCAGGCCAAGCGCCTGGTCGAAGATCTGGGCATCCCCCAGATCTCGACGGGCGATATGCTGCGTCTGGCGCGAAAGAATGAGACGGAGATGGGCAAGGAGGCCGCCAAATATATGGAGGCCGGACAGCTCGTGCCCGACGAGGTGGTCATCGGGATCGTCGAAGAGCGACTGGCGATGGAGGATGTGCAGGATGGATTTATCCTGGATGGATTTCCGCGCACCGTCGCCCAGGCGGAAGCCCTGACGGAGATGGACGCCGGCCTGGAGGGCGTGGTCAATATCGAGGTGGGCGACGACGAGGTGGTACGCCGCCTCTCGGGACGCCTCAATTGCCCTTCTTGTGGCGAGATCTATCACCGTGATTACGATCCGCCGTCGACGGACGATGTGTGTGACGCCTGCGGTCACGAGGGGCTCAAGCAGCGCGCGGACGACAAGCCGGAGGTCATCCGAGACCGCCTCAAGGCCTATCACGAGCAGACGTCGCCACTGGTGGCCTATTATGAGGACCGAGACCTGCTGCTGAGCGTCGATGGCGAGCAGGCGCCGGATGATGTCGCCGAGGCGATCGCCGACGTGCTGTGATGGCGATCGGGATCGCCCCTCGGGCGATCGCGAGGGCCATTGCTTGGGTGGTCTTGACGGAGCCATGTGGAGTGTGTATGTAACGCCCCCTTGCGTCGGGCCCGGTGGATAGCTTTGTAAGCGCCGTGTCCTGAGAGCGAGGATTGAACATTCATCAAGAGGAAAGCGATTTATGGCGAAAGAAGAAGCCATTGAGGTAGAAGGCAAGGTTGTGGAACCCCTCCCGAACGCGATGTTTCGCGTGGAGCTGGAGAACGGCCATGAGGTGTTGGCGCATATCTCTGGAAAGATGCGCATGCACTTCATCAAGATCTTGCCCGGCGATACGGTGACCGTTGAGCTGTCACCCTATGATTTGACGCGCGGTCGTATCGTTTATCGAGAGAAATAATTTGAGAGCGGGCGCCGAGGACGGCCCTGTTCAGAGGAGCTAGACGATGAAAGTACGACCGTCGGTAAAAAAGATCTGTGATAAATGTAAAATCATTCGCCGCAACGGTGTGGTTCGGGTCATCTGTGAGAACCCGCGTCACAAGCAGCGGCAAGGTTAATGAATCGTCCCCCCCAGCCCCCTGGGCAACGCCAGGGGCTGGGGCGGGCGACGAACGATAGGAGAGAATTGTGGCACGCATTGCTGGTGTAGATCTGCCGCGCAACAAGCGCATCGATGTCGCCCTGACCTATATCTATGGCATCGGGGACACCCGGGCCAATGAGATTGTGGAGAAGGCCGATCTGAACCCCGCGACCCGATCCCATGAGCTGACGGAAGGCGAGATTCGCCGGATCCGCTCGGTGATCGACGATGATTATAAGGTGGAGGGAGACCTTCGGCGGGAAGTTCAGATGAATATCAAGCGCCTCAAGGACCTGGGGTGCTACCGAGGGTTGAGGCACCGCAAAGGGCTTCCGGTGCGCGGTCAGCGCACGCGGACCAACGCCCGCACCCGTCGCGGGCCCCGTCGTTCGATGGTGCGCAAGCGCTGAGAAAGGCGTGACCACGAGTTGAGATCAAGGATCGGACGTCCAGGCCGCGCCCATGGGTGGTGCGGCTTCGACGGTCCAATATCGGAGAGAATAGGATATGGCGAAAGGCAAGCGAAAGAAGCGACGTGGAAAAAAGCGCAAGGTCACCAAAGGCCTGGCCCACGTGCACGCGACATTTAATAATACGATCATCACGATCACCGACCAGCAGGGAAATACGCTGGCCTGGTCCAGCGCTGGCTCGCGAAGCTTTAAGGGCTCTCGCAAGTCGACGCCCTACGCGGCGGGCATCGCTGCGGAGGACGCGGCGCGCAAGGCGCAGGAGTATGGGCTCAAGGCCATCGAGGTGGAACTCAACGGCCCTGGACCGGGTCGGGAGTCGGCGATTCGCTCGCTGCAATCGGCGGGCCTGAAGGTCAAGGTGATCCGCGACGTGACGCCGCTGCCGCATAATGGTTGCCGACCGCCGAAGCGACGCCGCGTGTGACAAACGCGTCAGGCGTGTGTTCGGTCCCAATGATCTTCAATGAGTAGTGTGTGGAGGCAGCGTTATGTCCAAGAGATATAAAAATTGGCGCGATCTGATTAAGCCGCGGGAAGTCGAAATCGACGAGCGGACCCAGAGCGACACCTATGCCGAATTCGTGGCCGAACCCTTTGAGAGGGGCTTCGGGACGACGGTGGGTAATTCGCTGCGGCGGATCTTGTTGAGCAGCATCGTCGGAGCGGCGGTGACCAAGATCAAGATCGAGGGAGCGCTTCACGAGTTTACGAGCCTCCCAGAGGTCAAAGAAGACGTCACGGACATCGTGCTCAACGTCAAAGAGCTTCGATTGAAGCTGCACGCCGACGAGGCGCAGACGGTGAGCATCGATGTGGAAGGCCCGGCGAAAGTCACGGCCGGTGACATCGAGACGGGCGCCCAGGTGGAAGTGCTCAACGAAGATCATCATATCGCCACGGTGGGCGAAGATGGCCGCTTCCAGATGGAGCTGGTTGTCGAGAGCGGCCGGGGCTATGTGCGGGCCGAGGAAAATAAGGACGAGGACGATCCGATCGGTGTGATTCCGGTGGATAGCCTGTTCAGCCCGGTCAAGAAGGTCAACTATCAGGTCAGCCATGCCCGCGTGGGGCAGCGCACGGACTTCGATAAGTTGGAGTTGGAAGTGTGGACCGATGGAAGCGTCAAGCCCGAGGATGCCGTGGCCTATGCCTCGAAGATCCTCAAGGAGCATATGACGATCTTCATCAACTTCGATGAGACCATCGAGCCGCCGCCTCAGGAAGAGGAGTCGGAGCCGGAGTTCAATGAAGATCTCCTGCGCCCCATCGAGGAGCTGGAGCTGACGGTGCGCTCCTTCAATTGCCTGCAGACGGCGGGCATTGAGTATGTGGGAGACCTGGTGCAGCGCACGGACGCCGAGTTGTTGAAGACCAAGAACTTCGGCCGCAAGTCGCTCAAGGACATCCAAGACATCTTGGCGAAGATGGATCTTGAGCTGGGAACGAAATTGGAGAATTGGCCGCCAGAAGATCTGGAAGAGAAATCGGCCGAGGGCAGCTGATCCACGAGGCGATCAGCGCTGGGCAGTTATCGACAGGGCCTCCACAGGCGGGGCCCGACGACGAGGATAGAGGAATATGCGACATCGAAAGAAAGGAAATTCGCTGGGCAGAAAGGCCAGCCATCGCAAGGCGCTGCTCAAAAACCTGGCCAAGAGCCTGGTGCGCTACGAGATCATTCAGACGACGGACGCGAAGGCCAAAGAGCTGAGCCGCTACGCCGACAAGCTGATCACCCTGGGCAAGAAGGGCACGCTGCACGCCCGACGCCAGGCGATCGCCAAGGTGGGCGACGAGGAGCTGGTGGCCAAGATCTTTGACGATCTAGTGGAGCGAGAGGCCATCTCCAGCCGTAATGGCGGCTATACCCGCGTCATCAAGCTCGGCAATCGCCAGGGCGATAACGCCTCGGTGTCTCGGATTAGCTTCGTGGGCTCCGATCTGGAGAATACGGAAGAGCTTCGCTACCCGGAGCATATCCGCGAGCAGTTCGTGACGGAGGAAGAATTCCTGGAAGAGGAAGAAGAGGCCTGATCCAGGTAGATAATCGGACAGGCGTCATCGATTCCGGCTCTCCCTATGGAGGGCCGGAATTTTTTTATGGGAAGAGAGTGGAGGACGGGATATGGGCAGCGAGGACTACGGGTTGGTGATACACGGCGGCGCCGGACGGGCGATCAAGGAGGCCAAGAGGGAGCGGGATGTCAAGGAGGCGCTCGACGAGATCGGGCAGCGGTGCTGGGAGATGGTCCAGGAGGGGAAGGGGGCCACGGAGGTGGCGTCCCTGGGTTGCCGGTGGCTGGAGGCCTGCGAGCATTTTAATGCCGGACGGGGATCGGCGGTGCAGCTCGACGGGTCGATCCGGATGAGCGCAAGCCTGATGGACGGCGCCAAGCGGGCGTTCAGCGGCGTGATCAACGTCGCCGAGGTGGCGCACCCCATTGATATGGCAGAGGCGCTGCAGGGGGCCAAGGATCGGGTGCTCGATAGTCGGGGGGCGGCGCGCCTGGCCCGGGAGATGGGGCTGGAGGTGGTGGATAATATGGTGGATCGGCGGCTTCGGCAGTGGTTTGATGCCCGGCGCGAGGGCGATGAGGTGGAGCAGGCGGCGGTGGTCGATGAAGAGGCGGGGATAGGGACCGTCGGGGTGGTGGTATGCGATCGACGAGGGCGTCTGGCGGCGTCGACCTCCACGGGCGGGCGGGGGTTTGAGCGGCCCGGTCGGGTGAGTGATGCGGCGACGGTGGCCGGCAATTACGCCACGCCCCGGGCGGCCGTGAGCTGCACGGGGATCGGCGAGGATATCGTCGACGAGGCGTTGGCGGCCCGGGTGGTGGTGAGGGCCGAAGGGGGCGAGGGGCTGGCGGAGGCCATGGCGCAGAGCGTGGAGGAGGCCGGGGAGCGGGGCCGACGGCTGGCGGCCATCGGGGTCGACGACAAAGGCCGGTTGGCCTGGGCGAAGAGCACGGAGCTTCTGATCGCCCAGGCCCGCCGGCCCGGAGTGTGTCGATGGACGTTTTAAGTCGGTGAGTTGTTATTCACCGGGGTAGGGGTCGGGGGGCACGAAGCCGCCACCGGTTTCAAAGTCGCCAGACACCCAGGTCTCGCGACGGGGGTCGGTGGGGTTTCCGTAGAGGACGAAGAAGAATTGATTGGAGATGCCGTATTCGGCGGACAATTCGAGGCGACGGTTTTCGTCGAAGCCGTCGTAACCGGGCTCGCCGGTGAAGATATTTCCGAAGTCGGAGTAGACGCGGAAGTCGGCGTCGCAGCGTCCGGAGTCTGTATCGTTGCCCACGGTGCTCGGGTAATAATGGACGAAGATATTGGGAGCTTCTAGCCCCGGGCTATAGGTCTGGGCGTTGGTGGTGATGGGGGCGTCGCAGTCCTCTTCTTCGACGTCCGGGTCATTTTCCGCGTCCTCCTGGTCCTCCAGGCATTGGACGTAATCGATGGAAGAGCGAAAGGTCACTATGGAGCCGGAGACGTAGTCGATGCGGGGAAAGTCAGCCGTGCGCTCCGGCCCGATCCAGACGAATTCCAACGACGAGGCGGCCTCTTCCTCGTCGGATGGGACGAGGGTGAAGATGGGGTTGTCGTTGATCTCGTCAAAGAGTTCCGAGCGCTGCTCGTCGGGGGCGACGCGGGCGTTCTCCCACTCCTCATCGTAGCCCGTGGTCTCGATATCGCCACCGTATCCGGTGCCGGCGCCGTCCTCGGAGAAGTCCCAGCCGAGGATGAAATTATACTGCGAGAGGTTGCCGGAGTTGAGGGAGAGGGAGTTGTGGGCGATCAGCCGGCAGGCCGGTGAGATGGAGGGTTGGTGGCGGAAGATGGTGGTGGACACGGCGTTGTTCTCGCGCCGGGACATCACGAGGGTGGCCGTTTCCTGGGGATAGAGATTGTAGAGTTGCTCTTGGAAATCAAAGGTCGTGGGGGCGCCGTCGAGGACGACGGTCATGTCGGTGCCCAGGTTACGGTCGACTTCCACGGGCTCGGCGGTGCGGGCGCCAAAGGGGAGGCCCGTGGTGATGGTGCCCGAGGGACCGTAGACCGACATGGATTCCACGCCGGCGTAGCCGTTGAAGACGTGGAGATAGACCGTCTCGGAGTTATCACCCGTGCCGCATCCAGCCAGCAAAATAAGGCCACAAAGGGCGACCAAGAGGGTGGAGAGGAATCCCTTAAACGAGCGCTTCATACGCAACCTCGAGAAAGCAAATAGAGTCAGAGGCGGAGGCCAATAATAAGATGACCCATAACATGCCTGAAAGTGCCACGAGAATAGGCCCGTAGGTAGGGGGGTGTCAATCGACGTTGGGGTGGCGCAAAGAGGGGGTAGACGCTAAGATTGCGAGAAGACGCCATGAAGTCAGTGGAGGGCAGTCCAAGATCACGCATCGGGCCAGGGAGGTGGGCGGTGGAGATGGGATGGATGTTGGTGAGGACGTTGGTGGTATTGGGCGTGGTATGCGCCGCGGCGTACGCGATGTTGAGGTGGGCGCTAAAGCGCACGGAGGGCGTGGGGCCGCGGGGAGGTCCGGGCCTGCGGGTGGTGGAACGCCTGGGCCTGGGGGCGGGCAAGGCGTTGGTGGTGGTGGATGTGGGTCGGGAGTGGTGGGTGCTGGGAAGCTCGGAGGCCGGCCTCGTGAAGCTGGGAGTATTAGCCGGGGGTGCCGCCGGCGATGAAGAGATAGAGGCCCAGAACGACCAGGACGAAGGCCAGGAACAACCTGAGGCGCTGCGGTTTGATGCGCTGGGCGATCCACCAGCCGCTGACGGTGCCTATGAGCAGGGGGATGCCCACCAGGAAGGCCAGGGAGACGTCGATGGCGCCGTGGATGGCGTAGCCGGCGGTGGCGAAGGCGCTGATGAAGATGGACTGGACCTGGGCCAGGGCCACGGCCAGTAGCATGGGCATGCCGAGCATGATGAGGAGGGGCACGGCCAAGACGGGTCCGCCCACGCCGAGTAGGCCGCCTGGGAGGCCAACGGCCAGGCCCACCAGGGCCAGAAGGGCCTGCCCGCCGAGGGTGGAGGTGTCGATGTCGGTGATGGCGCTGAGGCCGCGGTAGTGGCGATAGAGGATGATGAGCCCCGTGCCCAGGACGAAGAGGGCCAATAGAAGGCCGAAGAGCTGGGCATCCAGGGTGGTGTTGAGCTGAGAGCCCGAAAAGGCGCCGACGACGCTGGCGATACTGAGCGTGAAGGCGGAGGTCGCCGCCTGGCGGTTGGCGAGCTCGCCGGATCGCAGATAGGCCAAAGAGCCCACGAGGCCGGTGGCGATGAAGGTGGCGCTGGCCGTGCCTGCGACGGTGCTGGGTCCCAGGTCGAGGAGCATAAAGAGGGCGATGGTCACGAAGATCCCACCGGGGCCGATGGTGGTGATACAGGCGCCACCGACCAGGGCGATGAGGACCAAGAGAAGGGCAATGGGTAGGGACATGGCGGTAAAATCCGCGAGAAGTAAGCACCATCGAGCTCACCCCGTGACATAGGGGCTGAGGTGGCGACGCACAAGGACCCAAAAAAAGGGGGCCAGGGAGGATAAAAGGAGTTGAAAAACTCGGTGAGAAGATTAATGTTGGGGGCGCGTTGAATGAGCATTCATTTTTCCCCCGTCATCGAGGATCGCGATGCAATATTATACTCCGCCCATCAAAGAGATCGAGTTTGTGCTGAAGGCGCTGAACTACGAAGAAGAAGTGTGCTCCATGGAGCGCTTTGAGTTCTTCGATCTGGAAATGTCGATGAGCATCGTGCGGACGATGGCCGATATCGCCGTCGAAGAGATGCTGCCGCTGAACCGAAAAGGAGATGAAGAGGGGTTGGAGTACGACCCGGAAGACCATTCGGTGACGTTGCCCGACGGGTTTCGCGAGGCCTATCAGACGCTGGTGGAGAGCGGGTTTATGGGGCTGACGGGGCCGTCGGAGTACGGCGGACAGGCGGCGCCGGAAGCGCTGGGCATCTGCTTTACGGAGCTGGCGACGGCGACCAATAAGAGCTTTTCGATGGCCGCGGGGCTCAACCTGGGGCTGGCGGAAGCCCTCTATGAGCATGCCTCGGAGGAGCAAAAGGATACCTACCTGGCCAAGCTGATCAGCGGTGAGTGGACGGGGACGATGGCGTTGACGGAGCCTCAATGTGGCACGGACCTGGGGCTGCTGACGACGAAGGCGGAGCCTCAGGAGGACGGGACCTACAAGCTGAGCGGGACCAAGATCTGGATCACCTTCGGAGAGCATGATCTGGCGGATAATATCATCCACTTTGTGCTGGCCCGACTTCCGGACGCTCCAGAGGGCATCAAGGGGATCAGCGCCTTTATCGTGCCCAAGGTCTTGGAGGATGGCACGCGCAACACGGCCTATTGCACGGGCCTGGAGCATAAGATGGGGATCCACGCCTCGCCGACGTGCGTGATGAGCTTTGAAGAGGCCGAGGGCTACCTGGTGGGTAAGCCCCACAAGGGCATGCGCGCGATGTTTACCCTGATGAATATGGCCCGGCTATATGTGGGCATGGAAGGGGTGGGCATGGGCGATATCGCCTACCAGACGGCGCTGGCGTTTGCCAAAGATCGGCGCCAGAGCCGGTCTCTGGACCGCGACAAGCGGGAGATGGACAAGCCAGCGGATAATATCCTGGTGCACCCCGACGTGCGGCGGATGCTGCTCAACGTCAAGTCGACGACGGAGGCCCTTCGAGCCCTGGGCATCACCGTGGGCATCGAGGTGGAGAAGGCGCGCCACCACGAGGACGAAGAGGTGGCCCAGAAGGCCCAGGACTACGTGGATCTGATGACGCCGATCATCAAGTCCTATGGCACGGAGCGCGGCTTCGAGAATATCTCGGAGTGCATGCAGGTCTGCGGCGGCGCCGGCTATACGACGGATTGGAATATCGAGCAGTATCTGCGCGACGAGCGCATCGGCATGATCTACGAGGGGACGAACCATATCCAGGCGTTGGATCTGGTGGGGCGAAAGCTTCCCGAGGGCAACGGTCGGCTGCTGATGAACTTCCAGCAGATGGCGATGGGCGAGTTGGAGGCCTGCAAGGCCCACGACGAGTTGGAGACGCTGACGTCGGCCTTTGAGAAGGCGTCGGGTCGCCTGATGGAAGCCACCATGGATCTTCAGCAGAAGGCCATGCAGGACCGGGAGCAGGCCGGTGCGGTGGCCTCCAACTACCTCAACCTATTTGCGCTGGTGGCCATGGGCTATGCCTGGCTGCGCATGGCGCGCTACGCGGTGGAGGAAGACACGGCCAATAAGGAGACGAAGCTGAAGACGGCCAATTACTTCGCGGAGATGATCCTTCCGGAGACGGGGCTGTATAAGAAGCTGAGCTCCGTCGGCAAAGAACCGATGATGGCCTTTGAGCCCGAGGAATTCTGATTCCAGGGTCCGATGAGGAAACAAGCCCGCCCCGGTCGGAGACGACGGGGGCGGGCTTGTTTGTGGGAGGAGTCAAAGAAGAGGCTTAGGCGCCGGGGCTTTCACCGAAGGCCTCGGGACCGCATTGGCCGGTGACGCGCAGGTTTTTGGCCAGGCGACGCAGGCCGGTTCGGATCCCCTCTTCGATGACGGGGTGGTAGAAAGGACGGGCCACCAGGTCGGGGACTTTCTGGTCGCTATCGATGGCCCAGGCCAGAAGGTGGGCGGTGTGCTCCATGCGGGGGCCGAACATCTCGGCGCCGATGAGCTGGCAGTTGCGCGTGTCGGCGTAGAGGCGAACCAGGCCCTCGTTGATGCCCATGACGCGGGAGCGCCCCTGGTTGTCGAAGGAGACGCTGGCGACCTCGACGTGGTCGGCGTCCAATTCGGCGAAGGATTTTCCGACGATGGCCATCTGGGGGTCCGTAAAGGCGATGGTGAGCTGGGTGCGGCGCACGCGGGCTTCGATCTGGGGGAAGTGAGCGGCGTTACGGCCGGCGATGCGGCCCTCGTCGCTGGCTTCGTGGAGAAGGGGCCGGTGACCGGAGACGTCGCCGGCGAAGAAGATATGGCTGTCGCCGGCCTGGGTGGTGCGGGGATCGGTGATGGGAGTGCCGCGCTCGTCGACGGGGGCCGAGGTATGGTCGAGGCCCATGCCGTCGATATTGGGGCGTCGACCGGCGGCGGCCAAGACGACCTCATAGTGGCGCTGGCCCGATTGGCCGTCGTCGTCGGTCCAGGAGAGCGAGAGGCCCTGGTCGTCCTTGGAGGCGTCGGTGATCTCGGTGTTGAGGTAGAGGTTGAGTCGCTCCTGGAAGGACTCGTGGGTCTTGGCGACGACGTCGGGATCCGTGAAGGGACCCAGGACGTCGAAGGGGTTGAAGAAGTCGACGTGCACGCCCAGGCGCTGCATGGCCTGGCCGAGCTCCAGGCCGATGATGCCGGTGCCGACGACGGCCATGGAGTCGGGGAGGTCGTCGAGTTCGAAGATATCGTCGTTGACGCTGACGTGCTGGGCGATGGGCTCCAGTTGAGGGGGGATCCAGGGGCTGGAGCCGGTGGCGACGACGACGCGATCGGCGTGGATGGTGTAGTCATCGTCGATGCTCAGGGTGTGGTCATCGACGAAGCGGGCGTGGCCGCGGATGCGCTTGTCCTCGGGGATCTCCAGGGTGGATTCGACGACGAAGCCGACGAAGCGATCGCGCTCTCGTTTGACGCGATCCATGACGGCGGGGCCGTCGATTTCAAAGTCATGGACGCGGTTTCCGAAGAGATCGGCGCGCTCGATATCATGGGCGTTCTCGGCGGCGGCGATGAGCAGCTTGGAGGGCATACAGCCGACGCGGGCGCAGGTGGTTCCATAGGGGCCGCTCTCGATGAGCACCCAGTCTACGCCGGCCTTTTCGCATTCGCGGCGGGCGTTGAGCCCGGCGGTGCCAGAGCCGATGATGGCGACGTCAACATTGCGGTCGGTCATAAAGATACTCCTCAAATAATGAGATAGGGCAGGTGAGGGATGGCCGCGGGGTATGCTATGCAGCCGGCGCCAATCGATAAACGCGGGAGCATAGGAGACAAGGATGAGTGAGCAAGGATTGGATCTGGACGAGTATCAACGCCAGGCGTCGAAGACGGCGCTATACCCCGGGCGAGAGGCGGAGGAGGTGGCGCCCTATCCGGCGCTGGGGCTGGCCGGGGAGGCCGGCGAGGTGTGCGAACAGATCAAAAAGGCGATCCGCGACGACGGGGGGGTAATCAGCGATCGCCGTAGGCAGAGCCTGAAAAAGGAGCTGGGCGATGTGATGTGGTATCTGGCGGCTCTGGCCTCGGAGCTGGATCTGAGCCTGGCCGATATCGGGCGGGCCAATCTGGCGAAGCTCGCTGATCGCCAGCGACGGGGCGTCATCCAGGGCGAGGGCGACGAGCGTTGATGCTCCGGCGACGGCGTTTACACTGCAGGGGGGCCCGACTCACCAGGAGGAGGCGCTCCGTGGATGGATGAATTCGTTTGCTGCGAGAATGGATGTGATGAGTCAGAATTGGCATGGGAAGTCGGCGAAAGAGGTCTTGGAGCAATTGGGGGTCGATCGCGAGGGCTTAAGCGATCAGGAGGCGGCGAAGCGCCTGGAGAGGGATGGGCGAAATACGCTCGATGAGGTCTCGACGGAGAGCCGGTGGATTCGGCTGTTTCGGCAATTCCACGACGTGCTGATCTATATCTTGATCGTGGCGGCGGGGCTGACGGCCTATCTGGGCGAGTGGATCGATACGGGGGTGATCCTGGGGGTGGTGGTGATCAACGCCGTCATTGGCTACGTGCAGGAGGGCAAGGCTGAAGAGGCGCTGGAGGAGATCCGCAATATGCTGTCGCCGACGGCGACGGTCATTCGCGACGGGCATCGAAAAGAGATCGATGCCGCGGAGTTGGTGGTGGGCGATGTGGTGCGGCTGGAGGCTGGAGCGCAGGTGCCGGCGGACGTGCGGATCATCGAGATCAACGGCTTGGAGGTCGAAGAGGCCATCCTGACGGGGGAGTCGGAGCCGGTGGCCAAGCAGGTAGAGGTGGTGGATGACGAGGCCGTCGTCGGCGATCGCACTAATTTAGCGTTCTCAGGGACCATCGTGGTCCGGGGGACGGGACGGGCGGTGGTGGTGGCCACGGGGGCGGACACGGAAGTGGGCCAGATCGGGGAGATGGTGTCGGAGGTAGAGAAGTTAAAGACGCCGCTGATCCAGGCCATCGACGAGTTTGGAATGCGGCTGTCGGTGATCATCCTGGTGGTGGCGGCGGCGCTATTCGCCTTTGGATGGTTTGGACGTCCCGGGTTCTATGAGGTGGAAGAGCTATTCATGCTGGTGGTCAGCCTGGCGGTGGCGTCGATTCCGGAGGGGCTGCCGGCGATTATGACCATCACCCTGGCGCTGGGGGTGCGGCGCATGGCGGAGCGAAACGCCATCGTTCGCAAATTGCCGGCCGTGGAGACCCTGGGATCGGTGACGGTGATCTGCTCCGACAAGACGGGGACGCTGACGCGCAATGAGATGGAGGCCCAGCGGGTGGTCAGCGCCGGCGGAGAGGTGGCCGTCGAGGAGCTGGGTGAGGACGTCGGGCAGTGGCCCAGGGGCGTCGAAGAGGTGGTGCGGGGTGGCCTATTATGCAACGACGCCGAGTTGGTGGAGGGGCGAGAGGATGGCCGCAGCTTTGAGGGAGAGCCCACGGAGGGGGCGTTGGTGATGCTGGCGGCGCGGGTGGGGCTGGATCCCGAAGAAGAGGGGACGCGCTATCAGCGGCGCGCAGAGATCCCCTTTGCGTCGGAGCAGCGCTATATGGCGACGCTCAACGACGATGGAGAGGGCGGGGCGATGATCAAGGTCAAGGGGGGGCCAGAGCGACTATTGGAGCTATGCCAGCGCCAGGTGGGCGATGAAGGGGTGGAGGCGTTGGAGGCGGAGCGATGGCAGGAGGCGGCCGATGGGTTGGCCGACGAGGGCTTTCGGGTGCTGGCGGTGGCCGGGCGCCCGGTGGAGGCGGAGCTGTCGTCGCTGCAGGAGGAGGATCTGCACGACGAGGAGGGGCTGATCTTTTACGGGTTGGTGGCGATCATCGATCCGCCGCGGCCAGAGGCCATCGAGGCGGTGAAGACGGCGCAACAGGCGGGGATCACCGTCAAGATGATCACCGGCGATCACGGGCGCACGGCCCGAAGCATTGGCGAGCAGATGGGCATTGGCGACGGTCGAGAGGCCGTGGTGGGCAGGACCCTGGAGGCGGCCAACGACGAGGAGTGGGTGAGCTATGCCCGCGATCACGACGTCTTCGCCCGCACCAGCCCGGAGCATAAGCTAAAGATCGTGGAGGCCCTGCAGTCTCAGGACCAGGTGGTGGCCATGACGGGCGACGGGGTCAATGACGCCCCGGCGCTTAAGCGGGCCGATGTGGGCGTGGCCATGGGCATCAAGGGGACGGAGGCCACCAAGCAGGCGGCCGATATGGTGTTGGCCGACGATAATTTCGCCTCCATCTCCCGGGCGATCCACGAGGGTCGCACGATCTATGATAACCTCAAGAAGACGATCCTCTTTTTGCTGCCCACCAATGGCGCGGAGGCGTTGATGGTGCTGGCGGCGGTGGTGTTGGCCATGGAGCATCTGCCGATCACGCCGGTGCAGATCCTGTGGGTCAATATGGTCACGGCGGTGACGCTGGCGCTGGCGCTGGCCTTTGAGCCCTCGGAGTCGGGGCTTATGGAGCGAAAGCCCCGGGCGACGGATGAACCCATTGTGGGGCGCTATGGGATCGCCCGCATCGTGGTGGTGGCGGTATTGATCGGATCGATGGCATTGGGCGGGTTTCACTGGGCCTATGGCCAGTACGGGCAATTGGAGATGGCTCAGACGGTGGCGGTCAATACCCTGGTGGCCGGCCAGTTATTCTATTTATTTAGCAGTCGTTTTCTGGCGGAGCCGGCCTATCGGCTGGAGGCGCTACTGAGCAATCACGTGGCCTTGATGGCGTCGGGGCTGTTGGTGGTGATTCAACTCTTATTTACCTATACGCCGGTGGCCCAGGAACTATTTGGGGCGGCGCCATTGGGGTGGGGGCAGTGGGGGTGGGTGCTCAGCGCCGGGGTGCTGGTATTTGCGGTGGTGGAGTTTGAAAAGGGCATCCATCGCTGGCGAGGCACGACCTGGAGCGGTGGGAAATGAGTGGCGGTGGACCGTGGTGCGACCATTGTGGCGGAAGATGGGATATCGTATGGTGGTAAAAAATGAGAAGTCGTTCGTGGATGGAATGAGCCTCTGTTCGAGGGGCATGTAGATGGTCCCCGGAGGTCCGTGGTGGAAGATGGGATAACGCAGCGCTCGGGTCCGCGGATCCCACTACTGCATTCGCGATTGGTCACTGCGTTTTTGCCGCCGGAGCATCGAGAGGATCAGGGCTACGAATCCTATAATCATCGGGTGGCCCTGATATTTGCGCTGGTGTTCTGGGCCGTGGCCCTATTGTTTTCGGGGCTTTACCTATTTTGGTTGGATGCGCCACTGCTGGCGGCCTATCTGGGGAGCTGTTCATTGGCCCTGTTGGGGTTGATGATGGTGGTGCGGTGGCGGGGCAAGCCGACGTGGTTTGTCCATGCCCTATGCGCCATCTTATTGGTGACGTTGGGGGCGGTGGTGCTGGGGACAGGGGGCTTGGATTCGCCGGCGCTATTCTGGCTGATCACGGTGCCGGGAGCGGCCTACGCGGTGCGCGGTCAGACGAAGTCCACGTTGGGGTGGATGCTGATGATGATGGGGGTGATGGCTCTATTATTCTGGATGGGACCGACGGAGATGGTCGCTGGCCGCGGCGAATTGGAGCCGCGGGTGGAAGGGCTGTTCCGCATCATCTCGGCGACGATCCTGGTGGGAGTGATCGTGACGCTATTTTCGATACGCAGTGAGATCGAGCGCTGGTTATTTGGGCGGTTGATGGACAAGGAAAAGGAGCTTCGCCAGGTGATGGAGGAGCGAGATCGCGATCTAAGGAAGGCGCTGACGTCGATGATGGATCAGTCGCCCGATGGGGTGGTGATCGTCGATCGGGATGACGAGGTGGTCTACGCCAACGAGGTGGCGGCAGAGGTGGTGGGTCAGTCATCGAAGGGACTGGTGGGTCAACAGTTAGGGGCGATTCTGGAGTCCCTGGGATGGCCGGAGTGGCAAGGGGGGGAGACGGGCCAAAAGGAGCGGCTGCTGGAGATGGGTGGAGGGCAGACACCGATTCATATCAGTGGGTTTTGGGCGACCATCGATGGAAAAGAACGGCGGGTGGTGCTGATGCGCGATCGCAGCCGGGAGTACGAATTGCGCCAGCAGATGACGAAAATGGATCGGATCATCACCACGGGGACGCTGGCCGCCGGGGTGGCGCACGAGGTCAATAACCCGCTGGCGTTTATCGCCTCCAATGTCGATTTCCTGTTGCGACGCCACGGCGATGAGGCGGTGGATGCGGAGATCATCGAGGAGGCGTTGGAAGATATTCAGATAGGGGTGGAGCGAGTACAGGCCATCGTCAAGGAGCTTCGACAATTGGCGAGGGCCGACGCCGAAGACTGGGCGGCGATCGACGTTGAAGAAGTGGTGGAATCGGCGATACGGATGGTGGAGCATCGCCTGGAGCGTCGGGCCCGGCTCGTCCGAGATTACGAGGAGATGGGTGAGATCCTGGGCGATGAATCGGGCGTGGCGCAGGTGGTGCTGAATTTATTGGTCAATGCGCTGCAGGCGATCCCCGAGGAGGAGTCCTCTGGGGACCACCGAATCGAGGTGGCGATCCGCGACGATAAGGGATGGGTAGAGGTGGCGGTCAGCGATAGCGGTGTGGGGATGAGCGAGGAGACGAAGCGGCGCCTCTTTGAGCCATTTTATACGACGAAAGAAGAAGGGGAGGGCACGGGCCTGGGACTGCCGATTTGTCAGAATTTGGCCCATAGCATGGGGGGCACGCTGGAGGTGGAATCGAAGGATGGCGAGGGAACGACGGTGCGCCTGAAGTGGCCCAAAAAAGAGGCGGCCTCCGCTCAAGAGGCACCGAAGGTGGAGGCGGCCGGCGATCGAAAGGGGCGGGTGCTGGTGGTGGACGACCAGGCCCCGCTGTTGAGGGCCATGGCACGGCAATTAAAGGGCTTCGGCGAGATCTACACCGCCCAGAGCGCTGAGGAGGCGCTGGCGTTGGCCGAGGAGCGTCGGCCGGATTTGATCCTGAGCGATCTGCATATGGAGGAGGCGTCGGGGCTGGAGCTGTATCAGCGCCTCAAGGAGCGAGACGAGGACATGGCCCGGCGAGTGGTGTTGATGAGCGGCGATGATCCGTCGGCGTCCACCCACCAACGTCTGGCGGAGGAGGGGCTTGAGATGTGGCGAAAGCCTGTGGAGCGCGACGCCATCGCCGGCTGGCTTCAGGCGCACCACCAGGGGGCGACCCAGGCCCCTGTGGAAGAGTAGGAGCGGGGCCAAAAACAAAAGCGGCGACGTTCCCAATGGAACATCGCCGCTCGTCTCTAGGGTGGGCAACGGGATTTGAACCCGCGACCTCAGGTACCACAAACCTGCGCTCTAACCAACTGAGCTACGCCCACCGCAAAGCGACCCGGAATGTAGGGGGCCGTGAGGGGACTGTCAAGCCCAATATGGCGAATACGGTGATGGCGATCGCCTGGCGGTTCTTCTATGGTGAGATCACGAGCAATGATCGGCAGCGAGGAGAGATTATGTCTGGTGAAATGCAAGCGTCGAGGCACCTGTCGCCGGGATTCCTGGTGGCCTCACCGAGGTTGGATGATACCCCCTTTGAGCGGGCGGTGATCATGATGGTGGAGCACGATCCGGAGGGGGCGATGGGGTTTATCGTCAATAAGCCCCTGGAGCTTCGCTTTGGCTCGCTGATGGAGAGCGTCAGCGAGGAGCTGGGGCCGGCGATCGAGCGCGGCCACTTCGAAAAGCCGGTGCATTTTGGGGGGCCCGTGAGGGTGGAACAGTTGTGGCTGATCTTTCGCCGTCAGCTCGAGGGGGCGAGATGGGAGCCCGAAAACCAGGCGTTGATGGAGAAATTGCATCGCCCCGACGATAGTGCCCTGGCGATCGACGAGGAGTGGTTTTTGGCGGCCAGTGGGGAGCTCATCGAGGGGTTTGCCACGGGGAAGCAGAGCGGTCCGTTTCGGCCCTTTATCGGCTATACGGGGTGGGGGCCGGGGCAGTTGGAGAGCGAGATCGACGAGGGATCATGGCTGGCGTTGGACTTTGATGACCGCTTTTTGTGGGAGGTCAAAGAAGAGGATCAGTGGGAGCGAGCGCTGGAGCGCCTGGGGGTCGATGCGTGGAGTTTTATGATGATGAGCAGGGGCGGCGAGGCCTGAGGAGCGCCGGGCCGGGGCGATCGCGAAGGTCCGTGGCGGTATGGGCGGTTTTCCACAGGGTGTGAAAAAGTTTTTTTTGCCCCGGGGGATCGGGTCGAAGGGGTTGAAACTAAAGAGGATTTAAGGGCGAAGGGGCGCAACGTGGGAAGTCCATGAGCGTTGGGCGCTCTTCACTGTTGGAGGGGGACTTCCCAAAATAGATCGGGCACCAAGGCAGTGACGCGATGGGAGCGCCAAGGAGTGGCGCAGAGGATCTGGCTTCAGCGGTCGCCAAAGCGGCGATCGTCGAAGGGATCTCGTGAGAGCAAGGGCACCGAATTTTTTGACGGTGTGGCTGGCCCATGCACAGTGGTCGTTCCGCTCATCGGAGCGGGGCATAACGAGATGTTAATGGTCCTCACTTTTGCGAATATTGATACAGCCTATGCAAGAATTTTGGATGTCTGCGCTGGACCAATTGCGAACGATGTTCAGCGAGGAAAATTTCGATCGCTGGTTTCAGCACCTGAGCTACCATCACCACGATGAGGGGGTCTTCTATCTGGCGGCGTCAGATGGGTTTTTCGCCACCTGGATCGAGGATAATTATATCGACCTGATCGAAGAGGCCCTGGCGGGGGTCACGGGGCAATCCGTAGAGGAGGTGAAGGTCGTCATCGACGCGGCCGACGAGTTGGAGGAAGAGGCCACGGAGCACCGCATCGATCTGGAGGAGGCGCCCAAGGCGGCGCGAGAGGCCCGTCTGGGCCAGGGCGCGCAGGGAGCGCTATTTGAGATCGAAGAGGAGCCCGAGGCGCCGGAGCTGCCCCTGGAGGAGCGGGTGGAAGGGGCGGGGATGAACCCCCAGTATACCTTCGAGGAGTTCGTGGTGGGGACGTCCAACCAGTTTAGCTATGCCGCCTCGCGAGCGGTGGCCACCGATCCGGCCCGGACCTATAACCCGCTGTTTATCTTCGGGGGCGTGGGCCTTGGAAAGACGCACCTGCTGCAGGCCATCGGCATTGAGATGCTGCGCCAGGAGCCACAGGCCAAGGTGGTTTACCTGTCGGCCGAAGAGTTTATGAATCAGATGATCACGAGTCTGCGCAACCAGGAGATGAACGCCTTTCGCGACCAGTTTCGCCACAATTGCGATCTCCTATTGGTGGACGATATCCAGTTTATTGGTGGAAAGGATTCGACGCAGGAGGAGTTTTTCCACACGTTTAACGCTCTGTATCAGCAGGGCAAACAGATCGTGTTGACCTCCGACAAGACGCCCCAGGAATTGCCGGGGATCGAAGATCGACTGGCGTCGCGCTTTGCGTCGGGATTGATCGCCGATATTCAACCGCCGGAGATCGAAACGCGGGTGGCGATTCTGGAGCAGAAGGCGGAGGCCGATGGCATCGAGCTGAGCAAGGACGTAGCGATGCTGCTGGCGAGCAGCATTCGCAGCAATGTGCGAGAGCTAGAGGGGACGTTGATCCGGCTGGGGGCGCAGGCCGATCTAATGGGGACCACGGTGACCGTGGGGCTGGCCCGTCAGATGCTGCGGCAGATGAATATCCATCAGCGAAAGAAGGTGGGCGTCGATGAGATCATGGAGCGGGTGAGCTCGCATTTCGACATCACCGTGCAGGATATGAAGGGTCGCCGGCGGACGCGGGCGATCAGCGAGCCGCGCCAGATGGCGATGTACCTGTCGCGAAAGCATACGGAGCACTCCTATCCGGAGTTGGGGCGTCGCTTCGGGGGCAAGGACCACACCACGGTGCTGGCGGCCTATCAAAAGATCGAGGAGTTGGTGGAGATGGGCGATAATGACTTCGCCCGCCATATCGAGGATCTGGAGGCGCTGCTCTTTTAGGTGGAGGCGACGAGGTCGTCGGGCCGGCGGATGGTCAGGCGACCGTAGAGACCGCATAGGGGGATCTGGCGATCCGGGGGCCCGCTGGGCCCTTCGACGATGGCGTATCGGTGAGGCCCCAGTTGGATGTGGGCGCCCTCGGGGTAAGCGTCGCGCTGAAGGAGCATGCCGGCGGCGACGTCCATGAGACGAAAGTAGGCATCGTTGAGGCCGCCCTCCAGGGGGGTCTCCAATTCCGGAAGGCCGAGGACGGTAAGTCCCCGGGTGACCATCCAGTCGTCGTCGTTCCAGGCGTTGATAAAGAGGTTGATGAGGGCCGGCGGTTGGCTAAAGTCGACGGCCAGGTGCTTGATGAGGCCCGGGGAGTGGACCTGAGCACAGAAGGGGAGGAAGACGCCGGCGGCGCCGGCCTCCATGGCGGTGGCCAAAAAGCGGGCAAATCCATGGGCCCGCTCGACGGGCGCCTGGGAGACCTCTTCCATGGTGATGCGCCACAGGGCGGTGTGGGCCTTGAGGTTGGCCAGTTCGGCGGCCTGGAAGGGTTTTTTGGCCATGCCGGCAGCGTCCACCAGCTCCTCCATGGGCGGATCGACGCTCAGGGTGATGGGGGGAAGGTCGTCGCCGAATTGGAATCGCGCCCCCCCGTGCTCCAGTGGCTGGTGGTGGCAGGGCTCAGCCCAGACATCGGGGTGAGCCGTGGCCAATAGTGAGGTCTGGTCGGGCTCCCATTGCACGGGCAGGAGGGCGACCAGGGAGTCGGGGGCGGCGCGATCGGCGGTGGGGGTGGTATCGCTCATGGAGGCCGTGGTGCTTAGAGGGTCTGATAGGCCTCAAAGACCGAATTATAATCGGGCTCGTCGGCCACTTCGTTGACGACCTGTCGATACTTGATCGTGGCGTCGGTGTCGATGATCCAGACCGTGCGGGCCAGCAGCCCGAGCTCGGTGATCTCCAGACCCATCTTGGTGCCCACGTCGCGGTGGCGAAAGTCGCTGGCCCGATCGACGAGGAGGATTTCGCGCTCGTCGGCGAAGCGATCGAGGGCGAAGGGCAGGTCGCGGGTCACGAAGAGGACCGGGGGCCGATCGTCGCCCAGGGTTTGGAGGTGGTGCTCAAAGCCCAGGAGTTGGTTGGCGCACACCGGGGTGTCCACGGAGGGAGCGGTGGTGAGGATGAGGGGGGCGTCGAGGGAGCCGCCGACGGTGATCTCCGTGCCCGGATCGCTGTGAAGGCGAAGGGTGGGGAGGGTGTCACCGACGCCGGGGAGCTCGCCGCTGAGGGTCATGGGATTTCCCTGAAAGGTCACGTCAGTCATATCAAACCTCGTCTACATAGATGGAAAGGACACATCGACATGCCCGGAGAGGGTGCCGCCGGGCGGCCACTAAGGTCAACACCGATCGGAAAAGGGCAAGCGGCGAAGGAGGTCAGGTGGATTGGGTCTTGCCCTGGCGAGCCATCAATTGGTCCAGGGGTTGGCAGTTGAGGATTTGAGGGGCCTCCAGGGCGGCGCGGCGCGCCTGCTGGACGGCGAAGGAGATGGCCTCCAGGCCGCGGGTGGAGTGGGCGTCGGAGCCCAGGGTGATGGTGGCGCCCCGTTGGGTGGCCTGGCGGGCCAGGGCGGCGTTGAGGTCTAGGCGGCCGGTGCTGCCGTTGATCTCGAGGGCGATGTCGGCGTCGATGGCGGCGTCGACGATGGCGGGGAAGTCGTAATCGTAGCCGTCGCGGCCGCCCAGGATGCGTCCCGTGGGGTGGCCCAAACAGGAGATCAGCCCGGTGGAGATGGCGGCCAAGAGGCGCTCGGTCATCTCGTCTTTCGGCATCTGGAAGTGGCTGTGGATGCTGGCGACGACCCAGTCGCAGCGGCGCAATAGATCGTGATCCATGTCCAGGGAGCCGTCCTGGAGGATGTCGACCTCGATGCCGCTGAGGACCTCGATGTCTGAGAGGCGCTCATTGACGGCGTCGATGCGCTCGATATGGGCCTCAAAGCGCTCGGGGGTCATGCCATTGGCGACGCGTACATCCTGGGAGTGATCGGTGATCGCCAGGTAGTCGTAACCCCGCTCAGCGGCGGCGCGGGCCATCTCCTCGATGGAGGCCTGGCCGTCGGTCTCGGTGGTATGCATGTGGAGGTCACCGCGGACGTCGTCCAGGCTGATGAGTTGGGGGAGGCGATGGTCGGCGGCGGCATCGATCTCGGAGCGGCCCTCGCGAAGCTCCGGAGGGATAAAGTCCAGGCCCAGAGCCTCAAAGAGGTCCTGTTCACTGCGGGAGGCGATGGGGATGTCGTCGTCGATGGGAAAGACGCCGTATTCGCTGATCTTTAGGCCCTGGCGCTTGGCGCGAGTGCGAAGCTGGACGTGGTGTTGCTTGCTGCCCGTAAAATAGTGGAGGGCGCTGCCGAATTGGTCGGGGGTGACGGTGCGCAGATCGACCTGGACGCCGTTTCGGAGGCGAACGGAGGTCTTGGTGTCGCCGCTGAGGAGGACAGAGTCCACCTCCAATAGATCGCGAAAGGCCTGATGGACGGGGGCCGGGTCGTCGGTGGCCACCAATAGGTCCACGTCGCCGATGGTCTCGCGACCGCGGCGCAGGGAGCCGGCGACCTCGATGCGGTCGACGGCGTCCAGGGCGCGGAGCTGGTCGCAGAGGGAGTCGGCGATGCGGCGGGCCCGGGGAAGGGGAACGCGGCCGGCCTGTTCGCTGAGGCGCTCGATCTCGTCGAGGATGGTCTGTTCGGTCTTTTTGCCAAAGCCCGACAACGCGCTGATGTCGCCGGCCTCGGCGGCGGCCTGGAGGTCATCGATTTCGGCGATGCCCAGGGCGTCGTGGATCTTTTTGATGCGCTTGGGGCCCAGGCCCTGGATATTCATCAATTCCAGGAGGCCAGCGTCCAGCTCGTCGACGAGGGCATCGTAGAGATCGCAGCTTCCGCGCTCATAGATCTGGGTGAGCTCGGCGGCGATGCCGTCGCCGATGCCGGACCACTGGGTGAGATCGCCGGCGTCGATGGCGGCCTCAATGGAGGCCGTCTCGGTCTCGATGGTGCGAGCGGCGTTTTCAAAGGCCCGTATCCGAAAGCGGTTAGCCCCCTTAATCTTGAGGAGAGAGGCGATATCTTCGAGGATATGAGCGTAGTCTCGATTGTCCATCGGTGGGGCTCCGGGCTTGGCAAAGCGCTAGATAAACGTTAGGAATCGAATGATCCATAGTGCAATAAGAGGGTCGACGTCCACATGGCACGCGAAGAAAAGAGGTGCCAGGGCGCCAATTGAATGGGGCGCCCCACTGGCCCGTCTACCGCTGAGCGGGACGGGGTAGATAACTTGAGGTTGATAGCGAAGTGGAGTAGGGTTGCCAATAAGGTGCGTAGAATATTCCCGCCAATCTGTGGGGTTAACCAAGGGAAGTTGCGCCGGTAACCGTTTTGCGAGGATACGCTTTATGCGATTGAGATTGCCGTACGGGAGGTGCGCTGTTCTCCTTTTGCTGTTGTGGCTGATCCCAGCCACGGCGGTGGCCGAAGAGGAAGCAGAGCCAGAAGAGGAGACCGCCGCCGACGTCGAAGACGTGGACGACGATGAGGTATCTGAGGAATCGGAGGGATCTGAGGAGGCGGAGGCATCTGAGGAATCGGAGGCATCTGAGGAATCGGAGGCATCCGAGGACGCCGAAGAGACCGACGAGCCCGTGACCGGCCCTGGGGGACGAGAGCTGGTCAGCGATTATCCAGGGACCGAGGAGGCCATGGCCGCCCGGATGGATACGGATCAGATCGACGGGGTCGACCCGGAGGAGGCGGCGGACGCCGATGAGGTCTACGATCTGCGGGTTCGGGAGTTGGAGACGCGCATCGACGATCTCAAGGAGCGAGTCTTTCGCTCCAAGAGTCGGATCGCCCTGCTCCGGGAGACCGTCCTCGCCGAGAGCCTCGCCGGAAGCCGGGCCGTCATCACCTTCGAAAACGATCTGGGACGGCGCTTCGACGTGGAGCGCGCCATCTTTAGCGTCGACGGCAGTCAGGTCTATAGCGAGTTGAACCCGAGCATTGGCGATGGCCTGGAGGTCTTTACTGGCCCCATGACGCCAGGGACGCACACGGTGTCGGTGGTGCTCAATCTTCGGGGCCGCGGCTTTGGGCTATTTTCCTATGCCGAGGGATATGAGAGTCAGTTGCGCTTTTCCTGCCAATTTACCGCCGAGGAGGGCCGGGCATCGCTGGTGACGGTGCGCTCCTATAAGGGAGGAAGCCGGTTGGGCGCTCACGAGGAGCGACCGGATGGGGAATGCCAGGTCAGCATGGTGGAGTTAGCCGTCGATGACTTTGAGGAGGACGTCGATGTCGACCTCGATATGGATGGTGACCTCGACGGGGATGTCGGCGGTGAGTTGGAGTAGTCCACAGCTCTTCGGGAGTTGTGGCGGTGTCGGCGAGAGCCATGATCAGTAGGCAAAGCGCAGGTCGATTGGATGCACATAAGCCCTCATAAATGGCACAGCCCGGGACCGTGGATCGCTTCGGCGATGATGGTGGGATGGTTGTGGACGCTGGCGATGCCGGCGGCCATGGCCGAGCGGCCACCGGCGGACGCGGTGGATAATCTCGATGATCAGGTCGGGGTGTTGGAAGATACCTATCTGGTGCCGGCGGTGTTGGAGCAGCGCTTCCGGGTGGAGACGCGCTTCAATGAGGCCAAGGTCTCCTATCTGCTGGAGGACTACGATCGGGCCAGCATCATGCTGGCATCGCTGATCGATGGGCTGGAGCCCGAGGAATTTGCCAGCTACGACGAGGCCCTATTTTTGCTGGGGGATAGCCTCTATGAGGTCCGTCGCTACCAGGCGGCGCGCACCTATTTCCAGGAGTTGGTGGACCAGGCGCAGCCGACGAGTTCCTTTTACCAGCCGGCGATCGTACGCTTGCTGGAGATCGCAGCCCGACTCCAAGATTATGAAGGGGTCGACGATCTCTACGATCGGCTCGACGATATGGAAAATGTGAGCCCATCGATCCACTACACCCGGGGAAAGACGCTATATCAAGAGGGGCGTTATGAAGCGGCAAGGCCCTGGTTTCAGCGGGCGGCCCGCGACGAGGACTACGCCTTTATGGCGCGGTATTTTGAGGCGGTCTCCCTGGTGGCCGATGGGCGAATGAGCGAGGGCCAGGAGATCTTTGAGGAGTTGACGCGCTCCACGGCCAGCAGCGAGCGGGATCGCCAGGTGTTGGAGTTGGCCTACCTGGGTCGCGGCCGCCTGGCCTACGAGCAGGGCGATTACCCGGAGGCGATCGATCAATACCTGCAGTTGCCGAGGACGAGTCAGTATTTCGCACGGGCCCTCTATGAATTGACATGGGCGCTGGTGTCGGAGGGCAATTATCAGGCGGCCCTGAGAAATCTGGAGATTTTGTTGATCTCCGATCCGGAGCCTCAATTCGTCCCGCAGGCGCGGGCGATGATGGCCGATATGGCGATGCGGCTGGGCCACTACGAGGACGCTCGCCAGTGGTTCGAAGAGTTGTTGGAGACCTTCGTGCCGGTGCGTCAAGAGTTGCAGGAGTTTATCGAGGAGCATCAGGAGCTCGACGAATTCTTCGTGGACCTGGTGCGCGAGGAATTGGAGGGGCTTCGACCGGACTATTTGCCTCAAGAGGTCACCGATTGGGTGGAAGAAGAGGAATTGACCCGGGTGTCGCGTCAGCTGGTGGGCGACGGGTCGATGACGGCCGACGATATCGATGCGGTGCTGGAGTCCATCGAGGAGTTGGAGGCGGCCATCGATATGGGGTCGAGCATTGAGGCGTTCCCGACGCTGGCCGAGGGGTGGGCGCAGGGGATGCAGATGGAGTCGCGATTGATAGCCCTGCAAGATCAGTTGTTGGACTGGGAGCTTCGCCAGGTGCGGCCCTTTATGGGAGCCGCCGAAGAGGAGCGGCTCCAGGAGATCGAGTCCCAGTTAGCGGTCATGCAGGAGCGCGAGCGAGAGGCGCCGACGACCCAGGAAGAGCTCCAGGAGCGAACCCAGCGGATTCGCGAGCAATTCGATGTGCTGCGACGAGAGTTGGACCAGGTGGCCTTTGAGATCGATGGGCTGGAAGAGGTCCTGGAAGGCATCGCCGTCTATATGCGAAGCGAGGCCCCGCGGATGAGTGAGGCCGACAAGCAAGAGGTGGAGGACGTTCGACGGGAGCTCAAAGGGGAGCTGGAGGAGCTGCATGAAGACCGGCGCCAGTTGTCACGGGAGTTGGACCGAACGCGCCGCGCCTTTGGCGCCCGCGATGAATCGCTGGTGGAGTATCGGCAATTGCGCCGAGAGATTCAGGAATTGCAGGAAGAGCGAGCCCAGCTCATCGAGGCCAGCGCCACCGATCTGAGCGGCGCCGAGGCGCGAGAGGCCGGCGAAGTGGCCGATATGCGGCGACAGCTCCCGGCGGTGCAGCGACGATTGGATCGCTACTTCGACGAGATCGATAGCCTGGTCGCCGAGCGGATGGACGATATTCGGGTGACCCTGGAGAGCGAGCGCGCCGGGCTGATGGCCTACCGACAAGAACTGGAGGAGTGGCGCGACGACACGGAGCAGACGGTCGCCGAGTTGGCGATGCTCAACTACCTGGAGGTGGAGTCGGACTTCGACCAGTTGGTGCGGCGAAGCCACCTGGGCCTGGTGGACGTGGATTGGCAGCAGTTGGAAGACGCCCGCGAGGAGCGGCAGCGTCTATTCGACGAAAAAATCGAGACTCAGGAATTGCTGCGGGAAGCTTTCCCGGAGATGCAGTAGCGGAGACATGAATGGTGGCAGGTCCTCAATATAAATGGTGGAAGCGCCGACGCGTCGGGGGAATGCTCTCTGCCGGTGCGCTGTGCCTGCTTCTGGGGAGCCTGTGGGGGTCGACGGCGCTGGCGGAGGAAGATCAAGACCCACAGGAGGGCCAGGAAGTCCAAGAGGTGCAAGAAGGGCCGGAAGAGGCGCCGGAGGTACCGGATGACGAGTGGATGGAGGAGGAGGGCGAGGAGCCCGATGCCCCCTCGCAACTGGATGGGCCGACGTTGCCGACGAGGGATCTGGAGGCGCCGGAGGATGCCGATCCGGAGTTCGAAGCCCAATTAGAGGCCTACCGAGAGGCCGTGGATCGCTACTCCGAGGCCATTGAGCAGTACCAGCAGGCCATTGAAAACCTGGTGCAGACCGAATTTGACCGGCGGATGGCCGAGATCGACGAACGCTACGACCCGCGGATCTTTCAGGCCCAGGAGGTAGAGCGCGAGCAGCGCGAAGAGGCCATCGCCTCTCTGGAGGCGTTTCTCGAGGATTATCCCAACGATCCGCAGTTGACGCCGGACGCCATCTTTCGCCTGGCGATCCTCTTCGACCAGCAAGAAGAGGATCAGTACGAGACGGCCCAGGACGAGTATTTTGATGCCCTCGATGAGTGGGAAGAAGAGCGAG
Organism: uncultured Bradymonadales bacterium; assembly: GCA_964566695.1. Classification (GTDB taxonomy): domain Bacteria; phylum Myxococcota_A; class Bradymonadia; order Bradymonadales; family Bradymonadaceae; genus SLJM01. The sequence goes on from CAZMJS010000020.1 coordinate 44,669, forward strand.
AGGGCGATCGGCCCCAGGCACCGCAGCGATCGTATGCCGAGTCTCAGCCCTTATTTGAGAGCCTGATCGAGGACTGGCCGGAGTATCGAGGCCTGGATCTGGCCTATTATTTCCTGGCTCACATCGAATGGGAGCAGGAGGCATGGGAGGCGTCGCGGGATTACGCGGCGGCGCTGATCGAGGAGAACCCGGAAAGCGATTTCGTGTCTCATGCCTGGCTGATGATCGGCGAGTATTATTTCGAGAACGCCGAAAAAGACGGGCCGGACCAGATCCGAGATAACCTGATGCTGGCGCTCGATGCCTTCGAAGAAGCGGGATCGGCGCGGGGCCGAGAGCAGTTGACGGACGCCAATTACGTGCGGGTGATCTATAGCTGGGCGTGGGCGCATTACCGGCTGGAAAATTACCCGGAGGCCATCGACATCTTTCGCGACGTGGTGTTGCTGATCGATGAGTTGGCCGCCGAGACCGGCGAGGAGCGCGAGTTGTTGAGGGAGGATGCGCTGGCGCACCTGGCGGAGATCCTGGCGATGGAGGACTGGGATCTGGCGGCGGTGGATATCGAGCGCGATACGGTGATGAATCGGGTCGAGGAGTACCTCAACGAGGGCGATGACTTTGAGCATGACGTACTGGTGATGCTCGGCGAAGAGTTGATGGACTACCGGCGCTACGAGGAGGCCATCGAGGTCTACGAATATGTTCTGGAGCTTGATCCGCTGCACCCGGACAATCCCGAGATTCACGCGCAGGTGGTGGCGTCGCTGCACCGATCGTTTCGCGACGAGGAGGCCTTCGAGGTTCGCCGGCAGATGATCGATTATTATGGCGAGGGAAGCGCGTGGCACGAGCATCAGCACCGCCAGGGCAACGAAGCGGCCCTGCGGGCGATGGATCAGATGGTGCGCGACTACCTGTTGATGGCGGCGACCTGGTTCCACGAGCAGGCGCAGACGACGCGAAATGAGGCCCTGGTCAGCCAAGACTCGGCGCTGCTGGAAAATGCCCAGGAGCAATACCGCACGGCCTCGGGGGCCTATCGGGAATTTCTGGAGCACTACCCCAACGATCCCGAGATCTATCAGTGGAATTTCTATTTTGCGGAGACCCTCTTTTATTCGGAGCAATATCGAGAGGCCTTTGACCAATATAAGGTGGTCCGCGAGCTGGATATCCCGGACAATCCCTTCCAGGAGACCAGCGCCTATAACGCCGTGCAGGCGCTGGAATTCTTGATCCGCGAAGAGGTGGAGCGGGGCAACCTGTCGCCGCGAGCCCTGGGCGGCGCCGATCTAGAGGCGGCGCGCGACGAGGCCGATGAGGCCGGTGAGGAGCGCGAGATCGACGAGGACGCCATCCTGGAGCAAGTGGAGGTCGAGGGGATCCCCATACCGGAGTTGGTGCGCGAATACGTCACCAATATCGATCGCTACGTGGTACTGGGCTTGGAAAATGAGCAGGATCCCTACCTGCACGCCAAATTCGCCTTCCAGGCCGCCAAGGTGTTCCACGACTTCGAGCATTACGATGAATCGCGCACCCGCTTTGAGTGGGTGGTCGATAATTTCTCGGACCACGAGGTGGCGTTTTTGGCGGGAAGCCTGATTCTGGAGAGCTATCGTCGAGAGAACGATTTCGAGGGACTGACGGAGTGGGCGGAGCGCCTGGAAGGGGTCATCGAGGGAGAACAGGCAGAAGCGGTGCGAGCAGAGATCCGGGAGTTTCGCATGGTGGGGATGTTCCGGGCCGCCGAAGAGATGATGGAAGAGGAGCGCTACGAAGAAGCGGCCCGCGAATTTCATCGGCTGGCCAGAGAGGCGCCGGATCACGCTCTGGCGCCGAGGGCCCTCAACAACGCCGCCGGGGTCTCCGAGCTCATCAACGATTACGACCAGGCGATCTCCTATTACGAGGAACTATTTACGGAATACCCCGAGGATCCGCTCTCGCAACGGGCGGTCTACCGGGTGGCCGTCAATTCAGAGTGGTTATTCGATTTCGATCGCTCGGTGCGCCACTACGAGCTATTCTACAACCAATTCGAAGGGCCGACGCCGGAGGAACTGGAGGCGCTGGGCTTCGATATCGAGGAAAACCGCGAAGAAGCCCTGCTGCAATCGGCGCAGATGAATGAGTATCTCCAGCGCTACGAGCGCTCCGCCGAGGCCTACGAGGAATATGCCGAGACCTACTCGGAGGGCGAATATTATGCGGAGACGCTGTGGCTGGCGGCTCAGACCTGGGAGAAGGCCGGGCGCCAAGGCGAGCGCGATCGGCTCTACGATCGCTTCGAGGATGAGTTTGGCGAGGATCCAGACTACGTGGCGCGGATCTTTCGCATCAAGTTGACCCATGCCCGAGAGCATGAGGAGGCCGATCGCCAAGCTCAGGCCGATAGCCAATACGAGGCCATCCTGGAGCTATACGCCGACTGGCACGAGGATCGGGAAGAGCCCCTGCCGGGAGACGCCGAGATCCGCGAGGCGGCGGCGGAGTCGCGCTTCATGTTGGCGGAGCGCAAATTTGAGGAGTGGGATTCCATCCGCATCGAGGGCACGCTGCAGCAACAGCAGAACCGACTTCAGGATCGCCTCGATGGCATCGACGAGGTCCAGAGCAGTTATCGAGAGGTCATCGACTTTGGTAACCTGGACTGGAACCTGGCGGCCTACTTCCGGATCGGCAATATGTTGCACCGCATGGCGGACGCCCTATTCGATGTGCCCAATCCCTTCGACGAGGGGACCGATGAATACTGGGTCTACCAGGACACCCTCGACGACCTGGCGTTTCCCCTGGAGGACAACGCCGTACAGCGCTACGAGCAGGTCATCGCCATGGCCCGCCAGCACGAGATCGTCAACGAATGGACGCAGCGGGCGCTCGAAGAGATCCACGAATATGAGCCATCGGACTATCCATTTTATGTCGAAGAGCAACGCCCCTATGAAATCGCTATGGATCGGGCCGTGCCGTTATTAAGTTATGGTGCCTACCAGCGGCGTCTGGAGCGGCGTGATTGGCGCGACCAGCAAGAGGGGATGGATACGATCGAGCCGGAGATCGACGAAGAAGTCGACGATCCGGAAGAGTTCGACGACGACTTCGAGGAGATGGAAGACCTCGACATCGATGACGAGGCGATGTGATGGCACGAAGGAGAGGAACAATCCACGGGTGGGCCGTCTGGCTATTGGTGTTGGCGCTGGGGGTGGGGTGCAGCTCCAGCCCGCCAGCGGAGGAGGATGAGGAGATCGTCGAGCAACCCACAGAGGAGACCGACGACGAGGCGCCCCCAGAGGAGGACGACGAGGACACCGTCGCCGACGAAGAGGAGGACGAGGAAGAGGAAGATGAATTCGACGGGGAGGAATCGTTTGATGACTCCATGGATAGCGATATCGAGTCCGCCATGGAGGCTGCAAATAACGGCGATATCGAGGGAGCGATGAATACCCTTTCGAGCCTCCGCGACGACCGCCAGGGGGGATTTGTGGCGGCCTATAATATGGGGGCCCTCATGGAGCGTCAGGGCGATATCGAGGGTGCCGAAGAACTCTACGGAGAGACCCTGCGGCGCCACCATGACTTTACGCCGGCCCTGGTCAATATGATTCGAATGCACCTGCGCCAGGGCGATGTGGAGCGGGCCACGGAGATCGCTGACGCCTGGGTGGAGGCCGTGCCGGATAACCTCGATCATCAGGCGGCGCGCCTGGAGATCGGATTGCACCAGGGGCGCTACGAGGACGTCATCGAGTCGGCGCGAGATATCTTGCGGCGAGACGTGGAGCAGGTGGAAGCGATGCTGCGCATGGCACAAGCCCAGCAGCGGCTGGAACGCTACGAATTGGCGAGGGCCATCCTGACGCGGGCTAACCAGATATCGCCGGAGCGGGGCGAAATCTTTTTTATCCTGGGCCAGGGTGCTTATCTTCAAGGCAACCACGATCAGGCCCGTCTTAATTTTCGCCAGGCCCTGGAATTGGATCCCCACCTGGTGGAGGCGCGCAATAATTTTGCGGTGTTGCTCATCGATAGCGGCAACTTCTCACGGGCCGTGGAGCAGTTGGAGAAAGCCCTGGTGGATGCCCCGCAATTTCTGGGGGCTCACGTCAATATGGGCAACGCCAAAAAGGCGCTCGGCGAATACGGAGAGGCGTTGGAGGCCTATGAGGCGGCGCTGGCGCTCGATGATAGCCATCCGGAGGCGTTATTTAATCTGGGGATCCTCTATCTGGAGGCGCCGGTGCCCGATATGGACACCATTGAGCGAAATGAGGCGGCGATCGCGGCCTTCCAAGAGTTTCGAAGCAGCGCCGGGGAGCGGCGATCGCAGGAGGTGTCGGTGGAGAATTTCATCAACGAGGCCCAGGCGGCGATCGAGAGCGAGGAAAGTCGTCAAGAAGCGTTAAGACGCGCCCAGGCCGACGATGAGGACGAGGATGAGGACGAGGATGAGGACGAGCAAGGAGGCGACGATGATGATTCGTAAAGCCGTGAGTACCAAGGCGATGGCGGCGTTATTAGGCGCCGTGGCGGCCCTTGCCAGCGCGGCGATAAGCCCCGCAAGCGCCGAGGCCCAGCAGCGCGTCCTGGAGTTGGAGACCATCGAGATCGAGAGCGAGGTGCCTCGACGGGTGGCCCAATTTTTCGTCCAACGCGACCAACTGGGCTACCAGGAGATCGACGATCAACCGAGCTTTTTGCCGGACCTGTTGGAGTCGGTGGAGAAAGAACCGTTTTAATGATAAGAATGGATGTCGAGCTGGCGATCGCCCCCCCGAGAGGGGACGTGGTGATCGGAAGGACGAACCGAGAGCAATCAACCTTTACCGGGTTTAAGTCAGTGTGCTATACATTAAAATCTCAACCGGTTGTCGACCTGCGAACGGATGCGCGAGCCAAAGGCGAGCGAGGCCGACGCGTGGCGAGAGAGCCTGCGAGAGCACACAGAGCAACCCCTATGAAACCAGCACAGATTGCCGAGCAAGCAATACAATCAGAAAAATATGCACGGAGGTAACCGGATATGGCTGCAATCGCTGACGCCTTCCGCGAAGGTGGAATATGGATGTACATCATCCTCGCAATTAGCGTCGTAGCGCTCGGCGTAGCGCTGGAGCGTTTTTTCTTCCTTTTCTT
>CAZMJS010000021.1:0-48313 GCA_964566695.1 uncultured Bradymonadales bacterium
GGGTGAGATCCTCGGTGGATGCGCTGGGATCGAGGTCCCATCGCTCGAAGGGGTTGGTGTTCTCACTCATGGGATTCCTCGTCGGTTGGATCCTCGGTGTCGGACGCATCGCCGGGAGGGGGACCGAAGCGCTGGCGCTCCGCTTTCAGGTCGCTTTGGTATTGGTCGAGGAGGTCGTTTTGGGGGTAGAGCTCTGCGGCCCGTTCGACGGCTTCTTCGGTGCGCTTGAGGGGGCCTGTGATGGCGCGACGGGTGAGGTCGAGGCGACCCGTGGCGTCGGGGAGGGCGGAGAGTTTGAGGAGCTCTCGGCTGGCGCGCTCGAGAAGGAGGTAGGATAGGAGTCGGGAGGCGTTTCGGTGGCCCGGGCAGAGCTGGAGGGCGTCCTCCAGGGCCTGTTGGCGAACGTCGATGGAGAGCGCCTCTTCGGCCTTGAAGACGAGGACGTCGGCGAGGGTGCCGGCCAATTCGATGGGCAGCTCGCGATCGCCGCGTCGCCACAGGTCGACGAGAGGCTCGAGGCGTTCCAGAAGGGGCGGCAGGAGGACCATCTCTTCGTCGCGCTTGAGTTCTCGGAGAGACCACACGATTTGGAGGGTGTGGCGCAGGATGGCCTGGGCCAGTTTTGGTGGGTGGCCGAGGCCCTCAAACCGAGTGATGGCCCCGTCGACGAGGGAGATAAGGGCGTCGGTGGACACCGTCGTGAGATCAAGGGCGTCGAGAAAAGATCGGTAGGCATCGGCGACGGCGTCGTAAAGAGCCTGTCGGCGTTCCTCGGCGGCGTTGTGCAGGGCGATCTCCAGGGGCGAGGGGGACTCGACGTCGAGGAGATCGGTGGAGGTTTGGAGGCAGCGCTGGCTGAGGCGCAGGTGGCGGCGCTGTGGCGCTTGGTCCCATTTCGGCAGGCGAAGGGCATCCTGGCCGATGGTCAAGAGTCGGTCCAGTTGGGCATCGAGCAGGGAGGCCATGACGGTGTGGGCCGTGGATTCGTCGAGTTCCAACTCCTGGAGGCGTTGGCGAAAGAAGTCCGAGGGACCCAGGCGTTGCCAATTGAGGAGAGTTCGCCGCCAGGCGGTGTGGGCAAGCTCCAGGCGGCCGGCGTCCAGGGCCCGGAGGGTTAAGCGGCCAAAGAAGATGGCCTGATAGTGGGAGGTCTGGGCGGAGAAGCCAGCGCGGCGAGCGCGGCGCCAGACGGCAGGCCAGGCCTCCGGGCGCTCCAGGGCGGGTTCGATGATCGCCCAGGCCGGGTCCTGCTGCAGGGAGCGTAGCCACCGCGCCCATCGGTCGCAGGTCGCGTCGTCGGGTTGGATTAGGCCCGCGGAGAGGCGGCCGATCAGAGCGGGTAGGAGATGGCGAGCCTCCAGAAGCGCTTGGAGGTCATGGAGTCGGCTGGACCGACGGTCAGCAGGGGTTGGTAGGTCGATGGTCACGGGGGCCCCGGAAGGTCAGTGGGTGGCTTAAGCGGGCGTCCTCAGGAGGCGCTGGCAAAGCAGATATCAGTGATCAGTTGTTCCAGAATCACGCGGTCCGGAAGGGGGCTGGACTTCAGGGCGATGTCGACGCGCAGCAGGTCGGCCAAGATCTGGCGCACCTGCGAGGGGTGAAAGGTGCGGGCATGGCGGCGATAGTCCTTGACGAAGAAGGCGTTGACCCGAACGGCCTTGGCGGCCTGTTTGTTGGTGCTATTTCGGAGTTGGGGGTCCTGGAGGCGGGCGACGATGCGAAAGTGGCGCGAGATCATGTGGGAGATGACGAGGGCCGACTCTCCATCGAGGAGCATGCGGTCGAGGATCTCCATGGCCAGTTGGTAGTCCTTATCGCCCAGGGCGTCCGTGAGATCGAAGACGGAGCGATTGCGGGTGCGGGCGACGACGGCCTGGGCGTCGTCGGCGGTGACGGGGCGCGGTCCCTCGTCGTCGGTGTGGCCCAGGTAGAGGTCGATCTTGTGCAGCGCCTGGTCGAGGGCGGCCAGTTCGGTGCCCACGGCGTCGATGAGGTAGGCTCGCGCCTCGCGTCGGAGGTCCAGGTTACGGGCGTCGGCCTGCCTGGACAGGAAGGGGCCGAGCTCATTTTCGTAGAGCGGTTTAAATTCGCAGACTTCGGCGGCGCGGCTGATCTTATTGGCCATGCCGGAGCGGCGATCGATTTTTTTCTTTTCACTGGTGCGGGCGTGAAAGACGAGAACCGTCGTCGGCGAGGGGTCGTCGAGGTAATCCTCCAGGGGCTGGAGGGTGGAGAGGTTGATCTCCTGGATGTCTCGGACCATGACCAGCCGGCGCTTGGCCATCATGGGGAGCATTTCGGCGGCGGCCAAGACTTTGGAGCCGTCGATATCTCGGCCCTGGAAGGAGTCGTAATTGAAATCGTTGGTGCCCTCGGGGCAGGCGGCGTTAGTGATGGCCTCCAGGGCTTTGTCCAGGAGGTAGGTCTCTTGACCATAGATAAAGTAGATGGGGGCCGGATCGCCGGATTTAAGGTCACGGAAGAATTGGCGGGCTTTGCGGGCCTGTTTGCTCATCGGCGGCGCTCCAGATCGGGGGGGCAACGAGGGAACCGTGGGGGCGACGGGGCACGTCGATTCATAGCACAGATGGAAGGTAACTTAATAATCGAAACGCTCGGTCAGACAAGGAGTAGGGAAGACGAATGGTGATGGGAGTCTTGACATCGATGAGGCACTTCGTTAGCCGAAAGGGCCTTGAGTCTGGTCTTAATCGGAAGCCCGGATTCATCGAGTCAGCGTAACTAAGCCAATTGAGGCCCAATCATAGAGGGCCGGAACAACCGATTATTGAAGGAGCATCACCGTGGCCAACTCGGCATCAGCAAAGAAGCGAATTCGACAAAATGAGAAGCGGCGTAAGCGCAACAAGCGTGTGCGCTCCCTCGTGCGTACGGCGATCAACAAGTTCGAGGCGGCGCTGGAGGCGGGCGACGTCGAGGCGGCGGAAGAGGCCTTCCGAGGCGTGGAGTCCACCCTGGATCGAGCGGTGATCAAGGGCGTGTGGCCCCGCAACCGGGCGTCGCGTAAGACGAGCCGGCTGGCGGCGCGGCTCAACGAGCTCAAGGGCTAATAAGCCCGGGCACAAGAATGAGGCCAAACCAAGGGCCCGGTGGCCATCGGCCAGCGGGCCCTTTGGTTAAGCGGTCTGAGAAACGACCCTCAAGGGGCGGCGAAGAAGTCCTGATAGGGCTGGCCGCTGCGGACGGTAAAGTCGAATTCGCCTTGCAGATCATCGAAGATGGGGGTTTGGTCTCGGGTATCAAACGCGGAGGCGTCGATGAGACGGCCGGCGATACGGCCCCCGGGTTCCGGATCAAAATGGTCGAAGGTCAGTTGGCCATCAACGGTGAGGGAAAGGGTGCTGTCGGGGCAGGAAGAAAAGAACGCCAATTTGGCGCGGGCCTCGGGGGCTGGAACCTGTGGGCCACCGAGGGTTAACGACTGGCCGACGGTCACCTCCGAGGGATGATAGATCTCGAAATAGGCCCCGTTGGAACGATGTTTAGAATCGCGGGCCGTCTCAAGGAATAGCCCCACGCGGTCCGTGCGCGTTTTGGCGCGAAGAAAGTCCGGTTCAAAGGGAAGGCGCTCCCCCTCACAGAGGTCATCGTCGGCGACGAATTGGGCGTCGAATCGAGCGAATCCGTCATCGTTCTGGCAATGAAGGTTTAAGAGTGCCAGAGCGAGGAGTACAACGATGAGGCGCCGACCTGTCATGACAGGAATCTCCCGTGATAATATCGAAGGGCGTATCCCGCCTAGAGTGAAAGGTCAGCAAATGGACGTCAAGGTATTTTCGATGGGCCAGTTGGGAGTTATCTGATGAGTGAAGATCAAAAGAACACGTCGCCCCAGCCAACGCCGCCGGCCACGGAAGATAGGGGGGGGCCGATGAACTCGCGGATCATCTGGTTGGCGCTCCTGCTGGGTTTGGGGGCGGTGCTGGTCTTTCACCATCTGGAGGGGCCGGGGGTCATCGAAGAGGTGGCCTATAGCGAGTTGAAGGAGCGCATCGTCGATGGCGATGTGGCGGAGGTGGAGGTCAGTGAGTGGAAGATCACGGCGACGCCCACCGACGAGGTTGTGGAGGCGATGGAGGAGGATGAGGCCTTCGACGTCTGGCAATCCAATCGGCTGCAGAATGACGATCGCTTCCTGGCGCTATTGGACGAAAGCGATATCGTGGTGCGGTCGGCGGAAGAACGAGGGTGTGCCGAAGGAGGCATGCTGTGGTTTTGGATCTTGCCGATCCTGCTATTGGTGCTGTTCTGGGGCTTTTTATTGCGGCGGATGAATAGCATGGGTGGCCCCGGCGGGCCCGGGGGCAATTCCCAGGTGATGAGCTTTGGTAAGAGTCGGGCAAAGGTATACGCCGAAGAGGGTACGGGCGTGACTTTCGACGACGTGGCGGGGGTGGATGAGGCCAAGGAAGAGCTGCGCGAGATCATAGCCTTTCTCAAGGAGCCGACGCGCTTTACGCGGCTGGGCGGAAAGGTGCCCAAGGGCGTGTTGCTGGTGGGCCCCCCCGGTACGGGTAAGACACTGCTGGGCAAGGCGGTGGCCGGCGAGGCGGAAGTGCCGTTCTTTAACCTCAGCGGGTCGGATTTTGTGGAGATGTTCGTGGGAGTGGGAGCGGCCCGGGTGCGCGATCTATTCGAGCAGGCCCAAGAGAGTGCGCCCTGCATCATCTTTGTCGACGAGTTGGATGCCATCGGAAAGAGCCGCGGCGGCGGAGGCATGCAGACCAATGAGGAGAGAGAGCAGACGCTCAACGCCCTGTTGGTGGAGATGGATGGCTTCGACGCGCGCAGCGGGGTGATCATCCTGGGGGCGACGAACCGTCCAGAGGTATTGGATCCAGCCCTGCTTCGATCGGGGCGTTTTGATCGCCAGGTGGTGGTGGATCGACCCGACAAGAAGGGCCGACGCCAGATCCTGGACGTCCATGCGCGCTCGATCGTGATGGGCGACGACGTAGACCTGGATGTGGTGGCGGCTCAGACCCCGGGGTTTGTGGGCGCCGATCTGGCCAATATTGTCAATGAAGCGGCGCTATTGGCGGCGCGTAAAGAAAAGGACGCCGTGGAGTTGGAGGACTTCCAGGCGGCGATCGAGCGCGTGATCGCCGGGCTGGAGAAGAAGAGTCGGCGATTAAGCGAGAAGGAGACCAATATCGTGGCCTATCACGAGGCGGGTCACGCGATCGTGGCGGGCGCTCTCGATGGGGCGGATCCGGTCCACAAGATCAGCATCGTCTCCCGTGGCATCGGAGCCCTGGGCTATACGCTACAGGTGCCGATGGAGGATCGCTATCTGGTAACTCGACAGGAGTTGAAGGACCGAATCTGCTCGCTGCTGGGTGGACGAGCGGCCGAGGAGATCATCTTTGGCGACGTGTCCAGCGGGGCCTCCAATGACCTGCAGCGCGTCACGGGGATTGCCCGTCGTATGATCGCCGAATATGGGATGAACGACGCCGTAGGACATCTGAACTTCGGTGATAGCTCGCAGTCCTTTTTGGAGGGCTCGGGGCTGACGACGAGAAATTATTCGGAGCGCACAGCAGAGCTCATCGACCGGGAAGTGCAGGAGTTGGTGGAGGGGCTTTATGCCTTGACCCTGGAGACGTTGAAGGCCAACGAGGAGCTGCTCCACGAGATGGCGGAGACCCTTAAGGACCAGGAGGTACTGGAGGGAGAGGAGCTCGATGAGATGATGGAGCGCGTGCAGGCGTTAGACGAGGATGAGGATCGGGCGTGATCGTCGACGTGGTCGGTGGGCTGGTGGTGGCGCTGGCCGTGTGGTGGGGGTGGCGCACGGGAGCGATCCGCCAGATGACCAAGTTGGCGGCGGTGGTGGCGATGGTGGTGGGGGTGCCCTTTGTCTCGCCGTGGATCAAAGAGCTGGTATTTGGGGAGAGCGGTCGGGCGACGATGCAGGTGGAGGTGGGGAGCATGTTGATGGCGGGCATGCTGATCTTTGTCACCGTGGCCATGGCGGGCTACGTGATGGCGCGCATGATGCATTGGATGAGCGCGATTCTGGGATTTTTGGATCGCCTCGGGGGAGCGACGGTGGGGGTGGTGGTGGGGGCGTTGATGGTCTACTTCTTGGCGGTGGGGATGGTATTTATGGAGCCCGAGATCGAGGCCTGGGATCCGGATAACCAATACGGTCTTCAAGGTGGCACGGTGACGGCGGTGGCCGGGGAGTATAATTTTCTCGGGTCCTGGCAATTCCCGGACTTGAGGCGATTGCACCGGGCGCTCATGGTGTCCGAATTAGCGGCCGAGGAGGGACAAGAGGGGATGCTGCGAGAGGATGGAGGAGCGGCCCGTGTGTTGAGGGACGAGCGACTTCGGCGATTGGTGGAGGACGAGGATTTTATGGCCCAGGTGCGCGCCAAACGCTATCCGGCGACGCTGGCCGACGGGAGGACGCGAGATATCTTGAATGACCCGTCGCTAAGCGAGGGTTTAGGGGATGTGGAGTGGCGTCGGTTGTTGAGGGAGTTGGAGCGGGGAGGGGAGGCGGAGTAGGCCGGGGAATCAGTTGAGACGTCGCTCCACGCGGTCGAGAAAGACCTGGGCCTCGGCATCGGAGGGATCGTCTTGGAGGACGTCCTCCCAGATGTCATGGGCTTCTTGGTATTGGCTGAGGCGAAAGTGGGTGGTGCCCAATTGCTTGCGGTACTCCGTATTGTCGGGTGCTTGTTCCACGGCGCGCTGTTGAAAGGTCAGGGCCTGCTGGTGCTGGCCCTGGTTGAAGTAGGCGTTTCCCATGGTGGCGTTGGCCGCGGCGTGATCGGGGTCTTCATCGAGGACGGTGGAGAGGAGATTGGTGGCGCGGCTGTACTCCCGATTGGAGATGGCGTCGCGGGCGTCGTCGATGGTTTGAGAGTGGTCGTCGTTGCTGGTGGCGGAGGATCCAGAGTTATTGGAGGCCTGCGCGTGCTGAGGCCGGGAGTCATCGTCGGTGGGCGGGGAGCTGTTGGAGGCCTCTTCGTCTTCGGCCTCGTCGTCATCGTCGCTATTGGCGTCGTCGTTGTCGCGCTGGGCCCGAAGGGCGTCGTCGAGGTCATCGATGCGCTCCTCCAATTCGGGAGAGGAGCGTAGGTCGTTGGCCGCTCGAACGAGTCGGAGGGCGTCGCGATAGTTTTCGTCGGCCTCCATCTCTTCGCTGACGGGCAGGGCGGCCTCCAGAAATTGGTCGACGAGCCCGTTGTAGCGGTCTTCGCCGATGTGGTCCTCCAGTTGGGAGAGGGCCTCGAGGGCGCTGCGTTCACGAGGGGCGAGGAATTCCTCGCGCTCCAGTCCGCGCTGAAAGCGGTCCTCGATCATATCGATCTCGACGTCGTCGAGACCATCGGCGTCATCCTCAGGGGCTACGGCGGTCGCGTCGTCCTCGGTTTCCTCGCTGAAGATGAGGTCCGTCTGAAAGGCGACAAAGGCGCCCACGACGATGAGGATTCCGCCGACGACCATGGCGATACGGGTGATGCGGGCTGCGCGCTCCGATTGTTCTTTGGACTCGCGATAGATGTCCTGGTCCCAAACCTCCTGGGTAGATCGGGTGAAGAAGGGGTCCTCGACGTCGCCAGTGGCGTCGTTATTGGCCTGAACATAACCTACCTGGAAGCCGTCGTCGGACGTCTCTTCCTGGGGCTCGTCGTCTTCGTCGTCTTCGTCGTCATCTCTGTCATCTTCGTCGTCTTGGTCGTCGCGGCTGTGCTCTGAGTCGTCATATATCTCATCGGCGTCGTCGTCATCGGACTCCGAATCATCGTCGGCGGACTCCGAATCATCATCTGCGGCGTCCTGCCCATCGTCGAGGTTGACCGCGCCGTGGGACATCTCCGTTTTCCCGTTGGAATCCGAAGGGGACTGGTCTGACGCGTCGGTCTCGTCTGAGTCTTCAGCGGAGTCCTGAGGATCATCGTCCGAAAGGTCGATGGCCTCGTGGGTGGTGTCAGTGCCGCCGCCGACGTCGTCTTCGTCTTCGTCCGCCGGGGGGTCATCCTCCTCTTCGGAGGGCTCGTCCTGGAGATCGACGGCGTGATGAGAGGTGTCAGTGCCCCCTGACGGCGAGTCGTCGTCGCTGTCATCGGTTTCGCCATCATCACGTTGAGCATCATAAGCGGCGAGGTCGGCAGCACTGACAGCACCCATGAGCTGTGTTTTTTTCTGACCTTCGACGGTGTCGGGAGCATCGTCCGGGTCATGGTCGGTGTCACCGGCTTCGGTGATCACCCTGGGCTGGGTGTCTGAACTGTCCTGTCCACCGTCTTCGTCACCGTCATCGGGGGCCTGGGTGGGAAGGCCGAGTTGAGTTTTCGCCGGGCCTTCGGGCTCGTCGCCATCGGTGGTGGAGACGGTCTGCTCGAGATCGGAAGGACCGACGGCAATGGTCAGGGCTGGCGCATTGGTCGCATCTAGCGGTGGTGCCAGGTCATTGGGATCCTCATCGATGAGCGAGGAGAGGGCGTTGATGGCCGGCGTGGGTGAATCAAAACGCCTGTCCGGGTTGGCGTTGACAAGCATAGTGGCCAGGGCTTCCAGAGCCTCTGGGGCCCCGTCGGGGAGTTCAAAGCGATGGTCTTTTGTGGGGGGGGATTGAGGCCATTGGTGGAGTTCAGCTTGCGAGGGGTCGTCGACGAGCGGCTGTCCGAGGGCGGCGTGAAGCACGGCGCCGACGAGATAGGTGTGCGCGCAGCCAATATCCCCGTGGTCGGAGTCTGGGTCGACCCACTCCGGGGGGCAGAATGCAGGATAGACAGGAACAGAAGCGGCCGGGGTCGTGGTGTCGATGGGCGGAAGATCGGCATGGAGGAGGCCCGGAAGCCAGTGGCCAATGCGCACGTGGTCGCCATCGAGATAGATGAAGCGTGGGTGGAGGCTTCGGTGGGCCAGGCCGGCGTCGGCGAGCCACTCCAGGATGCGGGCGACGCGAACGGTAAGGGCGATGGCATCCGTCCAGGCCATGGGCCCCGATTTGTCCAGAATGCGCTGGAGTGAATCGCCAGGAGGCGATTCTTCGATGATATAGCGCATCGTCTTTTCGACCTGGACGGAGTGAATGTCCAGCAGGGCGCTGGGCCACTGAAGTTTACCCAGGGATTCCTGTAATTGCTCGATGTCGGTGGCGGCGATCCGTCGGTAGGTGACGGTGATGTCAACGGGGGTGTCTTCTTCCAGAAGGTGGCCGCGGTAACGCTCGCCGAAATGATCGGCGAAGCGGAAGCTATCGAGGCGCACGCGTCCATCGAGGTTGGACCCTGCCAGATGGCCCGGGGCATAGGCGCCCTGGGGTTGGAGTGGGGTACCGTCGTGGGCACAAAAGGATTCATCGCCGTCAAAGGTTGTCTGGCAGATGGGGCAGATCTTCACAGCCAATCCTTAGGTCTGCAGTCCAAAAAAGGAGGGGTCGTCGATGCACAAGTGGCCCACGCCCGTCCTCGGTTGTCCAGGTCCGGAAATGGGAACGCGTGGCATCGTACACATCGTGCCTGGGTTGGCCAAGTCTGCACGACCGTGAAGGGCGTCGCAAAGAGTCAGCCAACGGCAAAGGAGGGATGATTGAAGGACGGCCATATTTGCCCTATAAGCCGACGACTCGACAGTGAAATAAGGTAATTCGGAGTACGGAGGAAATGACGATGAGTGACGAAAAGACATCGACAGCGGGCATGGTGACGCGATTGAGTCCCCGCTTGACAGGAGCCCAGCGGCGCTATCTTCGCAAGATGGCACACGAACTCAAGCCCATTGTATTGGTGGGCCAGAAAGGGTTGAGTGACAACTTGATCGAAAATTTTGAGGCCGCGCTATTGGCCCATGAGTTGGTCAAGGTCAAGGTTCATGGCGGCGATGGGCTGGTGGAGGTGGCGGAGGCTTTTCACGAGGCCACGGGTGCCCAACTGGCCCAGAATATTGGGTTTACGCTGGTGTTTTACCGGCCTCACCCCGAGGATCCACAGATCACGTTGCCCACGTGAGGGCACCCGTCGGGGTCGGTGGCAGGTGATGGATAACAAGCGAGGATAAAACTATGATCGTACAAATCAACGATGAGTACCCGCAACCGCGCCGCATCGATCAGGTGGTCGACGTGCTCAAGTCGGGAGGACTGGTGGCCTATCCGACGGATACGGTGTACGGCATCGGGTGCGATATCTTCAATAAGGGGGCCGTGGAGCGGCTGCAGCGATTGGTCAACCAGATCAAGGGCGACGACCACGACTCGCTATTGTCCTTTATCTGCAAAGATCTGAGCAATATCGCGGAGTACGCCTACGTGCACGATGGGGCCTATCGCTGGTTAAAGAAGTTGCTTCCCGGCCCCTACACCTTTGTGTTGGAGGCGACGAAGTTGGTGCCCAAAGTGATGCATAATCGTCGAAAAACAGTGGGAATACGGGTGCCCGATACGGCGATACCGATTCGAATGATCGATTATCTGGGGAATCCGGTGGCCAATACGAGTGCCACCGATCGCGATGGCGATCTCATCCCCGATCCGTGGACGATCGAAGAGCTATACGGGCATGCGGTGGACGTCATCATCGACGGGGGATATGTGTTTCCCGAGCCGTCGACGGTGCTGGATTTTACGGGGGATCACCCGGCGCTATTGAGGCAGGGAAAGGGAGATGTGGCGGGGTTGGAATTCGTGGAGATCGTCGACGGCGAGGGATGAGGGCCTAAAGAGGCCGGACGGTGGTGTCGATGCGATGGCGGCGCTGAAGCTCTTGGCGCATGGCCTGGGCGTCGTCCTCGGTGTGGAATTTGGCGATGCGGAGGGTGTAGGTGGGGGATTGGTCGACCTCGGAGGTGACGAGGTGGGCGTCAAGGTCGAGGCTGCGCAGGTGATCGAGTTCGGCGCGTGCAGATTCCAGGGAGGAGTGAGTGCTGAGCTCCAGCGTGAAGTAGGCGGGGCCTGAGCGGTCGCCCACGATCTGGGGTTCGCTTTGAGTGAGGGCGCGGTAGAAGGAATAGAGTTCCTGGGTGCCCTCAACGACCTCGATCTCGTCGAGGATGGAGGGCGATGCGTCGGCATCATCGGCGTCGGTGGGGCTGGCGGAGGCCTCGCCAACGGAGATGGCCTGGGGGATGCCGTCGCTGAGAAGCCAGTGCTGCCCGGCGATGAGCCCGACGCTAAAGACGAGGGCAGCGACGAAGGTCATCCAGAGGATGCGCAAGGGGCTCCAGGAGGCGCGGTCTGAGGAGGTGGGTGAAGGCATGATGGAGCTCGGTAAAGGGGTTCACGAGGGGCCGCGATCAGAGTATCGAGGCCGGCGCGGAGGGCAAGAAAAAGATCACGCCGTCCGGCGTTTTTCGCTGATCCCGAAGATGGGTAAGGCCGGTGCGTCGGGGTCGATGCGCAGGCTGTGGCCGATGGGAAAGTCAAAGCTGATATGGGGTCCGTCGATGAAGATCATGCCGTCGCGCATCTTCGAATGGATGCACAGGGGGTCGTCCATGGATTGGAGGCCCCGGGTGAAGCGGTAGGCGCCTTCGCGGGGACGAAAGGGCTCGCGGACCAGGTATTGGAGGTTGGTGCTATCGAAGGGAAGAACCATGCCACCGGCGGAGCGGATGGCGGCGGTGGATCCGGCGGGGGTGGCGATCCAGATACCGCTGGACTTTTGGGGCTCCGCTGGATGGTCACCGACCTGGAGAAAGTAAGAGGAGACGGCCGCCGGGTTGGCGTGGCTGACGAGGATGTCGTTGAGGACGGGGGGGCCGACGCGCTGACCGTTTAGGCGAAGGTAGAAGCGATGGAGCCTGGCCGGGGCGACGCGCTCGTCGAGGATGGCGTGGAGCATGGGGGCGAAGTCGTCGACGGTGCCAGCGGAGAAGTAGCCGATGCTGGAGGTGGGGTCGGAGTTGATGGACAGGATGGGCGTGGTGGTGGTGCGGTGGGAGAGGTCGAGGACGGTGCCGTCACCGCCGATGGCGATGAGCAGCTCATAGGGCGAGGGATCATCGACGTCGGCTCGAAATTTGAGGTCGAAGGTCAGGTGAAGGTCGTTTAAGGTATCGATGACGGTCTGGAGGCTGCGTTGGTGGGCTTGATGGGAGGGCTCGAGGGCGGCCACGGAGGGATCGCCCTCTTGCAGTAGTCGACAAATGGTGGGATCTCGCTGCTCGTCGACCAAGACCTGGTAGCTGCTCTTTTTGTGGGCGACGAGGATGGAGGCCGATGTCGACATGAGGGCTCGCGTAAAGACGGCGATGGTGGGCGATGGACTTGCCGAAAGGCATCTGGGTTATAGGGTTGGGGGGGCGGCACTGGCAAGGCATAGGGCGAGGAATCGCTTGCAAGGAATGAGCGAGCCGTGATAGCTATAGCCGCGTTTAGAGGCGAGATGAGTAAACACTGACCTGATAATTATCGGAGCGACCATGTCTGATCTGACCGCGCAGAAGATTTTCAACGAAGAACTTCCGGCCAACCTGGCGGAGAACCCGGAAGATGCCAAGGCCACGGATGCCATCTACGTCTTTAATGTCACGGGCGACGAAGGTGGTACGTGGACGCTCAACTTCAAAAAGGACGAGGATTTCGTCTCCGAAGGCGGATCTGATGACGCCGAATGCACCGTCACCATCAGCGATAGTGATTTCGTGGATCTGTGGTCGGGCAATGCCAATGCGGCGCAAATGTTCATGATGAATAAGATCAGCGTCGAGGGCAATATGGGTCTGGCGATGAAGCTTCAGAACTTCATCGGCTGAGCCAGCGGCCGAGGCCGAGGATTGAGCGCGCCGCGTCTATCGCGGCGCGTTTTTTTGTGGGCGTGAGCGCAGGAGGTATTAGATGGTCGCGATGGGACAGTGGTTGGAAGGAGTGAGGGTGCTGGACTTAACCCGTCTGTTGCCGGGGCCCTTTGCCAGTATGTTACTGGCCGATATGGGGGCGGATGTCATCAAAGTGGAGGCTCCTGGACGGGGGGATTATGCGAGATACTACCCACCGATGGTGGGCGAGAGCAGCGCCTTTTTTCAGAGCCTGAACCGAAATAAGCGCTCGATGACGCTGAATCTCAAGAGTGAGCGAGGGGTCGAGGTGCTGGGGGCATTGATCGAGGCGTCGGACGTGTTGTTGGAGGGGTTTCGACCGGGGGTGCTGGAGCGCCTGGGCATGAGCGTGGAAGAGATGTGGGCCCATAATGAAGGGCTGATTGTGGCGTCGATCACGGGTTATGGTCAGGAGGGGGCGAAGCGGGAAGAGGCAGGCCACGATGCCAATTACCTGGCGCTGTCGGGGCTGCTGAGTCAGAACGGTCGCGCTGGGGAGGCGCCGCATGTGCCCGGGTTCCAGGTGGCCGATATTGCCGGGGGGGCGCTCTACGCGGCGCTGGGGGTGACCTCGGCGTTGTGGAGGCGCTCTCAGGGAGGAAAGGGCGTGCACCTGGATATCTCGATGACGGAGGGGGCGATGTCGCTGATGGCACCGAGCTTTGCGCGCTGGTCGGCCGGAGAAGAGGAAGAACGAGGCGCCGGAATGCTGAGCGGTGGGCTGCCCAGTTATCAGGTATATGAGACGAGGGATGAGCGGTTTTTGGCGGTGGCCGCCCTGGAGCCCAAGTTCTGGGAGCCCCTGGTGGATCGGTTGGGATTGGCGGAGCTGTCGGGTCGCTCCATGATGGGAGGAGAGCAGGGTCGGGAGGTTCAGGCGAGGCTGGCGAAGGCGTTTAAGGGGAAATCGCGGGAGGAGTGGGTGGAGATCTTTGGAGACCTCGATCTATGCGTGGAGCCCGTGCTGGATCTGGAAGAGGTGATGGCCCATGAACTGCACCGGAGCCGCGAGGCGTTTTTCCAGCTAAACGGTGTCACCCAGGTCAGGACACCGCTGACGGATCGCGATAAGGATCATCGACCGGCGCCTTCTCAGGGAGAGCATACGGTGGCGGTGCTGGAGGAGGTGCTTGGGATGGAGGGGCAGGCCATTGAAGGTCTAAAAGAGGAGGGAGCGATCGCTTAATGATGCTGGATGTCGATGAGGAATAGGGGCCGATGAATGGCGGGGATGGCCGTGGTCTTGGAGTCCGGTAAGGGGGGATGGGTCGTGGAATAGTCAATGGAGGGGTGAATGGTGGGGATCGGGCGGATAGCAAAGTCGGCGTCGGCCGGGTCGTCGGTCCGGGAAAGATCGTCGAGGAGATTCATATCGGCGTAGAGGTCGAGAAAGTCCTCCCAGGGGGATTCGTAGAGGGAGGCGTCCGGGTGAGGTTGGAGATCGGTGATCATGTCCGTGGGGAGGATGGGGCTTCTGGAGGCCATGTCCTGGGCGGCGCTCCAGCCGGTGAGACGAGCGGTCATGGGGCTGCGGAAAGCCTCCGGTGATTCGGCGGCTCGGGGAACCTCCAGAAGAATGCTGGTCATCAATAAGAGGTAGGTGGCCAGCGCGATCTGACGGGTCTTCTTGGTGGGGGCGCTGCGGCTTAGGGTCCATAGAAAAAAACGACGGCCGGCATCGCTGGCCAGGGGAAGGAGGAGCACCATCGTGATCAAGGGGAGGGAGGCATCATGGGGAAAGGGTGTGTTTAGAACCGGTGGCAGAAATAGAAGGAGAATGGATAGCCACAGGAGATCGGACTCCAGGTGAGTGGCCCGGCGAGACAGCAGGGCACGGAGGCCCCATAGGACCGCCAGGGTGGTGGCGACGGCGATGGCCAGGGGGAGCTGTTCCAGGAGAAATAGGTAGCCAAAGTAGGGAGGCAGGGTCTCCGGGGGGTAGGCCGTGCCTCGAAAGAGGATCTGGTCGGGGGGAAGCTGGAGGGGCATGAGCAGCAAGGTTTGCAGGTTGGCCAAGGTGTCGGGCCATAGGAAGGGGTAGGCAAAGAGACCGCCGGCGGCGAGCGCGGTGGGCAGCAGTCGGTGGAGAGCAAAGGTTGGGAGGGAGCGGCGGTGAGCGACCAGGGAGGTGATGAGTAGTACGAGGATCAGGAAGGTCGAGGGGGGCCACAACAGGATAGCCGTGGTGAGGAGGGGGCCCACGAAGAGGGCGCGTGCCCACCAGGTAAGGGTCTGATGGTGCCATAGCAGGAGAATGCCCAGCCACAGGGGCACCATCATGGCGGTGGGATCGATGGAGGTATAGGTGGCGAACCAGGGAGCGGTACAGAGGAGGAGGCCCAGTGCTAGCCAGCCGGTCAGGGGGTCCGATAGGCGGCGTCCCAAGGCGAAGGTCAACCCGGCGCAAAGGGCGGCGCTGGTGGCGGTGGCGGCGAAGAGTAGCCAGGGGGCGAGGCTAGGCGAAAGGACGAAGAAGGAGGCGCCATAGACGTCGATAAGGGCCAGGTCGGTGGGGGCATGAGAGAGCCACTGAGTGGGCTCCTCACGGTACGATGTGCCGAGCTGGCGCGAGCGCTCAAGCCACTGAAGGCCGCGACGGTCGACGCCGCGAAAGCCAATGACGGCGATTTGAGCCAGTCCGATCAGGGCGGCCACAAAAGGCGCCAGCCGACCGCGAAGAATGGAGTTGATCAGGTTCATTGGCGCTGAAAGCGAAAGCAGAAGTGGTCAGACGAGTGGTCGGCGCCGATCTGGAGGGTCAGCTCCACGGGGTAGGTCTTGGGCGGCAGGGCCCGGCGCTGCCAGCCGCGGTGAAGGCGGTGGTGGTGATCGAAGCGCTCAGCGCCGGCGATGACGCCGAGGTGAATATTTGCTGAGTCTGGGGGGGCATCGTCGTCGAAGGCGGTCAATAGGTGAAGTCGTTGGCCCTCTTCATCGACTGGGAGGACGTGGGGAAAGCGAAATACCAGGCGCCCCTCGTCCGGTGTGGGGGCGGAAATACAGCGGTCCGTAGCGCCGGCGACCGTGACATCCACGGCGGTGATTGGCGACTCGTCCATGGTGGGGCATTCAAAGAGCTCGGGGGATTGGCGGGGACAGGAGGTGAAGCGTTGGCGGTCGTCCATCAGGTCGATGAGGGCGTGATCCAGGTGGGGCCACCCGTCGAGGTTGGGGGGCGTCCATAGAGACCACACGGAGTGGCGATCGATGAGCTGTAGCTCGTGGGAGAAGTCCAGCGTCTGGCCAAAGGCAAAGAGCCATCCGCGGGGCGGCCAGTGGTCGAGGGTGATGATCTGGGGGGTATCGGGGCCGCGGACGTGTTCCAGGGTGGCGTAGGCGACGGGGTCATGGGCCATGATCGACGGCGTGGGGCCGTCGGCGATGTGGTCGAGCAGCGAGGGCTCAGGGGGAGGGAAGGCCGGGTGGCGATCGAGGTTGTAGAAGGCGATGCTGACGATGCTCATCAGCATCAGGGCGGCCAGGATCAAGATGGCTGCGCGCTCTCGCGAAAAGGGATCGCGCCCATCGCCGGAATCAGTCATACCAGAAGGCCTCACGGGGGGACCATTGAAGGGCATCGAGGTCGCAGCGGCCCCGGTCGTCAAAGTCGATCCCCTCGGCCTCTAGGAGGCGGCGCTGGAGTTCGGCGCGAGCGCTTTGACCGCGCGCCGAGATGGCTCCCTTGGCGTTGATAATGCGATGCCAGGGGATCTCGATATCGCGGTGGAGGGATTGACGCATCAGATTGCCCACTGCGCGGGCGGCGTTGGGGCTGCCGGCGTAGAGGGCGATCTGGCCGTAGGTGGCGACGGCGCCCGAGGGGACCTGACGGACTAGCCAGTAGACGCGGTCGGAGAACTGGGTGAGCCGTTCCATGTCGACCTCGGGGCCTGGGGCAGAGGGGTTAGGATGCGTCGAAGAGCGAGAGGGCGCGCTCCATACGGGAGATGGCCTCGTCGCGATCAAAGGTAGCCACCAATGAGAATACGGAAGGGCTAGAGGTGGATCCAGTCAGGGCGATACGCGTGGGCTGGGCGAGTTTGGCGAGGCCCAGGTCGTATTCGTCGCCGATGGCGCGGTAGTGGTCACCCACGGTGTCGGCATCCCAGGCGTCGAGTTCTTTGAGGCCGCTAATGAGGGCCTGAAAGGCCGGTTTTTGGTCGGCGTCGATCCACTTGTCGACAGCCTTGGCGTCGTAGTCGAAGTCGTCGTCAAAGAAGTAGGCGCTCTCTTCGGTGAGTTCGACGAGGGTGTTGACCCGGTCGTACATCAGCTCGGCGATGTCGGTGAGGTAGTCCATATCGTCGGCGTCATGGCCTGCCTGCTCGACGAAGGGCTTCCAGCGGGCGGCGCGCTCCTGGGGGTCGAGACGCTTGAGCCACTCGGAGTTGACCCAGTTGAGCTTGTCCTCGTCGAAGTTGGAGGCACTCTTTCCGACGGAGTCGAAGCCGAAGTAGTCGACCAATTCCTGGGGCGTAAAGATTTCCTGATCGCCGTGGGACCAGCCCAGTCGGCTGATATAGTTGACGATGGCCTCCGAGAGGTAGCCGCGGTCGCGATAGTCCTGGACGGCGGCCGAGCCCTTGCGCTTGGAGAGGCCTGAGAGCAGGGGGAGATGGGCGAAGACCGGGGGGGTGGCGTCCAGGGCGTGATAGACCGGCACCTGGCGAAAGGTATTGTTGAGGTGGTCGTCTCCGCGGATGACGTGGGTGATGCCCATGTCGATATCATCGACAACGACGACGAAGTTGTAGGTGGGGGTGCCGTCACTGCGCATGATGATGAAGTCGTCGAGCTCGTCGACGTCGACGCTGACCTCGCCCTGGACAAGGTCGTCGATGTCGACGGTGCCCTCCAGGGGCATCTTGATGCGCACCGTATAGGGTTCGTCCTCCGGGTGGTCTGTGCGGTCGCGCCACTTTCGGGAGTATTTGGGCTTTCGGCCCTCGGCGAGGGCTTTCTCGCGTTCGGCCTCCAATTCCTCGGGGGTGCTATAGCAGCGGTAGGCCAGGCCGGCGTCCAGGAGCTGGTCGATCTTTTGACGATAGAGATCGAAGCGGTCGGTCTGGAAAATGGGGCCCTCGTCGGGGTCCATGCCGAGCCACTGAAGGGCCTCGACGATGGAGTCCGTATACTCGTCTTTGCTGCGCTCGAGGTCGGTGTTTTCGACGCGCAGGATAAAGGTGCCGTCCTGGTTTTTGGCGAAGAGGTAGTTAAAGAGGGCGGTGCGGGCGCCGCCCATGTGGAGGTGGCCGGTGTTGGAGGGGGCAAAGCGGACGCGAACGGACATGGGTGGGTCTCCGATAAGTGGCGAAAAACGGGAACGGTCGAAAGGTCCCCCGGGGAGGCCGGACCTCTGGTCGGGGGCGTTCATCGATGGGGCATCGGTAGCACGCCCAAAAAAAGGCGGTCAAGCAATGGGAATGTTCCCATCTGTAACCTTGTCGGTGAGGAGCGGTTATTGTTAGATTCGTAGCCGATGAGAAAGCAATGAAAAGTGCATGGATAAGGCGCCGGTGAGTGGGCTGTGGAGGGCCGATCGCCGAGGTGGTGTCGCCAGTGCACGAAAGCCCGATACCGTCAGGACTCTCGACTGCAGGTGTGACTCGATGACCGAAGAAGAGCAGGTGACGCAAGAAGCCCCAAAACAAGCACCGGTGAGGGAGCAGGACTTCATCGAGGAAAAGCAGAGGCTCTGGGAGCAAGGAGATTGGAAGGGGGTGGTGGCGCTCTATGAAGAGGTGGCGCTGGGAGAGGGAGCCAATGGAGAGGTCGACTGGCTGGGTGAGCTAAGCGAGGGGTTGGAGACCCATAACGAGGTGCTGCCCGGTGATGATGAGCGGGCGGAGGCGTGGCACGCCATCGGTGAGTTGAGCGCGGCGGTGGGCGATCTGTCGGGGGCGTTGGAGGCGTTTCAACGAGCGTCGAGCTACGCGCCAGAGGATCCGCAGGCGCTGTGGTCCATGCGAGAAATCCATGAAGCACGCGAGGAGTGGGACGCCGTGGTGACGGTGTGCCAGGCGTTGGCCGATGCGGCAGAGGAGGCCGAGGAAAAGGCGTCGATTCTGACGGAGAAGGCGCAGGTTCAAGGGGAGTTGTTGGATGATCGAGGGGCGGCGATCGAGACCCTGGAGGAGGTGCTGGAGTGTGGCGTAGAGGATCCTTTCGTGGACCAGGTGTTGGGCTTCTATATGGAAGATCAGAGCCTGGAAGAGGGGGTGGAGTTGGCGCTGAGGGACGCCGAGGAGGCGTTGAACGAGGGCGATGGTGCGGTGGCCTGTGAGTCATTTATCGGGGCTGCCCAATTGGAGTTCGACCGCTATGGCGGGAGCTCGCAGGAAGCGCTGCGGTTGGTGGAGATGGCGTTGGAGGCCGACCCGGAGAGCGAAGATGCGGCGTTGATCGCAGAAGAGCTGATGGCAGAAATCACCGACGAGGAAGAGCAAGAAGGGGCAGACGAAGAGCCGGCGGTGGAGGCGTCTCAGCCGGAAGAAGAGCGAAGCGTAGAGACATTATTGGCCGATGTGGAGGCCTTTGATGGTCAACTCGACGAAGCGCTGGAGAAGGCCAAATCGGAGCGCACGAACCTGAGTGTGGTCAAGCGGATTCGACAGATCTGGATGGAGGAGATCGGCGATGTGCACGCCTGGGTGGATTGGCTCGATGGGGTGATCCGTTACTTCCGAAAGAAAGAGGGGGAATGGGAGTTGATGACGGAGCTGGCCAATCTCTATTGGTTGGAGCTGGGCGATGATGAGAAGGCGGAATATTATTTTAAGCGCCTCAAACTCATCGATGACGGCCACCCCGATGTCTTTAAGTTTTACGAGGCGTATTACGAGCAGGAAGGCGATTATATCAACCTGTTCAACCTGCTGAAGAGCCGACTGGATCGGCTCGATGATCGAGCCGACGAGCGGCTGATCGTGGAGCAGTTGGCGGAGATGGCGGAGTATGAACTGGGCAATCCCAGCAAGGCCATCGATGTGTGGAAGCGGTTTTCCAGGCGCTACCCAGAGGATGAAGAGGCCACGCGGCGCCTCAAACACCTGTATGAGGACCACGGAAAGTGGAATGCCCTGGTGGATTTACTGCAAGACGAAATTCGTCGCCTGGACGAGGATGGTGATCCCAGTGGGGAACGGCGGATCAGCCTTCTGGAAGAGCGAGCCCATATCTATCGCTCGGAGCTGGGGGTGGAGTCGACGTTGATGCGGATCCTCGCGGATATCTTGGAGATCGACGGGGACCACCCGTCGGCTTTTGGGGAGCTGCGCGACCTCTATGAGTCGAAGCGGCGGTTCAACGATCTGGCTGAGTTGTTGGAGACGCAGGCGGAGCGATGCCTTGCCAGAGGGGAGACGGCGACGGCCGTGGGATATCTGTGGGATGTCGCAACGTTGTGGGAAGAGGAGCTCAATAACCAGACGCAGGCCATACCCTATTTGGAGCGCATTCTGGAGGTCGATCCGGCCGATCAGGAGGTGCGGTCGAGGCTGCGAGAAATCTATGAGAAGCGGCGAGATTTTAAGTCGCTCTTCGATCTCCGAGTGGCGGAGGCCCGGTTGCTCGGCGCAGAGGAGCAGGGCGAGGAATTGAGGGAGCTGCGGTCGCTGGCCCAAGAGAAATTATCCGATCCGGGTCGGGAGGCGCGGGTGCTGGAATCGCTCTTGGAGTTGGAGGGTGAGCGCGAGGAGTGGTTGGAGACGTTGGAGGGCATCCGCCGGGAGCAGGGAAAGACCCGGGCGGTCGCTGAGCTATTGGAAAGGCGCGCCGGGCTCGTCGAGGAGGCGTCCGATGAGGTGGAGCTATTGTGGGAGGCATCGCAGCTTTGGCGTGAGTTGGATGGCCATGGCGAGCGAGCGGTGGAGTTATGGCACCAAGTTCTGACCCTGGACGGGTCGCACGAAGATGCGTTCCAAGCGCTGGATCAGCACCTCGAAAAGGAGGGCGATTGGGATGCCCTGGTGGAACATTACGCAGATGCGGGCCGCCACGAGGCACTCTATGATCGCCTGGGCGAGCTGGCAGAGGCCCAGGAGGGGGAGGCGGAGGCGCTGCTGGAGGAGCGAGTTCGAGTGGCCCGCGAGGGGATGGGATCGGCGCAGGCCGTGGTGAGCGCGCTGGAGACGCTGCGCGATCACTGCGCCGACAGCGATGCCGTGCGGCGTCGGCTATTGGAGTGGTACCCCAAGATCGGAGATGTGGAATCCGAGGTTCAGACGCGGCAGATCCTATTGGAAGGCATGGATGACGTCGACGAACGGACGTCCCAAATGTTGGTGCTGGCGGATTTGGAAGAGGGGCGAGAGGCGCCATCGGCGGCTTTGGGTTGGCTGGTCAAATGCCTGGATGAAGGGCGGGAAATGGGGCTCCTGGAGCGGGCAGAAGAGCTCGCCATAGAGGTGTCGGAGGTCGACGCCTTTGTGGAGCACCTCGACGGGTGGTCCATGGAGTGGGAAGAGGGCATCGAGCTTCGCCGCCGCGCAGCGCGCTTGGTGCGCGAGGTTCTTAAGGACGAGCAGGCCGCCATCGAGCGCTACGAAGCGCTGGCCGCCGAACAGCCTCAGTCCATTGAATGGCTCAGGGTTCTGGAGGGATTGTACGACCAGGCGGCGCGTCCGGCCGATCGCATGGAGGTGCTTAAAAAGCAGCTTCAAATTCGACGCCAGGAGGGGGCGGCGGAGATCGAATTGGTCGATCTATTGAGCGGCGTGGCCGATATTCAGAGGGATCATTTGGAAGATCTGGAGGCTGCGGGGGAAAGTTATTCGCAGATTCTGGACATGCAGCCCGACCACCTGGGCGCGGTACGCGGGAAAAAGGAGCTCTATCGCATCGATGAGCGGTGGGAAGACGTGGTCGATTATCTACTGCGCGAAATCCCGCTGGCTGCCATGGAGAGTCCGGAGCAGGCCTGGGAGGCCAAGCTGGAGTTGGCCGACGTGCATCGCCAACAACTGGGCGATCGACGGGAGGCGCTGCGCTATTACGGGGAAGTCCTGGGGGAAGAGCCGGAGCATGAGGCAGCTCTGACAGCGGTGAGACAATTGCTGGGAGACGACGAGTTGGCCCGGGAGGCGGCGCTTCTTCTGGAGCCGATTTTTCGTCAGAGTGAGCAGGCGGCGCCACTGGCAGAAGCCCTGGAGGCTCGGTTGAGGGTCAGCGACGATCCCTATGAAGAGCAGGAGATCCTCGATGAGTTAATCCCCCTGTACGCCGAGGAGTTGGAGGAGTTGGAGGTGGCCTTTGAGTACGCCCGCCGCCAATTTGAGATCGACCCGGAGCGAGATGATATCTGGCTTCGCGTAGAGCAACTGGGGGCGGCCCTCGATAAATGGGAGCTGCTGGAGGAGATGTTTAGCCAGGAGAGTCCGCTGGCAGGCCATGAGTCCTCGACACGTTATGACCTGTTGAGGCATCTGGCGGCGATTCGGGAGCATCGACTTCAGGACAAGGAAGGGGCGCTGGAGGCCTGGGAGAAGTTGCATGACTACGATCCTTTGGATCAGGCCGTGCTGGAAGCCCTGGAGCGGCTCTATCGGGCCGGCGGAGAGGAGCAAGAGGCGCTGGCAGAGGTGCTGTCGAAGCGAGCGCAGCTCGTCGATCGGGACGACGACCGGGTGGAGTTATTATTGGAGTCGGCGACCATCCAGTTACAGGCCCTGGAAGATAGTGAGGTGGCGGAGCAACATTTGCGCGAGGTGTTGAGCCTGGAGCCGGAGCATCACGGCGCGGTGACGATGCTGGTCGATATCTTGGAGGAGCAGCACCGGTGGCATGACCTCGATGATCTTCTCAGCGACCAGGCCATGCAGACCTTGGATCCCGATCGGCGTCGCAGCTATCGGCGGCGACTGGCGAGGCTTCGATACGAGGAAGTCGCGGACTATGCGGGAGCGGTCAGGATTTTGCGGGAGTTATTGGACGATGATCCCGGTGACGATGAAGTGCTGGCCTTTGCGCAGGAGGCCGACGAGGTGCTGGCCGATGAGGGGCATCGCGATCTGCGTCTGGAACTGCATCGAACGCTGGAGCCGCTATACCGCATGCGCGGCGAGGCAAAGCGGCTGGTAGCGTCGCTGGAGTTGAGGCTGGAAGAGGAAAGCGGCCATTTTGAGCAGGTCGAGATCCTCGACGAGATCGTGGAGGTTCGCCAGAAACGCCTCTCCGATCCGGAAGGGGCGCTGGAAGCGCTACAGCGGGCCGTGGTGGTGGATCCGGAAGATGAGGATCGGCGCAAAAAGATGCTGGAGATGGCCAGCGGCCTGGATGCTCTGGAAGAGGCGTTGGACGTGCTGGAGCAGGCGGCGGAGGGCGCCGATGGATTTGTGGCCCTCGATATTTGGCAGCGCATCGCGAAGTTGGCGGCTCAGAAGCTAAACGACCCGGAGCGGGCCATCGACTACTACCGGCGGGCCCGGCGGCTGGACGATGGGGACCGGGGTCTGATGGAGGCGTTGGAACGGCTCTATGAGGCGACGGGACAATCGGCGGAGCTATGCGAAAATTTATTGGAGCAGGCCCGCTTTGCCGCAGGAGAGGAGCGTCAGTCGATGCTGCGACGGGCGGCGACCCTTCAGCACCACGTGCTGGAGGAAAAGCTCGATGCCATCGAGACCTATCGGCAGTTGTTGGAGATCGATCCCGATGATCGCTCGGCGATGGACGCCCTGGAGGATATCTACGAGGAGCGCGGTGAGTACCTGGAGTTGCTGTCGCTCTTTCGGCGGAAGGTCGATTTGCTGGAGACCGACGAAAAGGTCGAACTCTTCCAGCGGTGGGCGGCGATCGCCGAGGATGAGTTGGGCGATCGGGCGCAGGCCATTGAGGTGCGTCGACGCCTGTTGGAGGTAGAGTCGGGGCACGCGGAGAGCCTGGAAGAGCTGTCGCGGTTGCTGGCCGAGGAATTGGAGTGGGGGCCCTGGGCGGAGGTCGTCGAGGAGCGTGTGGAGCGCTGGGAGGGGGCTCCCGAGGGGCTGACGGAGTTGGAGCTGTCATTGGCGACAACGGTGCAGCGCGAGCTCTATGAAACAGAGCGGGCGGTGGCCATCTATCGGCGCATCATCGAGCGGGAGGGCGATGAGCCACGGGCGGTGGAGGCCCTGGAGAGCCTGGCGGAGGAGGAACCCTGGTTTGAGGAGTTGGCCCCCGATCTGGCGGCGATATATCGGCGCCAGGAGCGCTGGGAAGACCTGGTGCGACTGATGGGCCGGCAGGCAGATGTGGCCATGGATCCCAGTGAGAAGGCCCAGTGGAAACGTCGGCAAGCCCTGGTTTATCGGGATCATCTGGAGGATCCGGAAGAGGCGTTGGCGGCCCTGACGCGGGCCTGGCAACTCGATGTCGACGAGGGCACCTACTTGGAGGAGATGATCGCCCTGGGGCAAGAGGAGGAGCTGTGGCGCGGTCTCGTCGATGGGCTGGAGGCCGGGCTGGACCAGGTATTGGATCCCCAGGTCGGTCGCGAGCTTCGTCTGCTGTTGGTGCAGTGGTGGCGTGACGAGTTGGACGACGCCATGGAGGCCGAGGGGCATCTACGCTTCCTGGTGGACAGAGATCCCACCGATCCGGAGGCATTCCCTCAGTTGACGTCCCTGTTGGAAGCCCAGGAGCGCTGGTTCGATTTGGTGGAGCTATTGGAGCGACGCCATGATGCGGTGGTCAGCGAGGATCCGGCCCAGGCGACGCAGCTGCTGATGACCGTCGTGGAACTCCAGCGAGACGCGATGGACGACGGCTTTGAAGCGGTGGAGACCCTGCGTCGAATCCGCCAGATCGACGAGCGCCATCAAGAGGCCACTCAGTTGTTGGAGCAGTTGCTTGCAGACCAAGAGCGTTGGGAAGACCTGGAGCGACTATATCTGGAGTTGGCCGATGAGACGCCGCTTCCATCGGAGAGGCTGGAGTGGGAACTGAAACTGGCGGAGCTTTATCGGGGCGCCTTAAAGCGGCCTCGACGGGCGGTGGAGCTCTATGGCGATGCCATTGAGATCGATGCCGAACACGACGCGGCCATTGCGGCCCTCGAGGAATTATTCGAGTCCACGGCAGAGGTGCGTGTGGAGGCGGCGCAGTGCCTGGAGCCGGTGTACCGAAGCCGGGGCGAGGTGGCAGCGCTGGTGGAGGTGCTGTTGGCCAAGGCAGCGGCCACGGAGGTGGTCGATGAACGAGGGCCGTGGCTGAAGGAGGCGCTGGGGTTATTGGTCGACGATCTGGAAGATCCCAGGCGCGCTTGGGCCGTGGCGGCCGACCGCTTCAGCGATCGGCCCGACGATCAAGAGGCGTGGGGCATATTGGAGGGACTGACGCGCCGGGCGGGGGCGTGGGACGTATTGGCCGATCTGGTGACCCGCGTGTTGAAGGCCCCGGTCGATATGGATGTGGATACGCGAGGCCGATTGAGGCGGCAACTGGCAGAGATCTATGTGGATCGGCTGGACGAGACAGTGGAAGGGCGAGAGCACGCCAAGGCAGCCCTGGATTTGGTCCCGGAAGATGAGGCGACGCTATCGTTGATGGAGCGCGTGCTGCAACGTCAACGGGCGTGGCACGACCTGGCCGAATTTTATCGGCGTCAGGCCGAATATTCGGCGGAGAAGGAGGTCAGCCTCTATTGGTACGAGAAGCTGGCGGCGCTCTACGAGGACGTAATCGACGACGTGGATGCCACGGTCCAGGTCTACGGACAATTATTGGAGCTGGCGCCGGGGGATGAGCGCTATCGCTCGGCGATGGAGCGACTTCTGGCAACGGTGGAGAGGTGGTACGATCTGGCGGATATTTATCGCCAGCGCATCGCCGGGGAGAGCGATCCGGGGGTGGTCCGCCAAAATCGACTGGCCCTGGCGGGATTGCTGGAAAAGGAGTTGGAGAGTCCAGAGGACGCCATCTCGATGTACCGCCAGGTGCTGGAGGAGGCTCCAGGGCACAGCGATGCCATTCGCGCATTGGAGGGCATGCGGCGCGATCTGGAGGTTCGAGATGGGGATTGGGTCTACCTGCGGCGCACCATTATCGACACCCTGCTGGAGGCCTATGACGCCAGCCGGGCGTGGAGGCGCGTCGATGACCTGCTCGACGAGCGGGTTCAATTGGCGGAACGCCCCGAAGAGCAGGTGGAATTGCTGGTGGAGAAAGCTCAACTGGTGATGCGGTCGACGGAGGATGCGCTGGAGCGGGTGCATGCGCTGACGACACTGGCCCGGGCCCTATGCCTGGATCCGACGAACGAGGAAATCGAGGAACTCATCGAAATGTTGGGCGATGATCTCGACGCATGGCAGAGGGTGGTGCCGATCTATCTGCGTGCGCTGGGGACGACGGATGACGTCGACAAGCAGGGGCATATCTTGGCAGCGGTGGCCCGGATTTACGAAGAGAAGATTCGAGACCGCGAATCGGCGGTGGCGGCCTATCAGCAATCGGTGGAGATCTCGATGGAGAGCGAGGTGGCGATCGCCAAGCTCGAGGAGTTATACACCGAGATGGGCAAATACGAGCCGCTGGTGGATATCCTGGAGCGGCGTCTGGAGGAGGTCTTCGATCCGGATCGGCAGCGAAGCCTCCGCAAGCGGGTGGCGCGGGTGTGCGACGAAAAGCTTCGCGATCCGCGCCGGGCCCTGGAGCACTATCGGGAACTTCGGCGGGAGACGCCGGAGGAGATGACTCAAATCGTGGTGGTGGAGCGCTTGCTGGAGACCCTCGGGGACTATGAGGCCCTGGAGGATCTTCTCTTGGAGAAGCTGCAATACGTGGATACCCCGCACCTGCGGGCGAAGGCATTTCGCCGGTTGGGGGAGATTCGCCGGGACCACCTGGGTCGCGTGGATGAAGCGATAGGCAGCTTTCGCGACGCCCGAGAGGTCTACCCGGAGGATGAGCAGGCCCTGGAGGCGCTGATGGAGCTCTATCAGCAAGAGGGGCGGTGGCACCATATGTTGGATACCATGGTAGAGCTTCGGGAGCAGAGTCGAGACGCTGGCGAGATCGCCGATCTCACCCTGGAGATGGGCGATATCTATATCGACGAATTGGGTGATCCGGCGGCGGCGTTGGCGCAATACAAGGCCGTGTTGGAGAGCGATAGCGACAATTATCAGGCGAGAGGGGCGCTATTCCGATTGCTCAACGAAGACGAGGTGCGTCATGAGGCCTCGCATATCCTGGTGGATATTCACCGAGAGGCCGGCGAGTGGGAAGAGCTAGAGGCGCTCTATGAGCGGTTGGTCGAGAGCAGTGAGGCGATCGAGGAGAAGGGCAAGCACTATCTATCGCTGGCAAAGCTTCAGGAGAACGAGGTGGGGGTGGCGTTTAAGGCGTTTGCCACGCTCAGCGAGGCGATGAATGAGGTGGCGTCGGTCGCCGAGGTCCGCAGCGAGTTGGAGCGCTTGGCCGACGATCTGGGTTCCAGCGAAGACCTGGTGGTGATCTACGAAGAGGCCCTCCAGTCGGGAGTGGAGGACGACGAGGCCCGGGCGGCCCTGCATCGCAAAGTGGGCCAGGCGAAAGCGAAGAGTCAGGCCTTCGAGTCAGCCATTGGCCACCTGGAGGCGGTGCTGGAGGTCGATGAATACGATCAGGAGGCCCTGGATTGGTTGGATCAGATCTACCAGGCCCAGGAAAACTGGGTGGCCTTGATCGATGTGTTGGAGAAGAAATTGGCCGTGGTGTCGGGAGAGAAGCTAAGGCAGACCCAGTTCCAGTTGGGCTATTTGCGAGAGATGGTCCAAGAAGATCTGGAGGGGGCCTTCGAGCTATATCGGGAGGTACTCCTGGCGATTCCCGATCACCGGGGAGCCATTGAGGGCTTGGAGCGGCTGTGTGCCCACGAGGAGCACCGCGCGGCGGGTCTGGAGCTCTTGGAGCCGACCTATGAAGCGATGGAGCAGTGGGCAAAGTTGGCCCGTCTCTATGAGTTGAAACTCCAGGATGAGATGGCGGAGGAGCGCCGAGGTCAGTTGCTTAGGCGGCTGGCGACACTGGAATTGGAGGAGTTGGACAAGCCGGATCAGGCGTTTGAGCATTTTGGAGAGGTCTTTGGGATGGAGCCTCACGATGGGGCGTTGGAGGAGCGGCTGCGGGGGTTGGCGAGGGATTACGACCTATTTCAACCGACGGTGGTGTTGTTCATCGATATTTGCGATGGGCTGGAAGATGACCATCGACGCTTGGCGTTGGCGCAGAAGGCCGGCGAGTGGGCGGAGCTGCATGTGGGCGATCAGCGGTTGGCGGCGCGAGCATTTCGCCACGTATTGGACGTCGATCCGGCGGATGAACAAGCGCTTAGGACCCTGGAAAAGGTGGCCCGAGAAGAGGGCGATGCCTCCAGCTTGGCGGCGGTGCTGAAGGCCAAGCTGGAATTGAGTGACCAGGAGGAGGATCGTCTGGATTTGCTCCGGGAGTTGGCGAGTGTCCAGCTTCAGGGCGACGATGCCGAAGGAGCCATCGAGTCACTGGAGCGGCTCCAAGAGATGGAGGGCGTGTCCAGGGATCGCCTGGAGACATTGGCGGAGCTGTACCGGAAGGTGGGCGACGATGAGCGCCGCGCGGAGGCGCTGGAGAGGCTCATGGAGGACGAAGAGGACAAGCCCTTTGATTGGCTCATTGAACTGGGTGAATTGGCGGTGGGCTCCCTGGAGGCGCCACGGCGGGCGCGCAAGGCCTTTGAGGAGGCCCGGGAGCAACAGCCCGATCATCCGTCGGTGCTCCAAGGGCTGGCCGATGTCTATGAGGCCCTTGATGACTGGGAACTACTGGAGTCCATCCTGGGGCGTCAGATTCAGCTCCTGGAGGTCAGCGACGAAGTGGACGGCGGTGCTGAAAGGATAGCGCTGCATATGCGTCGCGGTGAGTTAAGGGAGTCTAAGGCCGATGATCTGGCGGGGGCGGTGGAGGACTATCGGTCGGCGCTGGAACTCGGCGCGGACGATGCGGCCTTCGAGGCTCTGTCTCAGCTCTTTGAGGAGAACGAGGGGTGGGATGAATTGCTGCAATTGTGGGAGTGGCGAATCGACCACGAGGAGTTGGAGCAGGCCACGGAGAGGTTGTTGGAGATGGCGTCGATTGCAGAGATGAAGCTCGACGACCGACAACGGGCCGTGGACTACCTGGAGACGGTGCTCAATGTGGTCAAGGGTCACGAGGAGGCGCTGGACCGACTGGAGCGATTGCACCGAGACGGGGAGGATTGGTCGTCGGTGGTGGAGGTCTTGGATCGGCGTATCGCCATGGCATCGGAGGATGGCGACATCCAACCACTATGGGAAGAGCGAGCGCGAGTGCTGGACGAGGAAGCCGGGAAATTGGCAGAGGCCGTGGAGGTCTATGAGCGCTTGATCGCCATGGAGGGAGATTCAGAGAAGGCGGATCAGTGGCGGCAGCGGCGACGAGAGATCTACGAGGAACTCGGCGACGGCAAGGGCCTCTACGCCATTATGGAGGAGCGCCTGACGACCGCCGATGAGGATGACCAGATAGAGATCTATCTGGAGATGGCAGAGGTCGCACAAACTTATCTGTCAGATGCCGAGCGGCGGCTGAGTGCGCTGGAGTCGGCGCGGGCGATCGCCGGGGATGAATTAACGATCGTGGAGCCCCTTCTGGACGCCTATATCGAGGCCGAAGCGCTGGACAAAGCGGAGCCACTGTTGGCGTCGGTGATTGAGACGCTAAACGATGCGCGCAAGATGAAGGAGGCGGTGCGGTTTATTCACCTTCGTGGAAAGTTGGCGGAGCAACGGGGCGACGCCGATGCGGCGCTGGAAGCCTATGATGAGGCACAG
The DNA here is from genome assembly GCA_964566695.1 of uncultured Bradymonadales bacterium. Classification (GTDB taxonomy): domain Bacteria; phylum Myxococcota_A; class Bradymonadia; order Bradymonadales; family Bradymonadaceae; genus SLJM01. Next base: position 29,586 of record CAZMJS010000021.1, read on the forward strand.
CGAATCGATGCCACCTATATCCCCAATATGCTCAGCCGCGGACGGGTCCTGCTGGAGAGCGGTGATTATGAGGGGGCCAAGAAGAATTTTCAGGTGCTGTTGCTCCACCACACCAAGATCAAGGATCCGGCCAAGAAGGTGGCGATGTATTACCACCTGGGGGAGGCCCGGCGTCACCTGGGCGAGGAGCGAGGGGCCCGAGATATGTATAAGCGGGCGCTGCGCATCGACAGTGATCACGGGCCCAGCCAAGAGGGCTTGGAATTGGTCGATGGCTAAGGAGGGGGGTCAGTCGTCCTGTTGGCCGGGTACCATGGGGACGAAGCGCACGTCGAGCAGCTCCCGCTCGACGAAGTCGTCGCCATCGCGGACGATGAGCGTCATCTTCTGACGCTGGCCCGTATCACCGACGGGGGCGACCAGGCGGCCGCCGTCGTCGGCAAGCTGCTCTTTGAGGGTATCGGGAATCTCGGGCGGGGCTGCGGTGACCATGATGCCGTCAAAGGGGGCATGCTCCGCCCAGCCCTCATAGCCGTCGCCACATTTGACGGTCACCGAGTCGTAGTGGGCGTCCGACAAGGCAGCGTCGGCGCGGTCGGCCAATTCGCAAATGATCTCGATGGAGTAGACCTCCATGCCGAGCTCGGCGAGGACCGCGGCTTGATAGCCGCTGCCGGTGCCGATTTCCAGGACCTTGTCGCCGGGCGATAGGCCCAGGTAGTCGGTCATGAGGGCGACAATATAGGGTTGGGAGATGGTCTGGTCGTGACCGATGGGCAGGGGGGAGTCGCTATAGGCCATCGGAGCGTGTTCATCGGGGACAAATCGGTGACGAGGAACGGCGCGCAGGGCATCGAGGACGTCGAGGTTGTCGAAGTCGCGGTCGACGACCTGGTCTTCCACCATGGCGTCTCGTTCCTGCTGGCGTCCAAAGGACGGGCGTTCTTCCTCGGTGGGATCCTCGTGGTTCATCTGGTCGTCCTCGGCCGGTGGTTCATCGGGTTGGGTGGGAGGGTGGGCCGTGGCTTGATCGGCTACCAGGGGCTCATCATTGGAGTCACAGCCCGCCAGGAGGGCAAAGATAAGCACGGCAAGAGCTGTGGTTTTTGCAGGGGTGGAGCGAAAAGGGGTCATGGCAAGCTATCCCGCTGAGAGCAGATATGATCGAGGAGTGATTGGGAGCAGCGATAGACGATATCGTAGACCTCTTCGAAGTGGTCTTGGCCACCGCCCCAAGGGTCGGGGACGTCGCGGCCCTGGAGGTCGGGCTGGGGCTCGAAATCTCGAAAGAGAAGAAGGTTGGCGTCTGGGCTGGCGGAGAGGCGCCGGGCGTTGGACAGGTTGGAGCGGTCCATGGCCACCAGGTAATCGTAGCGACGGAGGTGGTCGTTGCTTAATTGTTGGGCGCGCTGATCGCTGATGTCGAGGTCCAGGCGCTGGCGGGCGACGCGGACGCTGCCCGGGTCCGGGGGCTCGCCGATGTGATAACTACTGGTGCCAGAGGAGTCGATAAGGAAGCGGTCGTCGAGATCTCGCTGGCGTACGTGATAGCGAAAGAGGGCCTCGGCGAGGGGGGAACGGCAGATATTGCCGAGGCAGAAGAACATCACCGACGTGGTGGAGGCGGTCATGAGAAGGCCTCTGGATGTAAGAGGGACGGTGAATCAGAAGTTGATTCGCCGGCAGGAGCCATCGCTCTTGACGATGACCTGGGAGGGGTCTTGGCGCCACAAAAAGGCAAATTGGTTGAGCATGAAGCTGACGCCCTCGGCGGGGTCGGGGACGGTGGAGGTGTCGATGACGACCTCCATGCCGTAGGTCTTGGCGTCGACGTTGACCTGGTAGCGGTACAAGCCTTTGGAGCCGTCGAGATCCTTGTGATAGATATTGTCCTCTCCCGGCGTGGGGACGTCTTCGGGGAAGTTTTCGGTGGGGAATCCGGCGTTTTCCAGGGCTTCCAGGGATACGCTCATGATCGCTGCTCCAGGCTGTCGTGATCGAATCAGTCCAATTGGGTAGCCTGATTCTGCGCCATTTGGGGTCAGGATTCAACCGCGTTCCGAAGATGCGGGGCAAATTGGGGGTGGCTATCGGGATGGGGGTGAGCAAATTTAAAGAGCGGAGAGGCAACGGGTGGCGGGCGACGTAGAGGGGGGAGCGATGAAGAGGGGCATGGCGATGGGAGTGGTGGTGGCGGTGATGGTGGGGTGCTCCAGCGGAGGCGGAGATTGGGCGCATGGGGCGTCGGCAAGCCCCGTATTGAATGAGGATCAGTGGGATCCGATCATCTGGGAGTTCAAGGATGGTCCGGCGGATGTCGGACGGTTGGATAATTGCGGGGAGCGGGCCTTTGAGCAGTCGGTGAGAGGACCGTGGTCGGCGGTGGAGAATCTCTATTTGGCGGCGCAGCGTTCGCCCGAGCATCGGGCCAGCGACTGGGTCATAGGGGCCGAGGAGACGGCGACGGTAGGGGTGGTTGTGGACTATGAGGGAACGCCCCTGGTGGAGGAGGGGGTCCGGCTATATATCGACGATTGTCAGGGGTGGCAGCACCTGGGGGTGGAGCGAAGCGATGAAGACGGGGTGGTTCGGTTCGACATGGGCGATGAGATGGAGCCCGGCATATACGGATTGGCGTTTCAGGTATTGGGCGATGGAAGTGTGGTTCAAAGTCAGTTGTGGGTGCTTCCAGAGGCCACGGAGGCGATGGTTGTGGCCTGGGATCAAATCCAGGACAGACGCGCCGATCTGAGGTCGGGGGCGGCTCGGGGCGCGTTGCCGGTCTATCGAGGAAGCGATGCGGGGGACGGAGGAACGCTCAACGAGCGGCGTCGGGCTTTGCGACAGGAGGGGTTTCCCGTGGGCCCGGTGATCGACGATGGGCTGCAGGAAAAGATCGACGAACGGGCCAAAGGGGGATTGAAGGGGGCCGGGCGGACGCGCTAAGGTTCGCCGAGAGTTGCCCCCGGCGGTGGGCAGAGACCCCTAACCTGGACGCGGGAATGTGATGGCGGAAGTGGATCGACTGCAAAAGAAGTTGGCCTCTCATATGGGGGAGGCCATTGGCGATTATTCGCTGATCGAGGAGGGCGATCACCTGCTGGTGTGCCTGTCGGGTGGAAAGGACTCCTATACGATGCTCGATCTCTTGATTCGGGCCAAGCGACGAGCGCCCATTGACTTCCAGCTGACGGCCTTTCACCTGGACCAAAAGCAGCCGGGCTATCCCGAAGGTGTGCTGCGAGAATACCTGGAGGACAGGGGGATCGCCTTTGAGATCCTTGAGGAGGATACTTACTCGGTGGTCAAGGAGAAGCTGGATCCGGGAGATACGCCGTGCTCGCTGTGCAGCCGGCTTCGGCGGGGGATTATCTACGGCCGAGCCGACGCATTGGGGTGCAATAAAATCGCGTTGGGCCACCACCGCGATGACAGCGTGGAGACCCTGTTGCTGAACCTCTTTTTTTCGGGACAGATGCAGGCGATGCCAGCGAGTTATACCACCGATGATGGCCGTTTCCAGGTCATTCGTCCGCTGATTTACGCCGCGGAGTCGGATATTGCCAGGTATTCGGAGCTTCGCGGGTTTCCCATTATTCCCTGCAACCTGTGCGGAAGCATCGACGGTCAGCGAAAGTATATGAAGGGGCTGTTGGACTCTTTGGAAGAGCGGATCCCCGACATTCGCAATAGCGTGATGGCGGCGACTCAGAACGTGCGTCCCACCCATTTGCTGGACAAGTCGCTCCAGGGTCGTTCGGAGGGCTCAGAGAGCGCCCCGGCGACGGGATGCGGCGGGGACCTTTTTTGATCGCGTAGGAGGCCGCTGGCGGAGATTGGCCCTTGGTGGGGTCGAAAAGCGGTGCGGGTCATGGTAGGGCCCCACCATAGTGATACGGAACCACCCACCACACCTTTGAGAGGAGCCGTCCATGAAGCCCGCGGTATTGATGACTCACCCCGCTCATTTTGCGATCCGGGCGGGAGCCAACCCCCATACCCGACAAGAAGATGATTCGCTGAAGGTGGTGGATAGCGAGCGAGCCATGAAGCAGTGGAACGCCTACGTCGACGCCCTGCTGGATGTGGGGGTTGATGTCTACGTCATCAACGCCGAAGAGGGGCTAACGGGGATGGTGTTTGCGGCCAATGCGGGGTTCTTGAAGGGGCGTTTAAGCGATGTGCCGGCGGGACAAAAGACCTTTTTCCCCAGTCATTTTACGGTGGAGCATCGAATGGGGGAGAGTGACCGGTTTAGCGAATTTATGGGCCGCTTTGGCTTCGAGGTGATCGATTATCCGGAGCAGTGGCGGTGGGAGGGAGAGGCCGACGCCTTTCCCCTGGGGCGCGGCGATGATCGCCAGTGGGTCTTTACCCATGGGTTTCGCAGCGATGAGGAAGTGGGCGATTGGATCGAGAGTGCGATCTTGGATGAGGAAGTGGCGCGACTGGAGTTGAGAGACCCTCGGTATTACCATGGAGATACAGCCCTTTGTGATCTCGGCGGTCCGTGCTTGATGTATCGAGACGCGTTTACGGAGCGCTCCAATGAGGTGGCCGATGCGGTATTGGGGGATCGTATCGTGGAGATCGAAGAGGAGGACGCAGAGGCATTTCTGGGCAACTCGTTTTTCGTGATCGTCGACGGCCAGCGTTATCTCTTTGTCTCAGAGGCCGTTCGAGAGAAGACCCGGGAGGCGATCGGTGAGCGAGGAGTGACGGTGGTGCCCGTGGATATCTCCGAGTTCTTCGGCAAAGGTGGTGGAGGGCCCAAGTGCATGGTGTTCAATCTGGGCCAGTGCCACTGGGCGCAGCCCGGGTTGACCCAAGAGCAATCGGCGTTTCGCCGGGTGCATCATATTGACCAGGTCCGCAAGCGTCGCGGACGGGGTCTTGGATAGGCGCGAAGACAAAAAGGAAGATCTCATGCGAAGGCGATGGACGGCAGCACTGATGATGTTGGGACTGTCGATGGCCGTCGCCCTGTGGGGATGTAGCGATGGCGAGGCGACGGCTCCAGGTCTGGTGCTCGATGTGGGCGCAGAGATGACGGTGGTCGCCGGGGAGGATGTGGTCCTCATTCATGTGACGGGGACCAACGCCGGGGGCCAAACGCTGCGCTTTCGGGCGCTCGATGCGCCGGAACGAGCGACCTTCGAGTCCACGGAGGACCGGGCTGTATTTCGATGGGATCCGCTTATCAGCGACGTGGGGGATGGGAGCCCTCACCGCGTGGGCTTTCGGGTCACCAATGAAGAAGGACTGAGGGCTGAGAAGTCGGTTTCTATTTTTGTGACCGACGGGGGGGATGGGACGGCCTTCATCAACGAGGAGAGCTTGTTATTTGACGCCCTCGAGGAGGAGGCGTTGAGGTTTGAGGTGGAGGTCTATAGCCGGGAGGTGCCGCAGGTGGTGCTGGCGATGGAGCAGTCGCCGGCGGGGGCGACCTTTGAACAGGTGGAGGATTTTAAGGGGCATGTGGAGTGGCTTCCCTCGGAGGCGCAACGGCTGGAGCCACGCCACACCTTTCGGTTTAGTGCCGATCTGGGCGATGAGGTGATCGAACAACAGGTCACGGTGGTGATCCCACCGTCGGATCAGGTGGACCCCGACGATCCCGACGATCCCGATGATCCGGCAAATACCGGTCCAGGTGATGACTCGACCTGCGTCGATACTCCCGGTGAATACAGCACGCCGGGAAGCGCCCAACTCGTTCTGGAGGATTTTGCCATCTTCGAAGAGCGAGCGATCTGTGAGGTCAGCGACCGCGACATCTATGCCATGGAGCTTCTCAGGGGAGACGTATTGGATGTCTATATGTGGTTTGAGCACGCTCTGGGGGATCTGGATATGACCCTATTTGGACCCGGGCAGAGCAGCAGTATTGATGATGGGGGATTTGGTATCGCCCAGGGATGGTCCAGCGATGACGATGAGAGCATCGTCGCGGAGGCCCAGGAAAGCGGCATGCACTATCTGGTGGTGGAGACGAGTTCGACGCCCAATACCTATGACCTCATGGTGGGGCGGAGTTGTCAGGTCGACGATGACTATGCCGGTAATCACAGCCTGGAGGCGGCAGCGTCATTGGGGACTTCTAATTCGATCACGGAACAGGGGTTGAAGGCCTGTGAGGGGCAATCGGATTTTTTTGAGTTGCCCGAGGGCGGTGCGGAGGGGACCCACTGGCTCGGCGAGTATGCGCCACAGGAGGGCGATGGGGCGGTCCATCTAGGCGTGTACGCCGGCGATGGAAGCCTCGTCGATATCATCAGCGGTGACGGCGAGGTGGTGGACCTGGAAGCGGTGGCTGACCCCGGTGAGCGGATGGTTGTGGAAGTCGCCAGCGATGGCGATGTGATCTACGACCTGTACTTTGAGGGGTTCTAAAAAAATCCCCCCTTCATCGAGGGCATCGATGAAGGGGGGCGAGATGATAAGAGAAGGCCTCAGTGCACCAGGTTGAGGTACCAGGCGACGAGGGAGCCCTCGTCGAACTCGGCATCATCGATGATATGGAGCGTCCAGGTGCCGTTGGGATCCTCGCCGATGACCTCGGGGACGTCGAATTCAGCGATGACGTCTTCGCCAGGGGTGCCGTCGGCCTCTTTAAGGCGCACGGTGGTTCCCTCCGGGGAGGTCAGCTCGATCTGAAGGTCGCCGTTATAGGAGTGCTCGATATAAATCTCGGCGGTGGCCTCCAGGACCAATCCGGCGTCAGAGACCTCGATATCGGCGGTCAGCCCCTCGGGATCGTTGTCGGGGATGGTGGCCATGTCGTCGTAGCCAAAGCGCTCGAGGGTGCCGTCGTAGTCGATGCATTGGTTATCCTCGCAGATCTCGTCGAGTTCGCAGGTCAGGCCGCATTCGCCGCAGTTGCTGTCGTCGATGGGGACGCATTGGTCGTCGCATAGCAGTTCATCGTCACCGCAATCGGGGGTAGGCGCGGGAAAGTGATGGTCCTGGGGGACGTCGGAGATGCGTCCGGACTTAAATTCCTCGACGTAGTCGTAGGAAATATAGCCGTAGCCGTCGCCATACTCGTTATGGATACCAAAGCTGCCGGTACCCCAGCTATTCTTGAAGATGAAAAAGCCCTTTTCGGTGATGGGTTCTCCATCGTCGTCGAGTTTGACGTTACCCTCGCCGTCGACGCGTTCGATCTCCAATTCGTCATCCCAACCCACGAGGAGGATGGAGTGGCCCACGGGGTTTTCGCGGCTGGCGTCGATATCGTCCTGGTTGGGGTAGAGGACAACGCCCTGACGGAAGTAGTCCTGATTGGTGGGAAGGGGCGAGCCGCCGTGGTTCCAGGCCTGGTAGTAGAAGTCTCCGCCGACGACGACGGCCTGGTTCTGGTTATACATATGGGCTTTGATATCGTTGGTGCGCGTGGAGATCCAACGGCCGCGGGGAAGGGAGTAGGTTGGTGCATCCATCGCCTCTTCCGGGGGCGCTCCGTTGGTGAAGCATCGCAACGGGGGGCTGTCTTCGCCGCAGGCCTCATCGTCCTGGACTCCCCAGGGTTGGCCCTCATAGGGCCACAACTCTTCCTGGACGACCCCGTAATTGCTGATGGCCTGCAGATTAAAGTTGGCATTGGAGCCCGAGGAATCGGTGAAGGCACGGACCTGTTCTTTGACGGACCACTGCAGGTACTGCTCGGAGAAGTTGGGAGCATCGTCGTAGCCGGCCTTGATATAGAGGTGTTCCATCAGGCCGATGGTGGAGAAGACCGAGCAAATCCCGCGGCTCTGCTGATCGCTGACTGGCGACTGCGTATCGAGCAGGTCGTGTTGCAGGGGATAGGTGGCGTCGGGCTTTCCCTCCGGCGGAAGCTCATCGTTGGTCGGGGTGTCCTCATCAAGCAGGGTGCTCAGATCCTCCAGAGGGGGATTGATATCCTGATTGGTGGGGAGATCGTCCTCACTGACCTCAGTGGCGTCATCGCTGCAGGCGGAGGGCAGCAATAGGAGGGCAAAGAAAAGGGGAGTCCAAGCGTGTAGGCGGGGCATAGAAAACCATCGTCATGGGTGAGATCAGGTGGTTAATTGTAAAAAGGTGCCCCAAGGAATCAGAAACACAGAGCGAGGTCAAGGTGCGGCGCTAGGGAAGGGGAAGGATGGTCTCCAAGTAGGCGCGGTTCGTGGCGTTGAATTGGGAGGGACCTTCGCCGTCGAGGTTGGCTCGTTGTTCGAAGCTTCGGAATTCGCCGGCGTCCATGATGTGTCCCTCCTGGCCATGGTTGTGGAAGCGATAGCCTGGCTCCTCCCAGTCCTCCTCGAAGTGAGCGAGACCGAGGGCGTGGCCCAACTCGTGGGAGATGGTGTTGCCGACGGCATTGGCGAAGGCGTCGATCGCTTTCTGCAGTGCGTGGTGACGCGTTGCCTCAAGGGGTTCGTCGTAACCCACGGGATCACCGGCCAGCTCGGGCATAAAGGGGCCGAATACGTCGTCGAAGCGAGGTGAGGTATGGGCCATATGGGGCGCGATGGTGGGGCTGAATTTGGCGAAGGACTCCACGAAGACACCACCGTAGGGGTTATTAAAGGCCTCGCCGCTTTGGGGGTTGATGCCGCCCAGATAGTTATCGAGGTAGAGGTTGCCCGTGTCCTTGGCCTCGTCATGGTAGGTATTATCAAAGCCGAAGGCGTGGCCCCCGGTGGGGTCGGGGCCCCCGATTTCGACGGTAGAGAAGCGGATGAAATCGTCCGGTGCGGACTCGCTAAAGCGGATATTGATGCCCTCATAATCCCGTTGGACAACCTCCAGGATGCGGTCGCGGATGGCGCGATCGGCGTTTCGCAACCCGAAGCGCTCCAGGGCAATGGAGAAGCCGGGGAGGTATTTGAGATGAACGGCCTGGAGGGTGGGTAAAACGGTGAGTTGGCCCTCCCAGGGCAGGCCCTCAAAGGAGCCCTGATCGTCGAAGAAGACGGGGGTCATGGTCCCCTGGAAGGTGCCCGGTCGGGCAGCAAAGCCTTGGAGACGACGGTCAGCGACGGTGGCCCAGGCCTCCAGGTCCGCCCGTCGACCTTCGGACACGGAATGGGGGGCGCGGGAAAGGGCCTGAGAGCCCGTCCAGTCGACGGGAAGGCTCGAGGGATCGTCGGGCTGGAAATAGCCCTCCAGGTGAAATTCCATGTCTACCGTGTCGGCATCGGCGGGCCCCAGAAGGCCACGGCCGCGCACATCGATGATCTGGCCTCGACTGATTTTTTTCCCTTCCAGGTGGGCGATAAACGGGGAGGCTAGCGAACTCTGCAGGTGTTGATCTGGACCGGACTGGGGCTCCATGGAGCCCAGGCGATGATGGTTTTCAAATCGCAGGTTGAGGTCTACAGAGGCCGGGCGGATCCCGATGATATCGGGATCCAGCGTGATCGCCGACGCCCGGCGACTGCCATCCCACTGGATGGGGAAACGCTGGCCGTCCAGCGCGCGGGCATCACCCTCGTCGGGCTGGAGTTGACCCTCGACAACCACGGCTTTGGTGACGCCCTCATGGGGACGAAGGATCCCCTCGCCGGAAACCGGAAGGTGTTCGTTGCTGAATAGCTGAGTGGGTTGATCGATGGTTAGGTCGGGGACCAGGCGATCCTGGAATCGCCAATCCACGGAGAGGCTTCCCCGGTGCTCGTCGCCCAATTCATCTTCCACGACGACGATTAACTGGCCCTCAAATTGGGATCCCGGTTGGGGTTGGAGCATGGGCCATAGCGCTTGGTCGGCGCGGATAGTTGTCTTCAGGGGCCCTGTTTGCCCCGGGCGATGAAGGGGTTTGTCGAGGGATGAGTCGATGGCTCGACCGTCGATGGTGCCCTGAACGCTGAGCGTCATGCGCTGTGCCAGCAGCCGGTGACTGTCCAAAAGGGTCAGGGTGGGTTTGGAATCGGGCAGGAGGAGGGACTGCTCGAAATGCAGCTCCAGGGGGCGAGGGCTGTCGTCGACGGGGTCTGTTTCGCAGCCCACGAGCAATACGGCCAGGATGAGGCCCAGGGAAAGTGCCAATGGGTACGAGTTAGGTGTGGGTAGAGTCACGGTTGAACCGGGTTCGGAGTGATAGGGGTATCCACCACGGTAGGGGTATCGGCCAAAACTGGCAATCGCGGGCGACCAAATCGGCCTCCGGCGTCGTTATAATTAAGTTTATGTTAACTTATAGGTGATTAGAGGGCTGATAATTTCGACGCAGGCCAGGGCTGTGATATAGGATGGTGGCAGCGGTTGCGCGGGAGCGCTCCGATGAGGATTCAGTGGGTCGGTCAGCACCGAGGTGCAGCGAATGTGGCAACGCAAGGCGAATACACAACGTAGGCGGCAATGGGGATGGCGATACGGATGGCCACTGCTATTGGCCGCGCTCCTCCTGGGTTGTTCATCGACTCCTACGCGGGGCGATGTGGAACCGGAGGAGCCCATTGAGTCCGAGTCCCCGGAGGTCCAGGCCGACTTTGATGATGCCCTCGCCATGCTCGAGGAGGGCGATTGGGACAATGCCCGCCAGGAGTTGCGCTTGCTCCAGGGGCAGTACCGAGATGATACCACCGCCGATCTGGCGGAGTTATATATCGCGCGAACTTATCTGGGCGATATCGATGAGGTCTTCGACGTGCCGGTGGAGGAGTTGCGGCCCCGGTTGGAGCAAGAGGTCTTTGGATTGCTGGAGCCTCTGGCGGCGTCGACGGGCATCGATGAGCGGATTCGATCGGCGGCCAAGAGTTATCTGGCCCTGGCGTATCTCATGGACGGCGAGGTGGAGCAGGGCCTAATCACCATGGAGAGCTATCCCGGGGCATCGATGAGTCCGGTGGTGCTGGAGGGGGATCGGACTCATATTCGTCCGATCATCGCTCAGGGTCTTTCGGAGGCCGGACGGGCCAGCGATGCGTTGAAGGCCTGGGGCGATTACCATCGAGCGCTGATGAACGGCGGAAAGGACGAGGATACACGTCGGCAATTCGCGGTGGCGCAAGCCCTCGCCGATGCCGATGTGGTGGAGCCGAGACAGTTGAGTGAATTGGTCACCGACGATCGCAAATTGACTCGTGTGGCCGCCACCTGGGGGCTGATTCGACGTCATCTGGACAACGGGATCAACGGCAAATCCGTGGAGTCATTGCAGGGGTTTCTCAACGAGATGGCGCCTGATTTTGCCGAGCTGGAGGTGGGCGATCGGGTCTCGGAGTTGTCAATGGCGCTGTCGAGCCAGGCGGGGCCCCGTCGACTGGTGATCGGGGCCTTGCTCCCCCTGTCGGGACCCAATCGAAGCGTGGGGAATCGGGCGCTGGCGGGGATGTTGGTGGCCCAGCAGTCATTCCATGTCGCCGGTGACCCCTCGGTGACGCTGTTGATCGAGGATTCTCACGGCGATCTGGAAGCTGCCTATCAGCGTCTGGTGGATGGGGGAGCGGCGGCCGTGGTGGGGCCGCTTCGAACCGATGACGCCCGTTCCCTCAAAGGGGTGGTGGAATCGCAGGGAGTGCCGGCGCTGGCGCTGTCGGCGGACCGAATTGATGAGGAGGTCATGGAGAACGGGCGCCCACCGCTATTTCGAAATTTCGTCGACTCCATCGCCGAGGCGCGGGCCGCTGCCAAGATCGCCCATGAACGCCTGGGCGATCGACGGGCGGCCATCGTTCATCCCGACCTGGGCTATGGCCATATGTTGGCGATGGCATTTCGCGACGAATTCGAAGCCCGAGGCGGGGAGGTGGTCATCGAGGTGGAGTATGACCGAGGTGCCACGGACTACGAGTCGGTGGCACGTCAGGTGGCCGGTGCGCGCCCAGAGGCTGTTTTTATCCCCGACTCAGGGAGCAAGATCGCCGAGCTGTCGGCGTTTTTCGCTCAGGAGCAGATGTGGGGTTATCCGGCCTATGAGACGGCGCCAGACGATGGGCGGCTATACGTCCATTACCTGGGCACGAGCCTGTGGCAGTCGCCCATCGTGACGGCTCAGGCCTCAAGTTATCTCAAGGGGGCCATTGTACCGGCCTGGTTCTCCCCGGAGTTCCGGGACCGAGAGACGTCCCAGCTGGCGAGAAGTTTTGAGGCTATTTTTGATAGCGAGGTCGATCATTTCGTGGCCTTCGCCTACGACTCCGTGCAGCGCCTTCGACAGCTGTTGCTGGATAGAGGAATCAGCAATCCCGACGATATTGCGAAAGCGCTTTATGGTGAGGAGTGGTCTCAGGGCGCCACGGGGCGATTTGCCTTTGATGAGGCGGGAGAGCCTCGGCGAGAGCTACGGTACCTGAGCATCGGCGACCGCCAATGGGAGGTATTCGAGGAGACGGTGATGACGCCCCTGGAGGGACGTCAGGTCATCGAGAGAGAAATCGATAGTCGCGAACTCGACGACTTCGAGGAGGAGAGCAGCGAGGAGATGGACGACGACGAGGATGAGGTGGTGCCGGAGGTCGATGGCGTGCCGGACGTGGATGGAGCTCCATGAGTGGACGGTGGCGCAACCGGTGGGGGACGGCCGCGGCGGCTATCCTGGCGGTGGTGGTGGCCTCGTGGGTCACCGCCGGGGAGGCGGTGGCTCAGGATGGGGCGAGCATTGAGTGGGGCGATGAGCGACAACGGCTAGAGGAGAAGAGCCGTGAAGAGTTGGAAGAGGAGGGGTTTGAGTTCGAAGACATCTTCGAGGAGCGCGAAAGGGCCTACGCGACCCTATTTGCCATGACCGCGGGGGTGGTGGTGCCCGGGGCTGGCCACTGGCAACTGGAGGATTCGCGCACCGGGCTATCGCTGGTGGCGCTGGATCTCTCAGCCCTGGCGTTGATCACGGCGGGGACGGTGCTGTCGCTTAAGCCCACAGAGCGGACGGTCATCGATGACCGGCGCTATGAATTGTGGTTTGGGGGCATGGGCTTGTTGGGGACGTCGTGGCTCATCGACATCTTCGGCACAGCCTATCGCGATGATCTGGGGATCCCGTCATCGACGCGTCGCCAGGCGGGGTTGGGGGTGGAGGCGCGCTATGAGTTTGTGCGGCCCAGGGACCTGAGCTTGCGCCATATGTGGACGACGGAGGCCCAGTTTCGGTCGCGGAGCGTGGAGGGAAAATTGGGGACGAGCCAGGAGTTCGGCTGGGGCATGTCCGACTATTTCGTCAGCGGTCGATGGTTTCCCCGGGTCAGCCGCGATGGTCAGACGCGGCTGGGGCTGGGGGCGTCGGGGCGAATGGCGCGCTATCGCATTGACCTGCCATTTCAACGGGCTGACGGGGCGGTCCATGCGGTGGGAGATCTCAACTTGGGGCGGCTATTTGGTCATCTGGAGGAGATGCATCTCGGGCTGCGCATAGGCGTTGGCATGCGAGGCCAGCGCGACCAGGACCAACAGGCATGGGGCAATTGGCGAGAGGAGGCATGGCTGGTGCCAATGCGCCTGGAGTTGGCCCTCAATGTCACCGATCCCCTGCGCCTGACGGTGGGGTTTGAGCGAGGCCATCGCGATTGGCTGGAGCCCCAGGCCAGTCGAGTCGGTCATCCAACGGTGGAGGTGCGCTATCGGAGCACCGATCGCATCGACCTGCATTTTCAGTCCTATTTTGGTCAGGGAACGGGCCTGGGGGCCGGTGTGCGTTTTTGGTTCGGCGAGCCCTGACGGCTGTTGCGGAGCGCGGAATAAAGCACGGGGTTGCTAAGATTGGACGTGGTGCTCGCCTCATGATAGGGCCATGTAGGTGGGGTCACCGACATCCGTTCCTGGTCAGAGACCGAGACCCGTCAGCGAAGTTAAACCCAAGGTCAAATTATGCAGATCATCTCCTCCATGATCACCGTCGCCGAGGCGTCGGGCGGCGCCGACGTGTGGCATATCGTATTAGAGGCCGATGCCGTGGTGACGTCGGTCTTGATATTGTTGGCCTTCATGAGCGTCGTCTCCTGGTATATCACGGGCTATAAATGGTGGTATCTACGACGGGCCCGCCAGGAGTCGGAGAAGTTTCTGGACGTCTTCTGGCAGTCCAAACGGCTGGACGCCATCTATCAGTCCACCGATGACTACCCCGATGCGCCGGTGAGCGAGGTGTTTCGCTCGGGCTATCTGGAGTTGTCGAAGCTCAAGAATAAGGAACGCGATGGCGATGGGGCGTCGATGCGCCATCAATTGGGCGATATAGAAAACGTGGAGCGGGCGTTGCGGCGATCGCAGCGAAAGGAGCTGACGAAGGCCGAGGCCCTGGTGCCTTGGCTGGCGAGCATCGGCTCTACGTCACCCTTTATCGGACTGTTCGGCACGGTCTGGGGGATCATGGTGGCGTTCCTGGAGATCAGTCAGCAAGAGGCGGCGGGCATCGACGTGGTCGGCCAGCCCATCGCCGAGGCGCTGATCGTGACTGCCATGGGCCTATTTGCCGCCATCCCGGCGGTCATCGCCTACAATTGGCTGCTGACCCAGATCAAAGTCATGGCCGCCGAGATGGACAACTTCAGTTCGGATTTCCTCAATATCGTCAAGCGGCACTTTTTCGAGTGAGTCAGCGACCTCGACCGAGGAAGGACCAGGTAAGGAGGCGTCAATGGGCGCAGATATGGGCGATAGCTCGGGGACGACCAACACGATGTTGGCCAGGATTAACGTCACCCCCTTTGTGGACGTCATGCTGGTGCTTCTGGTGATCTTTATGATCACGACGCCCATGATGCATGAGATGGCGGAGCATCATAGCGAAGAGGAGATGGAGTTGCCGCCGGTGACGGAAGATGATCGGAGGCTACGCGTCGATGAGATCGAGGAGTTGATCTTGACGATCGACGCCGACCTCCAATTTTTCTTGGGTGCCGAACCGCTCGTGGATTGTGGCCCCTACGCCGATGAGGAAGGGCCCAATCGCTTTGCCCCCTGCTTCGACGAGTTGCAGCGGTTGGTGGAGAATAACCGAAAGCTTCAGGACGATGGGCGGTTGTACTTGATGGGGGATACGGAGATTCCCTACGGCGTGGTGGTGGGGGCGATGAATCGGATACGACTGGCCGGGGTGTCCCACGTGGGCATGGTGACCAATCCGGAGCTTCGCGAGGCACTGGAAGAGGAATGAGTAGATGATGGAGCGGCCACAGCACAATCAGAGGCGGGGGGCGGGTCCTGAGATTGGGCGACAGGAGATGTGGGTGGGGCTGGGGCTGACGCTATTTTTCCATGGAAGCCTGGTGCTCTTGGCGGGGCTAGGGATGTGGCTGGCCGGCGAGGTGGAGCCGGAGGATGAAGACACGGTAGAGCTGGTGTTTGATGACGTCGAGCTATTGGCCCTCGGCGAGGAGCGAGAGCCCGATCAGATGCCGCGGCTGACGGGGGACGAAGGGCAACCCCTGGATAGCGACGAGGTTGCCGAGGTCGATCCCGAGGCGCCCACTGAGGAGCCGGAGCCGGACGCCGAGGTCGATCCCGATCCCCCGGAGGAGGAGCCCAGCGAGGCCGAATTGGAAGAGCAGCGCGAGCGCGATCGGCGGGCTGAAGAGGAGCGCCAGCGCCGTGAGGAAGAGGAGCGACGCCGCCAGCGCCAACAGCGCCTCGACGATCGACTCGGTGAATTTGAGGCCGATGGTCGCGGCGATCAGGCCCCCGAGGGCAGCCCGGAGGGCGTGGAGGGGGGCACGGTGACCGACCCGGAGCTGGCCAATATGGAACAAACCTACCATGCCCGCTTGCTTCAAACGATTGAGCGCCACTGGCGTATCCCGACGGTGATCTCCGATGAGGAGCTGCGGGAACTGGCGGGGCGCGTGGCGGTGCGAGTGGAGCTGAGCGACGAGGGATTTATCGAGCGCTACGACTTCCGCCAGCGCTCGGGCCACGAGGAGTTCGACGCCAGCATCGAGCGCGTGCTTCGTGAATTTCAGGTGGACCACGGCGGTCAAACCTTACCGATGCCCGACCAGGACGAGATCCGGGATGGGCTGGTTCGACAGGGCTTGTTGCTGTCGAACTGGGAGTATTTGCAACGGTGAACGAGGAGAGCTTATGGCTTGGAGCATAAAGAGAGCGGTATTGGGGGCTCTGGTGGCGTTGATGATGCTGGGAGTTACGGCAGCGACGGCGGTGGCGGATCCCGGTGCGTCCTCTCCCGAGGGGGAGATGGAGTTATATGACGACGACGATGGCACCGGGATCGAGGACCAGGAGGGCATTGAAATCGACGTGCGCGTCGGTGCTCAGCGCGTCTTGGTTCCCATGGCCGTGCCGGACACCATCGTCGGTGAGCAAGAGGTGGCGCCCGTGGCGCAGGACGTAGAGGCGCTATTAAGGCGCAATCTGGAGTTGGCGGGGTTCTTTGATCTTCTCGATGAGGAGAGCTTCTTCTTCGATACCGATGCCGAGGGGATGTCGGTGGCCGATATTGAGTTCTCTAACTGGTTTAGCGTGGGCGCCCAAGGGTTGATTAAGAGCGAGGTCCGTCCGGGGCCCGAGGAAGATGTAGTAGAGCTGGACTTGCGGCTGTTCGCCGTGGAGCAGGGGCAGCAGATCGAGCTCGATTGGTCGGCGACGAGCGTAGGCGAGGGGGCCATTCGCGCCGAGGTCAATGCGTTTATCAATGAAGTGGTTCGCCACTATACGGGCCACCCCGGATTCTTCGGCTCGCAGATCGCGTTTTCTCGTCGTCATAGCCACGACGTAAAGCATATCTATCGGGCCAACGCCGATGGAAGTGGGGTGGAGCGAATCAGTCGCTCGGAGACCATCAATCTGGTGCCCACCTTTGGGCCGGAGGGCCAGATCTTTTTTACGGATTACCGCGATGGTAACCCCGATCTCTACGTCTACCGTGACGGTGAGTACCAGCGGCTGTCCGATACCCAGGGCCAGAATACGGGGGCGGCCTATTGCGATGGGAAGGCGGCGGTGACGATGTCGCGCGCCGGAAACCAGACCGATATTTACGTCATCGATCCCCAGTCGGGCGCCGTTCAAGAGCGGCTAACCGATCACTGGGCCATCGACGTCAGCCCGACGTGGAACCCCGACTGCACCCAGATTGCCTTTGTGTCCGGGCGCTCTGGAGGGGCTCATATCTTTTTGATGGACGCCGACGGAGATAATCAGCAGCGACTGACCTTTCAGGGAAGCTATAATACGACCCCCGATTGGTCCCCGCGAGGCGATCGCATCGTGTTTAGTGGTCGCGATGAATACGCGCGCTTTGATATCTTCACGGTGGATATGGACGGCAATATCGAGCGTTTGACGCAGGACCAGGGCGATAATTTCGAGCCAGTGTATAGCCCCGATGGGCGCTATATCCTCTTCGTCAGCGATCGGGAAGAGGGACGACAACTGTGGTTGATGACCGCCGATGGTCAGATGCAGACCCGTTTGACTCAGGAGGGTTCGGGCTATGAAGAGCCGGCCTGGCACCGAGAGTGAATGGATGATTAGGCGACGGCGATAGAGGAGCAGGCATCATGTCTGAGGTGGCAGAGGCGACGACGATCATCGGTGAATTGGAGACATCCATGGGCATGCCCGTGGTGGTCTTTATGGCCAATTGGAAAGGAGAGTATGCCGTCGATCCCGGCGAAGAGGGCGGTCGCCGCCTGGCGTCGACGCTGGCGCAGGTCCACCGTCGGCAGGGAGAACCCGAGGAGATGGCGCTGGTGATGTTGGGGCGCGGTGGGACTGGAGCGTTTTGCGACCAGGTGCTTCGCTGCGCCGCTAACCTGGGGATTCGCCTGGATGTGGTGGTGCCCCATCGCATCGACGGAGCCCCGGCGATGGTGGCTCTGGGAGCCGACCGAATCACCCTCCACCCTCAAGGAGGGATCGGGGCTGTCGATGCCGGTGTATTGGTGGCGGGGCGTCAGCGCATCGATGCCTCCCTCCAGCAAATAAGCGGTGTCGATCCATTGGATCTGGTGTCTCTATCGGAGGCCGACAAGGCGTTTATCAGCCGGCTGGCCTACGAGCGTCAGGTGCAGGGCGAGATGCGTCAGATAGCGCATCGGTGGCTATCGGGAGAGACACCTTGGGCGATGCAACAGACCCTGGGGCGCGCAGGTGCACTGGGGGCCGATGAATTGCGAGAGGAGGGGGTCAATATACGGGTGGCGCCTGCGCCGCTGGCAGAGCAATTGGAAGAGTTGCTGACCTGGGCGGAGAGCTTTATGCATTTATTTCGGATGCCGTCGGAGCGATTCGAGGTCTCGGCCGAGGTGGCCGACGAAGTGGAATTCGAGCCGGCCACCTTGATTCCGGCGGCTGTCCTTCTGGAGGCCTCCGGTGGCTGGCTATTCGAATTGGATACGGGGAGTCCCGATCCCTTTGCCCCCAGACTGCTCGGCCAGTGGAGTAATTGGGAGCCAGAGGCCGTCGACGGCGAGACCCAGGGGGAATAATTTCGCCCCTGCTCCAGGTTTGTTGATTATCTGCCGATTTAGGGCTTGCAAAAGTATTAGAGAGGTACTACGTTTAAAGGGTACCCAATGCAACCTACTTCGCACGCCGATGACGGCTCCCCACGAAGAGGCTTCGCGCGCGGGTTGTTCCGGGTTCCACCATAGTTGAAATTTTTTAACCGAGCGGTAATTCCGCCCGGTTTTTTTGTGGGAGGCTCATTCCTCGAAGGTGCGTGGCCAGACGACCAGGCATTGAGGTAATTTCTGCTTGATGGAAGGGGAGGACTGCGATACACAGGGCGTCGCTGCGCCGGAGTGGCGGAATTGGTAGACGCGTCGGATTCAAAATCCGATGGCCTTACGGTCGTGAGGGTTCGA
>CAZMJS010000022.1:0-40758 GCA_964566695.1 uncultured Bradymonadales bacterium
ATAACACCGAGCCCGGCAATAACACCGAGCCCGGCAATAACACCGAGCCCGGCAACAACACCGAGCCCAACGGCATGGATTTTCCTCCAAATAACTCCACCGAGACGTCTTCTGTGGATCTGGAGGGCTTCCAAACGGCCGTGGCCGACTATGACGCGATGTATTGGGAATTTTTCTGCGAATGCAACTACGAGGCCGGCGAATTTTCCTCGCCCCAGGAGTGTGAGGATCAATTGATCCAAGATCCCGCGGAAACTGCGGACTTCGCTTCCTGCGCCCAGGGCGTCGCCGATACCTATACCGACATCCCGGCCTCCGTCGATGGTTACTACAGCTGCCTGACTGACCTGGTGGATAGTGCCGCCGCCTGCCATGAAGAAATTGAGTTCGGTGCAGACATCTGCACCGAGGCCAACGAAGCAGAGGTCGCTCAGTGCGACGTCATCGCCTATCCCGACGGCCAGAATTTGGGTTCCGAGGACTGCATCGCGGAGCTGGACGAAGCCGGCGTTGCCTTCCTCGAAGATGAGAGCGGCATGAACGCCGAGATCCAAGCTGAGTGCGCCCCCGAAGAAGGCGGATTCTAATCCCCCGCGTGGCGTTGACATGACGCCACAATGAGTCAATCAGGACCGAGAGAGCCATCACCGCTCTCTCGGTCCTTTTTATTTGACCCCTTGATACTCGTGCCTATCGTTTTCGACGGCAAGTGGTGCACTGGGCCGCACTCCGGGTTGAGATGTCTGTCGTTCCCCGGCTGACAAGTCTCACGGCGGCCCCCTTTGCCCTCTTACTCACACGCACTGGAAGCAGACCCTAACCCCATATCCGGAGGTGGATCATGTCAATGCTCAGCAGATGGAATCGCCCGCGAAAATCATCCAATGGCTCCAACACCCCCACCCGCCACGGGCGCGGCGACGACTTCGACGCCCTGATGCGTCCCTTTAATCGCCTTCAAAATCAGATCAACCGCGTCTTCGACGACTTCTTCGACGACGCCCCCATCAATGCCGCCTCGTCGCAGTGGATGAACCGCGGCCTCGAGGGCTACCGACCGCGACTGGACGTCAGCGAGACCAATGACGCCTTTCTGATCGAAGCCGACGTCCCCGGGATGGACGATAGCGATATCGAGGTCGCCGTCTCCGACGATATGTTGACCATTCGCGGCGAGCGCCAGGAGGAGTCGCACTCCGACGACGGGGAGACCGATTACGTGCGACGCGAGCGCTCCTACGGCTACTTCGAGCGACGCATTGGGCTTCCCAAGGGCGTCGACACCGAAGCGATCCGAGCGCGCTTCAAAAACGGCGTGCTCACCGTCTCTCTCCCCAAGACCGGGGAAGCCCAGGGCGACTGGCGTACCATTGACGTCGAGCGAACCTGACTCCCCCATTTAATCCATCCAAGCCACAAGCCCCTCGGCCCAATCGGGATCCGGGGGGCTCTCTGCTATCAACTACCACTCCATCATCCACTGCACCGCCCCGTAGGGCGTCACATCCCCGCGCTGGGAGTGATCCACAAAGGCCCCCACAAATCCCGCCAACTCCGGCGCCCCCCGCGTCATGATCGACGGCGGCAACTTCCAATTCCACACCGCCCCCACAATATCTCGACTCTCCTCTGCGCGCCGCGTCCACACCCGTTCATAGCGCGCCCCCACCAACAGGTAGCTCCGCGCAAGGTCGCTTCCCAACAGATAGCCCACGGTGGGCCGCGTCTTCCACATCACCTCGTCGGGCTCCATCAGAATATCGAAATAGGGCTCATAATAAGCCCCCTCCATATCCATCGAGATATAGCGCACCGACGTCTCTCCCGTCGCCACCACGCGCCCCAATAAGATCTGTGGCGTCGCCCGCCCCATGGCCATCCACCCCGAGGCCGACTGACCCAGTCCTTCGTCCGATGATCGACTCAGGGCGTCGCTATCCCAGGTCCGATCCTCGTCTTGAAGTTCATAGAGGTAGCCGAAGGTTCCAAAATACTGCATCCCGTGAAACGACGCCCGTAGCTCCAACACCGCCAGGGGGAGCCACTCCACGTAGGGCCCTGCCCATCCGAACGCCGGGCTCAATCCTGTGGTCACGCCCCCCTCAATCGTCGTCCCATCGAGCAGGAGCGACTCGCTATCCCACATCGGCGCCTGGTAGCCCACGTCATTGAGCAAGCTCAGCCCGATGGGATTTGCCCGCAACTGCAGCACCCCGCGGGCCACAAAGCCCGCCCCCTCATCATCTATCGCTTCTTCAACGTCGCCCTCTGCCTCCGAGCCGATCTCCGCCTCTTCGGCCATCGCCGACGAGGCCGCGACCATCACCACCATCCCAATCCAAACCGCCCATCGTCGCGCCATCATCGGCCTCCTATGACAAATTAATTACCACCGACCACGCACCATCACTCCTGCTCCATCACCCACTACATCTGGCACCACCGACGCCCTCCCGGGCTCCGAACGGCGGTGATTGACGATCGCCCATGTCACCCCCGTGCCCACGCCCAGCACGCCCACGCCGAGGAGCACAAATTGCGCCGCTTCGTAGGATTCGCCACGGCGCTGCAAATCGCGATGGCGCTGAGGCGTCAACGTACCGGCCTGCGCCTCTTCATTGAGCTCGCTCTCCACACTTCTCATCAATCCCACCATGACCCCGCTGGCGGCCAGCGCTCCCATCCCAATGCCCATCAGCGAAAAGGCCCCCATATTGGAGCGATAACCCTTGTCCTCGATCGCCAGCGCCGCCCTGCCCTCGCCAGGCACCACGCGGCGATCTTCCACCTCCATCGCGTGCTCATCATCCGATGGCCCCTCGGCCACGGCCTCCTCGTCGGCCTCCCCTGTGGGCCGAAATACCACCTCTCGTCCCTCCTCAATGACCACCTCTTGGCCGGCGATCACGTCCCGTCCATCCCTGATCTCAACGCCATATTCCCCCGCACCGAGCCCTGATAGCCGAGCCTTCTCGGTGCCCACCCAAAAACCCTCCACATAGATCTCCAGCCCGGCCTCCGGACTCTCGACCACCAACTGACTCAAATCCTCGGCCAACAGCCCGTCGAATACGGCCTGCGCCTGGCGTCGGAATCTCACCACCTCATCACCGCCCACCTCGAAAATACGCCGCAGTGTTACACTTCCCTGCTCTTCGCGAAGATCAAGGACCTCCACCTCCAGCGACATCCAATCACCGCGACGCTCCACGTCGCCCAGCACCAAGACATCGCCATCCACAAATGGCGCCATCTCGCGAAGACAGGCCTCCTCCTGGGCATCGCATCCGGCGATCAGGGCCAGTTCATCGCGATCCACGGCCGCCGAATCGGCCAACGAGTAGCGCTGATGCTGCTGGGCCTCCTGAAGAAGTAGCCCCGACAACGTCCGACGAAGCTCTGCATCCACCTCATCGCCCGCCCCCACTTCAAAGACCGTGACCGACGCCCGCTCCCCGGCCCAGGCCATCGACAAGCTCGTCAATCCCACCAGCCATATGGCAACCAGCCATACCCCGCCTCGCCACATCCAACCACACACACCCATGGTCACGCCTCGTCGACAATATCTCTAAGAACAAGGTGATTATAGGGTTCCCATCCCCCGGCGTAAATAAGCTTTAATGGGCGCTCCACTCCCCGAAGGGCCGCCCGAAATTTGCGCGATAGCGCTCATCATCCAGCGGCGACCCCTCCGGCGGCGTATAGGGCTCGCCCCAGCGGGCGCCCGGCGCTAGCAACTCCCCATCTTCCGTTTCCAATTCCACGGGCTCACCCCGGTTTCGCTCGATGAACTGTACCCGCGACTGCCTCATAAATCTGGCCTGGCGCTGGCGTTGCCGAACGATCTCTTCGCCGCTGACCTCCGCTGTTTGCCGCCTGCGCTCCTCAACCTCTTGCTGTTGCTCCTGATACTCTCCCAACTGCGGCATCTCTTCGCGATATCTCAGCTCCACTGGAATATCTCGACTTCGAAGGCGTCGGGCCTCCAGTCCCCCCATCCCACTTCGCAACGGCACCAACGCCAAATGACGGGGTGGACGTTCAATCACCTCGTAATCCACCGCCTCTCGCTGAAAAAACGCCTTCAACTCCTCCAGGCTCTTCTCCACCACCACCTGTGCCTCGCCCTCGCCCATTCTCAAGGTGACGTAGTTCGACGGCACGGGAATACCGAAGAGCTCTCCCACCTCTTCGTGCTCCTCCGACGAATCGGTTTCCTCATCGTCGCTCCGCCCTTCCCCCTCGCTCACCTCCCTATCCAGGCTCTCGTCCTCGCTTTGACATCCCCCCACCATCGCCGCACCGACGACCCCCACCAAGAGCCATATCATCCACCGCACCAAGACCATACCCGACCCCTACCTCTGCAATACCGACCAGCTCATGGGCATACCTCGACTCGTCGGACGCTCCAGATCGATCGTCAATTCACCGATCCCGCCCACATCGCCTACCCGTCCACTCTGGCCACCCGTAAAGTCGCCGTCATCCAGGTCATCGCCGGCAATATCAACCCCCGTCTGCGCCACGAGCTGTGGGCTGGAGCTCTGTCCCAGCCCATCGCCACCGTCCAGCTCACACACCGGGCCCAGCGTCAACGCCAGCCCCCGAATCAGCGTCGGGGTCCGCGGCGATATCCACTTGGCCGGCTCATCGTCATTCTCCACTTCAAATGTATTCGTCGGCCATTCACTCGCTGGTGGCCATCCGCCCTGCACGCCCCCGGTACCATCACCGCTTACACTCAGATTATAGATCCGCGAACGACCGGCCAGGCACTTATTCTCCGGTTCCGTATAGGTGGTAAAATACACCCCGAAATTAAAGAGCGTCGGCTTGCCCGTCAGATGCTCGCGCTCGCTAAACTCCTCGACCCACAGACTCTCACCTCGAGCTACTTGATTATCGTCAAACCCCTCTCGGACGGCCAACATGGCCTGCACGGAGTTGCTATCCCATGTCTGGCCCCGGTCGCCCAGCCCATAAATGAGGATCAAATCTCCCATTCGAGACTGCGTCACCGTCGGTCGGAAGGCCGCCGGGCCCAGCGACTGGCCATCTTCCGCTTGCAGGCCACTCAACAGATCCGTGTCATCCGCCGGATCGAAGAATAGGCGCACGCTCCACTCCTGGGGATTATTGGAGGACATATCGATCCGATACATCTTGCCGTTCTCGTCGCCCACAAACGCTCGCGTGCTCAAGTCTCCGGGATCGCTGCCGCTCATCACCGGCGTCCCCGTAATATCCCCGCTAAATGCCTGAGTCTCCCCACCGCCATCATAGGTGATGAAGCGCCTCAACAATTCGCCCGACGCCAAGTCGATGACATAAATCGCCCGGCCCAACACCTCTTGTCCACACCCCTCGGCCTCCCCTGTGGAGTAGGGCATTTGCAGCCGTGCATTTTCCGACGTCCCGGCTCCCACGATGGCCACCGGCGTTTGCACCGGCCCCTCCGTCGCATCGTGCTGTCGACTCACCGTACCAATCGCCGCTTCGCCGATCGTCGATGCCATAAAGGGCAGATCCCATGGCTCATCATAATTGTCGAGATCGCAAAACGGCGCCCGATTGCCTTGCATACTCCCGGGGAAGAACGTGCAGGGCTCGGGAAGATTGTCCATATCGCAAGTGGACCCGCCATCGTCGTCCGTCCACAAATCACTGCTTGAGGCCCCCCCTCGGTAGCGCCAGCTTTCGCCATCGCCACGGGCAGCCTGAATTTGTGCCGCCTCCCACTCCGGACCAAACTCCCATAGCACCAGCGGCTCTGGAAGAACGGCCTCACCGGCCTCGTCGACCCCCGTGCGCGTCACGTCGAGGGCAAAATACCCCTGACCGGCCAGGCCCATCCCCTGAACCAATACGCTTCGCCACTCCTCTCCTCCCGAGGAGGCGCACACCCGATCGGGACCCAATAGTCCCCCTCGCGGACACAGACGCACATCTCGCACCACCGGCGATCCATCCATCAATGAGTCCGGCGCCGTATAATCGCCAAATAGTCCCAATCGGTTGTGTAGCATTGACGGGATATAGGCCCAGGCCTCGCGCTGATCGCCGCCTTGCTCGTCGTCGCTTGTCGATTGTCTGGAGATGCCCGTCGGATCGTCGCTATCCTCCAACGACTGGGCCTTTACAGGCTGATCATTGCGTCCCCCATAAATGGCCCGCAATTGCCCATCGAGTGTCGATACATATACCATCGTCGCTCGATTGGATTGCCGCTGGCGGAACTCACGATAGCTATTGATCGGCAAATCCAGGCTTGGCGGGCCCACCGCCACGGGATTGGAGAACCTTATCCCGCCCAACACCCGGTCAAAGCGCTGATCCACCCGCCCTCTCAGGTGGTCCACAATGCGTCGAAAGTCGTCCCCATCGTCCGCACTAAAATAGCGATAGGCGCCATCGGACAGATCGTAATCATCCCACAACTCGTCGATCTGGCTTACTTCAAAGGGCACCCGATATCCCAGGGAACTGCCGGTCAGCGGGTTCTGAGGTTGAATCGCATCGTCGGAGACGCTCATCAACTGGTACCCATCTCCCAACGAGGCCCGCTCCCCGGTCAAGATCGACGGAAAGGACGTAAATACCCGCCGCCGATCACTTGATGGAGCTGAATCATCACCGCGCTCCAGGGGCTGGTCACCATCGGTCAGCAGGCGGTCCATCTGCCCGTGAATATCCATGATATCAAATTCATCGACCAGCAATTCCCCCTGGTCATCGCACTGCAAAAATTGGCGATTCAACAACCCTCGCCAGTGCGGATTATCGCCAGACTGCTGAAACCCGGAGAAAAATCGATACTGGCCGATCTGCCCCTCCGTATCATCCGTGAAATTGGAGATCGCCGGCCGCGTCGGTGCGCCACTTCCCGACAACCCGGCCACCTCATTGAAGATCGACAAGAACGCCTGCTCCACCGACCGCCGATCCTCATTATCCAGCACCAGCGCCGGAGCGCTACAGCTAAAGCTGAGATCGTCCGTCCCCGGCGGAAAATACCCAAAATTCGCCCTCTGATCGACGAGGCACGCCGTGTCCGGATCGTCCACATCGCAAATGCCATCTTCTTCCGCCCCATTTTCCAGATGCGGCGGTAAATACTCCCGAGGCACATAGTACTGGGCACAGGTATCTCCCTCGATGGCCATCGCTGAGAGCTTGTCCAATACCCGGCTCTGCATCGCCTGAGCATCGCTTAAATCATCTTCATCATCGTCTTCTAAAAAGGCCTCCCCTTCCACGCCCGAGGCCACGACGTGAACCCTTGGATGGAAAATATCCAACACCTCTTCATCGCCCATGGCCGTCTCCATCTGGCCGATGATCATCTCTCGCATCTCGTAGATGGCCTGTTCCGCCGGCAGATAGGGAAATAGCTGCTCCAGATAACCAAAGGCCCCAAAGATATCGTCGATAAACTCCGTGCCCAAATCGTCACCCGCTCCGCCCGGCGCTTCCGGGCCGATGCTCGTGCCATCGGTGTACAATACCGCATGACGGGCGCGACACCCGAAATAATCGTCTTCCTGGATACTGTGCGGATTGGCGCTTTCTCCTCCTTGATGACTCAGATACTGGCCCCCGTCATAAAATTGATGAAGGTCATGCACGGCCGCCCCAAAGGGACTGGCCTGAGCCACCGGCTGGTGAGCTATGGGATAGTCAAAGAAATCGAGATCCCCGCTGAAAAAATCGTTGATCATGGCCACGTCGTCGGCCTCTGGCTCATACCTGAGGAACCCGACGTCCAGGATCGCTCGCTGAACAAACTGACTGACCTCCGACGGGTTTTGGCTGGCCTCCATCAAATTCATGGCCGACGCCATCCGAAAGAGACCCGTTTGATGGCAATAGGCATCCTGATCGACCCCCGGCGGCAGATTGCAACTGCCGCTGGAGACACTATTTCCCTCGCTTCCCTCACAGCACACATCGTGGTTGAAACCGGAGTAGGGAAACTCGGCGCCCGCCATCAGATCCGTCATCGGTAACTCCGAGCCCTCATAGGCCCCATCGGGAAAGCTATCGAAAGCCGCCATCGAAAAGATCGCCGTCGAGCCCATGGAGTCCAGAAGGCCGTCATCCAACTGCTGGTCATAGACCTCTTGGACATGGGGGAAGGGATCGCGATGATCGATGTAGGTCTCGAAGGTATCTGAATCTCTGGGATCGCCACACTCATTGCCGTCGAACTCGGTGCAGCATATCTGCTCGTTGGGCCCACCTCGTCCCCGGGGCACCAACCAGCAGCCCGGTCCATCGTGATCGCCCAGTCGCATGGTTCCCGTCAAAACCTGCTTGATCAGGACATGGCGCGGCGTATTTCGATCATCGGACAACCGGTAATACTCACTATCCCTCATGACGTCCAGGCGTTCGACCATTCCATCGGAATAGAACTCCCCGGAATACCCTCGACTTTCACATCCCTCGACGTCGCCGCACATATGAGGCCGCGTATACGCCTTGCAGTGATCCGGGTGGTCCCATCCAAAGGCGTTGCCTTGGGGGCGATTTCTCTGTTCTTGCTTGTCGTGTCCCTTCAACGGGTGCCACACCATGCAGGGACCCACGCTTTGAATAGTATCGACCGCCTGTCCATCGATCTCGCCGTCTTTTGTGACCGTCTTCCATTCATCGCCCACCAGGTACGACGAATTTGGCAACATAAGCTGGAGATCTTCATCCCATGTCTCTCGGTGCAGATCCTCCGTCGGAAGGTCGCCCTGCACATCGTCCAGACTCAACCGCGGATAAGTCCCAAAGCCCTCTTGCGTCCATTGACTGGAGCCCGAGCTATCAAAGATCACCGTCACCGATGGTGGCTGGTCGATCCCGATATCGATCGCGCTCTGACTGGTCGCCAATTTGGGGGCCAAGACACCCACCCCCACCAGCGCTGCCACGCCCATCGCCACGACCCATCGATTGTCTTTGCACCAGTTGATGCTGTTCATGAGCTACCTCTATCCAATCATCGTCAGTCGCCGTCTGGCGGCGATCGTTGTTCGCGCGGTCGCTTTAATTGCAATCCGTGGGTCCAATCATGGCACGTACCATATGGCGACTCGACGCTCGCCCCCTGCGCGAGCGCTCCGACGCCTCTTCACTATCGTCCAACTCACCGATCGTCGCCTGGCTTCCGACGGTCACCAACGAAAAGCAATAATCATCGCCGTAACCCTCGGCCCTTGGCCCTCGGACGGGATCTCGCACCACATAGCTGAGTCGGTCGCTGACCATCTCATCCTGCTCCAAGTCCAACCCCATCGGTCGGGTATAGCTATCGCCCGTATCGACCACCCCTTCGCCAAGGGCCACGTATTCAATGATGCCCCCACGCCGCATGGCGGCCAGCGGATCGGCATCGGGATCGGCACCCATCAACTCATCCACCCCCATCTGGGATCCATCCAATAATTCTCGCCGCAGCGTTTGGGCTTCCCGACCGCTTCGCGTCACCGCCATCGACATGATGGCGTCCGACTCCGCCTGGGTATTACTCATCAGTCGGTGCATCCCGGAGCTCATCGTCGTCGACGACGCCGAATTCAGCGCCACCAATCCCAGTCCCGACAACACGAGCATCACCAACAGGGCCAGGATGAGCGCTGCCCCACGAGGTTGAACCAACGATTTCATCGCATCGCGCGTCACCATCTCAATTGCCTTCTAGGATCGAAAAATTGGTCAACTCCACCCCTGTCTGCAGGGTCACCACCGACGCCGAGCCTTCCGCCGCTTCCACCACCTCGTAGGTCTGCATGCGTCCATTTTGATCCTCGAACCCTGGGACGTTTGTCACCTGCAGATGTGGTCGGTTGGAGTTCTCACCTTCTGTCCGTGTCGACAACCGGATATTGGCGTAGCGCGCACGCTCCGGTCGAGACGTCTGGGCCGCGTCCGTAACGCAGTTGTTATTGCCGTTGATAATATCCCATTGCGTGCCGTCGATCTCATTGCTCCGGTCCCACTGGCCGCTGCTATTAACGCAGTCAAACCAGATCCGCAGATCCACCACGTTCTCGGCGATCACCATTCGCGGTCCAATACGATTACCGTCCAAGTCGCTCTCTCGAAGATCATCGACGGCAATTTCTGGCAAATCGACCTGCTGGCGAACCAGTTGCATCGTCCGATCGTCGCCCGACGCCGAGGTCACATAATACCAATAGGCATCGATCAGCGCCGTATCCAAATCGACGTCGTCTTCCACGCTCTCACTAAACCCCGCCCGATTCCCGGGCCCCACTCCCTTGAGACCGTTGTCGGGGGTGATCACGTCTTGCCCCTCGAAGATCAGATCCAAGCCCCCGAGCAATAAATCGCCCCCTTGGTCTGACTGGGTATCGATATCCAAAAATTGCTTTTGCCCGTCCGTATCGATCACTCGCAGCATCCGGCCGTCGAGATCAATATTGCCAGGCGTCGGCATCCGCCCGGCGTCGGGCTGAATCGCGCGGTCAAATGGGTCAAACCCCCGAAACCGCCCAAGGCCTTGGCCGTCGGCGGCCACCACCAACTCATCTTGGGAAATCGGCTGCTCAGGGCCCTCCACTCGCCGTAGCTGGCTAAAGAAGATGCTCGGTACATCATAGGCTCCGGTCACCACGATGCCGCTAAATCGGGAGCCCGGGTTGGACGTATCCAACTCCTGCAAGCCCCCCCTATCCTGGTGGGACTGCTCCTGCCAATTATCGTAGCCCATGACCCCGTGAATCGTATATCGATTGCCCTCTTCCATGGTCACTGAGCGATCCACCCGGGGGTCGCTATTGGGCGTGCTCTGGGCGCCGGCCATCTTCATATCGTTTCGCAAATAGTCCATCCCGAACCGCGCCTGGTCCAGCGCATCGCTCAACCCGTCGACTTCCTGGAGCGCATCGGAAGTACGGACAAACATGCCGTAGATCAGCACTGTCAACAGCCCCAATAAGCTCATGGCGATTAACAATTCCACCAATGTAAAGCCCCGGCGCACCACCGCGCCTCGACACCCCACTACTTGTTGGCGAAGCGTTCGCATCATCATATATTCCCCCCTTGCGATTCCAGGTTTCGCGACGACACGCCCACCTGAAAATAGACCGCTCGATACCCCGCCAACTCCAGGTCCGGCAGATTGGTGCGACCGAGGTTGTCGACCACATCCGAATCGCCGCATCCCTGATTGAATTGCTCGGTGTGGCGGGGATAAACCACCGCCACCCGTACCTGTGCATAATCGGGATAATCTTGGCCGGAAAAGGACCGCCCGTTGAGATAGACGCAATACCTGGCGGGCCCATCATCGGCTGTCGTATCCGGATCATTGAGCCGCTGGGTCACTGGCTGATTCATCGGTGCCTCTACCCAGCTATTTTGATTGCCCAACGCCTGGTCCAAAAATCCGCGGTTGAACCCATCGCGTAAGGCCGCCACTCCCGACGCCGTCGGCGCCTGGTTGGAGTCCCACCGGGTCCCCTCGGCACGTATCAACTGCTCCACACTTCTCGCGGTCTCCACCGCACCGGTGCCCTCTCTGGCCGTGCTATAACCCTCGAGCGCCGTAAATTGCATGGCCATCGTCGCCAATACGCCTATGGCCAGTACCACCATGGCGATCATCAACTCGATCAGGGAAAACCCTTGCTGGTGTCGCTGCAGTATCATCGAACCGCCCTCGCTTGCCCGCCATAGCTGATATGAATCATAGAAAACCTCGCCAACTCCCGATCGGCTCGAAGCTGTGGGTCGTCGACGCATTCGACGAGGCCGCCCGCGCCGGCGCCCCGCTCATACACGGGAATCAAAATATTCATGTCCTGGCACTCGGTGGCATTCGATTGCACCGCGCGCCCCGACAGGTCGGTCACCGTGCCCCGAGGCGAGATGCAGAAGGTCTGCCCGCCGGCCTGACCACCGACGTCAGGACTACCCGCCAGATTGGCCTCTTCCAACTCCTGGTCCACGCTATAGGTCGTGAGATCGATGACGGCGATTCGATTACTCTGGTTCGGGCCCACGTTGGGCGCCAGGCTGCATGCCGGTGCATCCCAGGCCTGGCCCGCTTGTCGGGCCTCGAAGATCTCAATTCGGTCCGCCTGTTCGTCCACATTCAGGAGTACGGCATGCCCATTGCGCATGGCGTGCGACCGCGCCTGGTTGATCGTGGAGATGATATCGCGATTGAGCTGATTGAGGTTATTTCGCTCAATGGACGACGCGATCGTTGGACCCGAAATGCCCGCCAATAACGCGATCAAGACCACCACGATCATCAACTCCACCAGCGTAAACCCCACCTCCCATGGAGAACGGCCGCCCCTTGATTCCCATCGCTGCTGTTGTTTGGTCATCGCTCCATCCAGTTGCCATCCATATCGCTCTATCCGTCGTGACAAGTATAGGCTGCAAGGATTACACCAGACAATCGCTCTACGGGCAAATCCCTTTCGCCGCCTGTCCACCACCGGATCTCAGCTTTCCAGCGGGCACTCCCACGGCCTGACGTGCGAAAACTTTTCATAGCTGCGTAATCTTTACACACCCAGCACCCATCTCACCGCCTTCACCCCGACGGCCAAACATGCCACATTGACCTGGCAGCTCAGACCCCTCGCCCCCGATATTCGCCTCATTTTGCACGGCCCGTCCACTTGATGTCCTCTTCGCCCCCTCCATCATTGCCACGATTCACTCCATGGGGCACTGCCGTGGCCGCCCTGCTTATCCTCATCGCCCTTCCCTCGGTGGCCCAGGCGACGACCTACCAGATCCACGCCCAGAGCGCAGCCTGGGCCACTCAGTACTTGCGCAGTGATACATCCCTGCAGGCCCCTCGCGTCGTCTCCCAATCCCTCCAGATCTCGGCCTACGATCTCCGCGACAATCAACGGGGCGACGTCAACGCGCGACTGCGATTTAGTTATCAGACCGATCTGGGCCTCCAGACGCGCCTTCGCCAGGAGCCCCTATTTGACGCCCGGTGGAACGATCTCAACCTCGATCTGGCCTACCTGGAATGGCGCCCCATCGATGGCCTGTCACTGACCGCCGGCCGCCAGTGGATCTCCGATCCTCTGGGCTTAAGCGATATCGACGGACTCACCCTGCGCTGGCATCCCTCTACCGAGGCCTCCTCGACGGAACGTCGTCTAAGCCCCGAGGCCTCTGTGAGCATCGGTCGCGACGTCCACCGCGGCCTCACCGCCTTCGATCCCGGCGCCTGGGATATCCAGGGCCTCCCGCCCAACGACTCCACCGCCGACGTCAACCCCTGGCATATGGTGGGCGCCGCCTCCCTCGGGCTGCGCTACGGCCCCCGCCACCGGGTCATCGTCGCCGGCCGCCAATACCACCGCCCCACCGGCGCAGACGACCAACACATCACCACTCGTCGCCTGGGCGCCACGGCCACCGCCTCGCCCACCTCGTCGATGACCGTCACCTCCACCGCCTCCTACCACTCCACCCCGGCCACCCTGGACCGCGCCCGCCTGGACGCCACCTACCGACTCAACGGCGCCTCCTTGTCGGCCGGCCTCGATCATCGCCGCCCCATCTTCGAATCCACCAGTATCTTTAACCTCTTCGGCGCCCAACCCCACCGATCGGCCTATGCCTCCTATCAGCGGCCCATCCAGCGCTGGTCCACGGCCATCGAACTTCGCACCTGGACGCGACTCTACCAATCGGAGGACGCCTCCTTCTTCAGCACCGGCGATGACCACGCCCTGGGCACCGCCCTGGCCATGAACCACCGCCTCTACGCCGGGTTTCCCTTCCAGCTCTACTGGCAGCTCAGCGCCCAGACCCTCACCGAGCAACGCGGCGGCGACCAATACCTGGCCCAGGGCCGCCTTCGTACCCCCTCACCGATCGACGATCTCTACTTCCAGGCCCGTCTCCTGGGCCTGTGGGCCGAACCTGGCGCCCACCGTCTGGACCGCGCCCGCGCTCTCTCCACCAGCGTCGGCGCCGACTACGCACTGGGCGACGTCGGCGATCTGAGCCTCAATATCGAGACCCGCCGCGCCACCACCACCCCCACCAACACCGCTGCTTTCCTCGTCTTTGAAATGGAGGCCTGGCGATGACTTCTCCCATCTCCCAGCCCACACCCATCGCCATCTTAGTGGCGCTCGCCCTTTTGACCATCGCTTGCCAGGGGGGAAACGCCCCCTCCTCGGTCAGCGACTGGGGCAGTGACTCCTCGCCCTCGCCCCGGGTGGACACCACCCAGATGCCCGCCGACCACACCGCCGATTGGCTCCAGCGCCACGGCGCCCTGGCCATGGGCTCTGGCAATGATTGCGCCGTCTGCCATAGCGAACAGGACTGCGTGGGCTGCCACGTCGACTCCCTCGACGCCCCCTATGCCGTCCACCCGCCGAACTACGAGACCGTGCACGCCACCGACGCCCGCCAGGGCGTCATGGACTGCGCCAGTTGCCACCGCCTCGACACCTTCTGCGAGACCTGCCACATTGAGTCCGGCGTCACCCCCCGACTTGACGATCGGCCCCCGGCGTCCCTCGACTTTCACCCCCCGGAGTGGATACAAACCCACGGTGACATGGCGCGCCAGGACATCAACGACTGCGCCAGTTGCCACATGGAACAGGATTGCGTGGCCTGCCACCGCGGGATTAACCCCCACCCCCCTGACTTCCAGCTCAATTGCGCCCACACTCTGGACGCCGACCCCTCGAGCTGCGCCCAGTGCCACACCGAAGACCTCCAAACCCTCCAACAACTTTGCCTGTGAACCAACCCTCCTCAGCACCACCCACCCCGACGCCTCGCCAGCAACGCCTGGGCCTCATCCTATTGTGCGCCGTGGCCTTCATCGCCGTCGTCAACGGCAATATGGTCAACGTCGCCCTTCCCTTTATCGGCCACTACTTCGAGGTCTCCGAGGGCACCTATGGATGGCTGGTCACCGGCTTTTCCCTGACCTTCGGTGTCTTTAGCGCCGTCCACGGACGCCTCGCCAGCCGCGTCGGTGTACGCCGCCTCTACGCCCTGGGCGTCATCGTCCTGGGGCTCACCTCCATCCTCCTGGCCCTCACGCCGACCATTGAGATCGCCATCGCCCTGCGCGTCCTCCAGGGCGCCGGAAGCGCCGCCATGCCCACCCTGGCCACCGTCATCCTGGCCCGTCTCTACGTCGACGAGGGCCGCGGCACCGCCATGGGATGGTTTCTGGGCGCCATCGGCGTCGCCGCCTCCATCGGCCCCTTTCTCGGCGGAATCCTCGTCGAGATCGGTGGCTGGCGCCTGGTCTTCGCCAGCACCAGTATCGTCCTTTTTATGACCCCGCTGATCTTCTCCATCCTTCCAGAGCACCTGGACCGCCAGGACAGCCGCCCCTTCGATCTCATCGGCGCCATCCTCATGGGCCTCGGCGTCACGGCCCTGCTCTACGCCTTTAACCTCCTGGAGCGCCTGGGACCGGGCCTGGAGGTTGGCCTCGCCGTCGCCGCTGGCCTCTTCCTGATGGCACTGCTCCTCGTCTGGCTCCCCCGTCAAAAAGACCCCTTCATCGATCCCGACATCTTCGCTGACCCCCGCTACAGCCTCAGCGCCCTCCTGGCCTTTTTGGCCAACGCCGCCCGCTTCGGCACCATCGTCCTAGTGCCCATCTTCCTGGTGGAGGTCAATCAGGTCAGCCCCCTGGTGGTGGGCTTTGTCCTCTTCCCCGGCGCCCTGGCCATCGCGCTGCTCTCCCCACTCAGCGGTCGCATCGGTGACACCCGAGGCGCTCGCATCCCCGTGACCTGGGGCATCCTCCTGGTCATCGCCGGAAGTCTGGTCACCGCCGCCACTACCGGCGCTCACCCCGTCGGACCCGCCATCGGCATGGGCCTCTTCGGACTGGGCTTTGCCTTCATCCAGAGCCCCCTGCTCAGCGCCACCACCCAGATTCTGCCGGAGCGCCACGCCGGCACCGGCACTGGCGTCTTCATGATGATCTACTTCCTCGGCGGCGGCACCGGCGTCGCCCTCAGCGTCACCGCCGTGGAGCTCCAGGCTCGCGACGCCACCAGTTGGTTGGACCTCGTCGACCCCGGCGGTGCCATTTACTCCAACGCCGTCCTCGTCTTGGCCGTCCTGGGGATCCTCTCCCTCCTCCTCACCCCGGCCGTGCCCGGATTGGACCCCAAACCCCGGGCTTCTGAATAGATTTGTGCCCTCGCCCGTGTTATGTAGGGCCCATATGAATTCAACCTTTGACCCCACCTTTATGCTCTGGCCGGGAGAACCCATGCGACGCTTTTCCTACCGCTTTACCGCCCTGTCTCTTGCAGCGCTTCTATGCCTGACCCTCAGCGCCTGCTCCTCGACGCCGGAGACCGCCGACGACGAGCCCCCGGTCTCCCTGGGCTCCGCCGAGGACCTCATCCAGAGCCCAGACGTCCTCATGGCCACCCAATTCCACGTCGACGCCCTCGACGATCTGGCCCCCCTCATCGGCGCCGCCCCCATCTCCACCCCCGGCATCGATATGGCCGCCATCGAGCGCTTCAGCTCCGATCCCGTGGGCTATTTCTCGCGCATCACTGACGTCGACCAACCCCTGAGCGCCCTCCACACCGATCGCCCCACCTACGCCATGATCACCAGCGCCGGCCACGCCAACTTTATCGACGCCCTGCGCATGGGACTGCCCACCTTCGAGGAGGAATGGCCGGCCTATATCAACCTTCGCGTCCTCCTTCCCACCGACGATCCAGCCACCCTGGAAGAGGAACTGGGCCCCTACTTGGAAGCCCTGCCCGATCTCTCCGAGGTCGGCGCCGTCCAGGCCTTTGATGGCCCCAACTTCCTGCGCCTGGAGATCGCCCTGGACCTCCAGCTTCCCTACGACGCCGAAACCCCGGCCGACCAGTGGCTCGACGAGCTGCGCCTGGACCAGCTTCAACCGCCGGCCACCGCTGACTTTCGCCCCACCGAAGCCTACCTGAGCTTCGTCGATGACCAGGCGACCATGGGCCTCTGGGGCCGCACCGCCGACGTCAGCTCCCTGGGCGCCATGGAGCTATGGCACGACTTCGCCACCAGCTACCACCGCGTCGCCCCCGAGGGACAACCCCGCTACTTCCTCCACGGCGTCGCCCGCATGGCCGCCTCTGGCGCCGTCAACGACCCGGTGGCCGCCGAATTCGAAGACATGGCTCTCAGCGCCCACCGCGGCGAAGACAACGCCCTCGTGCTGGACCTCGTCGGCACCCGCACGGCCCACGGTGCGAGACTGCAAGAAGCCAATATCGACGCCGCCACGCTTCCCGTCCCGGACCTCGATGATGCCTTCTTTGACCTGCGCGTCGCCGCCACCTACCAGGCGCTGCGCGACCAGCTCGTCGATCCCCTCTGGACCACCCTGGACAGCGACATCGACGCCGGCGCCCAAGACCTGATGGCCACCTCCGGCTCCGTGCTCCCCTTTATGGAAGATGACGCCGCCCTGCCCGTCCTCGCCGCCCTCGCTCAGTACCCACAGGCCTTTTTGGCCTTCGCCAGCGAGGAATTCGAGGGCCTCTTTCCCGTTCCCAACGCCCTGTCGGTCCACGGCTTCCTCCAGGGCTCCGAGGCCTTTATGCCCCTGGGGGTCGTCGCCAGCGCCAGTTTCGAGGACGCGCCCCAGACCCGCGCCGCCATCGAGCAGCTATTGACCATCGGCGAGTCCAACTTTCCCGGCACCTTCGACGCCGAGCTCCTCAGTCGCAGCGGCGACCGCCTGGAGCTTCGCTTCGCCCTCGGCGCCACCCTGGAGGACGCCTTCGACGCCGACGTCGCCGACGAGCCCATTGACCAGCAATCCATCAGCCTCGATCTCAGTGCCCTCTCCGAGCTCGACGGCATGGTCCCCGAAGAAGCCGACGACGTCGACCTCCTCGATCATCTCCACCTGCGCTCCCATTCCCAACGCTCCTACACCTCCATGCGCGCCACCCTGGGAAGCCCCAACGCCCAGGACGCCCCCCGCGTCGCCGGCGACGACATCACCCCGCTGGACCCCGGCTCGCGCTGCACCGCCGAGATCCCCCTCATCGCCATTGAATACCTGGCCAATCTCCAGGCTCGCCCCGAGCAATACGTCGACCAATGGGCCCAGGCCATGGAAGGATTGGCCCCCGACTGCCTCGACCCTACCTCGCCGGTGATGGGTCAATTTGAATCCCGCATCGACCGCGCTTACGACCTGGTCGACCAGATCCCATAAGGCCCATCATGAACACCCCCATCCCCGCCCTGGCCCTTCTCGCCCTGCTCGTCGCCGCCTGCTCCTCCGCTCCGGCGGCCGACGACGACCCCACGCCGGCTCCCGAGCAAGCCTCCGGCGAGGAGGCCTCCGCCGACGTGGCCCAGCGCGACTACCACCTCACCTTCCGCGATCGGACCATCGATCTCTATCCCTACGTCCAGGGCTTTCCCTATGCCGGCCTGATGCCCGATCTCGAATTCGGGCATATGCTCTATTTCGAGACCACCCCCGACGCCGAAGTGCTGCGCATCCTGGACATCGAGCCCGACGAGCCCATCGATCTCACCGAGGGACGCCAGCTCGGCGACGTCGACTGGTCCACCCGAAGCTTTCGCTACGGCGAGTACAACCCCCTTATCGAGCGCTTCGTCTTCCTCGGCGATGAATCCAACGACGAGGAATTCAACCTCTTTACCCTGGACCTCGACAGCGGCGATATCGACGCCCTGACCGACGTCGACTATATCTACGGCTTTGGCTTCTCCCCGGACCACCAAACCCTGGGCTATATCGCCCGCCACGGCGACAGCGAACCCTTCAATAGCTGCCTGACCCTCCTCGATCTGGAGGAGCACTCCGAAGAGCAGATCTGGTGCGACGAGGGCGGTGCCGATCGCCTCACCTGGAGCTACGTCGACTTCGCCCCCGATGGCGACTCCCTCATCGTCCGCATGCAGCACGACGGCGACCGCAGCACCACCAATATCGGCCGCTTCCATGCCGACGCCCCCGGCGAGCCAGAGCTCCTTTTGGAGCGCGGCGTCGAGCACCTCTCCCTGTGGTGGCTCGAAGATAGCTACGACGGCGACGAGCTCATCTACGTCTCCTCCCACACGGGCATCAACAACCTCTATCGCCACCGCCTGGAAGACGACCCCGACGACTCCAAGGCCCTGACCGATCTCAGCCACGACATCACCAGCGCCGCCATCGTCGGCGATGACGACCCGGCCCTCATGCTCATCCAATACCTGCCCACCGGCAGCATTCTGGAGCTCCTGGACCCCACCGACGGCACCGCCCTTTATCGACGTGAGAGCGATGACAACCTGTCTCTACGCGACCACCACGGCGCCACCAGTCTGCTCACCATGGCCTCCGTGCACACCCCCTTTCGCATGCAGGTCGCTGACCTCCACCGCGACGGCGACGACGTCGACCTCCACACCTCCCACTTCGCCTCCCTCCCCGAGGAACTGGCCGACCAGCTCATTCAATGCGACGTCACTCAGGTTGACTTCCCCACCTTCGATGAGGTCGACGGCACCCCGCGCATGCTCCACGGCTACTATTATGAGCCCCTTGAGCCCCCGGAGGACGCCCAGCGATTGGTCCAATTGACCGCCTTCTATGGCGGGGGCAACCAATTTCGCACCGACCACCAGATCATGTGCGAGGCCGGCATCGCCACCTTCAGCCCCGCCCCTCGCGGCTCCCGAGGCTTTGGCGCCGAATTCGCCGCCCTCAACGACGGCGACCTCGGCGGCGACGATATCATCGACCTCTTCTACGCCGCTCGCTGGCTGGAGGCCAACCACCACTATCGCCCCTGGCAGATCGGCGTCCACGGCGCCAGCCACGGCGGCTACGCCGCCATGCGCGCCCTCACCTTCCCACCGGAGACCAACGATCGCGACGATCACTACGACTTTGGCTTCGGCCTCAGCCACGCCGGCATCAGCGACCTCATGCACTTTTATCGCACCAGCAATATCCCTGACTGGCTCGTCCTCCTCGTCGGCGATCCCGACACCGAGGCCGACCGCCTTCGCCAGCGCTCACCCATTCATCACATCGATCGTCTTCAGGCCCCTCTCCTATTGACCCACGGCTCCCAGGACAGCCGCGTGCCCCTCGACGAGAGTCAGCGCATGTACGACGCCGCCACGGAGGCCTCCAAACCGGTATACCTCGAGATTTTCGAGGGCCAGGGCCACGGCATCCGCGGCCTCGATAATCGCCTGCGCTACTACCGAGCTATCTTCCAATTTCTGGAAGACCAGGTCGACCCCCGCCTGGCCGACCGCTAAGCCCCCTTCGCCCTCACGGATTCTGGCGAATCCGCCGAACGATCAACTGCTGGCGATCCGAATCGATATCGAACGCCTCCACCATGGCTTTCAAAAAGAGGCGTTCCTCTTCGGCCACCTCATCGTCCGCCAGGGCCACACGAGACCCCAGATAATAGGCCTCTTCCTTCAGCCAATCTTCGGCCAGCCGTCCGCTGACCTCCTCAAAAAACGCCCCCAACGCCTCCTCCGTGGGCTCCAGCTTGGTGCCCTTTTCAATGGAGGCCTCCACATAGCTCTCCAGGGGAAGCGCTCCTTTCCAATCGAAATGCTGGACCCCTTCCATCAACTCCTGGCGTTCCACGTCGAGCAATAAACCATCGATGGCCTTGGCGGCCGCCAAGACATCGATCAACGCCTCTTCTTGCTCCTGGCTGATATTGGCGAATTTCCGCCGCGTAAATCGCTCGGCGATAAATTGAAAAATCGGCATAGCCACTCCTCACTCAGATCGGTTTTTTGAACTCCCTTCTCTCATACCAGATGTTGGAGCCGAACTCACCTGCCACGCTCTGGATTCGCTTGAACCGTGGCGACCATTGGTGGCACACTCGCACCCAACTGAGTTCACCTTTTCCTTCCTGCGGTCATCCATGTCCCTTTCCAGCGAATCGCCCCACCGTTCGGACCATCAGCGTCAACGCGATATCCTTCGCCGAACCCGCATGGGCCTCTACGAGGACCTCGATGACCTGCGCGACGAACTCAGCGACGACTTCCAGCGTTTTCAACGCGATCTGGCCGCCATTGGCTCTCGCTTGCCGGACTGGTTGGACCTGCCGCCCGCCGAGTTGCACACCCACTTTTGTCTGCAGGCGCCGGAGTCTCTGGAGGGCTGTCGCCTCGGCCCCCACGCCGTGGCCACCGTCGCCACCGAATTCGAAGAACTCATCGAAACCTGGCTCGGACAACAGGACTCCATTCCCCTGTGGGACGACCCCCAGTCACTGGACAGCGACCTGGAAGAAGAGCTTCGCACCTTTGAATCCCTCCTCGACGCCGTGGAGGCCGAGGCCCGCACCGGCGATGAGCAAGGCCCCACGGGGTTGGAGCGCGTCTTTGAGTCCATCGTCCACGAACTGGAAGATCGGCGCGAGACCGACGTCGAAGCCCTGGAGCTCTTGATCCAGGATGGCGCCGTCGAGCCCGGACGGAACGCCCGCCAGGAGATCGCTGAACTATGGGATGATCAACGCCGACGCGTCGATCGCCTCCGCGACCTGTGGGATGATCTCTTCATCCTCCACCACCAAAGCGTCTCCGCCACCCTCGACGGCATCGACGAGTTTCGCCTTTTGCTCCAGCGACTGGTCGATGGCCTCATCGGCGCCTCTAAGCTCGAGCAATCCCCTCTCGAGCAATCTACTCACGCGCCATCAGCCTCCCCTACCGAAATCGATGACGCCGGCCCAACGGAACCCCTGGATCTTGCCTCACCCACCGTGCGCCACAGCCAGGTCGACGAGGGCGATACCCTCGTCGATGGCCAACTCGACCCCACCATGACGGACGCCCAGTTCCAATCGGAGCCCCAGCCTGAACCAGAGCCCCAGCCTGAACCAGAGCCCCAGCCTGAACCAGAGCCCCAGCCTGAACCGGAGCCCGACACGGCCCCTGAACTCGTGCCAGCATCCAAGCCTGACCCCGAGCCCGTCTCAGAGCCTGAACCGACGCCACAATCCGAGCCTACTCCCGAGCCATCGCCCCCACCGGCGGCGAAGCCCGACCCAGCACCGGCACCGGAGCCCACCCCACCCCCCACATCGCAACCCACGCCTCCTCCTGTCGACGAGGGCCCCCCTCTGGTCCGCCTCCGCCTCCACCGCCAGCGCCGCGGCTGGGAAGAGGTGGCCCCCGACGAACTCCTGGCAGCTTTTGGCCCACCGGCCTCCTTCGTCGGCCTCTTACTCATCATGGGCCTCCTCTCCGTCGTCGATATGGCCCCCAACCCCATGCTGTGGTGGGAAGACACCCTTCCAGGCGAAGCCCTGCCCGCCGCCCTGGGCGCCCTCTTTCTCCTCGTTCTTATCCCCTGGATTCTTAAATGGCGGCCCATGTGGCACGGCCTTCAATTTCGATGGATCCGCCATGAGGATCTGGTCGACGAGGTCGATCTCCTCCTCTCCTCGTCGCATCGCCTGACCGTCGACCGAAGCTCCTGGGATCGCCAGGCCCTAAACCAGGTCTCCCTATCGCGCTGGACGGATTACGAGTCGCCCGGCGACCAACGCGGCTGGTGTCTCTCCATCGATCCTCCCTACCACGACACCATTCATCTCAGCACGGTCATCGACAACCAGACCCGCTGGGATCAATCCCCGGCGCCCATCCGCGACCTCCCCGACGACGCCTGGCAATGCCCCCCTTCCGAATTCCATGAGCTACGCGATCACCTCTTGGACTCATGAATAAAGCCGGAGCCCTTTGGGACTCCGGCTTCGCCGTCGCTATATCCCGTCACAGAGCGCCGGCTCAGTGTTCCCAACGACCCCGCAGGATCTTTTCTGCCTCTTCCTTATGACCAGTCTCGTCGGCGATCATATCGTGAAGCTGCGCTTCCAGTCCGTAGTCGCCAAAGGCCTCGGCCTGACGCATGCGCTTGACGTAGCGCTCGATCGTCTCGCTCTCCGCCTTGACCACCTGCTCCAACATCTCTCTCGCCGTGCTGGCCGTTGTCTCCAGCGACGCTGCTCGCGTGGTCGGCTCACCGCCCAACGCCGTGATCTTATTGGCCAGAAACGCCGCGTGATTCAACTCGTCGGCCACCTCCGCCTCGAAAAATGATTTCAACTCGTTGCGGTGAATCCCCGACACCTTCGCGGCGTAGGTATTATACATCACGATGGCCTGATACTCGTGGGCCAGATCTTCGTTGAGCCCCTCAATCAGCGTCGCTTTATCAACTGAGTTTGCCATAGGTCGTCTCCTGGGTTGGAACCTTGGATGAATACTTTCCGTCGTGGGCCAACCGTAAACACCCCCCTGTCGCCTTCAACCCATCGCCTTGGCTATCCCCGCTCGACGGCCGCCGGGATAAAGGGCGGCAGCGGTACGTCCAGGGATTCACAGATGGCTCTCAAAATTTCCGCTTCTCGGATCACCACCGCGTCGTCCCCCATCACGCAGTGGGCGCACGCATCGATGACCGCTTTTTTGATCTTCGGCGACGCCTTGGACAACCGCTCCAGGCAGGCGCTGACATTGGAGTAGGTCCACCGCTCGGGTGGGCGATAACTGATCTTTTCCGCCACCGCCGGGGGCAATTGATCCATGGCCTCCGAAAACGACATCCGAACCTCTCGCTCGTTGTCGTGCCCCACGTGGGCCACGCAGGACAACACGATCTCGATCTCACCGATCACCCCGCCGAAGGAGTGAAATTGAACCACCTTGCGATTGGCGTCGAACCGAGCCATCTCCAGTCGATGCATCAACACCTGCTCCAGGATGAACTCATCAAAGCTTACCTTATCGTCGGCCCAGATCAGGCGATCGACCATCGACGTAAACGCCTCGTACTGCTGATCCGTCAGCCGTCGAAGCGTTGGCACCAATAGATCAAGCAGGGGCAACCTCAGCTCCGGGCGTAACTCGCCGATCTTGCCCCATAATTTACGAGCTTCCCCGATCACCCCTGGCTGGGCGTAGCGCTTGAGCATCTTCGACTGCTTCTTGCGTTCCTCCGGATCGTCGTCCAGCAGCATCGTATAGACAAGGGCCATCGCCCCCATGGGCTCCGACCGTGCGACCATCAACTCCTGGGGAACCTCATCGAGCAAACTGGAGCAATACACCAGTTGCTGCGACGAGGTCTGGCCCACCGACTTCGTCACGTCGCCGGCCTTCATCTCGTAGGTCGGCGTCCCCGCTGCCCCTCCACCACCGGCGCCACCGGCCAGCCCTGACGCCGCGGCATGTCCCCCGCCCTGCGTCGCCGTGGAAGGCGCGCCCTTGAGCTTCGCATAATGCCCTTCAAACGCCGGATCCAACGCTCGGATTCGCTCCTCCAGCGGCGGGTGGGTGCTCATCCACCCCGTCAGCAGCCCCACGCCCCCAGATCGGACGTTGCCAAAACACATATGACTGACCTCTTCGGCCTCCTTGGAGTTCAATTTCGAGCCGTGCTCATACCCCCCGATCTTCTTTAACGCTCCCGCCAGTCCCGCGGGGTTTCTCGTAAACTGCACGGCCGCCGCGTCCGCCAGGTATTCGCGCTGGCGCGACACGGCGCTCTTGATCAATCGCCCGCACAGAAGCCCCCCCAGCCCAAAGAGCCACAGAACGAGCCCCGCCACTGCCACGGCCGCCACCCCGCCACCGCGGCCTCGCGACCCGCCGCCTCGCAGGGCGCTCATCAAGATCCGCCCCGTCAAATACATCACCAAGATCCCGTGGATGACCCCGATGAGCCGGATATTGAGCCGCATATCCCCGTTGAGAATATGGCTAAACTCATGGGCCACCACGCCCTGAAGCTCATCGCGATCCAATTGCTCCAGAGCGCCCCGCGTCACCGCCACCGCCGCGTCATTCATCGTATACCCGGCGGCAAAGGCGTTGATCCCCGGCTCTCCATCCAGCACATACATCCGCGGCACCGGCACGCCCGATGCGATGGACATCTCCTCCACGATATTCACATAGCGGCTGACCAGCGGATCAGACGCCGAGGAATCGACCTCTCGACCGCCCATCTCCTCGGCGACTACGCTTCCCCCCTTGCTCAACCCACTGGTCTTAAAATAACTCCCGGCGCCGATCACCAGTCCCGTGACCATCAATGCCCAGAAGGCCAATTCAAAGTCGACATAGAACACGGAGGCACTGCCGATATATTCGGCAGCTATG
The DNA here is from genome assembly GCA_964566695.1 of uncultured Bradymonadales bacterium. Taxonomy (GTDB): domain Bacteria; phylum Myxococcota_A; class Bradymonadia; order Bradymonadales; family Bradymonadaceae; genus SLJM01. The sequence goes on from CAZMJS010000022.1 coordinate 25,189, forward strand.
TCCGGGTCGATGGCCGTTATCAGGGCCAGCATCCCCAGATATGTCCCCACCGAAAGCATGACCACTGCCAGCCCGAAAAGCACGATCAGCCGACCCGTCGCCTTGCGAGCCTCGTCCTGCCTCGAAAAAAAATCGGTGTTTCCCTGCGTACTCACCGGCACTCCTCGTCGCCCTACTCTGAGATCGTCGCCTATCCACCCAGGGCCCCCCGACCCGTATTATCAGTTGAACGACACCTTCACCGCTTCGCGCTCTTCCTGGTTTTCCACCTCAAAGAGCATCGCCTCTTCAAAGCCCATCATGCCGGCAAACATCACCGCCGGGAAGGACTCACGCGCCGTATTATAGCGCGTCACCGAGTCGTTATAGGCCTGTCGCGAAAAGGCGATCTTATTCTCCGTCGAGGTGAGCTCCTCCATCAGGTTATTCATCGTCTTGTCCGACTTCAGCTCCGGATAATCTTCGCGCAGCGCAAAGAGATTGCCCAGCGAGCCCGTCAGCGCCGCCTCGGCGCCCATCAGGTTCTTAATGGCCTCTGGATCCCCGGGTTTTTTTGACGCCTGCTGGTTGGCCTGCTGCGCCTGGTTTCGCGCCTTGATGACCGCCTCTAGCGTTCCTCGCTCGTGATCCATAAAGGCCTTGGCCGTCTCCACCAAATTTGGGATCAGCTCATAGCGCCGCTTCAACTGAACGTCGATCTGCGAATAGGCATTCTTGAAGCGCTGACGAAGTTTGACCAGCCGATTATACATGCCGGCGAAAAAGGCCCCCACCCCTATCAAAATGACCAAAAATACCAGGGCGATGATTATTAGCGCTGTCATACCTACCTCGTCGTCATCAATGGTTCCGTGAGTGGGATACCTGCTCCCGATGGCCGCTCAAATACGTGTCGGAAAACGGTACCGCCCCCCGGGATCGACTGTCAATCTGACGCGCCCTCCCACCATGGCTCAACCCAAGCCAATATCGGCCGGGCCCCCTTCCATGGGCTCGCATTCCAGCCCTCCAAAGTGGGCCAGTTGCATCGCCAATGCCCGCTGCTGATCGAAGAGATCGTGGACCGGAAACTCCCCCTCCTCGGCCTGGGGGCTCTTAAAGAAAAAGGACAGCCAATCCTGCACCCCCGACGCCCCACCGCGCTGGGCCAGGTCCAAAAACAGGGCCAGGTCCAAGACCAGGGGCGCCGCCAGAATGGAATCCCGACACAAGAAGTTGACCTTGATCTGCATCGGATAGCCCATCCACCCGAAGATGTCGATATTATCCCATCCCTCTTTATTGTCGCCCCGAGGGGGATAATAATCGATGCGCACCTTGTGTTTCATATCCTCGTACAGAGCCGGGTGCTCCCCGGCGTCCAGGATGGACTCCAGCACCGACAGCTTGCTCTCTTCCTTGGTCTTAAAGCTCCCCGGATCGTCGAGCACCTTGCCATCTCGGTTGCCCAGAATATTGGTGGAATACCACCCATGGACCCCCAGGTAGCGCGCCGAGAACCCGGGCGCCAAAATCGTCTTGATCAGCGTTTGCCCCGTCTTAAAATCCTTGCCGGCGATCGCCACGCCCTCTTGCTCCGCCAACTCCACCAGCGCCGGGCAATCCGTGGTCAGGTTCGGCGCGCCGTTGGCATAGGGCACGCCCTCCTTCAGACAGGCGTAGGCGTACATCAGGCTGGGGCTGATGGCGTCATGGTCATCATCGAGCCCCTGCTCAAAGGCCGCCAGGCTATGGTGCACCTCACCGGGGGCGATATATTTCTCCGTGGACCCGCACCACACGGCCACCCCGCGGTCGCAGCCGCGATCCTCCATAAACCGTCGAATATCTTCTCGCAGCGCCTCTACCAGTGCTCGCTTGCTGCTTTGCGCTTTGACGTTTGGCCCCTCCAAATTGCGCACATAATCCTGATCGAATACCGCCTTCATCGGCTCGATCCCCTCCAGCAACTCCCGCACCGCCTCCAGGTGCTCCGCCGACAAGACGTCCGCTTCTTTGGCGGCGTCGTAGCAATTGCCCTCATAGATGTCCCACCCACCAAATTCCAGATCTTCCAGGCCACTCAGATCCACGACCTCACCCAGTCGGCGGGTATCCCCATCCACCCGCAAGGTTCCCTGCTGACTGACGCTTCCCACCGCCGGCGTCACCCCTTGGCGAATCGCTTCCACCCCAGCGATAAATGTCGTCGCCACCGCCCCCAACCCGGGAATCAACACCGCCAATTTTCCATTGGCTTCTTCGACTTGCTCCGTCTGAACTGATTTGCTCATGATCGAACTCTCCCGGTGGCGCTGAATTCACCCCTTCCCGAGGAAAGAGGTGTCAAGAACTGACTTAAATTGGTTATGATCGTCGACCCGTGATCTGCTGAGCTTCACTGAATCAAAATTCAAGCCGACAAGCGGCGCCACCTTAGCGATCATACCCCCCCAACTCAAGGCACACCTCAGCCGCCGGCGCGCCGACTCCTCGCCCTTGCGCCTGAGCGCCGCTTGTGAAAATCTCCCCTTACTTTTCTGGCCCTCTCCCATCGTTTTATCAGTCCCGGGGAATCCATGCATATTCTCGTCCTCAACTGCGGCAGCTCCTCCATCAAACTCGACGTCGTGGACCACCTTACTGGCGAGGCCGCCCACCGCCTCAGCGTGGAGCGCGTCGGCCAGGACTCTGCTCAGTTGACCATCGACGGCCAGACCACCGCTCTGGACTCCGGCCAGCGCTCCCACCGAGACGCCATCCACGCCGCCTTCCAGGCCCTCCTGGAGCACAATGGATCGGACCTACAGCTCAAGGCCGTGGGCCATCGCGTGGTCCACGGCGGCGATGACTTTCACCATCCCCGCATCATTGACGACGCACTCCTCGCCACGCTGGAGGACCTCACCGATCTTGCCCCCCTGCATATCCCCATCAACCTGCAGGGTATCGAGATCGCCAAACACTACCTTTCGGACCTTCCCCACATCGCCGTCTTCGACACCGCCTTTCACGCCACTCTTCCCACCCGCGCCCGGGCCTACGCCCTCCCGGCCGAACTTCGCCGACACCACGACCTCCAGCGCTACGGCTTTCACGGTATCAGCCATCGCTTCGTCGCCAAGCGTGCCGCCAAGTACCTCGATAGCGATCTTCGCGACCTGCGCCTGATCACCTGTCACCTCGGCAACGGCGCCAGTATCTGCGCCGTGGAATACGGCCGCTCCGTCGAGACCAGCATGGGACTGACCCCCCTGGAGGGCCTCGTGATGGGCACCCGCAGCGGGGATGTCGACCCCGGCCTCCTCCTCAAAATCATGCGCGAGGAGGGCTATAGCGCCCAGGAAATGGACCGCATCCTCAATCAGGAAAGCGGGCTTTACGGCCTCTCCGACGGCAGCAGCGATATGCGCGACATCGAACAGCGGGCCGCCGACGGCGATGACGACGCCCGCCTGGCGATTCAGGTATTCTCGCACCGCCTGAGAAAATATATCGGCGCCTACGCCGCCGTCATGGGCGGCGTCGACGCCATCGTCTTCACCGCTGGCATCGGCGAACATAGCGCCATCGTCCGCCACCGCGTCGCCCAGCGCTTCCAATTCTTGGGCGCTCACCTCGACGAAGAAGCCAATCGCGACGTCTCCCTCGACGCCCCGGACTTCACCTCTCTCATCTCCACGCCCACCAGCCGCACCCACCTGCTGGTCGTGGCCACCGACGAGAGTCGCGCCATCGCCGAGCAATGCTCCAATATCGTCATGGATCGCCACCGCATCGAAGAAGAGCGCACCATCCCCATCGCCGTCAGCGCCCGCCACATTCACCTCAGTCAGCCCACCATCGACCGCCTCTTCGGCCCGGACTATGAGCTCACTCCCCGAAACGACCTCTCTCAGCCCGGCCAATACGCCGCCGAGGAGACCGTTCGCGTCATCGGGCCCAAGGGCGAATTTGAATCGGTGCGCATCCTCGGTCCGCCCCGTGATATCGACCAGCTTGAGATTTCGCGCACCGACGAATTCCACCTCGGCGTCGACGCCCCCGTCCGCGCCTCTGGCGACATTGATAATACCCCGGGCATCATCGTCGAGGGCTCGGTCGGTCGCGTAAAACTGGAGCGCGGCGTCATCTGCGCCTGGCGCCACATCCACATGACCCCCGACGACGCTCGCCACTTCGGGGTCAACGATCGAGATGTCGTCGAGGTCGCCGCCACCGGTGGCGATCGGGATCTTGTCTTCGGCGATGTCCTCGTGCGCGTCTCCCCGGACTTCCGCCTGGAGATGCACATCGACACCGACGAGGCCAACGCCGCCAATATCGCCTCCGGCACCCCGGGCACCCTGATCGCCACCGACCAGACGGCCCGTCTGCGTCGTCGAAAGACGGCCTACGATCCCATCACCGACGCCTCCTGACCTCCTCCGCCCCCGGAGTGCCCCATGACCCTTCGCCGCTTTCGTCTCCGTCCCTCCAACACCTTTGCCGCCATCTTGGTGCGAAACGACGACTCCAAACTCCTCTCCCGCCTGGGCCATGACCACGTCGTCCGGGCCGCCGAGTTCACCTCCACCCTCTCCCTGGACCCCGACGATCCCCAGGCCCTTCGCTTCGCCCTTAGTTTCCCCGTCACCTCCCTGGTTGTCGACCACCCCGACGACCGTCGACGTGTCGGCCTCGACCCCGACGTCTCTCAAAAGGATCGCCGCCAGACCAAAAAGAATATGCTCGCCTCATCTCAACTGGACGCCGATTCCTTTGGCAATATCGACTTCCGCGTCAGTGGGGCCAACGTCGAGGAGCCCGGCCGCTGGATCCTCAACGCCTCCCTGGTCGTCAAACTTCACCGCCACGACTTTGAATTTCCCGTCGACCTCCAGGTCGATCCCACCCTCCGCGTTCAAGGCCGCACAGACGTCACCCACGACGATCTCAACCTGCAGCCCTACCGCGCCCCCATGGGAACCCTCCAAAACGCCTCCACCATGACCCTCGTCATCGACGTCGACGCCGCCCCCCTTTAATCCCTGGTCTCTATCGCCCTCAGTGAACCTCTAAAAATTGGCGACACCGCTCGGCCAGATCATTCTGAGAGCGGATCTCGATGCATCGCTCGAAGTGCGCCCGCGCATTATCATCGCCCTGCTCTTGCATCATCCGACCCAGATAATAGTGCGGCTCCTGATAGTTTCGTGGACACTTCTCGATGGCTCGCCGGAAATGACGCTCCGCCCGACTGCGATTGCCCATTTCTTCGTAGACCCGCCCCTTATTATTATCGGCCAGGCACATCTCCGGCGCCAGATAGGCCGCCCGTCTCAAGTGCTCCAACGCCTCCGCATGTCGGCCCATCTGGTGATAGGCCCACCCCAGATTATTGTGGGCCAACTCCGGCGTCGCATAGAGCGTCTCGTCGACCAGATCCTCAAAGACCTCCGCCGCTTCCTCCCAATAACCCATCGCCAGATAGACTGACCCCAGGTTATTCATCGCCGAGTGGTACTCCGGCTCCAGGCGCAGCGTCTCCTGGAAATGATGCACCGCCCGTTCGTGATCGCGCCTCCCCATATAGATAAACCCCAGCAGGTGATGGGCATCGGCGTGGTCCGGATCGATCTCTACGGCCTGGCTTAACTCGCGAATGGCGTGCGTCGTGTCCTGGGACTCGAAATAGCCCTGGCCCATCTCGAAATGCCAATCCGCCTGTTCGCGATCCTCGTCGTTCTCGCTCCCGCTGAACACCGCGCACCCACTGCCCAGTGCCCACACCGCCCCCAACACCAGCATCCATCGCCCCAACCGCCCTGTTACGCCCTTTACTTTTACGCCCATGATATCTTTACTCCTGCACCTGCTCGTGGACCTGCTTCTACGGCGACCGTCGCCGACCACAATGCCGGCACGAACCTCGCCCCGAGGCTACCACGTCCACCCATTTTTCCAAATTCTTGTGCGCCGGAGCCCCCGCCGATGACCATTGATCTCTCTCGCCTAGAAGCCCAACGGGTCGTTGAGGAACTCCAGGAGCTCGTCGTCCCCAGTCGCATCCAACGCGTCTTCGAAAGCCGTCCCCGAGCCTGGGTCTTCCAATGCCGCGCCCCGGGCCACACCCATCACCTCCTCATCCACGTGGAGGACAAGGATACGCGACTCCATCTCGTAGACACCAAGCCCCAGCAACCGCCACACCCGTCGCCGACAACCATGTTATTGCGCAAGTGGCTCCACGGCGCCTGGATCCAATCCATCGACATGGCGCCTCAGGATCGCATCGTTCGCCTCCACCTATCGGCCATCGATCCCCAGTGGGAGCCCACCGACGACGATGACAAAGCGCCCCGGCTTGAACTGACCCTCGTCCTCGAGCTTTTGGGCCGTCACCCCAACCTCTGGCTCTTGGACGCCGACGACCGCATCATCACCACCGCCCATGCCCGCTCCCTGGGCGAGCGCTCCACCGCTATCGGCGATATCTATCAAGCGCCGCCTCCCCCCCCGGATTGGGCCGATACCGACCGGTTGCGCCCCGTTCTGGAGGATACCGCGCCCACCGGCGAGCGATCGCAGGCCCTCCATCAACTCTTCTCCCAATCCAAAGCTCAGCGACAAACTCGCCAGACCTTCCTCGAGCTTCGGCGCCGCCTTAGAAAGCGCCTCAAACGACTCCAGCGCCGCGCCTCCCACATCGAAGACGACCTCCAGCGCATCGACAACGCCGACCGCTTTCGACGCTATGGCGAATTGCTCCAATCGGCCTATGGACAGGTCCAACCCGGTGCCTCCTCCGTGACCGTTCCCGATTTCTACGAGGAGGGCATGCCCGACGTGGAGATCCCCCTGGATCCGGCCCTCGACCTCCAGGCCAATATCGACCACTACTTCCACGAGTATCGCCGCCTATCCGATGCCCGCGACAAAGTGGAGTCCCGCCTCTTACATACCCTGGAACTCGCCGACGAGGTCCAGGATGCCGCAGACGAACTTCACGATGACATGTCCCTCGAGCAACTCCACGCCCTAAAAGATCGGTGGCAACAGGCCTCCATCCTCCCCGACAAACCGAGCCACGCCCCCTCCCAGAAGTCCCGTCAATCCCTCCCACCGTACCGACAATTTCGCGCCAAAAGCGGCCAGCCCATCCTGGTGGGACGAAACGCCGAGGCCAACGACACCCTGACCACCAGCATCGCCCGCGGACGCGACGTGTGGCTCCATGCCCGCGATTGGGCCGGCTCCCACGTCATTTTACGGGTCGATAAAAATAGCGACCCGCGCCACGACGACCTCATCGATGCCGCTCTTCTGGCCGCTCACTTCTCCAAGGGCCGACGCGACTCCATTGTCGACGTCACCCACACCCGCGCAAAATATGTCCGAAAATCTCCCGGAGCCCCTCCCGGATCGGTCACCCACGGCGGCGGTTCCACCCTCGCCGTGAGGACCGATGACCCTCGCCTCCAACAACTATTGGACGACGAGCGCCAGGCCTAATTCCCCTCAGCGCACACTAAACGGATAATTGATCGTGCGCCGGTCGTCTTGGGTCTCCGGAAAACGCATGCCCTCAACCACGCCCTCGATGCAATTGCCGACTTCTGTGCCCGCGAACTCGCCCTGGGCGTCCGCTGACGAGACATTTCCCGACCCCGTCACCACGAATCGCACCGTGGCATTACCCGACAACCCATCGGGGTTGGAGTCTCGCGAACAGGCCGACACCTGTGAGTTATACCTGCGGATAGTCCCCTGCACATCGGAGCGCGACAACCGCTCCGGCAACTCCTCCGCTGGCTCCTCTTCGGGCTCCGGCTCCGACTGACGATCGAGATCGCTTAGGATACCGCCGCCTCCCTGCTGCTGCTGAGGCTCTGGCTCTGGCTCCGGCTCCGGCTGAGGCGTCGGCGAAGGCGAGGGTGCTGATCCCCCGCCGCTACCCGAACCACCGCCCGTCGCTCGCTGCCCAGAGGGCTCAGCCTGGGCCACCGCTTCTTCTTCCTCTTCTTCGTCATCTTCTTCTTCCTCGGCGACCTCTTCTTCGTCTTCCTCGTCCTCTTCGTCCTCTTCTTCCTCCGCCGCCTGACGCGCCGCCTCGGCCGCCGCCAACTCCTCGTCTTCCTCTTCGTCCTCCTCTTCCTCTTCCTGCTGCGCCACCATCGCGTCTTCTTGCATCTCCACCGGATCATCGTCCTCGGCGAGTAGCAGGTACACCACCACGCCTCCGACGATGGCCAGCAATAGCGCAACCGCCACGCTGATGCCTACGATCAGCCCTGTATTGCTCTTCTGGCTGCCGCTGGGCATCATCGCCGGCATGCTCATGGTGCCAGAGACAAACTCCTCATCCTCATCGTCCGATGCCCCCCCTTCGCCCATCGCTGCATGGGACGACGCAAGAGACTGAATATCGATCAGGCCGGACTTATCGTTGGCCGCGCTTCCCTGGCCATCTTGCTTATTGACCGCTTCCACTTGATCGACACTGCTGAGGCTGAACAGGACGCTATTTTCATTTCGCGCCGCTACGAGGTCCTCTCCCTCCTCACCGCCGCCATCGCCACTACCACCGCCCCCTAAATCCAGTCCGCCCCCGCCGGTCTCTGGCTCATCATACGATTCCTCTTCATCATCGAAGGCCGCAAACATCCCGCCATCTTCCGAGTCATATCCCCCGTCATCATAACCCCCATCATCATAATCTGCCGCTCCGTCGTATCCTCCCCCTCCTTCAAATCCTCCTCCATCACTCATCGACCCATCTTGCCCCACCGGCGCTCCAAAGCCGCCTTGTTCCTGGGGCTGCTCCACATAGGGCTCTTCTTGGCTGGCCGCCCCTTGCCCCATCGATCCGTCAGCCCCGTCGTCCCCCCATCCACCGCTTCCACCGGCATCGACCCCCTGGTGGCCGCCCTGGTCATACCCGGCGTCTCCAGAATTGGCACCTCCGCCCATGTCCAACCCACTCGACTCCACGGTCTGGTCCGCCATCGCCGCTTGCTGGGCCTCTGCCTGCTGGCGGAAATTATCGGGATTCATCACCGCTGTGGCGTCCCCGCCCCCACCGCCGAGTTCCACACCTGCTGCCTCCATCCCCTCGCGCTCACCAGGCGATTCTTCCGCTGCCTCTTGTCGGTCCTTCTCGTGCAGCGGATTATCGGAGATCATCGTTTTTTCGTTGGGTCCTGCCGACTCCTGCAATAAATGACCAAAGGCGTCCACCGTCTCCAGCATCACCCAGTCGTCGAGCCCGTCCTTCCAGATATAACTCTCGGCATGCAATTGGCCCGCCGAAAAATACCCCTCAACCTCCCCTGCGGTCACCGGTCCCACCCGTTCGCCATCGATCACCACGTACCATTCCGAGGCTCCCTCATCCTCGTAGGCCGACTGATAATCATCGACGCCCCCGCCTCCGCTTGCCACCGATGTCCCCTCGACCACGATGACCTCGCTGCACTTTTTGCAGCGGATCTTGAATACCTTGCCCTGAACCTTTTCATCGGCAATTGAATACTTGGCCCCACAGCTATCGCAGATGATCTTCATCGTGGAACTGCTCCTTATGGAATGTCTCTTGATCCGCGCTCGAAACGTTGTCCCCCGCCCACGCCTAACCCCTCATTCGGCGAGCAATGATTGTCATGACGTGGCGGTTACCCCACCCTATCATTCCCGTCCCCAAATTTCAGCCCCTCCAGCGTTGCTTTTTCGTAAAATTTTTCCACGATCAACCAAAAAAGACGCACCCCTCTCGGGGCGCGTCTCTCTCGATGCCGATCATCTGTCCTTACTCAGCGCAGCGACGGCTCTTGGGTGCTCTCTTCCACTTTGGGAATAAAGCTCGTCTGAAGGTTCAGGAGACGATCGAATTGAGCCTCTCCCTGCCCTTCCATATGCTCCAGGTCGGGCGACACGAATTCACCGTCGATATGCATATTCTCAAAGTCGTAGAATTCGGTCTGTGCCTCGTCCGCCATCGCCGTGGCGCTGGAGGCCATCACAAAGGTCAGGGCCAACAAAATCGCGATCTTCTTCATCTCATCACCTTCCGGCTTTGGGGTCATCTACCTACGGTCGACATTCAATTATAGCGACTGCCTCCCATGAGCGTCAACTCTCGTCGTCGTCGGGCTGCGCCTGTCGTTCCATCTGGCTTTGGAGGAAGTTGATCTCTGCTTCGTATTGGGCTTGATCATCCTCGTCAGTACTGAGTGCCAACAACGCTTCGTAGTGCTCAATGGCCTGCGCCGGATTCTCCAACGGGCCTTCGTTGAGCGTCGCCAATCGTTCATGGCTCGAGTAGTGATCGCTATCGCACATCTCCAGGTAATACTCGAAGCGATCCCTTGCCTCTTCGTGCTCGCCCTTTGCAAAGCTCGTGGCCCCTTTACCGAGGTTGGCCACGCAATTTTCGGGCGTCAGGTTCACCACATGGCTAAAGTGCTCGTCGGCCCTGTCATAGTCCAAGTACTCGATCAAGATCGACCCCAGGTTGATTCGACTCTCCAAATAATTGGGGTCCGCCTCCACAGCTAGATTAAAGTGCCGTACCGCGCTGGGGACATTGTCGTCCTGCAGGTATACCAACCCCAGGTTATTATGCACATCGGGATTGCTATCATCTTGCTCCAGCGCTCTGCCCAACACAAAGCGCGCCAGGGAGATATTCTCCCGCTCCATATAGATCAGGCCCAGCGTATTGAGGGCGCCCACATTGTCATTGTCTTCTCGGAGGATCTCCTCCACATAGTCCAGCGCTTGCTGTTCATCGCCTTCCCTCAACGAAATCACCGCAAGGTTGTTGATCGCAGTGAGGTTTCCGGGCTCTCGCTGAATCACCTCGTTAAACAACCGTCGGGCATCGCTATACTCGCCGGCTTCGGCGTGAGCCTTGGCCATGGCGATCGTATAATCGAAGACCTCTGGCTCCAGGTCTCTGGCGCGCTCAATATGCTCCACCGCCAGATCGTGCTGTTCGATATCGCCGTAGACAAGCCCCAGATTATAATGGGCCTCCGCGAAATACGGCTCGTCCTCTACCACTTGCGCTAGGAGCTCCGACGCCTCCACCAATTCACCGGCATCCATAAGTTCGCCGGCTTCCTCGAACATCTCCAGCGCCTGCACGGAGATACCGGTTTCCTTGGAGATCTCCTCGATCTCCGTGAGCTCCGGCTCCGGTTCCGGATCTTCCACGGTGGGTGTCGAACTGCAACCCACGCCCAGAGCCAGCCCCAGGGCGGCGGCCACCGCCAGGCCCGATCTCAATATTGTCGCCTTCCTATTCATCGTTGCATCCTCTCGTCTCACGGCGATGCCATCGAAGCTCTTGCGATCCTCGGTCATCTCATTGGTCTGTTCACTCATTATTGACCTCCCCGTCGGGCTTGAGGCTCGCCTTCTCCTTCCTCACCTTCTGGGGGCCCGAAGATCTCCTGATACTTCTCGGGGTTGAACTCCGGCGAATCCCGATCGAGCTCCGGATCGTAGTGCGGGTGTCCCGGCTCCAGGTCTGGGTCCGGCTCCTCCGGTCGCAGGCGCTCAAAGCGATCGGCGCCACGCTGGCGCACCACATCGCGGTCACGCACCGGGTCAGGCGCAAAGAACTCCACCCGGAAGTGCGTCGGGTCTACCCCATCTTGCTCCGTGACCGGGAAGCTTCCACTCTCCAGATCGCTGATCTCGGCCGCCGATCGGGCGCTCCATTCGTTATAGGCCTCGTAGCGAAGCGCCAGTTCCAGCGCCCGCTCAAAGGAGTCCAGCGACTGCTCTTGCAGCGGAAGGGCGAAGTCTTGGACCGACATTTCATATTCGAACTCCTGGTCCGGTGTCAGTCCTTCCGGTATTGGCAGGTCGAACAGGGCCTCCGCGAAGTCGCGATAACTCTGTCCCCGGCGAAACGCCGCCGCCGAAATCCATCGCGGGCTTCCCGTTTCTTGAATGATTTCGCGGTAGTACGCCTCCGCTTCCTGCTGAAGCTCCGCCTTCTGCGTCGCCAGTTCCGACAACCGCTCCGGTGGGAACTCCAGTCGAACGTCTAGGAACTCCTCGAAGACGTATTCCGCCTGATGGAAGCGAGCCTGAGCCGCCTCATCATTTACGGCCCGACGATAGTCACTATATTCCTCGCCAAACGCCTCTTCCCATGCCTCGGTATCCATCCACAGCGTGAACGAATCCTCGAAGTATTCGTCGGCTGCCTCTTCCCATCCGTTTTCCTGCAATCGTTCGGCAATCAAGCCCAACTCCGTATAGGACTCCACGCGCTCGTACAGCGGCACATCGTCGCCCCAGGAATCCAGGTAATCTTCAAATCGGTCGCGGCTGGCCTCCCAGTTATCGCGCTCCTGCTCCAAAAAGGCCAATTCGTACTCTACCTCTTGGCGATCGTCGATCTCATCGTCGAACAGCTCCAGATAGAGCTCATACGTGTCGATGGCGTCATCCCAGTCCTCCATGGCCTGGCGCAGAGCCGCCGAGTTGAACACGGCGTCCACCGCGCTCATCGCCTCTTCGTTCTCTGGGCGATAGTCCCGATAGGCTTCTTCCGACAGGCGCAGATAATAATCCGCCGCTCGTGCGAAGTCCGTTCGTGCCTCGTGGATTTGTCCGAGCGCCAGAAGCGCCTCCGGCACCTGAGACTCGTCGGGGTACTCGTCGACCACTTGCTGGTAAATTTCGACGGCCCGCGAGATTTCATCACCTTCCTCAAACACGGCCGCCGCGTTGAATAGCGCGCCCGAGGCCAGGTCGGAATCCGGGAACTCCTCCACCAGGCGCAGCAGTTCCTCGGCACCCTGGCTGTGCTGATCTTCGTCCATATACTCCATGGCTCGCTGGTTGATGGCGAAGGCGATCGCCGAGGTCAGCGACTCTTCGGGCGTCACGTCGAAGATCTCGTTCTCCATCAGGTGGCGGGCCCAGTACTCCACCTGGTCCCAATCTTGGAGGCGATAGTTGGCCTCCAGCAATGAGTTTCCAGCATAGCTTGCATAGGTGTGCTCCGGCGCGTTCTCGATGATGCTCTCATAGCGCGGAATGCAGCTATCGAAGTGACCCCGGTCGCGATAGACCTCGGCGGCCACATAGTCCACCGTCGGCGTGATATCGTCGTTGGGATACATCTCCGCGAATTGATCACTGGCTCGCACAAAGCCCGCCTCCCACTCCAGCAGATCTTCGCGAACCACCTCGTCGGGTTCCTCGTCGGCGTCAATTTCGCCTTCGATGCCATCGGAGGTCAGTTCCGGATCTTCACCGGCCCGCTCCGCCATCTTGACCAGAATGCTCTCCGGGTGATGCTTTCGGACCAGGTTGTTGTAGGAAACGACGATATTATAGGCCGCGTCTCGGACGAATTCCTCGACGTCCTGCTCGTCGGCCCCCTCGGGCACATTGTCATTTTCGTAGAGATCAACCACCAACTGGTATTGCTCCGCCGCCTGGGCGTACTCCTCCAGGCTAAACAGATAGATCTCTCCGAGGAAGAAGGTCATATCAAAGGAGATATGATCGTCTGGGAAGCGGTCGATAAACTGCTGATAATACTCCGCAGCCTGCGTGTACTTCTCCATATCATCGTCATCTTGGGCCTCGGAGTGATAATGCGTTCCCAGGCGCGCCAGGTTATTCCTCACGTAGCGGTTGGCCATGTCGATGGCCTGCTCGTCGTCCTCATTATTTCGGTACCACGTGTGATCCGGGTGGAGGAAACTGGCAAACTCAATGACCCGCTCTTCATAGTTTTCGAAGCTATTTTCCCGCTCCGTTCGCGTGATGGCGTCCGCCCAATCCGGCACATCCGGGTTATTGGGCTCCTCTTCAATCAACCAATCGTAGGTGGCGATGGCATCCGGATCGTTGCCCTGGGCCTCCAACTGCTGCGCCATGCGCTGCATCTGACCAATGGCATACTCCCGATCGCGAAGATCGATGAAGTAGTCGCGAGCTTCAATCCAACCGCCGGGGATCTCGGCCAACGCCAAGATCAAGTCGTTCGCCGCGCGATCCGCCAGTAGCCCCCACGCGGAGGTATCATCTTCTCGCTCGATAACCTCCATGAATCGATCGGCACTGTCGCGCCACTCACCCATATTGAAGTTCGTCCACGCCAGTTGATAGAGGGCGTAGTCATAATTTCGATACTCTTCGTGATCCAATACGTGGACGTAATTATCCTTGGCCGCCCCCGTCATATGCTGCTCAAAGAAATAATCGCCCAGAGCCAGACGGGAGTCCGGCACGTAGCGTGAATTCGGGTAATCGGCGATCAGGCGGTTGAGGTATTCCACGCCCTCTGCGCCCTGTCCTCCGTCCAGCAGGCCGCTTCCCAGACGAAAAATGACCTCATCCAGCCGCTGATAGTCCGGAAACTCCAACACGATCTGTTCGTAGATCTCCTGGGGTTCGCCGTACTCCGGCTCCGGCTCATCACAATCCTCTTCTTCCAATGGGCCGTCGTAGACGGCGTCCAGGCAGGCATTATAGTCATTGCGCTCCCGGATATACTCCATATTGCGCAGCTCCCACATCAGCTCCGCTTTCTGGAACATCCACTCCGGTCGCTGAGGACTCTGTGGCTGGCCGGCGATGATGTCTTCCAACTGCGCGATCATCTCCGAGTTCGTCTGCTCCAACTGGCGCTGGAGCTGATCGAGCTCTTCTGGCGTCAGGCCCTCCTCGGCGGCCTCATAATCCTCCAGCGTCAGCTCGTCCTGCGCTTCCAGCTCCTCGACCTCTCGCTCTTCTTCGGCGGCCGCATCATCGGCCAGCCGCTGCGAGGCCGCGTCCATCAAATCATCGGAGGTACGCCTATCCGACTCCGTGACATCTTGAGCAAATCCCATGGCCGGCGCGCTGCCCAGGGCCAGCGCCACCGCCGCGATCGTTATCCTGATGATATATCGACTCTTCATTGCTCAATACACTCCGTTCGCATTCGGCTTCGGTAGCTATCTACCTCGTCCAACCAGTACTCGCCCTCGAAGGTCCAGGATTGCCAGTCATCAGCTACCACCATCAGGGTCGTTCCACCTTCGGCCTGACGCTCCTCAATCTCTTGGGTTCGAATCCGTCGCTGCAATTGTTCTCTCGCCTCGCTCTGAATATCAAACTCGATCTGCTGGGCGTTATTTTCCCAGCGCTGCAGTTCTTGGTCGACTTCCGTCAACCGTTGTTGGACAACAATGCCACCTTCTTCGATATTCATTTCCAACTGCCGTTCCACATCCTCCAGTACAGTCTGACCAAAATCGCCGAGTTCATCAATATTGGCCTCCAGAGAACTCTTCTCGTGTTCCAGAGCTCGAACCACCTGGTGGGTATTATAGAAATTGAGATCTTCCAGCACGGCGTTGGTAAATAGCTCCGGAATATCCCCGCCGTCTCCATTATAGGCCGTCTCCATCAGCTCCCAGAACGCCTCCGGCTCGAAGGTCTCGTCCAAGAAGTCTGACAACGCCGGCCGCTGGTCCAAATAATCCTGACGGAACTGCTCCACCGATCGCTCGGCCCGCGGATAATTGCACATATTCAAGTAGGCCGTGGCCTCCAGAATATAGAGCTCCGGGTAGTAACGACCCGCATAATACG